>CACJQK010000014.1 GCA_902595515.1 uncultured SAR116 cluster alpha proteobacterium
AAGTTGATAATCTGGAGAGCGATGATTTGATCATCCACCGAAGGGGTAAGCCATTATTGGTCAGTCTTTCAGGTTCCGTGACAGATGGGGTGTTGTTTACTTTAAAAAGTTTTGTCACGGAGTTTATTATGAAAAATATAGCCATCATAGGAGCAGGTATAACCGGAATAACTACTGCTTACCAACTTTTAGAAAGAGGTTACATTGTATCAGTTTTTGATAAAAACCGTTATGCTGCTATGGAAACAAGTTTTGCAAATGGTGGTCAATTATCTGCTTGCAATGCGGAAGTTTGGAATAGTTGGTCAACAATAGGCAAAGGCATCCAATGGATGTTAAAAAAAGATGCACCATTGCTATTCAACCCTAAATTGACTTTTCATAAACTTAGCTGGATAATAGATTTTATAAGTAATATTCCAGATCACAAAAAAAATACAATTTTAACAGCTAAAATGGCTATAAATAGCAGGGCAGAATTCAAAAGAATTTTAAAAAAGGAAAATATTGAACTGGATCTTGAAGAAAAAGGGATTATGCATTTATGTGAATGTGATGCTTCATTAGAACATGGTAGAGAGGTTAATAAATGGCTTTTGGAAGCAGGATTGGATAGAAGAGAAATTGATAAAGATGAAATGTTATCTATTGAACCAACTTTAAACCTAAAAAATTTTATTGGTGGATTTTATACAAAAAGTGATATGTCAGGAGATATTCATAAATTTACAAAATTACTAGCAGATGCTTGTGAAAGAAGAGGTGTAAAATTCTTTTACGAAACAGAAATTATTAAAGTCCATCATGATAATAAACAACCAATAATTACTTTTAATGAATTTAATGAAATTCAGCAACAAAATTATGATGGTATAGTAGTTTGTGCTGGTGTTAACAGTAAATTTATAGCAGATAAGTTAGGCGATAAAATTAATATATATCCTGTAAAAGGCTATTCCATTACAATATTATTAAACGATAAAGAAAGCATTAATAATGCTCCGTATGTCTCTTTACTAGATGATAAGGCTAAAATAGTATCAAGCAGGTTAGGAAAAGGCAGATTTAGAGTTGCTGGTACTGCTGAGTTTAATGGTTATAATAAAGACATTAGAGCTGATAGAATTAATCCTCTTATTAAGTGGTGTAACGAACTTTTTCCTAAAGTATCTACTGAACATGCAATTCCATGGGCCGGATTAAGACCTATGACACCAAGTATGGTACCTAGAGTTGGAAGTGGGAAATTGCCTGGTGTATTTTATAATACTGGTCATGGACACCTTGGATGGACACTTAGCGCATTTACTTCTCAACAAATTTCAAACCATATATTAAGAAAGGATAATTTATTGATTTAATTCTATATGTCTAAGTTACTAACTTTAAGAGCATTTTCTTGAATAAACGTTCTCCTATGCTCAACAGCTTCACCCATCAACGTTGAAAAAGTTTCTTCTGCGTCACCTTCATTTTCAACCTTAACTTGAAGTAAAAATCTTGCATTTGGGTCAAGAGTTGTTTCCCAAAGTTGGACTGGATTCATTTCCCCTAAACCTTTGTATCTATTTACTTGAGACCCTTTCTTTCCAAGATCTGTTATCTTAGTTGCTAAATCAAGTGGCCCTTTTATTTCATAATTTTCTTGATTCGAAGTGAAAATACATTTTCCAGAAAAATAGTTATTTAAAAATTCTTTTGTATTATCTAAAGTTTTTATTTCATCGGTATTGAGGTCATCTTCACTCATAACAAAAACGTCTTTAACACCTCTGTTGATCCTCGAAATTTCAATATATTTTTTGTAATAATTATTATTTTTGTAAATATATTTTGAAGACCACTCGTTATTTGAGTGAGCTAAAACTTGATTTAATCTTTGACTAATTGTTGTTAGGTTATTTTCATTTTCAAACATTTTTTTATTTAAAAACCCCAAAATAGCTAATTGAGACAAAATTTCTGGGAAACCTAATTTTGTTGCAATTTTGTCTATAATCCTCTTTATGTTTACGCATTTTTCAACTGACATCTTCAAGTCCTCGCCATATATTGTTTCATTTTCGGCTATTGACAAAGAAACATCTTTAATACCTGATGCTATGAGGTAATCATCTAAAGCAACTTGATCTTTTAAATAAACTTCAGACTTACCTTGTTTCGCCCTAAACAAAGGTGGCTGCGCAATATATAAATACCCCGCATCTACAAGTGGCCTCATATGTCTAAAAAAAAATGTCAAAAGGAGCGTACGTATATGGCTGCCATCGACATCTGCGTCAGTCATAATAATTATTTTATGATATCTTGCTTTTTCAATGTCAATTTCAGAATTGCCAACACCTGCTCCGATAGCTGTAATTAGAGTACCAATTTCAGCTGAAGATAACAT
Organism: uncultured SAR116 cluster alpha proteobacterium; assembly: GCA_902595515.1. GTDB lineage: Bacteria > Pseudomonadota > Alphaproteobacteria > Puniceispirillales > Marisalimonadaceae > Marisalimonas. The sequence continues at coordinate 2,393 of CACJQK010000014.1, forward strand.
TTTATCTACTCTAGCACGTTCCACATTTAATATTTTTCCTCTTAATGGTAGGATTGCTTGGTTAGATCTATCTCTTCCTTGCTTTGCAGAACCTCCAGCAGAGTCTCCCTCTACTAAAAAAATTTCAGATTTTGAAGGATCTTTTTCCTGACAGTCAGCTAATTTTCCAGGTAAACTAGCAATATCCATAACACCTTTTCTTCTAGTAAGTTCGCGTGCTCTTTTTGCTGCCTCACGCGCACTTGCTGCCTCGTATGCTTTAGCAACTATTTTTTTAGCTTCTGTTGGGTGTTCATCAAACCACTGATTCAATGACTCTGATACCAGTTGTTCTACAACTGGACGTACTTCACTCGATACTAATTTATCTTTTGTTTGACTAGAAAACTTAGGATCAGGTATCTTAAGAGACAATACAGTCGTTAAACCTTCTCTACAATCTTCTCCAGATAATTGGATTTTTTCTTTTTTTGCTATACCGGAATTGATTGAATAATTATTAATTACTCTTGTAAGAGCAGCTCTGAAACCTGCTAAATGTGTGCCCCCATCTCTTTGAGGAATATTATTTGTGAAACAAAGAGTGGTTTCATGATAACCATCTGTCCACTCAAGTGAAATATCAACTATAATACCATCTTTTTCATGAGTTGTTGCTATTACATCATGAATTGCGTTTCTAGATCTATTCAAATATTCGATATAAGCTTTGAGCCCTCCTTCAAAAAAAAACGAAACTTTTTTATCTTCTAATTCTCTCTGATCTATTAAGTCAATATGCACACCACTATTTAAAAATGCTAATTCTCTTATTCTGTGTTCCAACGTTGAATAATCAAAAATACATTTTGAAAATGTGTCTTCACTTGGTTTAAAATTAATTTCAGTACCAGTTTTATTTTTTTCTTCTCCAGTGATTTGTAAACGATTTTCTGCTACACCATTTCTAAAATTAATTTCATGAACATAACCATTTCTATATATTTTTAAAGTCAACTTCTCAGACAAAGCATTTACTACTGAAATACCAACTCCGTGTAGCCCCCCTGAAACTTTATACGAGTTATTATCAAATTTTCCTCCAGCATGTAGTTGAGTCATTATTACTTCAGCTGCTGAAATGCCCTCTTCAGGATGAATATCAACTGGAATACCTCTACCATTGTCACTTATAGTAACAGAGCTGTCACCTAATAATTTTACCTGAATAAGGTCACAATGACCAGCAAGAGATTCATCAATTGAATTGTCTAAAACTTCATAAACCATGTGATGCAAACCAGATCCATCGTCCGTATCGCCTATGTACATGCCAGGCCTCTTTCTTACAGCATCTAAACCCTTAAGTACTTTAATTGATTCCGCATCATAATCATTATTATTTAAATCTAGATTTTTATCAGACATTTAAATATCTCCATATCTAAAGTGGTAATCTCCATTATAATCTTCTTTAGTTTTTGGCAGATTGATTTTATCAATCAAACTAGGATATTCTGAAAAAGCATCTTTGCTTGTACTTGTAAACCAAGATTGTGCATGGTGCCTACATATTTCCAAAAACAATGCTGCTCTATGCTTGCTGTCTAAATGTTCAGCAATGTCATCTAATAATAAAATAGGGGCCATATTAAATTTATTATTAAGCAATCTTGCATGTGACAAAATAATTGAGATTAATAAAAGTTTTTGTTCTCCAGTAGACGAACTATCCAAATTCCTTTTATTTTTTCTATTAAAAATTTCTATTAAAGAGTTGTTAGGCCCAGAGACAGATGATTCTAAGTCTAATCTAGATTTTTTTAATTCTAATCTTATGTAATCCTCAACTTCAACAGCTGGTTTAATTTTAAGTAATTTTTCTATTAATCCATTAATCACAATACCTGCGGAAGGAAAATGCTTTGTTAAAGAATGGTTATTTAATTCAAGGTTATGAAGTTTATCAAGTTCTTCTAATAGGTCTAATCTTCGAGCAATGATAGCAATTGACAATTCAGAAATTTGAGACTCTATAGTATCCAACCATTTGTCATCAGTTTTTGATTGCATCAAAATTTTATTTCTTTGTCTTAATAACTTTTCATATTTATACACTCTATTTAAATGTAAGTTATCAAATGATAAAGTAAGTCTATCAATAAAACGTCGTTTCTCAGCCATACTTGTAGTGAATAAAATACACATTTGTGGGGTTATCCAAGATATATTTAAAACTTTACCTAAAGAACTTAAAGGGACATAGTCTGAATTAATTTTTGCAACTCTTGATTTACTTAATGGGTTTTTTTTTAAGCCTGTGCCAATATTTGTTTTCCCCTTTGGTCCTACAAAATCAGCATTCACACCCCAGGTCTTATATCCTATACTGCTAATTTCTTCTTGGTTTAAATAATTGTTTATGTTTGCTTTTCTTAGACCTTTACCTTGATTTAGTAAAGAAATTGCTTCTAAAACATTTGTTTTACCACAACCATTTCCACCATAAATTAATATAGAAGAATTTTTTAAGTTAAGATTTAAATTTTTGTGATTTCTAAAATTTGTTAGAGTTAACTTTTCTATGTAAAAACTTTTTAGATCTTCTATATTAGAAATATTTTCTTTAAAACTTAAAATACTATTGTTCATATTTCTCCTAGATTTCTTAATTAAATCTGATAGAAAATCAAACTCTCATTGGCATCAAAACAAAAATTACACCATCTTGATCAGGATCTGTAATTAGAGCTGGAGAAGCAGAGTCTGACAATAAAATTTCAATTTCTTTACCTTGTATTTGGGAGGCTATGTCTAAAAGATATTTTGAGTTAAATCCAATATCTAATCTATCATAGCTATAATCTATTTCTAAATCCTCTGAAGCGTCTCCTAAATCGTGGCTGTTTACATTTAATGATAATAAATCATTGCTTAGTGAAAGTTTAACAGCTCTTGATTTTTCCATCGAGACTGTAGAAACTCTGTCAATTGCTCTAGAAAATTGAGAATTTGAAACTACTAACTTATTTAAGTTGTCTTTTGGAATTACTCTTTGATAATCAGGAAAAGAACCATCAATTAATTTGGTAGTTAGAACTGAATTTGGAAAAACAAATTGAGCCTTACTGCTAGAAATCGTAATTTTAATTTTACCATCTGTACTGTCAGTTAACTTTCTAATTTCACCCACAGCTTTTTTAGGTAAAATTATTCCTGGCATATCTTCAGCACCTACAGGAATTGGAATCTCTGCTTGAGCCAGTCTATGACCATCAGTTGCGACTGCTCTGAGTTTTTCTTTGTTAGCTTCAGGAACATGCAAGAATATACCATTTAAATAATATCGGGTTTCCTCAGATGAAATTGCAAATTTTGTATTATCTATTAAATTAGCAAGATCTATCGACTGAACATTGAATTCGTGACCCTTTTCAACATTAGTCATGATAGGATAATCATCTACAGGCAATGTTGGCAGTATAAATTTAGATTTGCCTGCAGAAACTTCCACATTTGACTCAATCATTTCAATTTTAATCTCAGATCCGTCTGGAAGTTTTCTAACAATATCGAATAATGTGTGCGCTACTAAAGTCACTTTGCCCTGACTTGAAACTATACAGCTAGTTTCTTCAACAATATCCATATCCATATCTGTAGCAGTAAACGAAACTTTAGAGGAACTCGTTTCTATTAATACATTTGATAAAATGGGTATAGTATTTCTTCTTTCTACCACCGAGTAGACATGACCAAGAGGTTTTAAAAGAGCATTTCTATCAATGGTAAAATTCATAATTAAACCTCAATTACTTTCTAAAAAAATCTTTAATATCTATTAATTATAACATGTTATAACTTGTTTCAGCAAGCAATTAAGACTAAGAAATTTACTTGGAATAAAATAAAATTAAACAGAAAAAATAATTTGTTTTAAATCTAAAACTTGTTTTTTTATTCTATTATCATCAATTAACAATTTTTCAATTTTTTTGACTGCGTGCATTACTGTTGTATGGTCTTTACCTCCAAAGGCTTTGCCAATTTCAGGGTAAGAAAAAGTAGTTAGGCCTTTACAAAGAAACATAGCGATTTGTCTAGGTCTAGCAACATTAATTGATCTACACGACGAACTCATATCAGATAGTTTTAGGTTAAAATATGATGAAACTTGTTGTTTTATGTCATCTATAGAAACATTTTTTTCATGTGCACATAAAATATCAGATAACAAGTCCTTAGCATTTTCAATATTTATAATTTTCCCTGTTAATTCATAATTTGCCCAAATACGGTTTAATGCACCTTCTAATTCTCTTATATTATTTACAATTTTAGTAGCTAAAAATTGAAGTACTTCCAAAGAAATTTTTAGACTTAGCACTTCAACTTTTTTTTTCAATATACCTAACCTTAATTCATAATTAGTTGGAAGAAAATCAACTACTAAACCACCTGATAATCTTGACTTTAGCTTTTCGTCTAAATTCAATAAATCAACAGGAGATTTATTAGATGATATAATAATTTGTTTTCCATCATTAATTAAATCGTTGAACGTATAAAAAAACTCTTCTTGAGTAGATCCTTTACCACCTATAAATTGAATATCGTCTATCATTAATATATCAATAGAACGAAATTGATCTTTAAATTTTATAGTTTCTTTTAATCTTATAGCCTTGATAAATTGGTACATAAATCTTTCAGCTGACATTAAAACAATTTTTAAATCAGAAAAATTTTTCATCATATCTATTGCGATAGCATTTAATAAATGTGTTTTTCCCATACCAACATCACCATGGATATAGAGTGGATTATAAATCAAAGAATTTTTTTCACATATCTTTTTGGATGCTGCAAAAGGCATTTGGTTTGATTGGCCAACAACAAAATTTTCAAACGTAAAATTTGAATTAACTTTCATTGACACACTCTCTACAAAGGAGAGATTATTATATTTTATAAGTTTTTCACTAATTCTTTTAGGATTTTCGTTTGTAACAGTAGACGTTTCTTTATATTCAGGATTAATTGTAAAAAATTTAATTTTTTTTATAGATTTAAAAAATTTCTTAGAATGAATTAATATAGTTTCATAATATTGAGTTTCAGCTCTATTTGTAATTATTTTAGATTCCGCTGACAGATATAAAATTTCATTTTCCAATTTTACAAATTTAAGAGGCTTTATCCAAGCTTTCCAAAAAATTTCCTTAACGTTATTATAAATTAAAGATTGGATATCTTCCCATTGATGTTTTTGGGTATCTAAAGTTTCATTTATATTTTGGATAGTTAGATCATTATTTTCTTCAAGCTTATTGTTTAATCTAATATCATTCATTTTAGATAAATCCTATAAAAAACTATATACTGTTATAAGCTAATTTTTTGTATATGGAGTTTGTTTACTTTTTTAAATATATATTTCTGTAATTCATTCGCAAGAATTGAAAGCATAATAAAATAAAAAAATTTATTGATTTTTTATATTCATAAAAAAACATAAATAAAACAGAGTACTAGTTTTTTATCTAACATTAAATTTAATTAACATAATTAATTAAATTTAATAATTATAAGAATTTGTACTTAATATTTACTTCTAATATTTATGCATACTACGTTGTATTTATTATGATTCTCATACAAATCAAATTTAGCGTTTAATAGATTTAATCCAAAAATAATTTTTTGTAATAAAGTAATTATTATATCTTTTTTAATTATTACAATATTAATATATCAGCGAATCGTTGGATTAATTATTCTTAAAAAAAAAAGAGGCTGATACCCATTTCGTAAAATGGCATTATGAATTTAGATTTACGCTAAATTCTTTATTCTAGATGAAAGTCTAGACAATTTTCTAGACATTGTATTTTTTTTAAATACACCTTTTGTGACTGATTTGTGCATTTCTGGTTGGGCTTTTTTAAATGCTTCGTTAGCCGACGTTTTGTCGGCTTTATCTATAGCTATTTCAACTTTTTTAATGAAAGATCTTACTCTATTTTTTCTGATCTTGTTAATAATTTCCATTCTAGTATTTCTTCTTATTCTTTTTTTTGCTGAAGCATGATTAGCCATAATAATACCTTTTAATTTTTCTATGAATTAAATTTTTCTTTATTAATTGTCAAGTTAATTTATTGAAACTACTTTTGGCAATAGCTACAATAATACGTTGATCGATTGCTAATATTTATTAAAGTTATCACATTATTACATTTATTACAGTTGTGTTTGTTTTTTCCATAAACTTGAAGTTCTTGCACAAAATATCCAAGCTTGCCATCTGGTTGCAAGTGATTTCTTATTGATGTTCCACCAAAATTAATTGACTTTTTTAAAATAAATTTTGTTGCATATATAATGGATTTTAAATGTTCTTTTCTAAGCTTATCCACAGTTCGTAAAGGATTAATATTAGCTTTATACAGTATCTCACTAGCATAAATATTTCCTATACCGGCAATAATACTTTGATCCATTAAAAAGTTTTTGACAGATTTCGATTTATTATGAATTTTCTTTTGTAAATAATTTATAGTAAAATCTTTTTCTAATGGTTCTACTCCTAGTTTTTTTAACAAAAAGTGGTTTTGAATTTTTTTTATACTAAAAAAATCAATAAACCCGAATCTTCTTGGATCATTATATATTATTGAAAAAAATTGATTTTCCTTAGTTTTTAAGTCAATTTTTACATGATCATGCTTTGATAAATCATATTCATCAGATATAATTTTTATTGATCCACTCATTCCTAAATGAAACAATAGTATATATTCTTTAGAAGTTGGTATTAAAATATATTTCCCCCTTCTATAGGGTTTTTTCAAAATTTCTTGTTTTAAATCTATTTCTAAGTTTTCTTTTATTTTCCATCTTAGATCTTTTCTGAATATTTCAATATTACTTACTATAGAATTATTCACAATTTTAGATAACGCTAAACATACTGTTTCAACTTCAGGTAATTCAGGCAATTTTTATCCTTTTTAGTCTATCTTTGAATAAATTTAAAAAGTATATTAATTTAAATTTAGATCTAATATACTATTTAGATAAATAATGTGTAATGAAAATCAAAATAATGTTGACTTCGGTTACAAGTCGATAAAAAAAAGTGACAAACAAAAATTGGTGAATAATGTGTTCAATTCAGTTGCTCGCAAATATGACCTCATGAATGATATAACAAGTTTTGGTATTCATAGACTTTGGAAAAATGATTTGATTAACTGGTTAGCTCCTCAAAACACTCAAAATTTAGCTGATATAGCTGGAGGCACAGGCGATGTAGCTCATAAATTTTTAAATGCAGGTGGTAACTCTGCTCATATTTTCGATATAAATAAAGAAATGATTCAAGTCGGTAAAGAAAAATATAAAAATTTTCATAATTTAGAATGGACTGTTGCTAGTGCAGAAAACATTCCAGCATTAGATAATTCATTTGAACGTGCAACTATGAGTTTCGGTTTAAGAAATATTACAAATAGAAGTAAATCTTTACAGGAAGTTTATCGTATTCTCAAGCCTGGTGGCAGATTTTTATGTTTAGAATTTAGCCATATGGAAAATGGTCTGCTAAATAGATTTTATGATTATTGGTCATTTAAAATCATGCCATTAATAGGGGATAAAATTACTGGTAATAAGGAAGCCTATAAATATTTAGTAGAATCTATAAGAAAATTTCCAACCCAAGCTGAAGTTTCCCATATGTTCTCTGAAGTTGGATTTTCTAGAGTGAAATGCAGAAACTTATCCAACGGCATAGTTGCACTTCATAGTGGTTGGAAAATTTAGATGCAAATACAACAAAAGTTAGAATATCCATTTTGGAAAATACCATTCTTTTTAATTAAAAGTCTTTTAATATGTATTAAAGTATTTAGAACAGGAATCTTGGCTCTTCTAATTGAAAATAAATATTTCAATAAACAAATAGTATTAATTTTAAAAATTTTAAATTTTATTTTTGGAAATAAAAACCAAAAAGAAATTGGGAAGAAACTTTGCAATATTTTGATAAATTTAGGACCAGGATATATAAAGTTTGGACAAGCTTTATCAACAAGACCTGATATACTTGGTAAGTCAACATGTCATGAGCTGAAGAAATTACAAGGTGACTTGAAACCTTTCTCAAATTATGTTGCTAAAAAAATTATTAATGATCAAAATGAAAATTTCTTTCATGAAAGTTTAGCTGCTTTCGATGAAAATCCAATTGCAAGCGCATCTGTTGCACAAGTTCACACAGGAATGCTTAAAGATGGAAAGAAAATAGCAATAAAAATATTAAAACCTAACATACATAAACAATTATTTAAAGACTTCACTTTTTTTTACTGGATTGCGAAATTTCTTGAATTTTTTCTTCCAAATATTAGAAGACTAAAACTTTCAAGAAATGTTGAGGTGTTGTCTGAAGTCTCTTTGAATGAGCTTGATTTAACTCTAGAAGCTTCTGCAGCAGACGAACTTGCTGAAAATTTTAAAGATCATCCAAATTATAAAGTTCCAAAAATTTACTGGGAGTTTACTACTAAAAATATGCTTGTTATAGAATTTATAGAGGGAATTAGAATTGATGATTTAGAATCACTTAATGCCTATAAACATAACATCAAACATATTACAGAAGTAGGCACAGAAGTTTTTTTCCTTCAAGTATTCCGTGACGGCTTCTTTCATGGAGATATGCATCCTGGAAATATACTTATAGATAAAGAAGGTAAACTAGTACCTATTGATTTTGGTATTATGGGGAGGCTATCAAATAAAGATAGACAATTTTTAGCATTACTACTTACTAACCTATTAAATAAAAACTATAAGAAAGTAGTTGAAATACACGATGAAGCTAATATGTTAGGTAAAGATATTTCTCATGATCATCTTTCTCAAGCAATAAGGGCTATTTCTACGCCTATTTTAAATAAACCTATTGGTGAAGTGTCTTTTGCTAAATTGCTTGGCCAGGTACTAAATCTATCAAAAAATTTTAATATCGAAGTACAACCACAATTTACATTATTACAAAAAACCATGTTAATGGCTGAGGGTACAACTAGACAAATAAATCCAAATGTAAATATGTGGGAATTGTCTAGACCATTAATTAATAAATGGATTACTGATACACATGATCCATTTGAGGTTTTAGAAAAATGGTTTCATAAAAATAAGATAGCTATACTGAAAATCCCTGAAATAATAAACAAAATTGATGAATTACTATCAAATAAATGAAATTTTTCATTTATTTTTCATACAATTCATTTAATATAATATATCAACTATAATTGTTTACTGTATTATGAATAAAATTTCTCAACTTATTTCTTTACTAGGTGGAACAGGCGCTGTTGCGAAGGAATTAAAAATTCAACCTTCTGCAATTTCAAATTGGAAAAAACTTAATAAAATACCAAGCTCGAAACACAAGGCTATATTAGAACTAGGCTCTTTCCTTAATATAAATATTGAAAATTTTTTGCCTGCTAAAAAGTTACGTGATTTTAAATTTAAAATTTTGTTAATTATAAGTGGAGGGGTAGCATCGTATAAATCTCTTGAAATCATTAGATTAATAAAAAAAACCAATATTAACCTTGATGTTGTTATGACTAAATCAGCCCAAAGATTTATTACACCTTTGTTAGTTACAAGCTTAACTGAAAAAAAATGTTATGTTGATCTATTTTCGGTCGAAGACGAAACAAAAATGAACCACATAAGTTTAGCTAGAAGTCCTGATATAATTTTAGTAGCACCTGCGACTGCAAATATAATGGCAAAGCTTGCAAATGGATTAGCTGATGATTTAGCAAGTACGATATTGCTTGCTTCTTTTTCCAAAATAATTCTAGCACCTTCAATGAACCCTGTTATGTGGAATAACTTGGCAACACAAGAAAATTATAAGAAACTTAAAGATAGAGGTATTAAATTTATAGAGCCTGATACAGGTGATATGGCGTGTGGTGAGAGCGGGGCAGGTAGATTACCTGAGCCCAAACTCATAGTTGAGTCTATTTTGTCTGATATAAATAAAGATCAAACTCTTGCTAGTCAATTTAAAAATGTGTCTATTTTAATAACTGCGGGGCCAACAATAGAAAATATTGACCCAGTTAGATTTGTAAGTAACAGATCATCTGGCAAACAAGGTTTCGAAATTGCTTCTGAATTGACAAAAAGGGGAGGTAAAGTAACTTTGATTACCGGTCCAGTTAATATTCCTTTTCCAGCTTGTGAAAATATAATACAAGTTAATACTGCTCATGAAATGTTAGATAGTGTATATAAACAACTTCCTGCTGATATTTTAATCTGTAATGCAGCAGTTGCAGATTGGAAACTTGTTCCTAAAACATCTTCAAATAAAAATTTTGATTTAAATAATAAAATTAAAAAAACTAATAGTAGTTTATTATTTGAGACTATTAAAAATCCTGATATTTTAGCAACAATAGCTAAAGGTAATCTTAGGCCAAAAATTGTAATTGGTTTTTCAGCAGAAACAAATAATTTAAAAAAAAATGCATATTCTAAATTAATATCTAAAAATGTTGATTTAATTGTTGCTAATAATGTAAGCAATAACAAGGTTTTTGGAGAAGATTATAATAAAGTATGTCTTATTGAAAAAAATAATTGTGAAGAATGGGAAACACAAAGCAAAAAATCTGTTGCCTTTAATTTAGTGAATAAAATTAACAATCTTTTAAATAATTATAATCAAAGAGGCATAAATGCTAAATGATGATGATTTAAATAGGTACGCTAGGCAAGTTATTATTCCTAATTTTGACGAGGAAGGTCAAAAAAAATTACTTAATACAAAATGTTTAATTGTAGGTGCTGGTGGTTTAGGTTGTCCGGTTGCACTTTACGCTTCTGCAGCAGGGTTTGGACACATAAAGATCTACGATCAAGATGTTATTGAAATTAGTAACCTAAACAGGCAAATTGCTCATAAAAATAACCATATTGGCAATAATAAAGCTGAAAATTTGGTGCAGGAATGTAAAAAAATAAATCCAAATATTTCAATAATTTCTGAGAAAAAATACTTTGACGAAACAGTAGATATTAGAAATTTTGATTTAATTTTTGACTGTTCTGATAATCCTAAAACTAAATATATTTTAAATTATTTATCACATAAATATAAAAAACTTTTAATTTCTGGTTCTGCAGTTCAAATGGAGGGGCAATTAGCTATTTGGAAAAGTGGATTAAATATAGACTATCCCTGTTATGAATGTGTTTTTCCAAGGACTGATGAAAAAGCTCCTACCACAAATTGCAGGGAAGCTGGAATAATAGGCCCTGTGACAGGTTTAATAGGAAGCATGCAAGTCAATGAAGCTATAAAAGAGATAGCACTTAAAGATTATAGATCTTCAGCAGGAAATTTATTTTTATATGATGGGTTGACTCTTAATCTTGATAAAATCAAACTTGTAAAGAACCGCCAATGTCCAGTTTGTTCAAAGTAAATGCTATGAATATTTATAATTTTAAATTTAAAAATATGTTTTGTTATTCAATTTTTTTAATTATCAGTTTTATGATTTATTCAGAAAATGCGTTATCAAAAACTACAGTATCTAAGGTTTCAATCAATGGAAGTGGCTTAAATATACCAAGAATAGTCTCCTTAAAAAATTCATTAACTTATATGAGATCTGGACCAGGAAAGGAGTTTCCAGTAAAATTTGAATTGAAACAGAAAGGATATCCATTAAAAATAATTGCAGAGTATCACAATTGGAGAAAAGTGATTACATCAAACGATATATCTGGATGGGTACACACGCAATTACTATCTTCAGTCAGAACGGGATTAATAACTAAAACTACTTTTTTAAAAAAAATACCATCTAATTCGAGCAATTCTTTAGCCAAACTTTTGCCGAATTTGCTAATTAATATCCATTACTGTAAAGAAAAATGGTGTAATATTGAAATAGTAAAAAGTAAAGTGTATGTAGGTTGGGTGCAAAAAGAAAATATTTGGGGATCAACAAAGAATTAATTTTCTAAATTTGTTTTATTTATTGATTTTTGTGATTATTGTAAAATAGACTAAGTAACATAAAGGTGTCTTATTTTGGCTTTATTTAAAAATTCATTTAATTATCAAGAATTAATTGATTGTGCAAAGGGAAAACTTGCAGGAGTAGATTTTCCTAAATTGCCTTTACCTCCTATGTTGATGTTTGATGAAATTATAAGTATCAAAGAAACTGGAGGTGCTTATAATAAAGGTACGGCACACGCTCAATTTAAAATCACACCTGATAAATGGTTTTTTCCTTGTCACTTTGAAAATGACCCTGTTATGCCAGGTTGCTTGGGGATGGACGCTTTGTGGCAATTATTAGGTTTTTCTCTTGGAAATATGGGTGGTAGAGGAAAAGGAAGAGCTATATCAGTAGGAGAAGTAAAATTTACTGGCCAAATATTACCAATAGCCAAAAAAGTGGAGTATTTACTAGATTTTAAACGTGTTATTATGAGAAAATTAATTCTTGGAATTGCTGATGGGAAAGTTATTTGTGATGACAAAGTAGTTTTTGAGGCATTCGACATAAGAGTTGGACTTTTCCAAGATTAATTAATTTTTAATGGATAGGATTAGTATGTATAGCAAAAGAAGAGTTGTTATAACAGGTATGGGCATCATAAGCTCGATTGGTAATACTGTAGAAGAGGTTAAAAACTCCCTAATAAACCAAAAATCAGGAATAGTTAAAGCTGAGACTTACAAAGAAATGGGTTTTAGAAGTCAAATACATGGTGAAATAAAACTTAATCTAGAAGATCATGTTGATAAAAAACAACTTAGGTTTATGGGTCCAGGTGCAGCTTATTCTGTACTTTCTATGGAGCAGGCAATTAAGGACTCTGGACTTTCTCCTGAAGAAGTATCTAATCCGAAAACAGGTCTAATTGCTGGTTCTGGTGGGCCAAGCACAATAAACTTACTCCAATCATTTGATATCGCAAGGGAAAAAGGTCCAAAAAGAGTAGGGCCATTTATGGTTCCAAGGTGCATGAGTTCGTCTGTATCTGCCTGTATTGCTACTTTTTTTAAAATTAAAGGGGTTAATTTTTCTATAACCTCTGCTTGTTCTACTTCAGCACATTGTATAGGAATTGGTACAGATCAAATTAAATATGGTAATCAAAATATAATATTTGCTGGTGGTGGTGAAGAGTTAGATTGGACATTGTCTGTTTTATTTGATGCTATGGGTGCGATGTCTAGCAAGTATAATGATACACCAGAATTAGCCTCTAGACCTTATGATTTAAATCGAGATGGTTTTGTAATTGCTGGTGGTGGAGGCATGATTGTCCTTGAGGAGCTTGAACACGCAAAAGCGAGAGGTGCTAAAATTTATGGTGAAATAGTTGGACACTGTGCTAATTCAGATGGTTACGACATGGTTGCTCCCAGTGGAGAAGGGGCAATAAGATGCATGAAAGAAGCTCTTAAGGGTATTAATCAAAAAGTTGATTATATAAATGCCCACGGAACCAGTACACCTGTTGGAGACATGCAAGAACTTAATGCTGTAAGAGAAGTTTTTAAAGATAGTGACTATCTTCCAAAATTAACAAGCACTAAGTCATTAACAGGACACTCTTTAGGTGCAACTGGTGTTCAAGAGGCTATATATACTCTTATTATGATGAATAATAATTTTATTTCTGGATCCTCTAATATTAATGATGATGATCCAGAAATTGGATCTATTGAAATACCTAGAAAAACAATCCAAGATATCCAAGTAAATATGGCATTATCAAATTCTTTCGGCTTTGGTGGAACGAATGCTTGCCTTGCTTTATCTAAAACAATTAAGTGAAGATACTATGTCTATAATGAATGGTAAAAAAGGTTTAATAATGGGCGTTGCAAATGAACGCTCAATAGCATGGGGTATTGCAAAAACATTAGCTGACAACGGTGCTGAGTTAGCTTTCTCATATCAAAATCAAGGATTTAAGAAAAGACTAATACCATTGATGACCTCAACAAAATCAGATAAAAGTTTTGAATGCGATGTATCTAAAGAATCAAATGATTTTAACTCTATTGAAGGTATGTTTGAAAAGATTGCTAAAATATGGAAAGAAATTGATTTTGTTGTCCATGCCCTTGCATATTCTGATAAGGAGGAATTAAAAGGAAAATATCTTAATTGTAGTAGAGAGAACTTTTTAAATACCTTAAACATATCTGCATTCAGTTTCACTCGTGTTGCAAAATCAGCCTTACCTCTTATCTCACTAAAAGGAGGAAGCTTGCTAACACTGTCTTATCTAGGTGCCGAAAGAACCACACCCAACTACAATGTTATGGGTGTAGCAAAGTCTGCATTGGAAGCCTCAATTAAATATTTAGCTATGGATCTAGGTAAGCACAATGTAAGAGTAAATGCATTATCAGCCGGTCCCGTAAAAACACTTGCTGGAGCTGCTATATCAGGTGCACGACATGTTTTTAGGTATTCTGAAAGCGTCGCTCCGCTAAAATTTAACCCTCAGCTAAATGAAGTTGGAAACGCAGCTTTATATTTAACGTCTAACCTTTCGTCTGGTGTTACAGGAAATATACATCATGTGGATGGTGGGTTACATAGTGTTGCAATACCAAAGCAAGAAAACTTAGATTGATTTTTTGATTATTTATTTTTCCAGACTGGTTTACGCTTTTCTGAAAATGCCTCCATACCTTCAACATGATCATCAAGTGCAAAAGTTGAATAAAATAAGGCTCTTTCAGACCTAATACCTTCTTCTAGTGTTGTTTCATAAGCTACGTTTACTGCTTGTTTAGCAAGTTTTGATAATGGTTTCGATTGGCTAGCTATTTTAAAAGCTATTTCTTTTAGGGAAACATCGAAATCTTCATTTTTGAACACTTTTGCAACTAAACCACAATTTTCAGCTTCGACTGCTGACATCATGTCTCCTGTAAGCACAGCTAACATTGCTTTAGACTTCCCAATTGACCTTGTAAGCCTTTGAGTACCACCAGCACCTGGTATTGCCCCAATATTTATTTCAGGTTGCCCAAATTTTGCATCTTCATTGGCTATAATAAAATCACACATCATAGCAAGCTCACAACCACCGCCTAAGGCATAACCTTTTACACCGGCAATTATTGGCGTTTGAATTTTAGGTATCTCTAACCATCCATTTTCAATATACCTACTTTCTGTTACAGAAGAGTAGTTAAGTTTAACCATTTCTTTTAAATCTGCACCGGCTGCAAATGCCTTTTCTGAACCAATTAGAACAATACAGCTGATTGATGTATCATTGTCATATTTTTGAGCTGCGTCCTTGATAGCTAAAATAAATCCAGACGATAAAGGGTTTAGTTTGTTTTCATGACATAACTGTATCCAACCTACACCATTTTCAGACCAAGTTTTTATCCATTCTGTTTTTGGGGTTATATTGCTCATAAAATTCCTCATTTCTTATTAATTGTCTTCTTTATTTAAATTCTCAATATCTTCACCAGTTTCTTGATCTACTCTTTTCATTGACAATTTCACTTTTCCTCTATCATCAAAGCCAATTACTTTAACTTTTACAATATCACCTTCTTTACATATATCAGTTGTTTTTTCTGTTCTTGCATTTTGTAACTCTGAGATATGCACTAATCCATCTTTAGTCCCAAGGAAATTTACAAATGCTCCAAAATCTACAGTTTTTACAACTTTTCCAGTGTATATTACTCCTAATTCGGCCTCTGCTACTATGTCATTTATTTTCTTTAATGCAGCCTCAGAGGATACATTATCAGATGCAGCAATTTTTATTGTACCATCATCTTCAATATCAACTTTAGCACCTGTAGTCTCACATATTTCTCTTATAGTCTTACCACCTGGACCAATAACATCTCGAATTTTTTCTAATTTAATTTTCAAAGTTGTAATTTTTGGTGCTGTATCTGCTAAAACTTCCCTTGAAGAATTAATTGCTTTACTCATTTCATTCAAAATATGAATTCTTCCTTCCTTAGCTTGTTCCAAGGCAGTTTTCATAATTTCTTTAGTTATAGAAGTGATTTTGATATCCATTTGAAGACTTGTAATACCATCAAAAGTTCCAGCAACTTTAAAATCCATATCTCCTAAGTGATCTTCATCGCCTAGTATATCTGAAAGAACCGAGAATTCTTCTTTTTGTTTAATTAGACCCATAGCTATTCCTGCAATTGGTTTTTTAATTGGAACGCCAGCATCCATTAATGCTAATGAAGTTCCGCAAACAGTTGCCATTGATGAAGATCCATTTGATTCTGTTACTTCAGAAACAATTCTCACAGTGTAAGGAAAATCCGTTTCTGAGGGCAATAATGGATTTACAGCTCGCCACGCTAATTTACCATGCCCAATTTCTCTTCTTCCTGGGGAACCAACTCTTCCAGCTTCTCCAACAGAATAAGGTGGGAAGTTATAATGTAACATAAATTTTGATCTGTATTCGCCTTCCAATGCATCAATGATCTGCTCATCTTGTCCAGTACCTAAAGTAGCGACAACAAGAGCTTGAGTTTCTCCTCTAGTAAATAGAGCAGAGCCATGGGCTGTAGGTAAAGTTCCAACTTCTGCTATTATTGGTCTTACGGTCTTAACATCTCTACCATCTATTCTTTTCTTAGTTTTGAGAATATTACCTCTCACAATGTCAGCTTCTATATCTTTGGTTAAAGTCGATATTAAAGTAAAATCTGAGGTTTCATCAAATTCGGACAAAATATTGTTTCTAATTTCAGATAATAATTTTGATCTATTAGATTTTTCAGTTTCCTTGTAAGCTTTCTCAAACTTTTTTCTAAAAGGCTTTATTTTTTTTGTATATTCAGATTTTTCAGTTGGATCTTCTGGTAACGGTCTAGGTTCTTTCGCGGCAACTTCTGCTAATTCTATTATAGCATTAATAACGCTTTCCATTTCCTTATGACCATAATCAACAGCACCTAACATGATTTCTTCAGAGAGTTCAGATGCTTCAGATTCAACCATTAGCACACCTTCTTTTGTACCGGACACCACTAAATCAAGACTTTTATTTTGCATTTGCTCAATTGTTGGATTTAAAATATAATTACTTCCATCCCATCCAATTCTACAAGCGCCAACAGGCCCCATAAAAGGCAATCCTGAAATTGTCAAAGCAGCAGATGCAGCTATAATCGATACTATATCAGGGTCATTTTCCATATCATGAGCAAGGACAGTAGCTATGATTTGAGTTTCATTTTTGTAATTTTTATGAAAAAGTGGTCTTATTGGTCTGTCGATTAATCTCGATACCAAAGTTTCTTTTTCAGAAGGTCTACCCTCTCTCTTAAAAAACCCACCGGGGATTCTTCCGGCAGCAAAAGCTTTTTCTTGATAATTAACTGTCAAGGGGAAAAAATCGATCCCAGGTTTGGCAACTGCTGCACCAACTGCTGTACATAAAACTGTTGTCCCTCCATAAGTAACCATTACTGCCCCGTCAGCTTGACGAGCAATTTTACCAGTCTCAAACGTTAATAATTTACCACCCCATGTGATTTCTTTCCTATACACTTTAAACATTTTTTTTCCTCTAACTTCAAATATCTATAAAATATTTTATTATTTATAATTATCTTCTTAAACCAAGTTTTTTTATAAGATTAGAATATCTTTCTTCATTTTTATTTTTAATATATTTTAGTATATTTCTACGTTGTCCAACCATGCTTAGAAGACCACGTCTGGATCCAAAGTCTTTTTTATGTTTTTTTAAATGTTCAGTTAAGTTTTTAATTCTCTCAGTAAGTATCGCAACCTGAACATCAGCTGATCCCGAATCATTTTCATTACTGCCAAAATCCTTAATAATTTTAATTGTTTGGTTTTTGTCAATCGACATCGTATTTACCTTTCTGTTTAATAATTTATTACTCTTTTAGGCTTTACAAATCCATTATCAATTTCAATAAGTGCTACCAGTTTATTCTTACTAACAGTACAAACTCTTTCAAAATTTTGATAATTTGGATATGCTTTGATAAAATTAGTTTTGAATTTTAACGTTTCTAACTTGATTTTTTGTCCTAGCCTAAGTTTTATTGCCTCTGTTTCAGTTAAAAAAAGTGCCGGGATGTCGTCTAGCACTTTTTCCATTGGTTTGATTTTTTTTAAAAAAGTTGGACTATGTATTATTTCTTCAAAAAAATCTATAAAAAACGTATCTTTTTCATTGAAATTTCCTACTAAATGTCTTCTTAGCTTGGTAACATGACCTTTTGTGTTTAACTTTTCTGACAAATCTCTAACTAATGACCTCACGTAAGTTCCCTTACCACAAGTGACTTCAAACTCAGCAAAATCAATATTTATTATTTTTTTTAATTTCAACGTATAAACTTCAATTGGTCTTGATTTATGTATAATTGGGATATTTTTTCTAGCTAAATTGTATGAACGTTTACCGTCAATTTTAATAGCTGAAAAAATTGGTGGTTTTTGATTAATTTTTCCTATAAATGAAAATAGAGCCTTTTGAATTTCTTCTTTATTAGGTCTAATATCAGATTTTTCTATTATGTTTCCTTCAATGTCATCAGTATCCGTTGCTTCTCCCCACTTAACTGTGAAAGAATATTTTTTTTTTTTATTTTGTACAAAAGAGATTAATTTAGTAGCTTCACCTAGGGCTATTGGTAAGATTCCTGTAGCCATCGGATCCAAAGTTCCACCATGGCCAATTTTTTTTATTTTAAATGTTTTAGAGATTTTTGAAACAAGTTGACGGGAAGTTATTCCTTTTTGTTTGTCTAAAATAATCCATCCACTTATTTTGTTTAAGTTTGTTTTGATCATTAAATTTAAAAAGAGTGTTTATTTTTTTATTTTTTCAAGAATATCATGAATGTTTTTTGCATACTCAAATGTTTCGTCTATCTTAAATGAAAGAATTGGTGTTTGTCTTAAAGTAATGCTATTTGATATAACTTTTTTTAAACGACCACTTATTTTGTTTAAACTATTCAATACATCAAGCTTATTTTTTCCACCCAATGGCATTACAAAAACCTTGGCATTTTTTAGATCTGGACTTACATCAACTTCAGTAATAGTGATGTTGTTATCTTTAATATTATCATCATAAAAACTCTCACGAAGAAATGCATTTGAAATTAAGTACCTTAACTCTTCACCAACCTTAAGCTGTCTATGAGATTTATATGCATTTTTTTTCGTTTTTTTTTTTGAATTAAATGAAAAATTATTTGACATAATATTAAATTTTAACCAACTTTTTTATCTATAGAGTCTAAGCTTCTAGCGACTTCTTTTACTTCAAAACATTCCATAAAATCACCTACTTGAATGTCATTATAGTTTTCAAATCCCATTCCACACTCAGTACCTTCGCGCACTTCTTTAACTTCATCTTTAAATCTTCTTAAAGTTTTTAACTTTCCTTGATGTACAGCTGTGTTATCTCTAAGTAAACGAAAACTACAGCCTTTTTTTACAATACCATCAGTGACAAGGCACCCAGCAATTTTACCAATTTTGGAAACTGAGAACACCTGTTTGATCTCTGCATAACCTATAAAATTTTCTTGTAAGTCAGGATCTAACATACCAGTCAAAGCTAATTTTGCATCTTCTATCAATTCATAAATTATAGAATGATATCTTATTTCTACATTATCTCTTCTTGAGAGTTCTCTAGCTTGCGGTATAGCTCTAACGTTAAAGGCAAAGACAAGGGCAGAAGATGCAGAAGCAAGTGATATATCGGATTCACTAATTGCTCCAACTCCTCCGGACAGAACTTTTATTTTGACTAAGGAATTTCCTATTTTTTCTAATGCTGCTTTTATTGCCTCTAAGGACCCATGTACATCAGTTTTAATAATCACAGGTAATTCGGACGCTTCACCAGTTTGAATGTTAGCTAGCATTTGTTCTACTGATCCTCTAGATGACAACGTTGCTTCTTTATGCTTACTTTTTCTAAGTCGATATTCAGCAATTTCTCTAGCTCTTGATTCTGTCTCGACTACATTAGCTACTTCGCCTGCATCTGGTGTCCCTGATAAACCTAATACTTCAACTGGCATTGATGGACCAGCTTTATTAATTCTCTTACCTTCGTCATTAATTAATGCTCTGACTTTTCCTGACACTGTACCAACTACTAAAATATCTCCAACATTCAGTGTTCCAACTTTAACTAGTAAAGTTATAACTGAGCCTTTACCTCGCTCAACTTTAGATTCAACAACAACTCCATTTGCATTTATTGAAGGATCACTCTTTAACTCCATTATATCTGCTTGTAATTCAAGTGCATCTATCAAATCTTTCAATCCTTGTTTGGTTTTAGCAGAAACATTAATACATTGAACATCACCTCCCATTTCTTCTGGTATTAAATCATGTTGTAGTAATTCAGTCCTTACTTTTTGAGGATTGGCTTCAGGTTTGTCACATTTGTTTACAGCCACAATAATTGGACAATCTGCAGCTTTGGCATGTTTAATTGCTTCAATTGTTTGTGGTTTAATACCGTCATCGGCTGCTACGACTAATATAACAATATCGGTAACATTAGCTCCTCTAGCTCTCATTTCTGTAAAAGCCTCATGCCCAGGCGTGTCAATAAAAGAAATTTTAGATTTTGATTTAGTTGTTATTTGATACGCTCCTATATGTTGTGTTATACCTCCAGCTTCTCCATCAGCAACCTTGCTTTCTCTTAAAGCATCTAATAAGGATGTTTTGCCGTGATCTACATGTCCCATAATTGTAACAATTGGAGGACGAGAAACTAAATTTTTAGGATTGCTCTCTTCAATAATAAGATCTAATTCTATATCTGATTCTGAAATTCTTTTTGGCTTATGTCCAAACTCAGTTGTAATCAACTCAGCTGTTTCAGAGTCTATTACTTCAGTTGCAGTGGCCATTATACCATTTTTCATTAATTCTCTTACTACGTCAGCAGTTTTTTCAGTCATTCTGTTGGCTAATTCTGAAACGGTTATTGTGTCAGGAATTATAACTTCCCTAAACTGTTTTACCGCAGGAGTTAGGTCAGCTTGCATTCTAGCTTTCTCACGTCTCCTTTTTATTGATGCCAAGGATCTAACTCTTACATTTTCTGAATCTAAGGCGCGCGCAATAGTCATTTTACCTTGCCTTTTTTCTTGCATACCCCTGTTCCAAGAGGGCTTTTTCAAATTTTCTTTGAAAATTTCCTTTTCATGAACCTTATTCACCATCCATGATTTATTTGTGTTTTGTAATAATTCAGTATCTGCTAATTTTTGCCTGTCTTTTTCTGCTTGAAGAGCTGCTTCTTCAGCAAGTTTTGCGTCAATTTGAAGTTTTACTTGTTCTTCCTCAATTTTTTTTATTTCAAGAACTTCTTCAGTTTCTGCTTTTCTTCTTGCCAACATTTTATCTTTTGGTGATAAAGTTGATGCTGCTTCTACAGCTTCTAATGCATTTGCAGCAATCCTGGCTTCTTCTAATTTAGCTTTTTCTAGTTTCTCAGATGCAATTATTTCAGCCTCTGCAGCAGTTTTTGCAAGACCTTCTTGCAATTTCTTGCTACGAGATTGAATTTCTTGAACACTCAGACCTGAAGAATTTTCAGGTGAAGTATTTTCAATTAAGTTTGGTCTATTAGATAATCTCTTTGCTCTCTTAACTTCAACTTGCACTGTACCCCTACTAATTCTGGAATTAGTAGTAATACTATTAGGTGACTTATTTGTAATTGAATTTTTTAATGTTAATTTTCCACCAGAAGAAAGACTTAATTTTTTTCTTTCTCCATTTACTTTATCTGACATAACAAAAATTCCCTTAACTATAAATTTTTAATCAATTTTATCTTCAGCAAACCAATGTTGTCTGGCTTTCATTATTACTGTACCAGCATCATCCTCATTGATAAAAGTTTTATCACCTAAAAGGTTGAAAAGCTCTTCACTATCAAGCTCAGCAAGATCGTCCAAAGTTTTTATATTATTCTCAGCCAAAGTTAAAATATTTGATTTACTCAATTCACTAAAATTATATAAGTCTTCTTTTACTTTAAGTTTTTTTAGTTCGTTTTCAATTCTTTCAGATTCTATTTTTACAAAATTCTTGGCTCTTTGACTTAATTCTAGTGATAGATCTTCATCAAAACCCTCTATTGATGTGAGTTCGTCAAGTGATGCTTCAGCAATTTCAGAAATCGTAACAAACCCCTCACTAACCATCAGATGAGCTATTACATCATCTATATCTAAAGCTTCAATAAAAATCTTGCTACGTTCAGAAAATTCTTCTTGTCTTTTTTCTGATTCTTCTGCCTCTGTCAATATATCGACAAACCATCCAGTTAGTTGTGAAGCTAAACGAACATTTTGACCTCTTCTGCCTATAGCAAGAGATAGTTGATCATCTGGCACGACAACTTCCATCCTAGTAGCGTCCTCATCCATTACCACTTTTGAAGGTACAGCAGGTGCAAGGGCATTAATAACAAAAGTAACTGGATCTTCTGACCATGGTATGATTTCTATTTTTTCACCTTGTAGTTCACTTACTACAGCTTGAACTCTTGATCCTCTCATTCCAACACAGGCACCGACGGGATCTATGCTAGGGTCATTAGAAAAAGCTGAAATTTTAGCTCTACTGCCAGGTTCTCTCGCAACACCTTTTATCTCGATTATACCATCATAAATTTCTGGGACTTCTTGAGTAAATAAAGATGCTAAAAAATCGTTAGACGCTCTAGACAAAAATATTTGAGGACCTTTAGCTTGTTCACTGACTTCTATAATGTAACATCTTAATCGATCTCCAGGTCTCAATTGTTCTCTAGGTATCATTTGATCTTTTTTTATTATAGCTTCAGCTCTACCTAAATCAATTGTTATTGATTGATTATCAACTCTTTTAATTGTGCCTACAACAATCTCTCCTACACGATCTTTGTATTCTTGATATTGCCTTTGTCGTTCCGCTTCTCTAACTTTTTGTGAAATTACCTGTTTTGCTGTTTGTGCTGCGATCCGTCCAAAATCTATTGGCGGAAGTGTTTGTTTATAAAATTCACCAATTGGAAGATTTAAATTTCTTCTTTCAGACTCAATAAATGTCATTTGAGTTGACTCATTTTCAACATTTTCTACAACTTCAATAAACTGTGCGATGTTTATAGATCCATTTTTTCTATCAATATTAGCTC
Source organism: uncultured SAR116 cluster alpha proteobacterium (assembly GCA_902595515.1). Lineage (GTDB taxonomy): Bacteria > Pseudomonadota > Alphaproteobacteria > Puniceispirillales > Marisalimonadaceae > Marisalimonas. Next base: position 25,685 of record CACJQK010000014.1, read on the forward strand.
TAATATCTCTTTCTAGACCATATTTTGATCTTGCTGCTTTTTCAATAGCCTCTTCCATAGCAATTAATACTTCTTCTTTATCAATTGACTTTTCCCTAGAGACAGCTTCAGCTACTTGGATAAGTTCTAATCTTGGTATAGATTTTACATCCATCTTATTTCCTCATGTAACAATAATTAGTTAACTTGGTTATTTTTAATAGACCAATGTGGGTCAATGTTAGCTTTTTCAATTTCAAAGAAATTTAGCTTAATTTCATGATCCTCAGTTTTGAGTAAAATTTTACCATCTTTGTCTAAGCCTCCAAGAAAACCTTTGTAAGTTTTTTTTCCTAAGAATTTTTGTTTAAGCACTATTTTAGCCTTATTATTTTTGAATGATGTAAAATCATCTATAATAGTTAAAGGTCTTGCAATTCCTCCGGAGGATACTTCTAGTTCGTAAGAAGAATTTATAGGGTCATCAACTTCTAATAATGTTGAAATATGCTTGCTTAAAAAAACGCAATCCTCAATATTCATTTTTTTATCTTTAATTCGCTCTGCCATAATCTGCAATGTTTTTTTTTCAGAAAATTTGATTAGTTTAACACGAATAATGTGATATCCTAATTTTTTTAATCTTAAAAACAATAAATCTTTTATTTGTTCTTCTAACATTTACAACTAATTTCCATAAATAAAAAAAAGTGAGTCTATAGACTCACTTGTTGTAGACATAATAATTTTTTTTATAAAAAAATCAATAAGTTTGAATGAAAAATCAAAATTAAGATTATATTTACATTTTTTTGAAAACAAACCAACTAGGTTTTCTTTTAAGCAATGTTGACTTTAACTCATACTTAGTTTGAAAACAATCATTTGGTCTTGTTTCCCAATCCTTAGAAGATTGTGCAATCCATTCAAATTTTCCATTTCTTTGAAATTTATCCAAAATCCAACATTTTAATTTATCGTGATCAGTTGCAATTGTGATAGTGCCTTTAGGTTTAATAATTAAATATATTATTTCTAAAAAATCATTTTGAATTAATCTTCGACTTTTATGTTTTCTTTTGGGCCAAGGATCTGGAAATAATAATTTTATCTCAGAGATACTGTCCTTTGGGAACAAATCTAAAATTTTTCTGACATCATCTGGCCAAATCATAACGTTTTTAATGTTATGCTTAGCAATTTTACCTAAGCATTGGGTGGTTGTGTTAAGAAAAGGGTCAGACCCAATATAAAAAAAATCAGAGTTTATTTTTGCAGAATTTATTAAATTGTCTCCATTCCCAAAACCAATTTCTAGTATTATTTGTTTCTTATAATCTAAAATTTTGTTTAAATCTTTTTTTTGAATAAAATACTTCTTTCCTTTTTCAAAAGCTAACTTACTAGATTTTGATAATTTTCTACCTTTTCTTCTTCCAAAAAATATTGGATTTTCTTTAAAATTATAAACATGCAAATGATTTAAAGTTCCTTTAAAATTGTTTCAACAAGATCAGTCTTTTCCCATGAAAATGAACCTTCTACTCCTTCATTTGGTATTCTTCCAAAATGACCGTATGCAGCTGTTGGAACATAAATCGGTTTGTTCAGCTTTAAATGTTCTCTAATGCCTCTTGGTGACATATCAACTAAATTTGTAAGAATTTTTTCTATTTTATGATCCTCTATTTTCCCAGTTCCACCTGTATTCACATACAAAGATAGAGGTTTAGAAACACCGATTGCATATGCAATTTGTATGGTACATTTTAAAGCAAGACCAGCAGCTACAACATTTTTAGCTAAATATCTCGTTAAATACGCAGCTGATCTGTCAACTTTAGTAGGATCTTTACCAGAAAATGCTCCACCGCCATGAGGTGATGCTCCACCATAAGTGTCCACAATAATTTTTCTTCCAGTAAGACCAGCATCACCATCAGGACCACCAATTTCAAATATGCCTGTCGGGTTTACATAAAACTCTTCTTCTGGACACATCCAGCCTTCCGGCAAAACTTTATTTACTGTTTCTCTTACAATTTCACGAATATCATCTTGTGAACAATTTTTTTGGTGTTGTGTAGAGACAACTATAGAACTCGCTCTTACGGGTTTACCATCTTTATATTCTAATGATATTTGAGATTTACTATCTGGTAATAGAATAGAATTTTTATCATTATGTCTAATTAGTGCTAATTCTTTTAATATCTTGTGTGAATAATAAATTGGAGCTGGCATTAATGCATCTGTCTCGTTGCAAGCATATCCAAACATTAAGCCTTGATCACCTGCTCCTTCATCTTTGTTTCCTGATTTATCTACCCCAATAGCAATGTCTGATGATTGAGAATGAAGATGACATTCAAAATGCATTTTTTCCCAATGAAATCCTTCTTGCTCATACCCAATGTCATAAATAGTTTTCCTCACTAATTTTTCAATTTCATCATTAGTAATATTAATACCATTAGGAAGTCTGTATTCTCCAGCGATTATTGTTCTATTTGTTGATACCATTGTCTCACATGCAACCCTGGCTTCAGGATATTTCTTTAACATTAAATCTACAACAGCGTCTGATATTCTATCGCAGATTTTATCTGGATGACCTTCTGATACAGACTCGGAGGTAAAAAAATAATTATTTTTCATTTATAACTTCTTCCTTAAAATTGTATAACTTATTTATACTTGCTAAAATCAAAATTAAAGCAATAAAAATATACTCTCCATAAATTTTGTATAAAGTATGTTCCAATGCAGGAGTTAAATTAAACGTTTTAACTCCTTTATTATCAAGAAAAATGCTACCGATTATTTCTCCATACGGTGATATATAAGCTGAAATACCAGTATTAGCAACTCTTGCGAGTGGCAATCCGAATTCAACTGCTTTAATTTGCGCTAAGGCTAAATGCTGATAAGGCCCAATTGTTTTACCAAACCATGCATCATTTGTAATGTTTATCAATAAGTTAGTATTTTTAGATAGTCTATTGATAATCTCATTTTTAAATAAGATTTCATAACAAATTAGTGTAATTATATCCCCAAAGCCTTTAATATTCGGATTAGCTTTAAATTTACCACTAGTAAAATCTTTTGGTGCCAACATATTTTTCAAAAAATCTAAATATTGTCGAAACGGAATATATTCTCCAAATGGTACTAATTTTATCTTGTCGTAATGATGTATTATTTCCCCCCTAGAATTTAAGAAAGCAAGTGAGTTAAAAACTTTATTTTCGTCATTTCTCAGGAGACCTAAAATTAAAGTTGTATTTTGATTTTTTAATATTTTTTTACTGATATTGGATAATAATTTTGTATCGTTAGGGATAGATCCTTCAAAACTAGTTTCAGGCCAAATTATTATTCTATTTTTGTTATTGAAAGTATTGCGATATTTAGTAGATAACTCTATCAAGTTGTTTAAATGTAGTTCTCTATTTTTTAAAATCCATTTGTTTTTTTGTTTAATATTAGGTTGTACAATAGTGACTAATCGATCAGTGTTTTGCTGAAAACTTTTATTGTGATATCTTAAAAATCCGCAAAAAAATAAAATTAGTATTGGTACTAATAAAATTAATAATAGGCTATTCTTTCCTTTAAAATTCGAGAAAAAAATAAAGGGTGAAATACTTATTGTTAAAACTATTATATTTGTTGAGAAACTTCCAACAAATGAAAATATTTGAATTAAATAAACATTTGATGCTAATATTAAGGAGGGCATCAACCATGGAAAACCTGTAAACAGTTGTGCTCTTAAAAATTCAAATAATGATAAAAAAACAATTATATATAAAATACAAAATTTTGTGTTTCTATTAATTATTTTTGCAAAAACACAAGCACATCCCCAAAAAACTGCCAATAAACTTGGCAGAAGTATAATAGTAATAGGCATAAGAAAGACATGATAACTGTCTGCCATAAAGAAAGCCGAACCAATCCAATATAAACCAAAAGAAAACCAGCCAAATCCTAGAAACCAGGCTGATAAAAAAATCTTTATTAATGAAGATTGAAAATTTATTCGATAAAGACCAAAACCAATTGCAAAGATTAGTGGAAGAATAGAAAAAGGTGGATTTGAAAAAGTCGCGATGGCACCGGCAACATAAAGTGTTACATAATTAAACATTGGTAACATAAAAAATTTGTTCATTAATAGATTTATAACTCTAATTTATCTAAGGACGTTATATTATTAAGACCTATTATTTTAACTAAAATTATTTTTCTAGGATCTGCCTCCAATATTTCAAACTTCAATCCTGAAGGAGAATAACTTATTACTTCGCTTTTTACTGGAACTCTTCCAGCTATGCTAATGATAAAACCTCCTAAAGTGTCAACTTCATCATTTAAATCCTCTTTTCTTATTGATGATATAAAACCCTCAAGCAAATCTATTGTTATTCTTGCTTCAACAATTATTGATCCATCTTCAACTTTTTCTAATCTACATTCTGAAGATAAATCATGCTCATCTTCTATATCTCCAACAAGTTCTTCAACTAAATCTTCTATTGTTACCAAGCCATCAATCCCTCCATATTCGTCAACAACTAGAGCCAGGTGACGTTTTTTTACTCTCATTTCATACAGTAAGTCTAAAAGACTTATTGAGGGTGATACAAATATTGGTTTTTTTAGTAATGTGGTAATATCTTGTTTTTCCTTTAAAAATAGGTTTGCTAAAACGTCTTTTATATGAAGAATCCCTACTATATCGTCTAGACTCTCATTTCTTACTGGCACTCTACTATGATTAGTCTTGATTAACTGTTTGACAATTTCATCAAAATCGTCTGACATTGCAACAGAAACAATATCAACTCTTGGAACCATAACATCTGATGCTGTGATGCCTTTTAACCCGGCAAGATTTTTTAATAGTTCATTTTCATGGCTTAACTTTTTACCATTAGAATCATCGGCATTTATTCTCTTGGCAACAAATTGTTCTAATTCTTTATCAAGATTTTTATCTATATTATTACTTTTTGTTTTTTTTAAAAAACTTGGAAAGTTAATTTTCATCTTTTAATTTTTTCTTATCTATTAATCTTTTTGTATGGATTGTCTATTTTAAGATTTCCTAATATTTTAATTTCCAAATCTTCCATCTTTTTTGCTTTTTCTTCAGTTTCATGATCATAACCTAATAAATGTAAAACTGCATGAATAAATAAATGTATTAAGTGATCTGATACGCTTTTATTATCTCTATTTGCTTCTCTTTGAATAGTTTCAATTGAAAAAATTATGTCACCTAAAAATAAATTTTTATTAAATTTATGATTTGACGGAAAAGAGAGAACATTTGTAGCTATATTTTTTTTTCTAAAGTAATTATTCAATTCCATTACTTTTTCATCTTTTGAAAAAGAAATTGATATTAAAGTTTTTAATTCATTAGAAATTAAATTAGTTTGTTTATAAATTTCATCTAAAACCATATTTAATTTTTCATGAAAATCATTAATTAATATTTCATCCCATAATGATAATGTTATTTTTGATTCAATAACAAAGTTTTCATTTTTCCATATTCTGTAATCTTCTTCAGTTTCATTCATGGATACTATTTAGATGTTAATTTTTATAGAAATTTTCATATGCTTTTATAATTTTGGCTACGATTGGATGCCTTATGACGTCATTAGCATCCAAAGATACTATCTGAATATCTTTAATTTTGCTAAGTATTTTTTTAGATTGATTCAATCCAGAAATTTGACCTTGGGGCAAATCAACTTGACTTAAGTCACCATTAATTACCATTCTAGAACCTTCTCCAATTCTAGTTAATACCATTTTCATTTGAATTGACGTAGTGTTTTGTGCTTCGTCTACAATTACAAAAGAGTTTGTAAATGTTCTTCCTCTCATAAATGCCAAAGGTGCTATTTCTATTTCTCCAGATTGAATTTTTTTTTCAACTCTATCTGCTGGTATCATTTCATATAATGCATCGTATATTGGTCTGAGATAAGGATCTATCTTTTCTTTCATATCACCCGGAAGAAAACCAAGCCTTTCACCTGCTTCGACTGCTGGTCTTGTTAAAATAATTTTTTCAATAAGACCTTTTTTTAACATGCTAATTCCTTTTGCAACTGCAAGATATGATTTACCCGTACCTGCAGGGCCAAGGCCAAAAACTAATTCAGAATTATTGAGAGCTTCAAAATATTTTATTTGACCAAGACTTTTGGGGATAATAGTTTTTTTCCAAGTTTGAAATTTTAGGTTTTCATTTTGATAAGTTTTTTGATTTGATTTTAGATTAGACGAAATACCTTGTATCATTCTTAACTCGGTTTCAAAATTTGAAAAATCAAATTCAAGAATGTCTGATTTATCAAGAGATAGTTTATGGTAAATATTTGTTATAATTAATTTAGCTTTTTTTATATTTTCTGGACTTCCTGAAATATTAAATTGATTACCAAACAAGTTTATATTTACATCTATCAACTTTTCTAATTTTACAAGATTAATGCTGTGATGACCTACTAAAACTGCTATTAATGAATTGCTAGGTAATTCAAGTGAAATTTCTTCTTTTTTTATTTTATAATTCAATACAAACTATCTTTCAATTTTAACATTAAAAATCTGATATAATATTACCCGTTAAACTATTTTGAAATGCTTCAGTAATATTTATATCTATGAATGATCCTATTAAGTTCTCATTCTTAGACTTCGAACTAAAATAAACAGACTGATTAAACGGGGATCTTCCAATATATTGGTTTTTTTTCTTTCCTTTTTTAAGGACTAATACTTTGATTGTAGCGTTAATGGTCTCTTTGTTAAAAGATAATTGCTGAAATCTCAATAATTCTTGAACTTCATTCAATCTAGAGGTCTTTATGTCCTCATTTACTTGATTAAGGAAAACACTTCCTGGTGTTCCAGGTCTTTTGGAATATTTGAACGAATAAGCTTGCGCATAATTGACTTGTTTAATCAAACTTAATGTTAACATATGGTCCTTTTCTGTTTCTCCAGGAAAACCAACAATAAAATCCCCTGATATTGCAATTTTGGGATTATAGTCTCTTACTTTTTCAATAATTTTTAAATACTCTTTAGCTGTGTGTTTTCTGTTCATCATTTTGAGAACACTATCTGAACCTGATTGAGCTGGAAGATGGAGATAAGGCATTAATTTTTTATTATCTCTATGAGACTTAATTAATTCAATATCCATATCTAGTGGATGAGAAGTAGTATATCTAATAAATTTAAGTTTATCAATTTTAGCTAATTCGTCTATTAACCTACCAAGACCCCAATTTTGATTATCTAAACCTTTAGAACTCCAGGCATTTACATTTTGTCCTAATAAAGTAATTTCTTTAACACCAACATCTATCAATTTATTTGCTTCATCTATAATTGATACCAAAGGTCTCGAATATTCAGCGCCTCTTGTGTAAGGAACAACACAAAAAGTACAAAATTTATCGCATCCTTCTTGAATTGTTAAAAATGCAGAGGGACCTCTTTCTTCAATGTTGGCATTTAACTGGTCGAATTTTGGAATAGTAGGGAAGTCAATATTAATGTTTTTATTTTTATTAACAGGATCAACTTTTGCAATTAATTCAGGAAGATTTTGGTATGATTGAGGTCCAACAACTATATCAACCCATGGTGAGCGCTTAATAATTTCTTTACCCTGAGCTTGGGCAACACAACCAGCAACAGCTACTATCGATCTTTTTCCATTTTTTTCTTTTCTGGCATTAATTTTGTTTCTTATACGTCCTAACTCAGAATATGTTTTTTCAACTGCCTTTTCACGTATATGACATGTATTTAAAACTATAAGATCAGCATCATCTTCATTGTCATCTAATTGATAACCATGAGGTTTTAATAAATCTGTCATCCTATCAGAATCATAAAAATTCATCTGACATCCGTAAGTTTTAATAAATAGCTTTTTCATTAATGCTTCATCATAAGTAAACGATACTTACTGCCAGTTATAAAATTATTTTGCAAGTTTTTTTGATAAAGCGCTAGAATAAACTTTCCTTATTCTGTTTTCTAAATAATTACTTAAATATTTTCTATTTTCGAAATTTTGGGTATTTACTGGTTCTAAATAAATTAACTTAGCTTTAATTGATATCAACCCAACTAATTTAGATAAATGTGGCTTAAGATCCATATCTCCATACCAGGCTATCATAGGCCTTAGCCATCTGTTAATAGGAATGCCATTTAAATCTGAATAAACAATAACTAAAGGTTGAATTATAAAATTTTGATTTTCTACTGATGAAAAAGAACTTGATTTAAATTCTAAAACCCTATTTCCATCAGATGTTGTTCCTTCAGGGAAAATAAAAATCTTTTCGCCGGATGATAGCATATCTAGTATTTTGTTTTTTTGGATAAAACTGTCTGTTTTATTCCTTCTTATAAAAATTGATCTACCTTTTTTGGCTAAAAAACCAAAAATTGGCCAGCTCTCAACTTCAGATTTTGCTACAAATCTCATTGGGAATTTTGATCCCAATATTGGGATATCCAAATAAGATAAATGATTGCTAATAAATAAGTTACTTTTTTTGGATTGGCTTGTTTTACCTACTATTTCCACTTCTATAGACAATAACCATAATAATATTTTGTGAAATAATACCGGTAACCATTTTTCGATTGATGGTATTATTTTACCAAGTAGTACAGATAAAGTAATTAGGAGAGCGAATACAACTGTAAAAAGTACAAGTTTTGAATAAAAAATTAAATTATCTATAAATGATAAATTGTTAATAGGACTATAATAAAAATTTTCTTTAGTTATCATATTGTATTAATATAAGTACTTTTTCTTATATTTTTCATCTATATTGTCAATTGTTACAATCACACATAGGTCAATTGTATTGAATTTATAGTCAACAAAAAAATCATGACTGACCTTTCCACCTATTCTAAGATATCCCTTTATAAGTGGTGGTAATTTTGCAAAAGTTCTTAAATCATTAGTGTTTGAATTAATTTCGGTGTAAGCAGGATATGTCTTTGTATCTAAACTTTTTACTGATAATTCACTTGGTAAAGAAAAGTTTTTTCTTAAGTAAGACAATTCATTAGTGTATTTCATTACATCAGTCCCATGAAAGCTTGCGCATCCTAATAAGATTTTTATATCATATAATTTTACATACTCAGCAATTGCTTTCCAAAGAAGGTTCATTATAGCTCCATTTCTATAATTTTGATGAACACATGATCTTCCTAATTCAAGTATTTGATTATTTTTATAAAAGTTCAATATCCTAGATAAATCAAATTCTGAAGAAGTATAAAACTCACCACGATGAGCTACTATATCACCACGAAGAAGTCTATAGGTTCCTACAATTTTGTTTTTAATACCTTTTCTGTTCTTATCTATTACAATGAGATGATCCGCAAATTTATCGATTTTATCATAATCTAATCTTAAAATTTTTTTTGATATTGTTGGTATAGCTTTTTTTTCTTTGTAAAAAACTGAGTACCTTAGAGCTTGAGCTTTTTTTAATTCTGATTTTTTCTCGGCAATTTTAATAATAAAATTATCAATTTCAATTTTAGAAAAATTTTTTTTTACTTTTTCAAGTTCTAGAGAATAAGTTTTTCTTTTAAAAATTGAATTGAATTTTCTTACTTTAAGATTTTTTTTTACAATATTGTCTTTTATTTTAGTGATTATCATAAAGCACCTAGTAGAA
>CACJQK010000015.1:0-22500 GCA_902595515.1 uncultured SAR116 cluster alpha proteobacterium
GTGTTATTATTTAAGGTCATGAGTAAAGTAGTGGTCAAAAGTAAAAAAGTCTATGACTTAGAAATTTACTCACAAAGTAATTGGATTAAAGTAAACCTTAATATTCTTAATTAAATTTTAATTTTTAATGTGTGTAAGAAAAAATGAAAAAAAATACTAAGAAAATAATGACAGTTTCTGGAGAATATAATGTGAGAAATTTTACTGTTGCAGACATTCAGTCATTGAAAGGTAAACGTCAACTCACAAAAACTATCCCTTTTTCAGAAGAAGAAGCTGAAGCAGCTGAGACTGCAGGTATTGAAACACTCAATATAAGGCATAATCCTGAAAGACCTGAGATTTCAAAAGCTATAAGAGCCGCTGCTCCAAATACATTTATGAGTTTTGCACTTCCAATGCAGTCTGCTAAATCCGAATATGACGCTTTAAAATTATCTTTTGACGCGATGGAGCTTGGAGCTGATTCTGTAATATGTGGAACATGGGGTGTAAAATTCATTGAAGCTGTCGCTCATGCAGGTATACCGACTGAAGGTCATATAGGATTAGTGCCCAGAAGAAGCACTTGGACAGGGGGCTTTAAGGCAGTAGGAAAAACAGTAGAACAAGCTAAAAAACTATATGATGATATTAAAATTCTTGAAAATATAGGTGCATGGGCTGTTGAAGTCGAAGTTATACCAGAAAATATCATGGCCATTCTATCTCCACAAACTTCATTAATTACATCATCTCTTGGAAGTGGTGTTGGAGACATACAATTTTTATTTGCAGAAGATATTTTAGGTAACACTAAAGGACCATATCCACGTCATTCAAAGCAGTATGCGGATCTTTATGAGTTAAAACAAAGGTTACAACAAACCAGAATAAATGCTTTTAAAAACTATATTAAAGATGTAAAGGATAATAAATTTCCATATAAAGATGTTACTGTCAGTGCTAATGAAGACGTTGTGAATGCACTTGAAAAATATACGGAAAAAATGAAAAATCGTATTTGAATTATTTAGAATAATACAGCAAAATAAACATCATTATTGGATAGTATAATAAACTTAAATACCATCATCTGATAGAAACTAAGTCTTTTAATTATAAGAGGAAGAATACTTATGAATATGATATCTAAGAGTTTTGATCCAAAACTAGTAGAATGGCGAAATGTTAAAGATCCAGAAAATAAGGAGTTTAAAGTTGATTTTGATTATAGTCTTCTAGGATATGATATTAAATCAGGGCGCCTTGATATGCTATTAAGGTATGCTAATTTAAGTCACTGCAGAAGACACAGACACGTAGCTTCAACATTAACAATGGTTTTAGAAGGTGAACAACATCTCACTGAATGGCAACCAGACGGATCCAAAAAATCTATAATGAGAAAAAAAGGTGATTACGCTATTGCAAGTGCTGATGCACTGCCACACGATGAGCGTGGAGGCGAAAATGGCGGAACAGTTCTTTTATCAATGAATGCGCCTGATGGAATATTATTTGAATATTTTGATGAAAACATGGAAAATGGATGGACATTATCGATAGAAGAATATGTAGACAATTGGAAAAAAGGAGTAATATACGGGCAGAGGAAATAAGTAGAAATTTTTTATGATAAAGATCTTAATAATAATATCAATTTTTGTATTTTCTTACAATTCTTTTGCTCAAAATGATCATATTGATTTAAAAAAAATTTGTTTGGGTAACAGTTGCACAAAACCAATTAAAGAATTTAAAATTTCAAATTTTTTTTTTAAAACAAGAAACTGTGAAACAAAAGACTATAGAAAATGTCTGCTTTGGTTTGGAAATAAGGAAAATAAAGTAAAAATTAGTTGGGTCAAATATTACAGAATAATTAATGGTCCAATTCCAACCAAATCAACTTGTATAAAAGGAAAACCAGTTTGGTTTCAAGATATTCCATTCCCAAATAATAAAAATCAAAACACAAATATTTTAAAATTTCTTCGAAAATTTAATTATCAAAACAAAGAAAAAATGTACTTTAATGATCCAATTATTAAAACATTTAACTATTTTTCTCAATCTGACAAATCCTTGGGAGTATTAGTTCAAAGTAAGAACTTTAAAGGTATTAGAAAAAAACAAATCTATGTATTTGACACCGAAGGGGATAATTTTGAGGTTGTTAAACCACTTTGTAAAAGTGATTAAAATGATAATGTTAACGAGCGTTATTTAAATTTATAATTTACAAATGCTATGTATGAAAATTATGCAAAAAAATTACAAAACATACTTTTGAATGAGTAGTGTAATAAATTCATGGTGTTAAGATTTGAAACCATTAAAATTAAATAATGAAACAATCAATTTATAGCTACTTGAAGTTAAGAATTTGATTTTAAATCCTTCAAAACTTCAGAAACAACCTTAATTGCAATTTTATTATCTTCAATCTCTGACTTATCAATAGATAAAGACAAACCTGGAATATTTCTTTCAATCAAATTTTCATTTTCCTGCGAAAATTTTACAACTTCATATGTTTGAACCGGATACGAAATACCCTTCACATTAATAGCCTCTTTTTTTTCACAGATGATTTTATTTCGGATTAATAAATATGTGTCTTCTGATAATAAAATTTTGTTAATACCAGCTCTTGCCTCAAGCCTAGATGCTAAGTTTACACCGTTGCCAATAATCGTGTAGTCTAGTCTATCTTCAGAACCAAAATTACCAACTGTGCATACTCCAGTATGAATTCCCATCCGCGCATTTAAAGGTTTCGCTAATCCTTTTTTTCTCCACGAAATTCTAAGCTTGTTGAGTTCTTCTAACATATCAATTGCCATCGAAACACACGCTATTGCATCTTCTTCGTCTCCCCTTGAATTAGGGTCTCCAAAAAAAACTAAAATCGCATCACCAATAAATTTGTCTATTGTCCCACCCCATTTAATAGCGACATTAGACATTTTTGTTAAGTATTGGGTTAAGAGTTCTGTTAATACCTCAGGTTCTAATCTTTCAGTTAATTCCGTAAAACCTTGCAAATCTGAAAAAAAGACTGTCAAAGGCTTTCGCTTTGTTTGAACCTTTACATCTAGTTTGCCCGAAAATATTGACTCATAAACTTGAGGTGAAAAGTATTTTGACAACTTTTCTGATAGTGTTTTTAATTCAGAAGTTCTTTCCTCAACTTTTTTTTCGAGATTTATGTTTAAGCTCTCTAGTTCTTGATGAGCTTTATTTAATTCTTTTAATCTTTTTTGCTCAAGTTGATAAAGCCTTGCATTTTCTAGAGCACTAGCAGTTTGATTTGCTAATATTCCAATCAATACTTCATCAGATTTATCAAAAATGTTCATTTTTTCACTTTCTACAGAAAATACACCAACGAGCTCATTATCTATAAGCATAGGTATTGCAACCTGACTTTCAGCGTTTTTGAGACCTGGCAATTTAACTTTATCCTGTAATTTATTTTTATTAGTAACTTGAACTTGTTCACGAATTGCTTGCATGTAACTTCTTTGCATTCCTAAATTTGCCATTCTCATGAGCTTTTTCTTTTCAGCAACTATACCAATAACTCCAACACCAAATTCAACTTTTGCACCAATCCCGCTTTTTTTATATCCATAAGTTTCTAAAACGTTGAGATGTTTTTTATTTTCAGAAACTAGTAAAATCATAGAGTGTTTAAATCCAAAAAATTCATTCATTAATGATAGCATTGAAGAAGCAATTAAGTTTAAATCGAGAGATTTATTTATTTGATTAGAAATTTGTTTGATTATTTCAATTTCTTTTGATTTTCTATCAAGAAGAATTTTAATATTTTCTAATTCATTTTTAGATTGTGAAATTTTATCCATGCAAAATGATATACTTCATAATTTAAAAAAAATTTAATTAAAACTACTCACTTATGGATATAACTTTATACACATCAGCTGCTCGTAATTTAAAGATACCTGTCATACCTGTCATAGACGCTATAGCTTGTAATTTCATATCCATTTCATCAAATAATTCACCTTCGGTCTCTTCATGATCAAATTTCAGTTCTAAGTTGTATTGTTTCAATGTGCTAGGATCTGAAATTGTTGCATAGGCATATGGATTTTCAGAAATGTTTTTCTTTGTCTTATTAAAAAACTGAAATGAAAGAGCTACATGGTTTTCATCTACATACCATATTTGGGATATCACAGTGGTATTTGGCTCACCATCAGATGAACAACTTGTAATCCAACTTGGAAACATTCCTTGTAATGCTGGCATGTGCTTATCTTTAATCATTTGGTTTCACTTTTAGTTATTTTTTTACCAGCATCTGGGCCTGGTGTTTGAATATAGACTTTGTCAACTTTAAAAGTTATGCCAAGGTCTGGCACTTTCCCAAATTTGTCTATAGCAGCATCTTTTGACAAACCCACACTAGTAATAACATCAATAACATTATTTCTATAATTTTCTGATATTTTTAGATCAGCATGATCTAATTTTTCTGAGGATACAAATTGACCTTTAAAATTATAAGCTTCATGACTTATCATACCAACAAAAAAGCTAACCCTTCCAGACTCACTTAAATATTGTAAAACTTTATTACATTCATCATTTATTACAAAACATGTTAGTGTGGATTGTGAGTTATCAATCTTTACACCTAAAGTGTCTACATGCACTGTTTTATTGTTTTTGGATGAAACTCCAAAATGACCCAATCCCTCTTGTAATGCATTTATTGTTAAATCAGGTATCAAGATTTTTCCAAAGTTTATGTTTGTTAATAAATATAAATTTAATTTAAAAAATTTAAAAAGTAAATTAATTGGGCATCTTTCTTATAAAAAAAGATTTTAAACTTATTTGGAAGCCTATTTTAGTTGGGGGTATTTTTAATACAACTAACCCAGGTGTATACGAGGCAAGAAAAAACCCAAACCCAGTTAAAGAAAAAATAAATTACTATTTTGAAGATTTAAAAGACTGGTCTAATTTAAGAAATATAATAATCAACTATGATGGCTTTGGTAAAGGGTCTTCCCCAGAAGTTTTTCCTGTAAACTGTGTTAAACAAATGAGGGGTCCCTTTATGTTTTTAGATCAGGGATTTTAGTCAGGACAGAATTACTCTAATTTAAAGCCAACTTGAAAGCCTTTAAATTTATAATTTATACAAGAAATATAAGAACAAATATTACATAAATGAAAAATTTTAATAATCTTGATGGAGAATTAATATATGACCAAAGGTTCTATAATCAGATTTAAACCAAAGCCAGAGTGTTTTGATGTATTTTTGAATAATATCAAAGAACGTAACATAGAAAGAGCACTTGCCAAACCACCTACTCATTATTTACTTACCACTCCTGATGAAGTAATAGCAATAATTTTTCGACAAGAAAGCGAATTTTCAGATAGCAAGGCAAAAGGTGTTAATTGGTTAGATACACAAAGACATTTATTAATTGAATGTAGCAAAGAAGACGGTCACACTATTGCCCTGACTGGAACATTAATTGAATATTAATTATGCAATAATTATTAGCAATCTAATGTAATTAGATTAATTTTATTGGTTAAACTTTTTTAAGTACTCATCTTGCTAACTTTATAAAGATGTCACCCATACCAGATTTCAATTCATTAATCGGAGTTCTATTTCTAATTGGGCAAAATCTACCTGTTATCTTATTTGCAGATATTTTCCTTAAATCTGATGGTTCGCAAAACTTTGCTTCGTGTAATATTCCAATTATTAATTTACTATCTTTTGTTTCAACTTGTTTGTAGTCTAGTTCATTTCCTTTACAAAAATAATTCTTGTTAACTTTTTCAGGAAAATCTTCTTTTGTACAGGGGTTGTCTATAATTAGTGAATATACATCTTTGGAACCTTCTTGAAATTCTTTGTTGATCTTTTTAACTCTAGCATATTTCATTAGGTCGCAAACACAAGGCCAACAACATTTATAGTAGTAACCACAAATTTGTTTTTCAGTTATATCCTCTTTTACATTTACAAATTGTGGGGTTGAACCTGATCCAATTAGTGACCCTGAAACAGCACAGTAATGTTTATTATACTCTTTAAACTCTTGAAAACTTTTATAATTATCTAAAATATGCTTGTAAAATTTAGGTCCAGCTGCATTTCTATTTCCATCCGGAAATATTGATCGCCAGTCTTTGGATAAACTTTGGTAATATTTACCTTTGTCATCACTTGCATAAGAAATTACTATGTTAGTCAAGAAAAATACTAACAATAAACTAAGAAAATATTTTAACTTTAATATCAAATTAAATGCCTTTACTAAAAACGTAAGTTTTGTTTAATTCATTAATTTTAAAATTATTAGATGATCCATCAGTCCATTTAATTGTAACACTTTTAACTTTTTCATCTTTTCTAAGTCCATAATGAGCAACAGGCTCCATTTGACATAAATAACCAGAACCAGCATCAATGGTTTTTGCGTGATTTCTCAAATTTGTATTTAATATTACTGTAGCCCCTCTTGCTGGTGCATTAAAAGCTGTTTTTGGTAAAATTCTTACGAACCTAAAAGATCTATCAATATTTGCCTTATATAATGAAAGTGGTTGTTGACCAGATTCACCGTGTGAGACTAGCAATTCAAGAATACCGTCGTTATCTATGTCTGCTATAGCAGCGCCTGTACCTAATCCAGAAGGTTCTAATCCGTTGTTTAATTGAATTTGTTTTAATTCTCCATCGCTCAGAATTTTAAAAAGTCTATTAGGTTCGCCAATATTATTTACAAAAATTTCATCAAATCCATCATTATCAAAATCAGCTGAGATAATAGTTCTTACTCTGGATGGCTTTTTAAACGCAGCAGTTGCCACATCATTAAATTTATTTTTCTCATTAAGAAAGATCCTGTGTTCACTGTTCCAATTACCACTTACAATGTCTAATTTACCTCTATATAAAAAATCAGTTAGTGTCGTACCACGACCGTTTTCAAATGTATCTTCAACACCGAATTTTTCAGCAAAATCTATAAAAATGCCATTATCGTTTAAATAAAGAAAGTTTGGACCTCTTTCATTTGCAGCGAATATATCCATTTGATTACTTAAAATATGGCCAGAAACAACTGCTCTTCCACCGGTAATTCTGTTTATATTTAACAGTGGTGCTTGATCCACTATAGACCCATTAACTAATTCATAAAAACGCGTTGGACCGCCATAATTAGCTACGTAAATTCCATAAATTCCTTCACCATTTCGATCAACGCATACAACTGATCTTCCTGCTGTCAAATTTAAAGATTTTAAATTTTTATCAAGTTGAAATAGATCAGTTATATTTGTTTCATTATCAAGTAATCTGTCAGAAAACTGTTTTTGACCACTGTATGTATCTGTGTTAAGAAAATATAATTCTTCAAAACCATCATTATCAATATCGCATGCAGCAACACCAATTGTAGATCTGGACTCATCAGCAAACAATTTGTCATTGTTCACATTTTCCAAATAACCATTTTTATAAGATAAGATTAAATTTGGAAATCTAAACCCAGTTACAACAAACTCAAATCTTCCATCTTTATTAAAATCTGTTACAGAAATGCCATAACTCAATCTTTTTGCATTATTTTTGATTGAGCTAGATATATCTTTGAAAAACTCGGCAAAAGCAGATTTGGACATTAATATTAGGATTATCATAATTATTGATTTCATGATTTTCATATATTGTTTTAATAATATTTTTCAATAGATATAATTTATGAATGTAAATTTTTGAGTGTAATAAATTGTAATTAGTTAAATAAAGATTATATGATACTTATTATCCACTCTGTCTCTAATTATTTTTAATCTTCATCTCAATTAATTGTTTCATGAAAAGCTTTCAAAATAAAATCCCTCCTTTTTTTGTTCATTTATTTACAGGTTCTGGGATAATTTTTAGTTTCTTGGCATTAGTGAATGTTATTGAAGGTAACAAGTTACAAACTTTCATGTTTTTAGGAATCGCATTAGTAATTGACATTGTTGATGGAACTTTGGCTAGAAAGTACAAAACTGAAATATTTTTTCCAAATATTGATGGTAAAACTTTAGATACCATAATTGATTATATTAATTATATTTTTATACCTTGTATAATGCTATACAAATTTAATTATTTGCCTCAAAATTTTACAATAATCTTGCCGATCATCATCTTATGTATTTCACTATATTCTTACACTAATACCAAGTTGATGGATTCGTCATTTTCTTATGTAGGGTTTCCTTCTATATGGAATATTGTTATTTTATATTTAGAAATTTTGAGTTTTGATCAATTTATTAATATATTAATAATCTCATTTTTTATTTTTCTTAAATTTATTCCCTTTAAAGTTTTTCACCCGATGCGTTACAAAAAATTAAAAAAAATAAATATTTTACTATTATTTGGAACACTTCTTACGAGTTCTATTTTACTGCTAGATAAGTTAGAACTGAAATTTTTAAATGATTCCTATTTTTATTTTTTAATTTTGTGGATAATTTTTAATAGTTATTTCATTTTATTTGTGATCTTTTCAAACTTTTTTTCATATAATGATAACTAGAAATTAAAAAGGTAATTAATGTCATTTTATAAATGTAATTAAATTATTTAAGCCATTGTTGTATTTAAAAAATAAATTTTAAAAATCATCATTATTAATTTATATTTTATTTTGAAAAGAATAATTATTGATGCCAACCTAAATTATCCATAACTTTAATAATTTTATTAAATTGTTTAGACCATATAAAATTAGCTGGATTTGTCCTACCCGTAAACATCGCTTTAGTATATTTATTTTCTAGTTGGTTGTATTCTAGTAAATATTTTTTCTGATTTTCGAAATCTTTTTCTTTTTCGAAAACATACAAAAGAAATATGTGTGCATATCCAGAGTTTCCACAAAAAGGGCTTTTGCAATTATCAATTTCATCAGAAGTTTTTCTGTTTAAAATAATTTTTTTAGCTAATTGCTTAACTGCTTGTAGATCATCATTTAAAAAACTTGCTTGCATGTAAAAAGACGTAAATGTATCTGAGGGATTATCGTCAAGCTCAAATAATTTTTTAAAAGAAGAAGTTGCCTGCTCAAACTTGTCACAAAGTGTAAAAACTTCTCCTGCTAGTCCATATTGATAAGAATTATTATTTATCAGGCTATAACCTTTTTCAGCAAATTCTCCAGCTTTTTTGAGTCCACCCCATTCATTGGCTCTATCTCCGTTACGATTTAAAATATGCACCGAAGCTAAAAAATAACCTTGTGCTAAATATGCATCAGCTTTATCTGGATTTATTTCAATTGCTTTAGTTGCAAACTCCATTGCTTTTAAAAAGCATGCAGTTGATGCTGCTCTTCGTTCTTTTTTTGATGCTTTATTACTTTTTGGTTTACAAAACCCGAGTCTAAATTTGTAATGATGTTTCCATGCTTGACTTAAATTATGCGCATATCCATTTGGATTAATTTTATATAGCTTGTCTAAGGCTTTTTCATAATCAGAATAACCTTCTCTAGACCACTTTTCCCTTTCTTTTGCGGCAAATTGAAGAAGTCTTAATTCTTCTATTGTTTCAATGTCGTCATTTGACACACGAATTTTGTCTTCTCTAAGGTTAAATTTAGAGAGAACTGAAAGTACTAATTCATCTTGGACTTTAAATAAATTGTCAGTTTTAGAATTTTTTAATTGTGAAAGAAGTATTTGATTGTTTTTAATATCAAGAATTTCAATGTTAGTTCTCATATCTTTGCCAAAAACCGTTACAGAACCACTCAGTAAGTATCTCACGTTGTAACTATTAATTAATTCTTTCTTTTGCAGATCTTTTTTTGCTACTAACAGGCTAGTATTCTTAGAAAGTACTTTTAAATTTTCATACCCTGACAAACCACTTACAAAAAGATCAAGCATACTTTCTGAAATAAAATTATGTTCAGATGAATTTGCTAAATTTTGAAATGGAAGAACAAGAACGACTTGTTTGTCTTCTAAGCTGGGATCTTTTAAATGTTCATTGTTTTTGTAGAATTGAAATGAGATAAACCCAATAAGCAATATTGCAACTAATCCAATAGAACTAAATGCTACCATATTTTTCTTGGGTCTAGTTTTAATAGATCTTTTTTGTGACGGGTCTAAAAGTACGTCAAACGCATGAAATTCGTTTTGTTTTACTTTTTGAATACCAAGATCATTAAATGTGATTTTTGTTTTAGGAACCACAAAATCATATACACTCTTGGATATAGTTATACCATTTGGTTGTGCAAGAGCTTCCAAACGTGCTGCAACATTAACTCCGTCTCCAATAAGATTACCATCTTTATTAACTACATCCCCCATATTGATGCCAATCCGAAATTCTAACTTAATGTCTGTTTTATTAGACTGATTTCTTTTTTTGATTTCGTTCTGGAATTCAACACCACATTCAACAGCATTTACCGCACTAGCAAATTCAGCTAACACCGAATCTCCAGCTGTATTAAAGACAGATCCATTATATTTGTTTAAAAGTTTTTTTAAGACTTTCTCACATTCATTATAGCTGTGAACTGTTTCATTTTCGTTTAATTCCATATGTCTGGAGTAACCCACAACGTCAACTACAAATATAACAGCTATTTTACGAATGATCTCATCAGACATTATTTTAGATTACGGAGATTCAAATTTTTTTACAAGATTGAAATAAATAGAAAAACAATTTAACAGTGAAAATGTTTTAAATAATACCTTTTTTACTCTCTTACATTTTTATTGAAAATTATTTTTTAAATATTTAATAAAACTCTAGATGAGATTAGGGTTCCAGCGTTACTCGCTTTTAAAACAATCTTTTGAAATTCTTCTGACATCCCAACTCTATCAATTTGTTCTCCCATAGATGACATGTCACGAAAATAATAACAAGCAATTAATCTATCCATGTTTGTTGCTAATAACGGCACAACTGCCATAAAAGAAGCATCTTCATCTTTTAAAATAGCATCTATTTCAGGAAAGATTTGAACTGCTTCAGACATATTATCTCTAGATAATTGATATTCCCTCATCATAATTACATTATGTTCGGGTGAAATATTACCATATATTGTTCTAAAAACTTCAGGACCTATTACTTGGCCCCCAGGATCAGACTCTCTTTCTTTCATTAAAGAAACTCTAGAAGGATCTTTGGACATTTCATTAAATGAATTACAGCCCTTTTCCATATTCTCGTATGACCCTGTTAAATGAATTGATCCCGCTAAATCACCAGCAACTATTTTTGCAACTCTAGCCTTTGCCCCATGTTTGATCATTATTTCTTGCATAGATTTAGCACGCTTTAATACTAAATTACTTTTACCTAATGTTGGTGTTAATATACGTCTTGAAATTATCATTTTATTTCCCCTTTTGTGAAACTACTGAATTTTACACTGATACAAGATTACTATTAAGTAAAGTTGAATCAATTTAGATTAGAGAAATGTCGAAAAAAATAGCATTTAAAGAACCTAATAATATTACTAACTGAAATAACAAGAAAACTTAAAAAAGTTAACAAAGTTCTACCAACTCTTAAAATGGACTATACTTCATAAATCCAAACGCAACCCCATGCATTAATATGGCAATCAGAAACATTGTTCTAGTCATATAAATCATATGAGGATAAGCCCCATTATATTCAACAATAAAAATCATAATCAAGAAAATTGGTGCATGTTCTATTAAATTACCTTGATCTCTAATTGCCCTAGACAATGCTTCTTCACCGTAGTTGTTAAAAGAAAAGAACTTTAAAAACGAAATACCTCTTAGTGCTATTACTCTTGCTGATAAAACTAATAACCATAAACTAATAATTTATGTTAATGGTGTAGATATTTTTTAAATATTCTCCAATAATATTATTTTTTCTATTTATAATTATAATTTAATATATTTTTTATATAAATCTAATTAAATAGAAATATTTTATGTTCGAGACTATAACAAGAAAATTTACCAAATATGTTTGCCAAAATAACAGTAAAAAATTGTCTAATTTGTTTTCAAAAGAAGGCTGTTATCATGATTATATTTATAGAAGTTATGGTATTGGCATAAATAGTATTTATTAGGTTCTTGATTAAGTCTATTACCAATAGTTGCGCAACAAGATGAAAAATAGAGTAAGGACTAATATTTTTTAATCATCTCCTTTGTTTTCTCTAAATTAGTTAAATCAATTCTTATATCTTTTTCAAGATTGTCAATTTTAAAGTGAAGTTCCCCATATTTTAGTACCTAACATTGATAAGCAGCATGCCATCAAAGTCCCTTGATATCCTGTTAGACAGCTTATAAGAACCTTCTTATTTTTAAAAGTCTTTATAATTCTTGTTTAATATTCGTCATCAGAAACACATCCAACCCTATGATATTTTAATTCATTATTGTTCAAAATCTCAAAGTAAAAACCACAGTCTATAACTGGACAATTGAATTTTTTTAGTTGCATTATTATATTGGTTTTTCCAGTACCGGCAGCAAGAAGCACTATATCATATTTATCATAAGGCAATTTATCAGTTTTTATTTCACTAAAGAAAGTATTAGAAGTAGGTATCTTAAGCCAATCAACTTTTTTAGGATTAAAATTGTCAATACTTTTAATTATATTTTTTTGTTTAGAACCAGATGCAGACGATACACATAAAATTTTTTTATTAAATATTATTTTTCCAAATGCCTTCTTGTCACTAAGTAACATGTAGACAAAATAAAATGGGAAACAATTTTGTTCATTTAAAGAAATTGAGTTTGAACTTAAAATTTTAAAGAAACTCAACCAGAATTTTTCTACTAATGAATATTTAGAACTATAAGATAAGTGTATCGATAAGATACCAGCTTTTGATATTTCTCTGATTTCCTTTATAAATTTCTTCTTAATATTTTTGATTGTATCTGATGCATATTTTTTTTTATTAAATTTATAAGTTTCACTTTGCCCTGTTGTATGATCAAAGCTCCCAAAAATGTGGGTATAAAGAATAAAATCATACTGTCTAGTCAATTTTCTAACAATATTTTTAGAATTTTCTATAAGTCTTTTAAAAAAATTGGCACGCCTTGATTCATTTTGAACTCCACATAATAAAAGTAATTCACCATCACTGATTCTCAATACTGGAAAATAATTTACACCAATATTTTTTAATATTAAGGCAATAAACCTCTTATAGTCATCTTTATTATTTTTATCTGAAAAGGATAAAGTTCTAGTACAACTGAATGTTTTTTTAAAATTTTGAGTTTTGAAATCTTTTTCATAAGGAATAAAATTTTTTAATTCTGGATAAAATTTGAAAATAGAAATCATTTAAAACTCCTATTGTTTATAAAAATCAATTAAAAAAAATATTGTAATTTTTTTTCAGAAATAACAATTTATGACATTTAATAAATAATAATCAATTATTAATAATACATTAAAGCCTAATTTTTAGAAATAATATATAGATAATAAATTTATCAAGAACCTGACAAACATTAATCACTTTTTAATTTTTTATATAAAAATAATATACCTTTACCATCTAGGTAATAAGTATTATGCAACTATAAATTTCATTTAGGTCTTAATTAAACAATAAAAAAAACCTTAAATATCTAACGACCGGTTGGCGTAATGGTTGGCACAAATCCTAAAAACACGCAAAAAAAACCCAAAAACCGAAGTATTTAAGGGTAATTTAAGACATTGATTTTATAAGTACAATTGGTTGCGGGGGTAGGATTTGAACCTACGACCTTCAGGTTATTAGCCTGACGTTTTTTAGGGATTTCATGGGTTTTTTGTTATGTTTAGCTATAAGTTTAGCTATAAAATCTACTTCGCTGAAAATTTATAGCGAAATATTTTTACCTGACGAACTTTAGTAAGGTTTATGTTGCCTGACGACCTCGCCAATATTAAACTTTATATTATAAGTTGAATTTAATATTATTAGTTAAAAGGAAATTAATTTGAAAAAACCTTTAGTTAAGAGTCTTTCTGTTATCACTGTAAATGTACCTTTAAAAAGACCTATCGTGGCCTCATTAGGAACATTTGAATATTGGCCGTATATGCTAATTGAAATATCTTTAAGCGACGGAACAATTGGTAAAGGTTATATTGGTCCATACCTAGTAAATTATACGCAAACTATTGCATTAGCCATGAAAGAGCTTTTTAAAAATTTTCAAAATAGAGAAATTGCTCCTAATCAGTTTTATAATGAAGGTATGAACCATTTAAGTTTATTAGGAAGATCAGGAATTGCTCTTTACGCTTTAGCCGGACTAGACATTGCATTCTGGGATGCTAGTTCTAAAATATGTAATGAGCCGTTATGTGTTCACTTAGGTGGTTCAGTAGATAAAGTTAAGGCATATAATTCCAGTGGATTGTGGCTAGATCATCCCCAAACATTATATGATGAAGCATTGGCTCTAATAGCTGAAGGAAATTTTGAAGCTGTAAAAGTTAGATTAGGTAGAAAAAAATTAGATGCAGACCTTAAAGCAATTGAAAATGTTAAAAAAGGTATTGGGGCGAATTCAGAACTTCTTTGTGATTTCAATCAATGCTTATCACTACCACAAGCAATACATAGGTTAAATGATTTAGATGAACAGGGATTATATTGGTTTGAGGAACCAATAAAATATTACGAATTTGAAGGCTACAAAGAATTAAGAAAAAGAATGAAAACACCAATCATTCTAGGTGAAAACTTTCATGGTTTTGATGATGCTTTTACTGCTTTGAAAAATCAAATTTCAGATTTTATAATGCCAGATTTATTAAGGATTGGTGGTGTAAGTGGTTGGCTAAAAACTGCATCCATTGCTGAAGCATTTCAAATATCTGTTTCATCTCATTTATACCACGAAGTTTCATCACATCTAATGCGCGTCACACCAACTGCAGGTTATTTAGAGTGGACTAGATGGTCTGACATTATTTTAGAAGAACCATATGAATTAAGTGATGGACATGTTGTAATACCTAATAAAAGAGGTACTGGAATTGATTTTAATAAAGATACTATTAAAAAATATGAGTATAAGTATTAGAATTATTATAACTTAAAATTTTTAACTAATCTTAGCAAATTTTTATGCTTTAAAAGAAATGAAGTATCAAACTAGGGGGAATGATACTTCACTTAACAAGAGGGTAATACATTCAGTATATTTATCTTTTTTTGTTAAGCTAAGTATCTAAGTGATTTTAATAAAAAAAAACTATATATGATTAAAATATCTATAATAATATAAAAATTTTATTATTTTTTTATAAAGAGTTAATAATAATTCATATTTTAATTATTTTTTTGCATCTCGTTGATTATGTTAGTAACACCTATACCAACGGCTTCGTAGGCATCATATATCTCATCTGCTCCTGAATTTTCTAATATTTTTGTATTTTCATTTGATCTTGTTGGTACTATGATTTTTCCTATAAAGCCGTATCTTCTAGCTTGTAAAGTAGACCAGTTTTGTGCATGAAATTCTGGTAATGCGAGTACAATAACTTTTAATTTTCCAAATCTTAATTTAGACCAAAATCCTGGATCTTCAGCATCAGCAAATGCTACCCTGTTTCCTTCTGATAATTTATTTAAAGCTATTTCTGTATCAGCATCAACGCCTACAACTTTTATACCTTTCTCTATTAATTTATTAAAAATTGCACTTCCAATTCTACCCATACCGACAATCATGATCTCAGCTTCTCCAAAAGTATGCGGTTGCTCATCAGGATGATGTTTTTCTCTTTCAAATTTAATTAAAAAATTTTCAAGATATACAAAAATTTCATGAACATATTTATTCAATACGGAACCAATAATAAAGCTAATACATACTGACAATACTAGAATAGCTAAAATCTTTTGGTCTATTATATTTAAATCATACCAATATGTAGCAACTATGAGACTAAATTCTGAATAGGTTAACAATGAAATTGAAATTAAGAACGAAGAATATGCTCTCAAATTAAAGAAGATTAGTAGAAAAAACAAAGTTAAAAACTTAATTACTAGCAATAAAATTAAGAAGAATGAATTTAACATGATTTCCTGATTAAGATTTAATTTCATTCCAAGAGATACAAAAAATGCTACTAGTAAAATCTCTCTTAAACTCCATATTTTTTCACCTAATCTATCAGCAAATTTAATGTTAGATAACATCATTCCCATTATTAGAGCACCTAATTCTCCCGACAAACCAAGTTTTTCAAACAAATATCCTCCTAAAAAGAGACCAATTATTACAGAAGTAAGCAATTGTAATTCTTCATTTGATTGTAATTTTTCTAAAACGATTTTTACTATGGGAATGCATAAAGGAGTAAATAAAAGAAAAAGTGTGTAAAATGATAAATTAGTTTCATTTGTATAAAGCAATAAAAAAAGAGCTAAAATATCTTGAAAAATTAAAATTAAGATTGAGTTTCTTCCATGAAAAGAATTAATTTCTTTTCGATCCTCCAGAGATTTTGAGGCTATTACTGTGCTTGAAAAAGTTAAAATAATACAAAGCAAAATTTTTGCTTCAAAATCTATATTTATATTTAATAAAATAAAATAAATTAGTGTTATTAATAAAGAATGGAGAAAAAAGACATTTAAGAAGCTTAAACTTAGAAATGAAGAAGGTTTTACTTTTAAGCCTATAGAAAAAAGTAATAATTCAACACCAATTTTTGAAGGTATTGATAAAATTTCATCATTATCAGAGAAATTTATGTATGAGAAGAAATAACCAGAGGTTATAAACCCAATTAAAATTGGCAGTGATAAAACCTTGAATATATAACCAAAAAATAAAGCTCCACTCAACCAAATTAAGATCATATCCATGATGTAATATATAGAATTAAATGATAAAAAAGTGTAAAAATAATAACTCGTGTGACTTTTTTTTATATTTTAATGTATTGTTTGATGAAAACTTCATCAATTCACAATGAAATTTATGGTATATTTATTTCTAAATTAGATTTCATTAAACTTTTTAATTGTAAGGACAGAATTAGCTTAAAGCTTTATGATTAATATCTAGACCTTATTTAGTTGCCTGATAAATTAATCATTTTTTTAAGATAAGACTAACTTTCAACTTCGAGAATTTTAACCATAAAATCATATAAACCGGGACCTTTTTGATCCACAGCATCTCTGATAGTGAGATGGATGTTATTTGGATTATTTCCATCCAACATTATCATTTTCTGTCCATCTGTAAAATTAGCTTTAGACAGTTTTAGGGGGATATTTTCTATGATCAACCTCAAGCGCTCGATATTGGCTGTTAGCCATTTCTTTTCAAGATCTTCTTCCCCAGCTGGGAATATATATCTTCGGTCAACCAATTGTTTTATGTGAAGAACACGCTCAGCAATTTCCTGAAGTTTTGAATATCCTCCAATAACACTAACGGCGTCTCTTATGTCACGATTAAATCCACTGCCGTCAGCACGAATCTTTGGGTTAGGGGGCATGGCATAAAATGGTAATTGAGGAGGGGTGTCTGGAGAGTTACATTCATTAGCGATGCTAAGTATATGCTCAATTGCCTTGAATGATCCTGAATCCTTAAGCAGTGAGGCAGAAATATTCTGGCGTAACGTTGGTTTTAGCAAACCAGCTTCAACTAATTTTTCTTCAGCAATTGGGATGCCATTAGGGCGATCTATCGCCTTCGTATACTTTTCTGAAGCCTTCAGATTAAGTTGCTTTAAAGCTTTTGTTATTAGCTTTTTGCTAGTGCTAGATGGAACTTTTCCATGACGTCCTATAAGATAATCAGCAATGCCAGGATAAAGAGAATGGTATTTGTCACGGCCTTCTAACTGATGCCAGAGTGATAGTGCAGCTTGACCAGTAGTATTTGCTGCATAAGGGGTAACTTGGGTTGGTTGGCCAAGATCTTCTAAAATTTCTGCTTGCATTTTATATATTGCAATCTGGATTTGGTCCCAATCAGCATGATTACCATTTACTCCTAAAAGACGTCCAAGATTTTCAACCAGTCCAGGTATTGATTTGAGTGTTGAAGACGCCCCACCGGGTGTGCGTGCGTAGTACATTGCTTGTACAAGTTCAGAATTATAACGTGACTCGAAATCACGATATTGAAAACGCAACTCATAAAGGGAAGACATACTAGCCTTTATAGCATCGTTGTTTAATTGTGGGGATTTTGTTGCAACTCTTTCATCAGGATAGTTCCTAATAAGGTTTAACATCTTGTTCATGCTTGGTTGCGCTGTTGACCCTGAAAGAGCTGGATGTTGTACATCCATTGTAATGTCCTTGTTTAACTCCACAGCTGCCAAAACTGCAGCCATGTAACAGACAGGGGCCTCACCATAAGTTGAATGTGCATGAATGTTTACTTCATGGTCAGGAAAACGCTTATATAATGCTGATACAAGTTCATATACAAAATAGGCGCTTAATCTACCACTGGCGGATTTCAAATAAAATCCTTTATGACCAAGTTCTACAAGTTCATCAGCAAAAGCAAGACATCTGGCAACAGTTATGTTTGGATTATCTTCAATACAAATTGTTCCCTGTGCTATAATATCATAACCTGCATCTTGGGCTTCTGCTACAGCTTGAGCAACACCGCAAAGACATGATGCATCATTAAGGCCGTGAAAATTCTGCAGGATATTCATTCCCATACTAGCATACTCAAAAACTAGAGCTTTTATTACATCATATGGTTGGGGCTCATAACCAAGAAGAAAATCTCCGCGTATAAGGGCAGATTGCCTCACCCCAAGACTTTTAAAATGTAAAAGCAATTTTTCAACTTCTGCCCATTCATTTCGGCCTTTCTTGGCAAAAATATCAAAAAATGTACCCCCACCTGTTTGAATCGCGTCAGTACCAATCAGATGTGCAGTTGGATAAGAATCTATGATTTCCTGTGCAGACGGGCTAGTTCCAAATAATGACTGAATGGAATCGCGTAAAACATCTTGGAATTTTATTTTTGACATAGCAAATTTCTCAATAATAGAAGCAGCGTCAGTTTGCTGAAGTACAAACTAAAAAATATGAATACGACTATTTTTAAGTTTTGTTTTTAACTTTTAAAATTTAAAATTTTAAACTAAAACCTAGTCTTCATAAATATCATAGTTAGGTAAAGGTGCACTTAATACAATAATAAGCCTAGTTATCTGACAAATTCATAAATCTGTTAATAAAGTGAGCAATATTTTAGTAATTTGTCTAAATTCAGCAATTAACATTAGAAAGCTTTTCCAAAATTATTTAATAATGATTTGATTGGGTGGTTTATTATTATTTTGTTTGAATTAACTTAATTGCATTAGCAGTTTCAACTACGGTCTTTTCAAAAGGTATTGGTATCCATTTGAAAGTTTTAATTGTACTTGAATTATCTGCAGTAATTTTTATTCCTAATAATGCTAGCATTCCTTTTGCTTCACGATCAAATAAAGATAAAAATTTGAATAAAAAATTTGGTGCTTTTTTAGTACTTGGGCCTTTGTAACCTTCATTTAAAAGTAATTGTGCAACTTCAGCAAAACTCACAGGATTTGTTCCAGATGCTATAAATCTTTTTCCAGCAACTTTTGAATTTGTTAGAGCTTGTACATGTAATTTTGCTACATCTCTAACATCTACCATAGGAAAAGCAGCATCTGGTACCATAGGTATTTTACCATTGAGTACTTTAGAAAGTATAGTTAATGACTCGCAAGAAATGTTATCCCCAAGAGGGGGGCCAAACACTCCTCCTGGAGCAATTACAACTAATTCCATTTTAGATATTTTTTTATTTTCATTAATAAAATCCCAAGCTGATCTTTCTGCAATAGTTTTGCTTCTTATATATGTATTTAGATTAGGATAATTTAGATCAGTCCAATCTTTGGGTCCAAACTGACCACGACGAATACTTGACATCATTGAGACAATTGAACTTGTTAAAACTACTCTTTTTATTCCTGCTTTTTGTGAAGCTTCCAACACACGTCTTGTTCCTTCAACAGCAGGTGATATCATATCATTTTCATTCTTGGGATTTGCAATTCTAAATGGTGATGCAACATGCATAACATATTCGCAATCTTGAATTGCTTTATCCCAACCACTGTTAGAAGTCAGCTCTAATATTTTGAATTTAAGATTTTTTAAATTTATATCATTTTTTTTTAATGTATTAATAACTTCTTCTCTTTTAGCAGAATTACGTACAGTACCTATTACTTTATAACCTTTTTCTAGTAATTCCTTGGCGCAATAAAGTCCTATAAAACCAGATATACCCGTAACTAAAACTGTTTTTGACATAGATAAATTTCTCAAATTAATTAAACTAAAATTTTTCTGTTATAATTAATTGTTTCTTCTAATTATATTATGCAATTCTATTACTTCAGGTTCACCTGGGTCCAATCCCATCTCTGATAGAACAGGACCTATTTTTGCACCAAATGACTCAAAATGTTCTTTGGAGTCAAAAAGCAAAGAAACTTTCATTTGATCACCTGATCCAAAACATAGTTCTAATTCAAGTCCAGGGTCAGGATGTACACCTTCTTTATAGAGTCTTTCAAGAATTGTATCGTACTGTTCTGCAGTCATGGATGGAGGTGAAAAGCGTACCAAAATGCTCATAAGAATTCCTTTCTAAAATCATAAATTATTTAGACACAATTATTGTTTTGAATGCTAATTATTTTATTAAAAAATTATATATTTGAGATGTTTTGCAATTAATTAAGTCATAATTGACTTAATGAACGATTGAAATTTATTTAAACAATTTGAAACTGAACTTTCTCAGTACCAAAGTGCACTCATCTTTTAGGAACAAATGAAGTAATAAAAGAATCTATTGAAAAATTAATGTTATCTAAAAAATACAGATAAAAGCCTGACAACCCGTTGGCATAATGGTTGGCACAAACATTTAGAAGTACAACAGAAACCCCAAAAACCGAAGTCTTTGAGGGTGATCTAAGTTATTGATTTTATTGATATAGTTGGTTGCGGGGGTAGGATTTGAACCTACGACCTTCAGGTTATGAGCCTGACGAGCTACCGGGCTGCTCCACCCCGCGTCATGCTTTCAATATTGAAAGGCTAGAAGGCCTGGCAACGACTTACTCTCCCACACCTTAAGATGCAGTACCATCAGCGCAACAGAGCTTCACGTTCGAGTTCGGAATGGGATCGGGTGGTACATCTGCACTATAATCACCAGGCCATCTAGCCTTTCAATTATTAATAAAAATGATTCAAATAAAACTTACATATAAGTCAATAATTTAGAAAAACCGGTTTCTACTTTCATGACGGACACGATCAAGCCGATCGAACTATTAGTACTAGTTAGCTTCACACATCACTGCGCTTCCACACCTAGCCTATCAACGTGGTAGTCTTCCACGGTTCTCGGCGAATCCTAGTTTTGAGGGGGGCTTCCCGCTTAGATGCTTTCAGCAGTTATCCTTTCCGCACATAGCTACCCAGCGGTGCCGCTGGCGCGACAACTGGTACACCAGAGGTGCGTCCATCCCGGTCCTCTCGTACTAGGGACAGCTCCTCTCAAGATTCGAACACCCACGGCAGATAGGGACCGAACTGTCTCACGACGTTCTAAACCCAGCTCACGTACCACTTTAATTGGCGAACAGCCAAACCCTTGGGACCTGCTCCAGCCCCAGGATGTGATGAGCCGACATCGAGGTGCCAAACACCCCCGTCGATGTGAACTCTTGGGGGGTATCAGCCTGTTATCCCCGGCGTACCTTTTATCCGTTGAGCGATGGCCCTTCCACACAGAACCACCGGATCACTATGACCGACTTTCGTCTCTGCTCGACTTGTCAGTCTCACAGTCAGGCAGGCTTATGCCATTGCACTCAACAACCGATGTCCGACCGGTTTGAGCCTACCATCGCGCGCCTCCGTTACCATTTGGGAGGCGACCGCCCCAGTCAAACTACCCACCATGCAGGGTCCCGGACCAGGATAACTGGCCTCGGTTAGACAACAGAAAGCAGAAGGGTGGTATCTCAAGGATGGCTCCCTTATGACTTGCGCCACAAGTTCCAAGCCTCCCACCTATCCTGCACATCGGCTTCCTGATGCCACTGCAAAGCTGTAGTAAAGGTGCACGGGGTCTTTCCGTCTGACCGCGGGTACCCCGCATCTTCACGGGGAATTCAATTTCGCTGAGTTGATGTTGGAGACAGCGGGGAAGTCGTTACGCCATTCGTGCAGGTCGGAACTTACCCGACAAGGAATTTCGCTACCTTAGGACCGTTATAGTTACGGCCGCCGTTTACTGGGGCTTCAATTCGCTGCTTGCACAACTCCTCTTAACCTTCCAGCACCGGGCAGGCGTCGGACCCTATACGTCGTGTTGCCA
>CACJQK010000015.1:27500-29954 GCA_902595515.1 uncultured SAR116 cluster alpha proteobacterium
AAGATTGGGAAAAGAGTTTTACAAGGTAAAATAATAGGCTATGTAGGGACAACTGGAAGATCAACTGGGCCACATTTACATTATGAAGTCATAAAAAATAACATTCAAGTTAACCCTATGAATATTAAATTACCTGCTGGAAAAAATATTTCTAAGGAAGATATTAATGATTACAAAAGTCACGTTGAAAAAATAATCAAGCAAAAAATTGGGCTAGAAAAATCAAATCGAGAGAACAAATTAGCAATAAATAATCACAACGTTCAAAAGATATTAAACTTAAATTAATTATATTACTCTTATGTCAATGTCGTCATCAACTACATCTACAAATAACGTGTTACCATCCTTGACTTCATTAGCTATTATTAATTCACTTATTTTATCTTCAATAACATTTGTTATTTCTCTTTTTATTGGCCTTGCTCCATATTCAGGATCATAGCCAGTTAAGGCTATTAAATTATTAACTTTTGAGTTCCAATCAATAGAAATATTATTATTTGATAGTCTTTTCCTTAGGCTATTTAGTTGTATTTCG
The DNA here is from genome assembly GCA_902595515.1 of uncultured SAR116 cluster alpha proteobacterium. Taxonomy (GTDB): domain Bacteria; phylum Pseudomonadota; class Alphaproteobacteria; order Puniceispirillales; family Marisalimonadaceae; genus Marisalimonas. The sequence continues at coordinate 28,042 of CACJQK010000015.1, forward strand.
ACAATTTTAATAATGTGAGATTTTCCTAATTTAGAGAAAAATAATATTTCGTCTAATCTATTTATAAATTCAGGCCTTAATACAGACTTGACAGAACTCATAATTTCTTTTTTTATAAAATTATTTTTTTCACTTTTCAAACTAAAGTCTATATCAGACTTAAAATGTTGAATCCCAATATTACTCGTCATTATTATAATTGTATTTGTAAAATCAACAGTTTTACCATGACTGTCCGTCAGTCTTCCATCATCCATAACTTGTAAGAGTAGATTTAAAACATCTAAATGCGCTTTTTCAATTTCATCAAAAAGTATTACTCTATAAGGTCTACGTCTAACCGCTTCTGTTAAAACGCCTCCTTCATCGTAACCAACATAACCAGGAGGCGCACCAATCAACCTAGATATAGAATGCTTTTCCATATATTCAGACATATCTATTCTTATCAAAGAGTCTGTTTCATTAAATAAAAATTGAGCTAACGATTTAGCTGTTTCCGTTTTACCAACCCCTGTAGATCCCAAAAACAAAAAAGTGCCTAAAGGGCTAGATGGATCACTTAAACCTGCTCTTGAACGAATAATTGTTTTGCAAATTGCATCAATTACGTGATTTTGACCCACAATTGATTTTTTTAACTCATTTTCTATTTTTAGTAATTTTGTACGTTCATACTCCATCATTTTTTCAACTGGTATTCCAGTCCATTTAGATACAACGGAAGCCACATCCTCTTCAGAAACAATTGTGTTTAACAGATTATCTGTATTTTCATTTTTAGAAATATTATGTTCTAAATTAGGAATTATTTGATATGACAGTTCTCCAGCCTTTTCCCAATTTCCATTCCTTTTTTCAATTTCTAGCTGATTTCTTGCATTTTCTAAATCAATTTTCTTCTTTTGCTCTTCTTCCAGAGTTTTTTTGCTTAACCTCCATTTTTCAGTTTGCTCTTTTGATAATAATTTTAGTCTCTTTAATTCATTTTCAACTTTTGACAATCTGTCATCTGATATTTTGTTATTTTCTTTTTTTAGGACTTTTTTCTCTATTTCTAATTGTATAATTCTTCTATCTATCTCATCTAACGAGTCAGGCTTAGAGTCAATCTCAATTCTTTTTCTACTAGCTGCCTCATCAATAAGATCAATTGCTTTGTCTGGCAAAAATCTATCATTAATATATCTTGAGGATAATTTAACAGATGCTGATAGAGCTTTGTCTGTAATAGTTATACCGTGAAACAACTCATATTTTTCTTTAAGTCCTCTCATCATTGATATTGAGTTTTCTAGATCTGGTTCATCTATATAAACTTGCTGAAAACGTCTTTCTAAAGCTTTGTCCTTTTCAATATAATTTCTATATTCGTCCAAAGTGGTTGCCCCAACACAATGAAGTTCGCCTCTTGCCAAGGCCGGCTTGAACATATTAGATGCATCAAGTGAACCATCTACACCACCAGCTCCAACAAGAGTATGAAGCTCATCAATGAATAAAATAATTTTATCCTTTTTCTTTTCAACTTCGTTTAATAAAGATTTTAATCTTTCCTCAAAATCACCACGAAATTTCGACCCTGCTAAAATACTAGCTAAATCGAGAGAAAATATTTCTTTAGATTTAAGTTTTTCAGGCACATCTTTGTTTGCTATCCTGATTGCCAAACCTTCTACTACAGCAGTTTTACCAACTCCAGGTTCCCCTATTAAAACTGGATTATTTTTAGTTCTTCTTGATAAAACCTGTATTAGTCTTCTTATTTCTTCATCTCTTCCAATTACCGGATCTAATTGGCCCTTAGAGGCCTTAATTGTTAAATTGATGGCAAATCTATTTATTGAGTCAAAACCAGATTCAGCATTATTATTCATAGCTTTTTTACCCTTTCTAAATTTTTTAATTTCTTT
>CACJQK010000016.1 GCA_902595515.1 uncultured SAR116 cluster alpha proteobacterium
TAAGAATTTCTAAACAACTTAAACAAAAAGAAGATCAGGCGAAGAAAAAAGCTGAAGAGTTAGCAAAACAAAAAGCAATTGCAGCGAAGAAAGCGGAAGAAGATGCAGCCCGCAGAGAGGTGTTAGCTAAGAAGAAAGCTGAAGAGTTAGCTAAACAAAAAACAATTGCAGCGAAGAAAGCGAAAGAAGACGCAGCTCGTAGAGAAGCATTAGCCAAGAAGGAAGCTGAGGAATTAGCTAAACAAAAAGCAATTGCAGCGAAGAAAGCAAAAGAAGACGCAGCCCGTAGAGAAGCATTACACAAGAAGGAAGCTGAGGAATTAGCTAAACAACGAGCCTTAGTTGCTAAAAAAGCAGAAGAAGAGAAATTGAAGAAAAAAGCTCTAAATGAAAAGGTACAAAAGATTAAAGAGGAATCTCAATTCACATTAGAAACCCTAAAAGAATATGTAAAAACTAATAATAAATTAGATATTTTAGTGGTAAGTGAATTATTAGAAAATTTTAAAAGTGAGAAACAAAAAGGTTGGTCAAGTATGGCTGTAGCAAAATACGAAGCACTTCGTGAATATGTTCAAAAAGATAGAGGCTTTGTTAATTTTAGTAGAAAAAAGAAGAGGAAGGAACTTGCTGCTTATAACAAAGAGATAACTCAATTACGAGAATACTTAACTAACTCACAAAATGAACTTAAAGCTTTTATAACTAAAAACTTTGGAGCTAATAATGTAAAAGATGCTCTTAGGTTGGCAAAAGATACAAAGAACATATTAAACGATTTTGACGTCAATAAGGCAATATCGATAAAAAATCAAATATCAACGTGGAAGGCCATGCAAGGAGTTAAAGAAAAAAAAATATATAATTTTAAATTAATATATAAAAACTCTAGCTTACAAAACAATAAAAATAGCTCAAAAAACACTATAAAAAATGCAGCTCGTGAAAAAGCATTAGCCAAGAAAAAAGCTGATGAGTTAGATAAACAAAAAGCATTAGCAAAAAAGAAAGCTGTGGCTGTAAAGAAAGCGAAAGATGCTAAACTAGCAGATGATGCTAGAAAACGTATAAAAAAAGTATTAAAAAAACCTATCCCCAAAGACTTTGTCTATTTAAAACTAGATGATAAAATATTACTCCCAACTAGAAAACAATTAATTAGTCTTATCCAATATGTGCCTTCATGCATGAAAACAATACCCAAAACAAAATATGATAAATTAAAACCCCACATGAAAAAAGCACAAGAAGATCTAAAGCAATCTAATCAATTGTCACAAATGGGAATGAAAAAAGAGGCAAAAGATTTATATTTGCTAGCAATCAAAAGACTAAAAGCAATTTTAGATAAAGGAAGATCATATGGGGGGATCTGTATAAAATGGAATGCAGTTGTTAATGGTTTTTTAGAGGATAAAAAAACAATTACTGAAAGCGTTACTAGTTTTCAAAAAACTAAAGATTTGGCGAAAAGAGTTATTACTTGTAGGAAAGCTCTTCCAAGATCAGTTCAACAACTTCTGAATAAAATGGCGATTGCGGGAGCTAGAGATTTAAAAAAAGGAGCCAATGCTGCAAAAAAAGGTAATAGGTCATTAGCTGAGAGTTATTTTAGTAACGCAAGATCGTTATTTAACAATTATCTTGGCGCTGGTTTCAATTACTCGTCTAATGCTTGTAAAGTATCAAATTAATCTTTTTGTATTTACAGTAGTACCAAAGGTAGCAACAGTTTTCGTATGATTTATTAATCTTTTTCTACTTCTTTAAGCAGTTAAAAAATAGATAGATAGACAGATTAATCACAATTTTTTTTTGTCCAGATGTCTATTTTAGCTTCGATTATCTGAGTTGATAAAAAAAATAGTTTTATTAATTTTGATCTAATTTAAATTATTTTTGTATTAATTTATACATTTTGGCTCAAAGCCAAAGTTTCTATCTACAAAATACACTGATTTTTTTGATTTCCACATACCGTCATTTGCAACTATGGTATGATCTCTATCTGTGTACTTCTCAATTAACCAGTCTAATGATATAGCCATTTGGTGTACGTGGTATGCTGAATGAGATTTGTCTTTTGTATGATTTTGCATTCCTGATGGATCTTTACGTTTTCTGTATGTTTTAACATCGGTAAGACCTAAGTTAAGTATATCTACAGTTTTATCAATTCTTTGCTTCAATTCTTTTGGAAACTGCTTGTACCCCCATAATTCAGCTATAGCATATAGTCCTAGCAAATTGTTTACACCTTGTGAGTGATACCATACATCTCTAACACCTCTGAAACTATTGTTATGAATATATCCGTCTCTGTAAACAACCTTATCAGCTTTAGCAATTCCTTTTTGAATCCATTTTGCTACTTGCTCTGGTTTATCTTTCCAAGCCAAATATGATAGTACGCCAATAGTTCCGTCAGCCAATTGTATAAAACCTCTGGTATGTTTATCTAACTTCATAGTCTTAATGGCTAACGGTTCTACATATTTTTTGTATAAAGTATCAATATACTCGTCAATAATTTCTAATTGTTCTTTGGTAAATTGATCCTTCATCAAATATGCTTGTTGCATATAAGTGGCTCCATATATTTGAGCTTCATGTGGTCTATGCGAAATGCAAGGTTTAGTACCGTCACCTTTACCATTTCCGTAACATAGTCTATCAACTTTACCCTGATCTTTTAGTTTACTAATTTCTTTAGAAGTTAATGTATTTGCCATTACACCTGCTTTTGCCCAGGCAACCATAACTTCAGCAATAAGTGGACCATGCTCTTCCATTTTGTTATTCACTATTGAATAAACAATAGTTCCGTGCAATAACGCTAATCTATTAGAATGTTTTTCGTGATTAACATATATACTATTTGATCTTAGTTCATGATCCTTGTTCCAATCATATTTAGTAAGTTCCATTAGGTGATCATAGTTATTTCCTTGAAGGTCAGGATTTTTTGACTTGCTCACGTGTGTTATAGCAAGATCCATCTCCCAATATGCTTTACCCCAACTTCCATGACCATGCACACCTTCTAGTGAGCAAGTTTTTTTTGTAAGTTTGTTTGCGAAGAAATATTTTGGAATAACAATATCATTCTTTGGCATTGACGAGATTGCTTTTAATGTAGTTTGGCAACCTATCAATTTTAGTATAATCAATATAAAAAGAATACCTTTGAAAAAAGATAACCAATACATACCGTAATGAGATATGTTCACTTTTTTCTTAAAAGCCTGACAATAAGGCATATGCCATTTGATAATCCGATCCATAATATTTTCTCTATATTATCATAATAATTTAACTACATTATAAAAAATCTTTGGGTAATGGAAATTCAGAAGTTATAGATTTTCTTCAATATGAAAAGAAACGGTCAGTATGTTAATATTAAAAAAGGAAAATAAAGCTTAAAGAAATAAAATAAAAATGATCCTGTCATCTCAATATACGAAATATGGATTTTATACACATATAAAAATATGGTACGAAAAATGGTACGAAAATTTACTAAACTGGCTTTACTGTGTTTATAATACAGAATAACTGTTAATCAAAAATTGTTGGAATACCTAAAATTACTTGTCTATGTTGATTATACATAAGTGCCATCAAGTAACTCAAAAACCAGTGCCGCAAGGCTTCCCGGTTCGATTCCGGGTATCCCTACCAAACTTCACAAATAAAGGTAAATAACGATTTCGGAAGCTTATTCGTGGTTTTCAATTTAACCAACATTTCTAATTTATCTAAACGTGGTACGAAAATGAGAATTTGATGACACTATATGCATCCTACTTATGGACTTTCTTTGGGAATTTTAATGTTTATGCAAATATTTTAAGCAATTTAAAAAAAATCAACTAAGACCATTTGATTTTCTTTGTTTTTTTGTTTCTTTTATAAATAGCTAAAGATGATTTAATTTAACAATGTTTTGTTGGAGAAGCACTCGCTCGTAATTAGATTTTGCTAAATTTTCTTATGATCTCTCCAAATAAAGCAGTTATTGATGACTGCCCAAGACTTGAAGAAGAATTAAACAAGGATAACATCAAAACTTATGTTGTGCCGTTTAAGCATAGCATAACACTAGTGGAAGACACAATTGTGTTACACTAGATTTACACAGAGTATCAACCCCGGGTGAGGCATTTTAGTTAAAGAACACCCTCTAAGAGAAAGGAAAAATAATGAAACTACTAAAAATATTGACAGTTTTACTGTCAATGATGTTTGTCAGTATTGCTCATGCTGGTGACAAAGTCAAAGTAGGTTTTATCTATGTTGGACCAATTGGTGATCATGGATGGACTTATAGACATGACATTGGAAGATTAGATGTTGAGAAGGCATTTGGTAACAAAGTCGAAACTATGTATTTAGAAAATGTTAAATATGGACCAGATGCTGAAAGAGCAATACGAAACATGGCAAAAGAAGGAGCAGATATCATATTTGCTACAAGTTTTGGTTACATGGAGCCAATGTTAAAAGTTGCTAAAGAATTTCCAAACGTAAAGTTTGAACATGCTACTGGTTATAAACAATCTAAGAATATGTCTAGTTATGGACTAAGATTATATCAAGCAAGACACGTACAAGGTGTTATTGCAGGCATGATGACAAAAACAAATAAAATTTGTTACGTTGCCGCATTTCCTATTCCAGAAGTTATACGTGAAATTAACACATACTACTTAGGTGCTAAATCAGTAAACCCAAAAGTTGATATCGATGTTATATGGGTAAACACTTGGTATGATCCACCAAAAGAAGCAAATGCCGCAAAAGTTATGATTGCAGAAGGATGTGATATGGTTGCACAACACACAGATTCTCCTTCACCAATTCAAGTTGCAGAAAAGTCTGGAGTGTTTGGATTTGGTCAAGCAAGTGATCAATACAGATTTGCACCAAAGGCACAGTTGACAGCAACAATCGATAATTGGTCACCTTACTACATTAGTAAAGTACAAGCAGTAATTGATGGTAATTGGAAGAGTATGGATTACTTCGGACACATGAACGAAGATGTAGTGCAAATGGCTCCTTTTACAAATATGCCTGCAGATGTTAAAGTAAAAGCAGAAAAAATTAAAAATGACATAAGGAATGGAAAATATTTTGCATTTACAGGTCCGTTAAAAGACAATACAGGTAAATTGCAATTAAAAGATGGTGAAGTAGCAAGTGATGCACATCTAAATAGTATGATGTACTATGTAGAAGGTATTGATGCTAAAGTTCCTGTTGGAAAATAATTATGTCAGTCCCTATTATTGATTTTAAAAGTGAATCAGTATTAGACGAGATCCGCAAAGCCTATACTACTGTAGGCTTTGCAGTCTTTACAAATACACTTGCATCAGAAGATAAAAAGACTATGGATAATTGGTTCAAAACAATGAAAGATTTTTTTGAACTACCATTAGAAACAAAACAAAAATATTCTTATAGAAAAGAAAATAATTTAGGTTATTCAGTAATGGGTGCTGAAAATGTAGACCCAACTGCGCCTAAAGATATGAAAGAAAGTTTTAATTATAATAATTTAAGAATGCCTGATGAATTATGGCCCCATAGATGGGTTCCAGGTTTTCAAAATAAGGCAGAAGAGTCTATACGTATTGCAGATACACTTACTTACAATATACTTAACAAGTTTGATACGATATTAGATTGTGGTACTTCACTGGTTGATGCACATCAGCAAATGTACAATACTACAAGAATAATTCACTATCCAGCATATGAAGGTTCCTTAGAGAATAGACAAATGAGGATAGGAGAACACAGTGACTACGGCACCATTACTTTGCTTTGGCAAATCAATGATGTACCCGGATTAGAAGTTCAGGATTTAGGAGGTGTTTGGCATCCAGTACCTTTCGAGGAAGATTGTGTCGTAGTTAATATTGGAGATTTATTACAACGTTGGACAAATGATTACTTTGTAAGCACAAAGCATAGAGTGGTAAATACTCATATACATATGCCACGTTATAGTATGCCACATTTTGTTGATCCTACACCCGGAACAATAGTAAAAAATTTAACAAACGAACCAGATAAGTATGAACCTATTGAAAGTAAAGAATACTTGATGTGGCGTTTAGCACAGAGTTATTAATATGAGCAAAGCATTTTACCAACCCTAAGTTAATGATATATAGCCAAAAAATTAAAAATAATTTATTTGTAACCTTTGAAATACTGTTATCTTACAGCAGAAATGTACTTGATTTGTTCATAATTTATAAAATTGGAAGGACTTTCTGGTGATCTTAGTAGGAATTGACGTGGGTGGTACTTTCACCGACTTTATTTATTTGGACCATGAAACTGGGAAGACTGATATTCACAAAGTGTCGACTACGCAGGACGATCCCTCCATCGGGGTAATAACTGGACTTTTGGAGCTTGTCGATAAGGGTAAATTAAAACCCAAAAGCATCAATCAGATTTTCCATGGAACAACAACAGCAACCAACTCAGTTCTTGAAGGTAAAGGTGCTTGTACAGGAATGATAACAAATGAAGGCTTTCGTGACATCATTCATATTGGTCGTCACCAAAGGCCTGATCATTATTCGATTATGCAAGAGATTCCATGGCAAAACAGGCCTCTTGTGCAAAGACAATATCGAAAAACTGTTAAAGGGCGCCTAACCCCTCCGACTGGTTATGAACTGGAGCCACTTGATGAAAATGAAGTATTAAGAATTGCTAGCGAGCTCAAAGAAAGTGGTGTAGACTCGCTAGCTATTTGTTTTTTATTTTCCTACCTGAATCCCAAACACGAGCGACGCGCTAAGGAATTAGTCGGCGAAATAATGCCTGACGCTTTTATCACCACTTCCTCAGAGATTTCCCCACAATTTCGTGAATTTGAGCGGTTCACAACTACTGCGCTTGCTTCGTTTGTTGGTCCAAAAGTTGCTAAATATGTAAAAAACCTAGAAAATTCACTTTCAAAAAATAATATAACTGGCGACTTGCGAATTATGGCGTCCAATGGTGGTGTGGTTACCCCTCGTATGGTTTTACAAAACCCTGCGCTTACAATGATGTCTGGCCTTGCCGCGGGTGTTTTGGGCGGCGCTTGGGTGGGTGAAAAATGTGAGCGGAGTAAAGTTATTACCTTTGATATTGGAGGCACTTCGGCAGACATTGGTATTGTAATTAATGGAAAATGTTCTGAAACTGATTCCCGATCTACATCTATTGCTGGATTCCCGCTTTTAATGCCTATGCTCGATATTCACACAATCGGTGCTGGGGGAGGGTCTATTGCTTATTTAGATAAAGGTGGTGCTTTTAAAGTAGGACCACAAAGTGCTGGTGCAATGCCCGGCCCAGCAGCATATGGCCTTGGAGGTAAAAAACCTACTGTCACTGACGCCAACCTAGTACTAGGACGTCTCGAACCTAATGATTTTTTAGGCGGCGAAATGTCGTTAGATGTAAACGCATCAAGAAATGTTGTTGGCGAGTTGGCCAATAAACTCAAGATTGATCTTTTAGAAGCTGCGGAGGGTATTTTAACGATACTAAATGCTAACATGGCCAATGCAATCAGGTCACGCACAGTACAGCGTGGCATAGATCCTAGAGAGTTCTCACTTGTAGCAATGGGCGGTGCAGGTCCACTCCAAGGAGCTGAGGTAGCGCAGATGCTGGAAGTGCCTGAAGTTATCGTACCGATTAGTCCTGGCATAACTTCTGCCCTTGGGCTTTTAATTGCTGATCTCAAATATAATGTAATACGCACTCAATTCCAATCTTCGACCAAACCAAACCTGTATAGATTTAACTCTGAATTTGCAGAGATGGAAGCTGAGATCCATGAGCGACTAGCCGAGGATGGCTTATCATCGAATGAAGTTCATTTTGAGCGGGCTGCCGATCTGCGTTATCTTGGACAAGGTTATGAATTAAGAGTGGGTTTAGGTAATGGAAAAATTTCTGAAAAAAGTTTGCTAACCCTCTGGCAAAAATTTCATGAGATCCATTTAGTTGAATATGGCAAAGCTTTTCCGGAAAGCCCCATAGAAGTAGTAAATCTAAGGGTCAATGCAATAGGGCAACCAAAAGAAATGATATTTTCTCCATTCAAAGCAGATGGGGATTTAAAGAATGCTCTTGTTCAAACTCGTGACGCTGTTTTTCGATTAGATGGTTCCTTACAAAATTTTAAGACACAGATTTACCGTCGTAACATGTTGCCAATAAACGTTGAAATTTTGGGACCTGCAATCTTGTTACAAAAAGATAGTACAACCGTTGTGCCACCAAACGCAACCGCAAAGGTACATAGCACTGGCAATATAATAATTTCATTGGAGCCAAACTCATGAGCAGAATTGATCCTGTAACTGGTGCCGTGATTCAGGGTGCGCTCGAGAGCATTGCACTCGAAATGGGGCATAAGTTAATGCGCATGTCTTATTCATCAATAATCCGTGAATCTGAGGATTTTGGTGCTGCGTTGACAGATGCAAACGGATTACAGATGTGCGAATGTAAGATGTCTACACCACTGCAGTCAGGTCCAATTCCAGGCTATGTGAAGAATGTAATCAAAGTTCTTGCTGAGCGTGGAGATCCTGTTAGGCCTGGTGATGTGATAATGCATAATGATCCTTATGGTGGAGCATCTCATGGACCAGATGTTGCCTTTTGTGTTCCGGTTTTTCTGGACAAACTACTCATCGGTTGGTCGGTAACCACTGCGCATCACTTAGACATTGGAGCGCTTTCTCCCGGAAGTTGTGGAATAGTGGATGCTGTGGATACATATGCAGAGGGATTACAATTTAAGGCGATCAAAGTGTTTGATGAGGGCAAGCGCAACGATGCCGTTTGGCACATCCTGAGAGCTAATATCCGAGCAACAGAATTGGTGGTCGGTGATATGGAGGCTCAAATCGAAGCCGCCAAAATTGGGTCCAGAAGATTGTTAGAGTTAGTGAAAAAATATAGTTTAGAAAAAATTGTCAATGCCTTTCATGACCTTATGGACTATTCGGAAAGAATGATGCGAGATGCTATTCGTGCTCTTCCTGATGGTGAGTATTGCGCAACAACCAAAATTGATGGTTATTTAGATGACTCAGATCCAGCACGTCGCGAGTTACCAATTAAAGTTACTCTAAAAATTAATGGTGATTCTATAATAGTAGATTTGTCAGGCACTGCTAGGCAGGTCGATGATAAACCTATTAATATGCCTCTGGCAGGTACTGTAGATTGTTCGATTTGGCTTACTATTCGCTCAATTTTATTAGACAGCGTTATTTATGGGTCAATACCACAAAACTCTGGACTTACACGCCCGATCGAGATTATGGCTCCCGAAGGTTGTTTGGTAAATCCGATTTTTCCAGCACCTGTTATTGCGCGCTTCTGCCCAGGAAACCAACTTGCTGATACTGTTATGAAAGCATTTGCACAAATTGTTCCCGATAAAGTCTCTGCAGGTATAGGTAATTTGAGAGTTGTTGCCCTCTCAGGACTACGTGAAGGTAATCATTGGGTGCATATGGAAATAATGGAAGGTAGCTACGGCGGACGCTCTGGCTTAGATGGTATGGATGCGGTTGATACCCTGTATGCAAACACTCGCAATAACCCAATAGAAGATATAGAAACACATATTCCTGTCAGAGTGGATCGCTATGAACTTAGAGAAGACGCTATGGCGGCAGGACAATGGCGGGGTGGGATAGGTGCTATTAGAGAGTTTACGTTTTTGGATGACGCCGGCTTTTCGTTAGAAGGAGAAGGTCATGCTTTCGAGCCGTGGGGTTTTGATGGTGGCCAAAGTGGCCACAAGGCACATCTAAAATTATTACATACTGATGGTACATCTACATCTTTGCCTTCAAAGGTTCCATATTTCAGGGTTAAGGCAGGTGAAACACTGGTATCTACAGGTCCTAGTGGTGGTGGTTATGGAAATCCTGAATTGCGCAAAAAAGCAGCTATAGATCGAGACATTGCTGATGGGTTGATTTCATTAAAAACAGCAAAAAAATTATTTCCGAACCAGTTCTGATATCGGTCCAGTTATTAAATTATTTTTATAAATCTAAGGGCTTAAGGATTGTCACTCGCAGACCATTTTCCCCTGATTAGCTATTAGTAATCTGTTCGTTATCAATTTCTTTAAAAGATGAAATTAAAAGAGTTTATAGCTGAATTACATTTTTTGTTTCTTTTCAAGCATGAACAATTTTATAATTTAATTTAGTGTTTAAAGATTTTGTTTTCCATAATAATCCTCCATTGTTGATAAATAAATGGTACGAAAAATGGTACGAAAATTGTCTAAACTGGCTTGACTGTGTTTACAATACAGAATAACAATTGATTTGTAATTAGGGGAATACCTAGAATTACTTGACTATGTTGATTATACATAAGTGTCATCAAGTAACTCAAAAACCAGTGCCGCAAGGCTTCCCGGTTCGATTCCGGGTATCCCTACCAAACTTCACAAATAAAGGTATATAATGATTTTGGAAGATTATTCGTAATTTTGAATTTAACTTTTAGAAAACGCTAACTCTTCTGATCGCGCTCGGCGCCATAGCGCATTGGCTGCAGTTTCTGCAGCTCCAAGAATAGCCGATTTGTCCACTCGCAGTGGCTCTCCACCAGAAACAACAACTTCGCCTTCCACAATTACTGTATCAACATCTCGACCCTGTCCAGTGTGTACAAGTGTTCCCAATACGTTTGTAAGCGGTCTCAAATGTGGGCGCCTAAAATCAAACATTACTAAATCAGCGCGTTTACCAACTGTTAAAGAACCAATCTCGTTTTCCAGACCAAGCGCCCGCGCACCTCCAATTGTAGCAGCCTCAAATACATTGGCAGGCTGCCAATCGTTGGTAATTTTACCATCTTGTAAACGACCCGAAGCTAAAGCCCATCTCATCAATTCCACCATATCAGCATGCATGTTGTCGGTTGAAAGTGCCAAATTCATACCCGCGCGACGCAGAGCACTGGTTGGCGCCACCTGACCGTGTGTTTGATTGCCTTTAGCTATATGAGCCAGATGTGCACCTGCGCTTCCAAGTCGCTCAATATCTGTTTTCGAGACGTGTATACAATGCGCACCAATTAAACGATTATCTAACAGTCCGACATCTTCCAATAATTCAGGTGGACTCATCTTGTCACGTTCTCGAATGAAATCTACTTCAACTTGACTTTGTGAAACATGAGTGTTGATCCGCAATCCTTTGTCGTCGCGCATATTGCGTACTTGGCGCAATAGATCTGGCGAACAAGTGTCTGGCGCGTGAGGTGCTAGAACCACCCCAGTGAGTAGACTAATTGGATCGTGGTATTCTTCAATCAGCTCCGAGGCTTCCCTGAGAGTCTGCTCTCCTATTTCTGTGTTATAGGTCCACTCACCGAGATGTACGCGTGTAAAATCGACATCGTGGATTCTTCCACAGCCCCATGCTCTGATCCCCGTTTCAGCCATAGCTGGAAGTGCAATATTCTGGTGTGTGAAGGTATCGTTGATCAGCGTTGATCCGAAGAGGAGTGCTTCCAAACCACCCAGCTGAGCCATAGCATATGCCTCTTCTGGGCTTGGATCATGTCCATGAGGCACACCAATGGTATAAGCCGGCGCAAACCCCATATCTTCCGCCACTCCGCGAACCATACTAAGGATAGCATGGGTGTGGACGTTAACGAACCCAGGTGTAATGACAAACCCCTTCGCATCAATTACTTTTGTTGCTGGGTGAAACCTGTCCGGCTTTTTGTCTTGAATTGACTGTATTCGGCCGTTATTGATAACTACCCAACCTTCTTTGATGTAAGGTCTATTGGGATCTGAGGTAAGCAGAGTGCCTCCTGCTACGATCATATCTGGTGTCGCAAGAGCCTCACTCATGGGTTAAATGCCTAAGAAACCGCTGTGCACCAGGCGATTTTGGTTCTCTAAACAGAATTTCTGGTGGACCCTCCTCAGCAATCCTACCATTCTCCATATAAATTACGCGGTCTGCAACTTCACGCGCAAAATTCATTTCATGGGTAACTACTACCATAGTCATACCTCCGTTTGCTAATTCCTTCATCACATCTAGCACCTCTTGAACCAATTCAGGATCCAGAGCCGAAGTTGGTTCATCAAACAGCATAACTCTAGGCTTCATTGCTAGTGCTCGTGCTATTGCTACTCTTTGCTGTTGCCCGCCAGATAGTTGTACAGGACGCTTCATTTCGTGATCAGACATATGAACTCGTTTAAGTTCATCTGCAGCGAGAGCTCTTGCATCCGACTTAGACATCCCACGAACCTTTTCAGGCCCGATAGCTACATTATCAAGGGCAGAAAAATGTGGAAATAAATTGAACCTTTGGAAAACAAAGCCAAATTGACTGCGTTGGTCCGCGATTTGTTTTTCAGAACCACTATTCATTACTGGATTTCCATCTAGCCGTACAGTACCAGCGCTAGGCTCCTCCAACCTATTCAGGCAGCGTAGAAAGGTGGTCTTACCTGAACCAGAGGCTCCAATAATTACAACAGTTTCACCAGTATCTACATTTATCGATACACGACGTAACACAGAATTATCCCCAAAGCTTTTGCTAAGGTCTTGCACCTGGATTACTGGAGTTACCATGTTGGAAGCCTCCTCTCAAGTCGACCCGACAACCAGCTTAATACTTTAATAAGAACATAATAATACAGCGCTAGCAAAGTATAAATCTCAAATGGCACAAAGTGCACTGAGATTATCGCCTGACCTGCTCTTGTTAGTTCATAAACTGATATTACCGAAAGCAAAGATGAATTTTTAACTAAGCTTATTAGCTCGTTTGTTAGTGGCGGAATCATTTGTCTATAAGCTTGTGGAAGTAAGATATATACAAGGATTTGCCTATGCCGCATGCCTATTGCAGTGGCTGCTTCGGACTGGCCCCGCTCAATAGACCCAACGCCGCCGCGCACAACTTCTGCTACGAATGCTGCAGAGTTCAAAGAAAGCGCAACTACACCGGCCCAAAATTCGTCAAATCGAATACCAAGCGCAGGGAGTGCAAAAAAAACTAGAAAAATTTGAATCAGCAAAGGTGTACCGCGTATAAAATCAACATAACCTGCAACAATCCAACGAAGGGGTCTGCTATGAGAAAGTGAGCATAAACCCAAAGCTACGCCGAGCGCTAAACCCAAGACAGATGCTAGTGCTGAGACTTGCAACGTTACCACTACACCATGACCAAGGAGTGGCATGCTTTTAATTATAATGCCCCAATCAATAGTCATATAACCACCATTTCAACCTTGTCCCCTAAGCTATTAAAGGGACAAGGTAAGTTAAACTAGTAATCACGCAAACGACGGAATTGTGTCGGACAGTTCCATTTTGAACCCAAACCACTTTTCTTGCAACGCGTAAATCTCTCCGCTATCTTTCAGCCTTGTGAGTTCAGTATCCATCCAATTGACAATTTCTGTATCTTCTTTACGCGCCGCTATCCCTGCCCAATTCAACTTCCCGACTGGGCGTACCAATGCGTAAGCACCTGGACGGTCCTTCATCACTTTTCCTAATGTTGGCAGAGTGTTAAGCACACCGTCAACCGTTCCTTGACTGAGCGCAAGGTAAGCAGAAGGATGATCATCATAAATTTTTACATCAGAAAAACCCTTTCCCTCGGCGGCTGCGATTTCTTTTTCAAGTGCGGGCTTCATCATTTCACCAGGTGATCCAAGTTTAACGCCAAGTACTTTGCCTGAAAGATCCTTCACTGACATGATTTTTGATGCATCATCTGCTCGAATAAGCAGAGCTTGGCTTGCTTCAGCATACGGAATAGAAAAAGCAACCTTTTTTAAACGCTCTTTACGGTAACTCATGGACGACATAATCACATCGAACCTTCCAGCGTAGAGCGCTGGAATTACACCTGACCATTGTGTGTCAATAAATTCTGGCTTAACCCCCAATGAAGAACACATCAAAGCTGCTAAGTCGACATCATAACCCACTATCTTACCCGCGTCCCGAAAAGTGAAAGGCGGATAGGTTGCTTCACATCCGATTTGCAATACCCCCGATGCTTTCACATCAGACAAAGTCTTACCAGCTGCGCGAGCTAAACTAGGTGGCAACATTGATACTGCCAAACCCGAGGCAGCAGTGACTAAAACTTGACGGCGTGAAAATTTATTTGATTTCATATTTCATACTCCTATATTTTTGCGTTATATTAAATACTAGATGGACGGTATTGTTTTGCATTTTGTAACACAATTTTTATCAGGCTTTTTTTTCACTGAAAGCTAGTGTTGCTAAAAAATTAAGCTAAATCATTTGTTCACTTTAATTAATGTTTAATAAAACAGCAAAGATCGATTTTACTTATATATAGAAAATAAAAACTCAGTTATAGCATTTTACTACAATTGCTTTACAGCTTGAATTTCGAAACTTATTAATTGTTCAAACTTTCTTAATGTTAAATCTAGGTGTGTCATTTGTATGTTCACACCTATTTATCAACAAAATAACATTATAGTCCAATGTGAATAGAGCAATTAAATAGAAAATACAAAGTAAATATCAATACGCTAAAGCTATAATGATGAGTGCCGCCAACTCATTCTCTATAACTGATAAATAAATAATACGAAAATCAACTAAACTGGCTTGACTGTGTTTACAATACAGAAAATTAAATTAATTGTAATTAGGGGAACACTTAAAATATTTGATTACATTGATTATGCATATGTGTCATCAAGTAACTCAGAAACCAGTGCCGAAAGGCTTCCCAGTCTGATTCCGGGTATCCCTACCAAATTTTTAAATCTGTTAAATTTAAAATGAGAATATTTTTGTTTAAATCAAAATAAGGATAAATTTGTAATCTGTTATTAAGAAATAATCTTTTATCGTAAAAAAAAATTCAAAAATAGATCTAATTTAATTAGTTTAATTTTTATTTATTTGTCCTTTATTTCTACATATTTACATATGAAAATTCGTTTTCACATAATAATAATTTCATCTAGGTTTATCTGAAATGATATGGATGTACCTTGTTATGGTCGTATTGCATATTTTTATAAAAAATTGTGATTGCAAAAAATAATCCTATTCATTGAATAAGTTAAATAAATAAATAATTTTATCCTTGAAGTTTGAAATTTTTAAATACATATTACTTTAGAATGATTTTAATTTACATAAGCTTTGTGGGGGATATAGATGATACCAAGCGCTTTTAGTTTTTATAAACCTGATAATTTACAAAAAGCTATTAATCTAATAGCAGACTTTGGTGATGAAGGTAGAGTCATAGCCGGTGGCCATAGTTTGATTCCTGTTATGAAGCAAAGGCTGACTGATATTAAGCATTTGATAGATTTATCTGCAATTAATGAATTAAAGGGTATTAAAATTAAAGGAAGCTCTATTTCAATAGGAGCTATGACTACTCAGGTTGAATTAATTACTAACGCAGAGCTTTTTAAAGTTGCTCCAGTTATTAGAGAAGCCTCATTACAAATAGCTGATCCACAGGTTAGAAACTTGGGTACAATTGGAGGAAATGTTGCAAATGGTGATCCTGCTAACGATATGCCTGGATTAATGCAGCTCTTAGACGCAACATACACAATTAATGGAAAAAATGGTGTTCGTGAAATAAAAGCGAGAGAATTTTATGAAGGTGCTTATTTTACAGCAAGGGAAGATGACGAAATATTAGTTTCAATTTCCTTTAATTCACCTATTGGTGGCTATGCATATGAAAAACAAAAAAGAAAAATTGGTGATTACGCTACTGCTGCCGCTGGTGTGATTTTAAGTGTAGATAATGGAGTTTGTTCAAGTGCATCCATTGCATTAACTAACTTATCTGACACACCTATTTATTGCAGTGATGCTGTAAGCATGCTTATTGGAAAACAAATTGATGATAGTTTGTTAAGTGAGGTAACAAAATCTTGCGTTGAACAAAGTGATCCAGTAGCTGATCAAAGAGGGCCAGTTGAGTTTAAAAAATATGTTGCTGGGATAGTAGTCAACAAAGCTCTAAATAGAGCTTTTGATAGATCTTAATAGAGGAAATAAAAATGGAAAAAATAAATGTATCAATGAAGGTTAATGGTAAAAATGAAAATTTATCTGTAGAACCAAGAACACTTTTAGTCCATGCTCTAAGAGAGCATTTAGAGTACACTGGCGCACATATTGGGTGTTCTTCTTCTCATTGTGGCGCTTGTACTGTTGATATGAATGGAAAATCAGTTAAATCTTGTACTATTTTCGCACCACAAGCCGAGGGTGCAGATATTTTAACTGTTGAAGGCATTGGTACTCCAGATAAACTTCATGTAATCCAGGAAATGTTTAAAGAGCATCATGGTCTTCAATGTGGATATTGTACACCTGGAATGATTATGAGGTCATATAGATTTTTACAAGAAAATCCCAACCCAACTGAAGAAGAAGTTAGATTTGGTATTTCAGGAAATTTGTGTAGATGTACAGGCTATCAAAATATTGTAAAATCAATAATGGCAGCTGCAGATAAATTAAGAGAAGAATCAAACATAGAGAAAAAGGAAATTGCATAATGGATGATGTTAAAACCCCATCAAGTGAAGAAAGAAAAAGTGCTTTAAGTGGCCTTGGTACTTCAAGAAAAAGAGTAGAGGATGCCAGATTTACCCAAGGCAAAGGTAATTATGTAGATGATATCAAACTGAAAGGTATGTTATTTGGAGACTTTGTAAGATCACCAGTAGCACATGCTAAAATTAAAAAAATTGATACGAGTGCTGCATTAGCATTGCCTGGGGTTCATGCAGTATTAACAGCAGCAGACCTTGAACCTTTAGGTTTACATTGGATGCCAACTTTAGCTGGTGACAAACAAATGGTTTTGGCAGACGGAAAAGTCCTTTTCCAAGGTCAAGAGGTTGCTTTTGTAGTTGGGGATGATAGATATGCAGTAGCTGATGGAGTTGCATTGGTTGAAGTTGAATATGACGAACTTTCTGTCGTAACTGACCCCTTTAAAGCTGAAATGGAAAATGCTCCAATCTTAAGAGAAGATATTGCTGATCAAAAAGAGGGAGCACATGGTCCTAGAAGACATCCAAATCATATATTTACATGGGAATCAGGTGATAAAGAAGGAACAAATAAAGTTTTAGATGAGGCTGAGGTCGTAGCAGATGAAATGGTTTATTATCATAGAACTCATCCATGTCCATTAGAAACATGTGGTTGTGTTGCATCCATGGATAAAGTTAATGGAAAACTTACTGTTTGGGGTACTTTCCAAGCTCCTCATGCAGTAAGAACTGTTGCTTCATTAATTTCAAGTATACCAGAACACAACATAAGAATTATCTCCCCAGATATTGGAGGAGGATTTGGTAATAAGGTAGGAGTTTATCCTGGATATGTATGTGCTATTGTTGCATCTATAGTTACGGGTGTGCCTATAAAGTGGGTTGAAGACAGAATGGATAATCTAATGGCAACTGCATTTGCAAGAGATTATTGGATGCACGGAAAAATTTCAGCAACAAAAGATGGTAAAATAACTGGATTATGGTGTCATACAACTGCTGATCATGGAGCCTTTGATGCATGTGCAGATCCAACTAAGTTTCCAGCGGGTTTTATGAATATTTGTACTGGCTCATATGATATTCCAGTAGCATATCTAGCTGTTGATGGTGTCTATACAAATAAAGCACCAGGTGGTGTTGCTTACAGGTGTTCTTTTAGAGTGACTGAAGCATCATATTTTATTGAAAGAATGATAGAAGTCTTAGCTTTAAAATTAGGAATGGATTCTGCAGAACTTCGATCTAAAAATTTTATTAAAAAAGAGCAATTTCCTTATACATCTGCTCTAGGTTGGGAATATGATTCCGGTGATTATCATAAAGCATGGGATAAAGCACTTGAAGCAGTTAACTATAAAAAACTACGAGAAGATCAAGCAAAACAACTAGAATTATTTAAATCTGGTAAATCAAGAAAATTGATGGGAATTGGATTAAGCCATTTTACTGAAATAGTTGGAGCAGGACCAGTTAAAAACTGCGACATATTAGGATTGGGTATGTTTGATGCTTGTGAAATTCGAATTCATCCAACTGGATCAGCAATTGCAAGATTGGGAACAATTTCACAAGGTCAAGGGCATGCTACTACATTTGCTCAAATTTTGGCATCTGAAATTGGAATTCCTGCGTCTGATATAACTCTTGAGGAAGGTGACACTGATACTGCTCCTTATGGATTAGGAACTTATGGCTCACGATCTACACCAGTAGCTGGAGCTGCAACCGCAATGGCTGGTAGAAAAATTAGAGCAAAAGCTCAAATGATAGCTGCATATCTTCTCGAAGTTCACGATGATGATTTAGAGTGGGATGTTGATAGATTTGTAGTAAAAGGAGCTCCTGAGAAGTTCAAAACTATGAAGGAAATTGCATTTGCTTCATATAATCAAGCGATTCCTGGGGTTGAGCCTGGTTTGGAGGCTGTGAGTTATTATGACCCACCAAATATGACATATCCTAACGGCGCTTACATTTGTGTTATGGAAATTGATGTAGACACAGGTGTTTCTGAAATAAAGAAGGTTTATGCACTTGATGATTGTGGTACTAGAATTAATCCTATGATTATTGAAGGTCAGGTTCATGGTGGATTAACTGAGGCTTTAGCAATATCAATGGGTCAAGAAATAGCATATGACGAACAAGGTAATGTTATGACTGGAACTTTGATGGATTTCTTTGTGCCTACTGCATGGGAAACACCAAACTATGAAACAGATTTCACCGAAACCCCTAGTCCGCATCATCCTATTGGCGCAAAAGGAGTTGGAGAAAGTCCAAATGTAGGTGGTGTTTCTGCTTTTTCTAATGCAGTTCATGATGCATTTAAACCATTTGGATTAACTCAAGCACATATGCCACATGATCACTGGAGAGTTTGGAAGATTGCTAAGGACCTAGGACTTCATAATTAGTCTAAATAGTCTTTACGATAAATAAAAATGCAGTGGAATGAAATTAAGACGAGTTTATATGATTTAGATTATATAGCTTCCGAAGAGCTCGCTATGAGCATACACATAGCTATAAATTTAGAGAGACCTCTATTACTAGAAGGTGAAGCAGGTATAGGAAAAACTGCTTTAGCTCTTGCACTATCTAAATTGTATAAAACAAGTCTTATAAGATTACAATGCTATGAAGGTCTTGACGCCTCATCTACAATTTATGAATGGAATTATCAAAAACAGTTGTTATCGATTAGATTAAATGAAAATAAAAATGACAATAATGAAAAAATTGATGATCAAATTTTTTCTAAAGAATTCCTTTTGGAGAGACCGCTTTTAAAAGCACTAACACAAAAAAAATCACCTGTTTTACTTATAGACGAAATTGATAGAGCTGATGAAGAGTTTGAAGCATATCTTTTAGAAATTTTATCGGAATATCAAGTATCTATTCCTGAGTATGGAACGATTAAAGCCTTGTCAAAGCCAATCGTTATAATAACATCTAATAACACAAGAGATTTATCGGATGCTTTAAGAAGACGATGTATCTATAATTACGTATATTATCCAAAAAAAGAGTTAGAATTAGAGATTTTACAGAAAAAATTACCAAATATCGATTCTGAGCTTTCGAGGCAAATTGTTAATTTTGTTCAAAACTTAAGGGTACAAGATATAGAAAAAAAGCCGGGTATTGCCGAAACTTTAGATTGGGCAGCTGCCATTTCAGGCTTAGGTCTTAAGGATTTATCTGATAATTACAAAGTTTTACATTCAACATTAGTTTGTTTACTTAAGACAGAAGCAGATAAAGCCGTTATTTCTCCAGAAATAGCCCAAAAATTAGCTAAAATATAAAATGCTTAAACCTACAAAATTTTTGGTAAGATCTTCAATAAAAACACGATTACTAGATTTTACTCATCACATGTATGCAAACGGTTTTAACACTACTTTTGATCAAGTTTTTCAATCATTAAGAAGTTTAAAACATATTAATTTATCAGATCTAAATGATTGGAAAAGTGCTTTAAGATCCATCTATTGTTATAATTTTCAAACTTACGAAAATTTTGATGAATTGTTTGATTCATTCTGGAGAAATGAAGGAAGAAAAAAAACCAATCTTGAAAGACAAAAGAATGATTTAAATAAAAATAAAATAAATAAAAATACTAAAAGTATTTTATCACCTATAGAAGGTCAAACTTTAACTAATGAAGCAACAAATGACACTTTGAATGATAATAATGATGCAGACATTTCTAATGAGACAAAATCTAGAATTACTGCAAGTTATATAGAAAATAATAGGAAAACCGATTTAAAAGAACTTATAAATTCGGATTTACAAAAACGAATGCACGCAGCCGTTTTGAGAATAGCAAAATCAATCAAACATAAAAGATCTAGAAGATTATTAGCTAAGAAGAAGGGCGAAAAATTAGATTTAAGAAAAATTGTCAGTAAGTCATTAGCATACGAAGGTTATCCACTTAAACTTTACAAAAAAAGTAAGCCAAAGAAACCCATGAAAATTGTAACAATACTAGATATATCTGGATCAATGAAAATATATAGCCAAATTTTTTTAACTTTTGTAAAAGGACTTGTGGGCATAAACCAAAGTACCGAAGTTTATTTATTTCACACCAGACTAATGAGAGTTACAGATTATTTAAAAGAAAATGACACTCTCAAAGCTGTAAATAGAATTTCAATGCTTACGGAGGGTTTTTCAGGTGGAACTAAAATAGGAAAATCTTTAAAAGAATTTAATAATGTTTATTCAAGAAACTTTGTAAACGGAAAAACAGTAGTAATGATCATTTCAGATGGATATGATACAGGTAGTTCAAAAATAGTTGCAGAAGAATTAGAAAAACTAAAAAAGAGAAATTGCAAGATTGTTTGGTTAAACCCGTTATTAGGATGGGAGAATTACGCACCTGTCGCCTCAAGTATGAAAGCTGCTTCAAAATATTTAGATTTGTTTGCTCCTTGTAATACATTAGAGCATTTAGAGAATTTAGAAAAAGAACTGATTGAAATATGATCATTAAAACAAAACAAAATTTTGACGAAGTAATAGATTTGCTAGAAAAAAATGGCTCTTCCTTCGCTATTGCCACAGTTATTCGTACTATGTCATCTACTGCAGCTAAACCAGGTATGAAAGCAATAATATCTGACAAAGGTGAAATTTTGTCAGGTTGGTTAGGAGGCGGATGTGTTACTAGTGCTGTTTGTAACACTGCAAAAGAGACCTTAAATTTTAAAAAACCTAAATTAGTTGTACTAAGTCCAGATGATTTAAAAAAAGATTTAAAGGAATTAGATAATGATCAAACATTTCATAAAAAAAACTATTGTCCAAGCGAAGGATCTATGGATATTTTTGTGGAGCCCTTCTATCCCAAACCAGAATTGATCGTCTATGGTAACACCCCAATTGCCAATGAACTGATAAAATTTGCAGAAAAATTTAGTTTTAATTTTGTACAATTTAAAGATTTAGAAGAAAACCAAAAATTAAATTTAAAACAACATTCAGAAAAATATATTATAATTGCAACACAAGGTAATTCTGATTTATCAGCAATTAAAGATGCAATTAAAATAAAAGCAAACTATACAGGCCTAATTGCAAGTAAAAAGAAATTTGAAGCATTAAAAAAAATATTAATTAGTGAAGGCTTTCAAGAAAATATCCAAAAAATAACTTGTCCAGCAGGTATTTACATAAGTGCTATTATGCCTGAAGAAGTAGCTTTATCTATATTCGCCGAAATTATTGAACTAAAAAGGTCAGGTCAAATTAGAAGTAAAAAATTTTAAATAATTACAAAATACGATAAAAGAGAATTTGCATAAATCGGAGAAAGATATGGAATTAAATGATGAAATAACAATACCTGCCAAACTAGATCATGTTTACAAATCCTTAAATGACCTTGAAGTTTTAAAAGCTTGTATACCTGGATGTGAAGAATTGGTGGAAGATGAAGATGGAAAATTATCAACTAGAGTTATTCTTAAAATTGGTCCCATAAAAGCCAAATTCAATGGTAAAGTTAGCTTAGATTTGACTAATGGTCCTACTAAATATTCTCTTGTTGGGGAGGGTGATGGAGGAGTTGCAGGTTTTGCAAAAGGTGGAGCAGATGTAGAATTAGTAGCTAATGGAGATGAAACTATATTAAAATATGTTGCAAAAAGTGAAGTAAAAGGAAAAATTGCACAATTAGGAAGTCGACTTATACTGAGCACAGCAAAAAAGCTTTCGAAGACTTTTTTTGAAAACTTTAAAGAACATATGCAAAGTAATAAGAATTAAGAAATTTTACTAAATTTATTTTTCAATAAAACTAATCTTTTTATTATATGTAAGCAATTAAATGAAAGTTGAAGAAAATAAAACTGAATTACTAACTTCATCAATTGAGTTGGTAAATAAATTAGATTATTGGAAAATTGCTTATAAACTTTATTTTCATGAACCACTTATGACAGTTCAAGAATCTAAGACGATGCAAAAAACAATTTTTGGTTTAGATAAATCAAATGGACACATAAAAAATCTCTTTTTGAGAGACAAGAAAAAAAACAATATATTATTAGTAGCCCATCAAGATACAATTATAGATTTAAAATTACTTGCAAAAAATATAAATATGGATCGGTTAAGTTTCGGTTCGCCTGAAAGATTGATGGAAAATTTAGGTGTTTTGCCTGGCGCAGTTTCACCTTTTTCTATGATCAATGGAGTTAAGAAAGATGTTAAGTTGTTTTTAGATAATAACTTAAAGTCATTTAAAAAAATTTTTGCACATCCTTTGGAAAACAATCAAACTGTAGAAATTCCAATTGAGCAGCTTGAAATTTTTTTTAAAAAAATATCAGCCACACCTATTTGGATTAGTTTATAAATCAAAAATAAAAATTATTAAATAACATATTATTCTCTCGAATAATCGTATATATTTATTAAAAAAATAGAGTAAAAATATGTATTTTATTAAAAATTCTTTTTTAAACGTTTTTATTTCATCTGTATTATTTATAAAACTGACACTTAGTTCTGCCTCTGGAAATAATGATTCTCTAATGTTAATGATTACTGAAAAAACTTGTTTGGTCTGCAAGATATGGGAAAAACAGGTTGGTAAAATATATACTAAAACAGAAATAGCAGATAAATTTCCTCTATTTAGGATTGAGATTAAAGATTTTGTTAATTATTTCAAAATAGACTTAAAAAAAACAAAAATCACACCCACCTTTATTTTTATAGAGAACGACAAAGAAAAAGGTAGAATTATTGGATATACAAATCCTGAAATGTTTTGGTGGCAAGTTGACGAAATAGTTGGTGACTAATATAGTAAACACATTAATATTATTTTTTTGGAGATTTCAATGAAACAACAAAAAATGAAAATAATATCAAGAAGGAGCGTTTTGTTCTTAATGGGTGGTGTTGCTAGTTCTGCATTATTTACAAAATTTGCAATGGCTAAGCCTAACCTTGCTCTACAAAGAATTAAAGAAATTAGTAAAAGCAAAGTAGAAGAAGTCGACTTATTTCTTGACGTACCTGAAATTGCAGAGAATGGGAATCAGGTTAAAGTTAGTTTTGACATTGATAGCCCAATGACTAAAGATGATTTTGTAAGAACTGTTTATTTACTAGCGGATGGTAATCCAGCGCCAAATGTTGCTAAGTTTTCATTTACAACTGATATGGGTGCATGCTCTGCTACAACAAGGATGAGATTGTCAAAAACTCAAAATGTGTATCTTTTAGCGGAGTATAATAATGGTAAATTTGCAATGACAAAATCTAAAGTTAAAGTAACTATCGGCGGTTGTGGCGGTTAAAAAGGAGATAATTTTAATGTCTAAAATTAAACCAAGAGGTAAAGTACCAAAAAAAGCAGCAATTGATGAAATTATAGAGATAAAAACATTAATAAGACATCCGATGCACAGTGGGCGAATGAAAGATAAAGACGGTAAAAATATTCCCAAACGAATAATCAATAAATTTTTAGTTAAGTTTAATGGTAAACAAATTTTTGGGATGGATTTAGAACCATCTATATCAACTAATCCATACATAGCTTTTCCTTTCAAGGCAAAGAAATCGGGCACTTTTGACTTTGAGTGGACTGACGACAATGGTGAAAAATATACAATGTCCAGAAAAATGGATGTGTCTTAAATCGTAAGGTTCTGAATTGAAAAAAAATAAACAAAAAAAATTGAAAATTAATCGAAGAGAGTTGTTAGCTGGCTCTGCTTCATTAGGAGCTATAGCTCTTTCTTCTAAAGTTGGTTATTCAAAAGAAACAAATCAAAATAATTTACCTCCTAATGTTCCAGAATGGACTGGCGAACTTGGCGAAGGTGTTGATGCGAATCCTTATGGCACGCCCTCAGAATTCGAAAATAATGTAATCAGAAGGAATGTTGAATGGTTAACAGCCAGTACAGAGTCTTCAGTGAATTTTACTCCTATTCAAGATCTAGAGGGTATTGTAACCCCAAATGGTTTATGTTTTGAAAGACATCATGGGGGTGTTTCAATTATAAACCCTAAAGATTACCGTTTAATGATTAATGGGTTAGTTGATAGGGAAATGATTTTTACACTAGATGATTTAAAGAGATTTCCACAAACAAATAAATTTTATTTCCTAGAATGTGCGGCTAATGGTGGTATGGAATGGAAAGGCTCTCAGCTTAATGGATGTCAATATACCTTTGGAATGGTTCATAATGTTCAATATACAGGGGTTAAACTATCAGACTTAATTTTAGAAACTGGACTGAAACCAAAGGCACAATGGGTGCTTGCTGAGGGTAGTGATTCTTCAGGAATGACAAGATCTATACCTATCGAAAAAATCCTCGATGATTGCATGATTGCTTGGGCTATGAATGGTGAAGCTTTGAGATCTGAACAAGGATATCCAGCTAGACTAGTTGTTCCAGGCTGGGAAGGGAATATGTGGATTAAGTGGTTAAGAAGACTAGAATTTGGTGACATGCCCTATATGACAAGAGAAGAAACTTCAAAATACACAGATCTATTACCTGACGGGAAAGCAAGAATGTTTACATGGGTAATGGACGCAAAATCAGTTGTAACCTCACCTAGTCCGGAAAAGTCTATTTTGTATAGAGGTATTCACCAGTTAAGAGGTCTTGCGTGGTCTGGCAGAGGAAAAATCAAACGTGTTGATGTCTCTCTAGATGGAGGAAAAAACTGGCAAACTGCAAAATTACATGATCCTGTAATGAGTAAAAGCTTAGCAAGATTTACACTACCATTTGAATGGAATGGTCAAGAGCTACTTGTTCAATCAAGAGCTATTGATGAAACAAATTATGTACAGCCAACTATTCATGAACTTCAAAAATTAAGAGGTGTCAATTCAATTTATCATAATAATTCCATTGCAACTTGGAAAGTTAATAAAGATGGAACCTTAGACAATGTTCGCCTTGGTTAAAAAATCATTAATATTTTTTGTCTTATTATCCATCCCTAATTTAATTGTCGCAGACGAAAGAAAATTTAATCTTGGTAAGATTGCAACCAAGACAGAAATTGCTGGTTGGGACATCGATGTAAGACCTGATGGATTAGGAGCACCAATAGGCAATGGTAGTGCAATAAAAGGTGAAGAAGTTTATGCTGAACAATGTGCATCATGTCACGGAGACTTTGGAGAAGGACTTGACAGGTGGCCAGAACTAGTTGGTGGTGAAGATAGTCTAGACACTCACGACCCTGTTAAAACTACTGGAAGTTATTGGCCTTACGCATCAACTATGTATGATTATATCTATCGTGCAATGCCTTTTGGTGTAGCTCAGTCATTAACTCATGATGAAACTTATCAAGTAGTTGCTTATCTTCTATATATGAATGAAATTATTGACGAAGATTTTGTTTTAAATGATAAAAATATTGGTAAAATTAAGATGCCTAATGTTGAGGGTTTTCTTATGCCTGATCCTAGACCAGATATTGCTAATGTTAACGGTAATCCATGCATGCAAAATTGCAATACACCAACTAAAATAATTGGTAAAGCCCGTGATATTGACGTAACTCCAGAAGAAGAAAAATCCTAAATATAAGGGAGACTTATGCGTTCCAGACGTGAATTTATTCAACTAGCATCTGTATCAGCAATGCTACTGGCTGCTAAATCATGGAGCTCTGTTGCCGCTAAACAAAAGTTAAGCATTGAAGATTTGTTAGATTTTGATACTAAAGGTCAAGTTACATTGTTACACTTGACAGATTTACATGGGCAATTAAAGCCAATATATTTTAGACCACCTTCAGAAAACTTTGGTGTGGGAAAATATGAAGGTATCCCCCCTCACTTGGTAGGTGAAGCTTTTCTTAAACATT
Source organism: uncultured SAR116 cluster alpha proteobacterium (assembly GCA_902595515.1). Lineage (GTDB taxonomy): Bacteria > Pseudomonadota > Alphaproteobacteria > Puniceispirillales > Marisalimonadaceae > Marisalimonas. The sequence continues at coordinate 26,537 of CACJQK010000016.1, forward strand.
TTAATATTTCACCAGGAACACCATTAGCATATGCACATACTATGGTTGATTATGTACCTTTAGCAATGGAATATGGAAAATTAGGTGGTTTAGATCATACGGCAACATTAATCAATAAAATTCGTTCTGATAGAGGTGAAGACAAAGTTCTTCTTTTGGATGGCGGTGACACTTGGTCAAGCACGAGTAAGTGAACTCATAGAAAAAATGGGATATCCCTTTTTAGGAGGAAACGTATTTGATACAGAGTGGGACGAGCCTGTATTTGAAAGCACAGCCTTTTTTGAAAAAGGTGGAGTGAATGTAGCTGTTATAGGACAACATTTTCCCTATACTCCTATTGCAAATCCCAGCTACTTAGTTAAAGGCTGGTCTTTTGGAATTAGACCAGAAATTATTCAAAAAAATGTTAATAAGGCAAAGAAAAAGGGTGCTGAAATAGTAGTGCTTCTTTCTCATAATGGTTTTGATGTGGATCAGAAATTAGCAACAATTGTAAATGGTATAGATGTTATTTTAACTGGTCATACTCATGATGCTATACCTAAAGCAATCAGAATAAATGAAACACTTCTTTTATCGTCTGGTTCCCACGGAAAATATTTAGGCAGAATAGACTTAAAGGTTAATAATGGTAAAGTAGTAGAAACTAGTTCTAATCTAATACCAATCTTTTCTGACGTAATACCACCAGATAAAGAAATAAGTAATTTAATTAATAAAGTAAGATTACCTTTTGAAAAAGAATGTAATCGTGTCATTGGCGAAACAGAAACACTTTTATATAGAAGAGGTAACTTTAATGGAAGTTGGGATGATGTAATTTGTGACACAATCATTCAAGAAAGAGATACTGAAATATCATTAAGTCCTGGTTTTAGATGGGGTACTTCAATTTTACCAGGACAAAAGATTACAATTGATGATATTTATTCCCAAACAGCTATGAATTATCCAGAGGTTTATAGGACTGAAATGACAGGAAAAATGATTAAAGAGCTTCTCGAAGATGTTTGCGATAATATTTTTAATCCAGATCCCTTTTTTCAACAAGGTGGTGATATGGTTAGAGTTGGTGGTCTCACATATACTTGCAGCCCAAAAAATGAGATTGGAAAAAGGATAAGCAACTTGAGAATGGTATCTACAGATAAACCCTTAGAGGCAAGCAAGAAATATATGGTAGGTGGTTGGGGATCAATTAATCCAAACGTTGATGGCCCTCCCATTTATAGATTATTAGAAAATTATATTTCCAATAAAAAAATACTGAAAAAAAATAATCTAAATGCTGTAAAGATTAGAGGTATGTAATTTTAGGAGGCAATCTATTGATTGCCTTCTAAAGTTTTAATTAAGAAAACATATCGGAAGTTATACCTGAATACCATCCGATTGATTCTTCATAGGTTGCTTTTCTAAGGTTACTATCTTCACCTGTTTTTGAAATAAACCCACTTGTTTTATCTATTTTCTCATCAGTAGCTTTGTAATTTGCTCCAACTTTGATGCCGTCATTTGTTGCAACTAAGGACCAGCAAGTATTTGCAAAACGAGGAGTAAAGACTTTGCTGCCTGTTAAGCTTCCTCTTATGTGATTTGCAGCAACTTTAGCTTGACTGTTGGCTGAGAAACCTGATTTAGGCATTGATTTAGCAATTGATGCATCGCCAAGAACATAAATATTTTCGTCAGCTTGAGCTTGCATTGATGCAGGAACGATTGGACACCAATCACCATTGTTTACACCGGCGTTCATTGCTATACGTCCAGCTCTTTGAGCAGGAACAACACTTGCTGCATCTGCTTTAAAAGTATCTAAATCAGTTTCAAACTCCATGGTTGAAGCATTAATTTTTTTGATGCCTCCATGTGTTTCTGCGCTTATCCATTCAATCATTCCTGGATAATGCTTCTGCCAACCTTCCATAAATAAGCCTTGTTTAGAAAACTTATTTTTAGGATCTAAAATTACAATTTTAGCAGTAGGATTAGATTTTTTAAATTGATGAGCAATCATTGAAACTCTCTCATAAGGCCCAGGCGGGCAACGATATGGGTTTGGTGGAGGCACCATAACAAATGTTCCACCTTTCTTCATACCTTTAACCTGATTCTTTAACAATTGAACCTGTGTGCCTGATTTCCAAGCGTGTGGCATTTTAGATTGAGCTTCTGCAGAATATCCGTTTACACTTTCAAACTTAAGATCAATTCCAGGCGAAATTACGAGTTTATCATATGAAATACTTTCGCCAGAACCTAGATTAACCTTTTTTGCAGCATTATTAACAGATAAAGCCCACTCATGAACCATATTAACTCCATGATTTACTGCTAATC
>CACJQK010000017.1 GCA_902595515.1 uncultured SAR116 cluster alpha proteobacterium
AGGTGACTTAAAAAATCATTTAGATGAACTTAAACAAAATGATATCAAATTATACGTGTCTGGTATGTCAGCTAAAGCAAGAGGTTATGATGAAAATTTGTTGGATGGGTTCAATGCTGAGTTTGCTATGCCTGACAAGCTTTTAGAATTATCAACTGAAAGTGATGCTGTTCTTTGTTATTAAATTTAAATTACAAAGTCATAAGCTGTAAACACATTTTTGTAAGACATTAGAATTGTATTTTTGTATAACTTCGTTCTTTAATTCATATTCATTACCTCATGGAGATAACTATAGATAAATTTACAAACGTAAACGTTAATAAATTAGCTAATATTTATTTTGAAGGAAATGTAATTAGTCGTAATATATTCTTAGAGGATGGTTCTAGAAAAACATTGGGAGTTATGTTACCTGGGAAATATGAATTTAATACAGAAACAAGAGAATTAATGGAAATTATCTCTGGAAAATTGAATTTAAAGCTTCAAAATAATGATGATTGGAAATTGATAAAAAAGGGAATGAATTTTAATGTTCCTAAAAAATCGTCTTTTAAAGTAGAGGTATTAGAACTAGTAAACTACACTTGCTCATATTTTGATGATTAATATTTTAGTGATCTAATTATTTATTAGAAAAAATAGAGAATTTGATTTGTTCATTTTTGTTAAAATTTTAATTACAGCATTAATAATTGTTATCGTTACTGAGATAGCTAAGTTTAATGACAGAATTGGTGGATTAATAGCCGCCTTGCCTATTACTACGTTTATTATCTTATTTTGGTTGCATTATGAGAATAATTCGGTTGAAAAGATTTCTAATCATGCATCATATACTCTTTTATATGTGCTACCAACATTGCCAATGTTTCTAGTTTTTCCTTATGTCATAAATAAATTTGGTTTTTACTGGTCAATTTTTTTTAGTGTTTTAATTACTGCTTTTTTCATTGTTTTAGTACATTTTTTTACAAAAAAGTATGGTTACAAAATTTTGTAGATACTTTAACGTACTATGCTTGAAGTATTGAAAATGATATAACATTAATTGGTTCACTTTAAAGGCATCAAGTAAATACGTGTATTTTGATTATTTGGAAACTTTTACTATAACATTAATTTTTCTCTCTGTTTTTGTAGGTGGTATAGTTAAAGGATCTGTAGGCATAGGAATGTCTATGTTTTCTGTTCCGATTATTGCGTTTATATTGCCTCCTACTAAAGCAATGATGCTTTTGTGTGTACCAGTTGTCACAACTAACTTTATTCAAATGAGTATAAAAAAAGGAATTACTGATTACAGGTTCTTTCCTATGTTCTTAATGCTGTTTGCGGGCATATTAATTGGTGGAAAGTTAATTCTTCAACTTAATTTTAAGACAATTTCAATTATCATTGCATTAACTATTATCTTTTTTACATTTATTAATTTTTTGGGGTTAAACCTTAAAAATATAAAACAAAAAAATGAAAAAATATTATCTGTAATTATTGGTTTTTTTTCGGGTGTACTAGGTGGATTGTCCACGTTCTATGCACCACCTATAATAACCTTTTTAGTTTCATTAAATCTGGAAAAAGAAAGTTTTATAAGAACTACGGCAACAATGTACTTTTTAGCTTCAATACCACTCTACTCTTCGCTTATTTATCACGGTTTAGGTAATTTTTATGATTTGTTAATAAGCTTAGTTGTAACTCCCCTAGCATTGTTAGGGCAGTATTTTGGAACTAAAATAAGAATGAGGTTATCTAATATAATATTTAGAAAGACTATTTTATCAATCTTAATTATTATTGGATTTTCACTATTAATTAAAAATTTATAGGAATTTCTTGTATATATTTTTGTTTAGAAATTAACTTTTAATCTAATTAAAAAAATATGTGAGTTTATATGTGTAATAATGTAGCTGTGTTGTTGAGTGGAAATGGTTCCAATTTGAAAGCTATAATTGATAAAGGTACAAAGGTAAGTTTTGTTGCTTCTAATAATCCTAAGGCTTTAGGTTTGCAAATTGCAAAGAATGCAAACATACCTTCATATTCTTGGAAGAACGTTTCAGAGTTAGAAGAAGAAGTATTAAAATTAATAATTGAATATAATGTTAAATTATTGGTGCTTGCAGGATATATGAGATTGTTAAGTAAAAATTTTGTAAATTCTTTACCTTCAAAATTTATTGTGAATGTTCATCCATCACTTCTGCCAAAGTATAAGGGGATGAATGCCATTAAACAAGCATTAGACGATAGTGCTCAATATACAGGTGTAACAATACATTATGTAGATGAAGGTATGGATAGCGGCTCTATAATAAAACAAAATATTATCAAAATTAATAAAAATGATACTGAAGAAATCTTAAAAGATCGTTTACAAGAAATAGAACATCGTCTTTATTCTGATACAATAAAATCTATTTTAATTAAGAATCAATAATATTTAATTTTAAGATTTTTTATTACTTTATAGTTTATTATTTCAGGTATATAACTATACAGTTACTGGAAAGTTGTAATTAACTATGAATATTGGAAAAGCATCTAAATTATCAGAGTTAACAGTAAAAGCTGTTAGATATTATGACAATATTGGTCTTGTAAAACCTCATCAAAATATCTTTTCTGGATATCGTGAATATAACGATGAAGATGTTTTAAAATTGAAATTCGTAGGAAAAGCTAGAAAATTTAATTTTAGTATTGATGAATGTAGGGAATTATTATCTTTATACGAAAATAAAAGCAGACCTAGTAAAGATGTAAAAAAATTAACCTTAGAGAAAATTTCTCAAATAGATGAAAAATTAAAGCAGTTGCAAAATTTAAAAGATGAATTAAGTTATCTAGCTGATAATTGTCATGGTGATGACAGACCAAATTGTCCAATTCTTGATGCTTTATCAAAAAAATGAAAAACCTTTCTGATTCAACTTTATCAATAATCTTAATGATTATATCTGGTTTCAGCTTTATTGTAATGCACAGTGCAGCAAAATTTTTGTCAGATGAAATACATATTTTTGAAATAACATTTCTTAGATGTGCACTTGTAATAGTTGTGCTATCGCCGATTATATTTAAAGAAGGAAAATCTATTTTTGTAACTAAACAACCTAAATTTCAGCTATATAGAATCATTTCAAATTCAATTGCTATGCTGTGTTTTTTTTATGGTTTAACAATAACAACATTATCAGAGGTAACAGCTTTAAATTTAACAGTTCCCATTTTTACTACACTTTTAGCATTCGTTTTTTTAAAAGAAAAACTAAATCAACATAGGCTTATTGCTCTTTTTGTAGGTTTTTTTGGTGCAATAATAGTTCTAAGACCTGATATCTCAGTGAATGTAGGGGGTATCTTTATTTTAATTTCGTCACTAATCTGGTCAATTTCTCTGATTTTTATAAAAAAGTTGACCGAAACAGACTCACCAGTGACAATATCTCTTTATGCAGGTGTTGGAATGATACCAGCAACATTTGTAGCTGCGTATCCATATTTAACAACGCCAAATCTATACCAATTTTCAATAATTTTTTTTATAGCTATTACTGGAACAATAGCTCAAACACTTTTAAATAGCGCATTTAAAAGAGGAGAGTTGGCAATATTACTTCCCCTTGATTATTTAAAACTAATATGGTCTGTTTTAATTGGATATACTATTTTTGTGGAAAGTACTCCTTATACTTTATGGATTGGTGGTTTCTTAATTGTTGGAGCTTCCTCTTACATAGCATGGAAGGAGAGAGGTTGATTTTTTATAATTTGACTAATTGTTTACCTAAATTTAAACCATTTAAAATTTTAACGAGTGAAGCAGGGGCATTTTTTAGTCCATCACTTATATCCTCGTCGCTAACTAGCTTGCCTTCAGCGTACCATTTTAGCAATTTACTATAAATTTCTTGATATTTGTTAAAATAATCTAGAACCAATAAGCCTTCAATTTTAGCCCTTTTAATAAGTAAAGTTCGGTTAACCCTTGGACCAATTGGCATTGGAAATGAGGGCATACCTATTGTTCCACATATTACAATCCTAGCTTTAATGTTTAAATTTTCCATAACCGCATCAAATTGTGTGCCACCAACATTATCAAAAAAACAGTCAATTCCATTGGGAGCTATTTTTTTAATGCTATTAGATAAATCATTTTCTTCTTTATAATTGATAACTTCATCATATCCAAATTTACTTTTACACATAGCTACTTTATTATCTGAACTAGTAAGGCCTATTGTTCTACACCCATAAACTTTAGCTAATTGCCCAACTGCTGATCCTACACTGCCTGCAGCAGTTGTAACCAAAACAACATCATTTTTTTTTGGCTTGCATATATCAATTAATCCTGCATAAGCTGTAATTCCATTTAAACCTAAAACACCTAAATGTTTAGATAATGGGGCTGATTTTGGATCAATTTTTAATTGAATTTTATTTTCATCTACTACAGAAAATCTTTGCCAACCTAGCCACCCAACTACATATTCATTTACTTTAAAATTTTTGTTTTTAGAGAATATTATTTTACCAACTCCAAAACTCCTCATGGTACTATTTAAAGGAACTGGTTCAGAATAGTTGCCAATATCGCTAATCCAGCCTCTCATTGCTGGATCTACGGACACATATTCCACCTCTACAAGAAAATGATTATCCCTAATCTCGTCGATTTCATCGTTTATATTTTGAAACAAATCCTCTGTAATAGTTTTAGATGGACGTTTCTTTAATATAATTTTTGTATTTACTAAGTTCTTAATAATAACAACATCCCAACAAAAGTGTCTTTTGTTTTTGATTAAATAAACACTTGACTGTAAGTAATTAAAATACCTACTAATAATAAGCCTAATTGATTAATATTTAATCATAAACTAATAAAGTTTAACTACACAGTAAATACTTTAAAAACATATTTATAATTTACAATTAAATAACATATCATGTAGTAAGATTATAATTATAGGAGGTTAATTTGTTTAAAAATTTAGTTTTAATAATAATTTCTTTTCTGTTCTCAATTACAAGTTATGCAGACACTAAAATACCATTTACATTGGATTGGAAATTTGAAGGTCCGTCAGCACCTTTTTTTAATGCAATTGATAAAGGTTATTTTAAAGAGGCAGGTCTAGATGTTGAAATTTCTCCCGGCAAAGGATCATTAGATGCAATTCCAAAGGTTGCAACAGGATCATTTCCTCTTGGTTTTGCTGACATTAACTCTTTAATCAAATTTTTAGACCAAAATCCTGGTGCACCAGTTACTGCAATAATGATGATTTATGATAAACCTCCATTTGCCGTTATTGGAAGAAAATCTCTAGGTATTAAGTCACCAGCTGATTTGCCAGGTTCGGTTTTAGGTGCGCCTCCACCTGATGGTGCATGGGCACAATTTCCTTCTTTTGCAAAAGCAAATAATTTGGATATGAATAAAATTAAAGTTGAACCCGTTGGTTTCCCTACACGTGAACCAATGTTAGCTGAAGGTAAAGTTGCATCAGTAACTGGTTATTCATTTTCGTCTTTTCTTAACTTAGTTCGTCTAGGAGTTCCAGAAGATGATATAACCACCATATTAATGGCTGATCACGGACTTAAGCTTTACGGTAATGCAATCATTGTTAACACTGATTTTGCTTCATCTAATGCTAAAGTTGTTAAATCTTTTCTGGGTGCAGTAGGTAAGGGTTGGAAAGATGCTGTTTCAAATCCAAGTTCTGCCATTGATGCACTTGTTAAAAGGAATCCAGCTGCTGATAAGAACTTAGAAGAAAGAAGGTTTAATTTGGCTTTAACAGGTAATGTTATGACAGATTATGTTATAAATAATGGAATGGGTAATATTGATAAGGCCCGTTTTGAAGCGGCTATTGCTCAATTAAGTGAAACTTATAAATATAAAACTAAACCAAATGCAAAGTTATATTTTACAGATGCTTATTTACCAAAAGGTGGGTTTAAGTTGAAGTAATTTTAAAACAAATATAAAATAGGATGAATTTTTTCATCCTATTTTAAGGTATATTTATGTCATTAAATGTTAAAAAAGACGCCATAATAATTAAAGATGTAACCCATACCTACAAAACTGAAACTGGTTTATTACCAGTTATAAAAAATTTAACTATGAACATACCAGAAAATGGTTTTACAGCTGTTGTTGGTCCATCTGGATGTGGAAAATCTACCTTAACCAAATTAATTTCAGGCCTTTTGCAGCCAGATAAAGGTGAGGTTTACCTTAGTGGAGAAAAAATTACTACACCTAGACCTACTGTTGGAATGGCTTTTCAAAATCCTGTTCTGTTGGAATGGCGAAGCATAATAAAAAATGTTATGTTACCACTAGAAATTGTTCCAAATAAGTTAAATTTACAACAAAAAGAACAAAGAGCAAAACAACTATTGTCTTTAGTAGGTTTAGAGGGATTTGAAGAAAAAAGACCTTCTGAACTATCAGGGGGAATGCGACAAAGAGCCTCATTATGTAGAGCTTTAGTACATAAACCAAAAGTTCTTATTTTAGATGAGCCATTTGGAGCATTAGATGCGTTTACACGTGAAGATTTATGGAAAGTAATGCACAATTTAAGAAAAGAAGAACCATTCACTGGAATACTTATTACGCATGATTTGAGAGAGTCAATTTTTCTTGCTGATGAAGTTATAGTTCTTTCTGGGCGGCCAGCATCAAAACAATTTTTTGTTAAAGTACCAAAATCTAAAACACCAAAACTTGATAGTCTGTATACTTCAAAATCTATTGATATGTTAAAAACTCTTCGAAAACAAATAGAAATTGCTCAAAGTCAACAAGAGCAAAATAAATGAGACATATTTTAGTACCATTATACGCAATCATTATTTTTCTTGTTTTGTGGGAGCTTTTGGTATGGGTAAATGATTGGCCAAACTATAAAATGGCATCTCCTTCTGACATATGGCCTGCATTTTGGAAATTTAAATTTTTATTTTTCCAATATGGTTGGGATACTCTTTGGCGAACGGTCGTAGGCTTATTTATAGCAGTACTATGTGGTGTTTTTTTAGGAATGATTATGGGTTTTTCAAAGGTTTTGCGTGAAGCAATATACCCATTATTAGTAGGATTTAATGCTATTCCAAAAGCTACTGTTGTACCTATAATTGCATTAATGTTTGTAGGTCAGCACGATCTAAATACTGTTTTAATAGCTTTTATGATCTCTTTTTTTCCTATAGCAGTTTCTGTCTCGATTGGATTGTCAACTTTAGAACCTGAATATAGAGATATTTTAAGATCTTTAGGAGCATCCAAATCATTAATATTTTGGAAAATTGCATTACCAAAAACTTTACCAGAATTTTTTGGAGCATTAAAAGTAGCTGTTACACTCGCCTTTATTGGTACAAACTTGATGGAAATTGTATCCCCACATGGTAGAGGATTAGGTGCTTTGTTTGATAGTGGTAAGACGAATTCAGACTACCCTTTAATGTTTGCGGTACTTATAGCTTTAGCATTATTAGGTATTGGTTTATATTATGTGGTAGTTGTTTTAGAAAAAATCTTTGCGGGTTGGGCAGAACGTTCAACCGATTAGAAACTTAAAACTATTCATATAATGATAATAAATTTAAATCAAAAAAATGCTTATAAAAAAAGAGTTTTTAATTAAAAATATTAGAGGGGATTTCGGTAAAGGTATAATTATTGCTACAGCAAGTATATTGTATGCAATTTTCAGATTATTTAATATATTAGATAATCCTATGCTATTTCTTGATATTTTTATGATTGGGATCTTTATTTACTCAATTTATCTAATCTCATTTAAATTTGTAAAGTAGTAATATTGAGTTGATTGTTTCTATTCACTCCCGATCCAAATATATCCGTCTTTATCCATTATTGGTAATAAATCCAATGGTATTTCTTTTATAGCTTTTGTCAGTTCAACAGCTTCTTCAGGTGCCCAGTCTGGACTAGTTGTTACCCATTTTTTTACTGCGCCGGTTCTTAAACAAAATTTACTGTCATGGAATGGACACAAGAACTCGTTTTCTGTTGTAATCTGACCCATTTCAAGAGGTAAGTTCATGTGTGGACAAAGATTAGAAAAAGCTGAGAGGTTATCATCATATCTAACGATTAATATTTCTTCATCATTATGATTAATTTTCTTTTTATCTCCGTTACTTAAATCTTTAGAAAACATAATTTTGTTCCAAAACATTCCGGACTCAAAAATTTTATCATCTTTGGATTCTAACGATTTTCCTTTTAATTTAGAAATTTCGTATAATGTCGACCTTTGAGATGAACCTTTTAATTTTACCCTAACAAAATCTTCAACTTCAGCTCTGTCCTCAATTTCTTTAAATGCTTCTTCTGAAATCAATAATCTTGTTTCAGCTTCTTTGTTAGCATTTTCTACTCTACTGGCAATATTCACAGATTGACCAATGATGCTCAGACGTTGATTTCCAGCATTCCCAAGCATACCCACTATTGCCTCTCCATAGTGAACACCTACCCTTACATCAAAATTAATATTATAATTATCCATAAAAACTTTTTTCTTTTTATCTACATCTTCTAAAATTTCCAATGCAGCTTGAGTACATCGATAAACAGAATCTATTTTGTCATCTATACCGAAAGCAGCAAGAAATGCATCACCAATGAAATTATTAATATCACCGCCATTTTTTTTAACTATTGTTCCCATGTCATCAAAATATCTATTTAGGATGTACATAACATCATAAGAGGGTAATTGTTCACTTAAAGGAGTGAAAGAAACTATATCTACAAACATAAGAGCAAGATTTTTTGTACTCCCAATTGAACCAACTGAATTTTTTGTCATTTGATTAGCCAAAATCAAATCTTTTTGATCAAGCAATAATCTTTTAAGCTTTACATTACCTTTAATTTTAGTTTGGCAAGCCAATCTTATATTAGATGGTAATTCTAGCTTTTCAGATAATTTTTGTTCAGATTTACTTTTTTGAGAAACATTATCTTCACCTTCAAGAATTTCAACTCTACATGTAGAACACATTCCTAGGCCACCACACGCATGTAGATGTTGTATGTCATTTCTTAAAGATGCAGTTAAGATAGTTTCATCTTTTGAAATTGATATCTCTGCGTTGTCTGGTATCAAATCGATTTTAAATACATTATCGCTCATATTTCAAATCATAATGATAATGAAAAATGAATCAACTAATGAAAAAAAACTTTCAAACTTTACACTTTTTTGATTAACTGTGCTTCAATTATATTAAATATTCATTTGGAATTTGTTTTGAAATATAAAAGTCTTCAAGAAATACAGCAAAACCCTGTATGGATCAAATTACAGTCTAAAGGTACTGATAAGAAACAACTTAACGAACAATTTTTGTCCCTTACTGAGGATGAAAAGGTGATAGCAATTGACTTGTTTGAGTCTTTAAAAGTTGTTATGGAAGATTTATTAAAAAAAAATAACACACAGCATTGATAATTTAAATTTTAAACATGTTTTTTTAATTATGTTCTGTTAATATTTTAAATAATATTTTAAAAAATAAAGTAAATTTAAAAATGTTACAAAAAATAATATTTATAATTTTGTTTAGTTTTTATAGCTTCAAAATATACGCATTTGAACCTTACTCAGGTATTTCATGCCATAGTGATAAGGTAAAGGGCAAAGAAGAATATTTTTTTAAACATGATGAAAATCATATCTATGCAACTGCTTACAAAAGGATTAATGGTCAATTCCTAAAGGTAGGAAATGTTGTTGGACAAAAAGTCTCATCTTTTTTACTCTTTGAAGATATGACAATCGATAAAAACTTAAATTTTGCATGGCATTTGGATATGGTCACAAAAAATTTAAAACCATTTATATTAACTGTGGTAGATAAAAATAAGTTTAAAATGCCAGAAAAATATGATTGCATAAGTAAAAATTTTTGGTTTTAGTTAGCGAGCTTTCAAATATGGCTAAATCTGAAATAATGATTGATAATGAAAAGACAAGAGTAACATGTTGGTCATTTGAGCCAGGTGAAGACACTGGAAAACATATCCATGAATATGATTATGTTGTAGTACCAATAATGGATGGTATTCTCAAAATTGTAAATCATGATGGCGAAGTATCTTATTCAAATCTCTCTAAGGGAGTAAGTTACTTCAGAAAAAAAGGTGTTAACCATAACGTCATAAATCACAATGACTTTCCATATTCATTTGTTGAAATTGAATTCAAATAGAAAAAATTATTAGGGTATGAAAATGAGTGCTTCTAGGCTTTTAAGTTATATTACTTCAGACTTTCAAACAAAGAGTGATATGAAAGTTGGAGAGATTGAATGGGAAAAAATTATGAATAAAAATTTTGAAAAATTTAAAAAAGCAGGTGCACTTAGGCAAACGGTATCTCAAATATGGAACAAAGAGGGTGCACTAAGGTTAGGCCATTTGTGGGAATATAAAGATGAAAAGGCTTTTGTAGAATGTCAAAAAATTTTTAAAGAAGCAGAATTAGAATTCAAAAATAAAACAGGTATTGTATGGAAGGTCTTTTCTAATAGGGGTATCGTTTTATATGATGTAAATTATAAATGATTTATAATTCAGCAAAAAATACATTTTATGAATTATTTACATTAAATAAAATTTTTACAATTTTAATAGTTATCTTTATCAATTTTTCACATAATTCTCATTCTTCTGAATTGGACAACCTTTTCTTTAAATTAAAACAATCAACTAATCCCACTTTAGCAGTGGACTATGAGGCTAAAATATGGAATTTATGGCTTAATAATGGATCAACTAGAAGTAGTAATAGTCAAATGCAGAAGGGTCTAGAATTATTACAAAATGGTAAATTAGACAAAGCGCTTTTACTTTTTAAAAAATTATCGAAAAAAGAACCTCTGTGGGCAGAACCAATTAACAAGATTGCAACAATTAAGTTTTTGCAAGGCGATTACATAGGTTCAATAAATGACATCAAATTAACTTTAAAATTAGAGCCAAGACATTTTGGAGCTATATCAGGACTAGTTCAAATTAATATTATATTAAAGGAATATAAACAGGCTTTAAAAAATCTAGATTATGTTCTTAAAATACACCCATTTATAGGTATAAAAAAATTAAGACCATATATTCAAAATTTATTAAAACAATCATCAATTTAGTGATATAAACACAACGTGTTTTTCAAATATTTAAAATTTTTAAAGTCTCATATTTAAGGTCTAAATTTTTTTTAAAATTTGTTTTAGTTTTTTTAGATTTTATAGTTTCATATTCATAACAACTAAAACAAAGTTCAATTTTTCTACCTTTTTTTGATTTAAAAACTTTTGTTGGAATTGTTTCAAAAGTGAAATCTGGATGCGGGTTTTTTGTTCTCTTACACCACATGCATGTTGCATCATTTTTATTATAGATAAAGGACACTAAAATCTCATTTATTTTTTATTTAATAACTTTGTTATTTCTTTCAATTGTAATTCCATAGATATAATTTTTTTTTGCAAATCTAGTTCAGATTTTTTTTCTTTATGATTACCATCTTTTGAAATTTGTTGCATCGCATCAACAATTATACCTATAAACAAGTTTAATATTGCGAATGTTGTAACTAAGATAAAGGGCACAAAAAACAACCAGGCCAAAGGAAATTCTTGCATTACTGGCCTTACTATACCCATTGACCAACTTTCTAAAGTCATTATTTGGAAAAGTGTGTACATTGAATTTCCTATTGTGCCGAACCATTCATAAAATTTTTCTCCAAAAAAAGTAGTAGTAAGGACTGAAGAAATATAAAATATCAATATAATAATTGTACCAACAGATAAAATGCCAGGAATAGAAATAAATATAGCCTGTATGATCCTCTTCATTGACGGGACAATTGATAACAATCTTAAAGTTCTAAAAATACGAAACGCTCTTAAGACTGAGAAAGGACCTGATGCAGGAATAAGAGAAACTGCTACAATTAAAAAATCAAAAATATTCCAACCATCTTTAAAAAATCTTAGTTTGTAAACTGCAATTTTAGAAATTAATTCAATTGTAAAAATTGTTAATGCCGCTCTATCAATTAAAGACAGAATAACACCAAATTCTGCTTTAATTTTAGAGCTGGTCTCTAGTCCGAGAGTAATAGCGTTAATTATAATTACTATTGTTATAATAGTAACAAAATACTTATTTTCTAAAATTTTTTTAATTGAATGCATTAGAATAGTCTAAAATATGTTTTAGATTGTTTTAATAAAATTTTAGAATTTTACAAGTGTAAAAAATTTAGTGATATCATTAACAGTTTTAAGCTTTACGATGAATAAATTCTTTGATTAAATAATTAATATCTAAATTTAGTTATAGGTGAATTTAATGTATGTAAGGACCATAAAAATAACATTTAAAGATAAAATGTCTAAAAATATGTTTGTTAATTACACTGATACTAAGGCAGATGCTGAGGGTTTTCAAAATGGTACATTAATGAAATTAATTTTTAGTAATTCAGATGTAATTGCTACTTTGGTTCTGATTTTTCCAGATCATAAAACATTTATGAGAGATCATAATAATACAGCCGGTCCTATAATAGATTCTTTTAAAGAACAAGGTTTAAAGATTGAACTAAATGATGGAGAAGTTTCAGGTACAACAGCTGTATCATCCAAATTTTTAGAAATCTTAACCAAAGAAGGTACCTTTTATAAAACTGACTAGTCAAATATTAATAAGATTATTGTGATGAAAATCAATGAGTAATTGGAAAACTGATTTTGAAGTAAAATTTTCACTTGAATTCAAGCATTTTAATGGAAGAAAAGAAATTAAAAATAATACTTTGATTGTAGAAGCAAAAAGCGAAGATGAAGCAATTGAAATGATAATAAATCAATATGATAAAAGTGTATTTTTAAAAATAGGTGAGGTTAAGAAAATTTGGAGCTACTGATTGCAGTATTATCTAAAGATAAATTTGAAATTACTGTTAAAGCAAATCAAATTACTAAACATGTTGTTTATGTCACTGATGAAATGCTTTTCAACCTAACTAAGAATAAAATTTCAAAAAAAGAACTTTTAAATTTTACTTTTAATTTTCTTCTTGAAAGAGAGACAAATACTTCGATACTTTCTTCTTTTGATATAACAGTGATCTCAAAATATTTTCCTGAATACACAAAAAAAGTTAGTTATAAATGTAATTTATAGAAATATATTTAGAGGTTAGAAATTGCAATCTTATCAATTATTTATAAACGTAACAAAAGAGATAAATTTAAAAGTTGGAAAACTTGGAAAATTCATTTTTCCAGTTGGATATTATGTGTACACAGGATCTGCCAAAAAAATATCGATAAAAGAATTAAAAGGCATCTTTCTAAGAAAAAAAATCTCTATTGGCATATAGATTATTTACTCAATAATGATGCTGTACAAATTATTGATACAAAGAAATCACAAATGACTGAATGTAATTTAAATAAAAAGACAAAGGGAACAATAATTATAGATGGCTTTGGTAGTTCTGATTGTAATTTATCTTGCAAAAGTCATTTGAAATTTGAAGAGAATTAAGCATTAGCTGAATTATCAGCTAATACTCTAGGAGGTTATAATTGAAAAATTATTTTACATTTAAACACTAATTAAAATATAATGACTTAAATTTGAAAAGAATGAGGTAAATTAATAACAAATATTCAAATAAAAAGACATTTAATTTAAATTTTTGACACATCTAAATCCAATATAAACCGCTGACATATTTTTATCTTTTCTTGCTTGATGGCTTAGGCGCATCTGTTCTTTTCCATACCACCAAGAACCACCTTTCGTGGCTTTGGTTCTTTTGTTCTCTATGTTAGCCCATTCCCAAACATTTGCACCCATATCATACAAACCATTTATTCCTTTTTTTGTAAAACCCACTTTAGAATGACCATTACCTCTTGATAATAGCTTTTTGTAATTTACATTATTTTCGAATTTACATTCTTCCAAACAATTTACACCTTCAGGTGTGTCTCCAACTGGATACTCATAAGTTTGTCCATATATAAAATTACTAGATGATGTTTTTCGCATTTCCGTGTATGCTGCATATATCCATTCTTCTTCACTAGGAAGTCTTTTGTCTTTCCATTTGCAAAACATTTGAGCTTCATCAAAATTTATATGCACAGCAGGTTCATTTAATTCTCCTTTTATTCCATAAGGTTTTTTCCAATTCCAGCCATCTTTTTTTATCCATCCTGATGAATACACATAACCCCATCCTCTTTTTTCGGCCTCAGTAATATAATTTGTAGTATTAGTGAATTTATTGAATTCACCAATGGATACTTCAGTAAGATCAATTGAAAAATAAGAAATTTTTTGCATTCTATCATCTTTCGCCAATGCACAATTGGCAAAAAAAATAAAAAAAAAGTAAAAAAAATAATTAAAAACCTTGTTAGTAAAATGTTTAAATAGCATATGTCTAATTTATATCATTATGATAAATTTGTATGCTAAATATGCTATAATAATGATGATTTTAATTAAATTAATAAATTACTATAAGATGTATAATAAAAATTTAATGGATCAGTCTGATATGATAAATAAATTTAAAGCATGGCATATAGATTTAATTGAAAAAGTTCAAAAAATTACTGGTTTATCAAATTACCAGATAATTTGGATTAGTTTTGCTGAAGGTTTAATAATTGGGTTTTTTGTTTGTTACCTTACATAAACTACATTTACTTTCTTAAAAACACAAATTTTTATTCTTTAAAATATGTCCTTATAAAATTCACTTTCATCCATATGTTTTGGATTTTTATTTCCCGTGAATGCTTGTATTTTTTTTATTAAAGTTTCAATTTCTCTCTTTGAGAAATTGATTTTAGTCCATTTATTATTTTTAATTACTTCAGTCTTAATACCAGGAAGATCAACAGGTAATTTAGCTCTATTAAAGATTGTACATGAGTAAGAGCTTTTATCTTGAGAAGAAGTGAAAGAAATTACATAATAATTATAATCAAGTTGACAAATCCCGTTAATAAACTTTAATTCTTTAAATTTCATTTTTATATTATGTTTAATTTTCTACATTCATATTTTAGGTTGAGATTTTTATAATTTTACTTGTTAATCGTTTAAAATAACACACACGATAATTCTTCAGGTAATTTATTTAATTTTATAGTTCCTTTACTCAATAAGACTGGTTTCAATTTATGAGTATTTTTATCATAATGCCAGGCAAAATCTACTCCAAGGTAAGCATATTTATCTTCAAATAAGATAAATGTATCTTTTTTTTGACCAACCACCTCTCCAATTTCAATAAAATTGTTTTTTATCTTTTTGAACACCGTTGTGTACAGTTCGTCATCTTTATTTATTTTAAAATCTAAAATTGTATTGTCATCTAAGCTTTTGCATTTTATGAAGATAGGTTTTTCCTCAGCTTTAACTAATTTAATGATTAGAAATGATAAGAATAACGAAATCCAAAGAAATTTCATGCTTTATAACCTAACCTAATTTGGCTAAACATACTAAACTTCTTAATTGTAAACAATTTTATTAGATTAATTAATAATAAATTAGTTAAATTGCATTATTATTAATCTTCAATTCAGAGAATGATATTTCAAAATGAATATTAAGCTTCCTTGCCTATACTGTTCAAGTAAAAAGGGGTATGTATATATCCAATCACATTATCAATGTCTTGAATGCAAGAGGGTTGTTGATGATTGTTGTAGTGGAGAAGTTCTAAGCTGTAATTCTCAAAAAGAACTCCAACAAAATACCCAATAAAAAATTTAAAAACTCATCGATTATCTATAATATTGTTAAAAATAGATACTTATGTTAGCTGATATTCTATCGCTTTTAGTAAGATTTTTGTGGGAAAAAATTTTAGAAAATTGTAGATAGAAAAATAAATTAATAATTTTAATAAAGCTAGATGTTTCAATTATGTCGACTTTAAATATTACTTAATGATAAGATCTACAAAATTCACTGGAGTTCAGGTATGACTGATTTAACAAGCCGTCTTTCAAAATGTTATGCCAGTGCTATTCATGACGTCCTAAGAGAAAAGGGGTATGGAAATTGTGTCCTTCCACCTGAAATACAAGCTTTAGAAAGGGGTCAAAAGCTATTTGGAGAAATTTACACAGTATCTGGCCATGTGGACAAAACACTATCTAGACACGAATCTCTTCTTTTATGGTCTCAAGTTTTATCAAAGGTTCCAAATGATAAAGTTATTGTTTGTCAACCAAACACACATTCAATTGCACTTATGGGAGAATTATCTGCTCGAGCATTAATGGTAAAAGGGACTAAAGGTTATTTAATGGATGGGCACTGTAGGGACGTTGAAGAAATTATAGATGCTAATTTTCCAGTTTTTTGTAGGTTGTCAACTCCTGCTGATATCGTAGAAAGATGGAAATATAACTCTCTTGGACAACCTGTCACTATAGGAAGCGTCACGATATGTTCAGGTGACTTTATTATAGCTGATATGGATGGAGCTGTAATAGTACCTCAAAATGTAGCAGAAGAAGTAATACAAAAGACTGAAGAAGTTATGGCTACTGAAAGTGAAATGAGAAAAGCTATATTAGATGGTATGGACCCTGAACAAGCTTATCTAAAATTTAGAAAATTTTAGTTTCTTTCTGGTCTAAATTATATGATTATTAATAGAAGAAATATTTGGTCATTATCTTGGCCATTGATAATTGCAAATTTCACCATCCCCTTAGTAGGCCTTACCGATACCATAATTATGGGTCATATGCCCGAAAGCACTTATATTGCAGCAATAGCACTTGGGGGTATAGTATTCAACTTTATGTATGCAGGACTAAATTTTCTAAGGATGGGAACTACTGGAATAGTATCTCAAAAACTAGGTTCTAAAGATTTCGATGAAGTATTGTTAAGTTTGTTAAGACCATTATTTATAGCCCTTTTAATTGGAATAATTTTATTTTTATCAAAAGAATTTCTGTTCAATTTATCAGTTTATTTTTTAACTCCTGAGGAAAAACTACAAATTTTATATAAAGAATATCTCTTTGTAAGAATGATTGGCTTGCCGGCTGGATTGCTGAATTTAGTATTTTTAGGTTGGTTTTTTGGAATGCAAAAAACAAGAGCAGTGATGATTCAACTTATCACTATCAATGTTGTAAATGTAATTTGTTCTTTATATTTAGCACTGATTTTAGATTATGGCATATTTGGTGTTGCACTAGGTAGTGTTTTAGCACAATTTTCTGGTCTTATTATGTCAATAATAATTTTTTTATATTCAATAAAAAAATTAAATTTAGAAACTTTAAATCTTAAAAAGTTTAAAAGTATATCAAAATTTCTTAAATTATTTTCTATTAGCAAAGATTTATTTATAAGAACAATGCTAATGGTTTCAGTACAAGCATATGTGATTAAAAAAGCAGGTCTTATTGGTGTTGACGAGCTTGCTACAATTGAAATTTTATTAGTAATTTTTAGTTTGTCATCTTATTCGTTAGATGCATTTGCACATTCTGCAGAGTCTTGTGTAGGTGTTTCTATTGGATCTCAAAATAGAAGAAATATTTATAAAGCCATAAGAATTACAACTGAATTTGCTTTATTTTTTTCAATATTTATTGGTATTATTTTGTACTTTTTCGAATTTTATCTAATTTCTATTTTAACTGATATAAGCGTATTAAAAGATCTGACATTAGGATTATGGGGATTAGTTATTATTACACCATTTATATCTATGTCAGCTTTTCAATTAGATGGAATTTTTATTGGCTCAACATTAGCTAAAGAAATGCGCAATTGTATAATATTTTCATCGTTATTTTTTTTCATTATTTTAGAATATTGGTTTAAAAACAATTTAGATTTAAAAGAGTTATATTCTTGTTTTCTTTTATTTCTAATTTCAAGGGGATTTTTTTTAACAATATATTTACCTCGCGTTTTCAAATTGGTTAAAATTGATTAAGGTTTATTAATGATTAATGAAAAAGTAGAAACTAATAAAATATTTTTTAGAAGAATTATTTTATTAATGGTCTTTACAGTAATATTAACAGGTCTTATCCCAAGTGTTTTTGATTTTGAAAAATATTATGGGATTAGTCGTTTCATAAATCCAGGTTACACATCAGTTATATTAGAGGGTAAATTTGAATTATATGCTACAATATTTATGTCTTTTTTTTCATTAATAAGTTTGATTTTAATATATTTTTTTATACCTATTGGTAAATACTTTTTCTTAATATATTTCTGTACGAATTTGTTTTTAATTATGTTAGGTGGTGATATTATTAATTATGGTGTTTTGTATCCTGTAGAATGGTTAAAAAATGTAACTGAAGCTCTTTTGATATATCAAATGTTCCTTGGAGCAAATAAAGATAATTTTCGAATAACAAAATTAAAAACTTAATTTTTTATTTTACAAAACCTTATGAATTAACATTATTAAATTTAAATTAAAGTCTTCTTTTCAATGAAATAATTTGCTTTTTTAAATATAATTTTTTTTCTATCCTCACTCATTCTTTCCAAGGACTTAACCAATATTGCAAGTCTCGGATTGTTTTTAAAAAAAGTTATATTATCGCTCATAAACTTCCAATATAATCCATCCACAATATCGCACCACTCATCTTTTTTATAATTACTCATTTTTAAAATATAGTTGGAGCCACATGAATAAGGTTTCGTTGCAAATATCCCACCGTCTGCGAATGTACCCATTCCATAAACGTTAGGTACCATTACCCAGTCAGAGGAATCTACAAACATTTCCATAAACCATTTGTATATTTCATCAGGATGTATTTTTGAGAGATTCATTATATTACAAATAATCATTAACCTTGGTATGTGGTGTGTGTAACCATATTTTATACAATCTTTTATTGCATCATCTAAAGGTGTGATACCAGTAGTGCCTTCATACCAATCTGTAGTTAATTTTCGATCATGTTTCCAAAAATTAGAATTTTGTTCTTCTTTGCCTTTATAATGGTATATGCCTCTAATAAATTCTCTCCATCCAATAATTTGCCGAATGAAACCCTCTAAGGAATTGATAGGAATTGAATTTAACTTCGCAAAGTCTAACGCTTTTTGAATGACTTCATTTGGTGTTAAAAGGCCCATATTAAGTATTGGACTAATTGCACTATGGAAAAGAAAATTGTTATCTGAAATTATAGCATCTTCATAATCTCCAAAATTGAAAAACTTTTCCTTGAAAAAAATATCTAACCATTTTAATGAATCTTCTCTGTTAGTTGGCATCCACAAGTTATCAGTTATACCTGGATTATCTTTAAATTTTAAATTAATAATTGACTTTAAATCATTTATATTATTATTTGATTTTGTATTATGAATTTTTGGTAATAAAGTATTTTTAGGAATTTTTTTTCTATTCTCTTCATCATAGGACCATTTTCCTCCAATTGGTTTATTATTCTCATCAATAAGAATATTCATTTTGGTTCTTATTTTTTGATAAAAACTTGCCATGCGTATTAGCTTTTTTTGTTCATTCGCAAAATCAAAAAAGTTATCTCTTGAAGTAAGAAACATAGGGCTTTTAAATAATTCATAATCAATATGTTTTTGATTTATAAATTTGCAAATTTTATCTTCAAAATCATTGTCTTCAATTTCAAAATATTTTAATTTTTGGATATCATGGTCTTTAATTACTTTAAGTAACTTATCTTCATACTTATCATAAAAATTTTCTTCATCAATTGAATGATAAAATACAGTGTAACCATTACTAATAAGATTGTCCCTATACTGCCTCATTGACCATAAAAACATTAAAATTTTTAATTTATGATGTTTATGATTTGTAGTTAAGCCAAAATCTTCAGCCATAAAAATTTTGTTAACTTTAGTCTTTCTTATATACTCAATTGGAAATAATTGATTACCTAAAATAAGTAATATTTCTTTATCAGGCATATTTTTACTCATAAACACTTATATTAGACGTGTTTGCTCTAATAAAGTCCCAGTCATATTTAACTCCTAACCCAATTCCATCAGGCACAGGAACAAATCCATCTTTATTTATACAATCAATCATATCACTGTAACCGCATGTGTACACGGGAGCCATTGTATTAGGACAATCAGGACCAACTAAAGCAACTTCGTAAAAGTTTGTGTTTCTAGTAGCTGCCATGACATGTCGATGGGCAGGACCGCAGGCATGGATTTCAACATCTACTCCAAAAGCTTCTGCTAAATGAGATATTTTTATCGCTCCAGTTATGCCCATGTCATATTCAGGATCTGATCTTAGAAAGTCAGTTCCACCAGCAATAAGAAAATCACATTTGGTCTCTACACCTCTAATATGCTCTGTTTGTAATAATGGAGTTTTTAACATCTCTCTTAGGCGTTTATGTGAAAAAGCTGAAACACCGCTATCTCTATATGGATCTTCTAGCCAAAAGAAATTTGCTTCATCACAAGCTTTGCCAACATAAAGTGCATCGGCAAAAGTTTTAAGTTGGCAAGCTGGGTCAAGCATTAATGTCATTTTATCTCCAACTTTTTTTGCTACATGTAAAACATTTTCTGCTTCTTCTTTTGCATCTCCTTCATGCCATCCATGTATTTTAAAGGCTTTGTAACCCATATCAAAACATTGCTCAGCAAAATCAGCAAAAGCTTCCTTGCTATCTAAGCCGCCATTTCTGTCACCATGATACGAACTTGCATATGCTTTAAGATATTTTCTATAACTTCCTAGCAATACAGCAATTGAACAATTTAATTTCTTACCAGCCCAATCCCACAATGCGATATCTAATGGTCCATGGCCCATGTGATCAAATTGCCTAAGTTCTCTTTTAAAGTCATCGTATATTTTTTCTCTTTCTTCAGCATTATATTCTAATAATTTGGGTGCCAACATTTTAGCTTGTGCGCAAGCTGCTTTATTACCTCCCCAGTGAGTGACGTACTCACCTCTACATCCATCCTTAGTTTCTATTACAACTGCAAACTTATCCAATTTAATGGATTGGCCTTTAGAATATCCCACTGCTCCAATTGTGTTTGCATTAGTCAATAGACCCAAATTTATTGCTGAGTGAGTGAATTCGTGTATTTCAACTCTTTTAATTTCATTCATTTATTTACCATTTAAAATATGCATAGACAAAATCAAAAAAACTTATATTTATTTAAATACTAGTAAAAATATTAAAATTTATTATATCAAACTAATTACTACTATAATGCATGTAAAGGAAATTAAATGAATTTAAACGATTGTCATAATTTTCAAGATTTTAGAAAACTTGCTAGAAAAAAACTTCCTTCACCTATATTTCATTACATAGATGGTGCAGCTGATGATGAAGTTACATATAATAGAAATACTGCCGCTTATAATGATGCTGATTTAATACCAAATGTACTGAGAGGGGTTGAAAATGTTGATTTATCTACTACTATCTTTGGAAAAAAATTAGATTTACCCTTTTACTGTGCTCCAACTGCTTTACAAAGATTATTTCATTATGATGGTGAAAGAGCTGTTGGTAATGCTGCACAAAAATTTGGAACTATGTTTGGAGTATCTTCATTAGGCACGGTCAGTGTTGAAGAGATATCTTCTATTGTTTCCACACCTAAAATGTTTCAATTTTATTTTCATAAAGACAGGGGCCTTAATGACAGTATGCTTGATAGGGTTAAGGCAGCTAAATTTGATGTATTAGCTCTTACTGTCGATACAATTACAGGAGGCAATCGAGAACGAGATCTCAGAACTGGATTTACATCTCCACCTAGACTAACTCTAGCTAGCCTATTTAGTTTTGCATCTAAGCCAATGTGGGCAATAAATTATTTAACAAAACCTAAATTTGAATTACCACAACTACAAGATCATGTAAGTGAAGGTACAAACACAGCGACGTCAATAGGAAATTATTTTTCATCAATGTTAGATCAATCTATGAATTGGAAAGATGCTGAACGTTTATGTTCAAAGTGGGGTGGTCATTTTGCATTAAAAGGTATAATGAGTGTTGAAGACGCCAAAAAAGCAGTTGATATTGGTTGTACTGGTATAATGGTTTCAAATCATGGTGGTCGACAATTAGATGGAGCTAGAGCACCTTTTGATCAATTAGCTGAAATTGTTGATGCTGTAGGAGATAAAATTGATGTAATTTGTGAAGGTGGAATCCAAAGAGGCACTCATATATTAAAAGCATTATCTGTTGGCGCAAAAGCTTGCTCTGGTGGAAGGTTGTATTTATATGCTTTAGCTGCAGCCGGTCAAAAAGGTGTTGAAAAAGCCTTAGGTTTATATCGGAGTGAAATAGAAAGGGATATGAAACTTATGGGTTGCACAAGCATAAAAGAATTAAATAGATCAAATATAAAATTTAGATAATAAATTAAATTGGCAAATTATTGAAATCAAATTTGAAACCAATTTCAAAAATTTTTTTGATAACTTCAGTCCCTATAACAACTTGGAGTTCAAACAAACCTGATAATGTTAAACCAAAATTAGAAACTTTTTTTCTTCTATGTTTTGGTTTGTTTTTATTTGGTTTAGGTGAAAGTATATTAGTAATTTCTCAAAATGGCGTTACACCATGGACTGTCTTAGCCGAGGGCATTGCAAGGGAATTTGATATTGGTGTAGGTCTATCCACTTTTTATATAAGTTGTGCAGTATTAATTTTATGGTTCCCATTAAAACTTAAACCTGGATTAGGTACGATCATGAATATAATTATAATCGCATTAACAATGGGTGGTTTGATACCATTAATTCAATTTTTAAATGAAATCTTTAATCCCTTTATTTTATCTGTTTTAGGAACATTCGTAGTTGCTTTTGGGAGTGGTATTTATTTAATTGCTAACCTTGGTCCAGGGACTAGAGATGGTTTAATGACTGGAATTGCTAAAAACTTTAACATGCCTATTAGCCTTATTCGTTTCAGCATAGAATTTTTTGTAGTTTTTTTGGGCTGGCTTTTAGGGGGTACTTTTGGCATTGGAACAATTATCTTTGCAATTTTTATAGGACCATTTATATCACTAAGCCTAAAGTTAGTTCCTATTTTAAAAAAATAACTTATTTATACTGTTTTAATAAAAAGCATTATACCAAGAACGACTAAAGTTACTAGAATACAGTTTCTAAACTGTTTCTGATTAATTTTATCCCTTAATTTTGTTCCTATTTGTTGGGCTATCAAAGCTGGTATTATCAATAACAAGCTCATAATAAGATCTTGTTTTGTAGCAAATCCATAATAAATCAATGATCCATATAATGGAAAAGAACCTATAAAGTACATAGTTGACACTGTTCTTACAAATTTTTCTTTTGGTAAATCTACTGCAACTAAATAAGCTAACATTGGTGGTCCGTAGACAGTTGATAATCCTCCTAATATTCCAGATCCAAAGCCAATAAAAGATGTGATTATTCTTTCGTGTTTTTTATTAATATTATTATTGATTTTAAAGCCAAAACAATTAATTACAGCTGCAAATATTATTAAAATTGCGATTATTTGGGTAATTGTATTTAAATTTATTTCAAGTATAAGCCTTGCACCTATAATTAGCCCTACAACTAGGAATAAAAACATTGGCAAAAACCTATAGCTGCTAATACCTTGTTTAAATTTTATTTGTAAAAAATTAGTTAAAAAAATTGGAGCACAAAGTAAAATCATGGCTGTGGTT
Source organism: uncultured SAR116 cluster alpha proteobacterium (assembly GCA_902595515.1). Lineage (GTDB taxonomy): Bacteria > Pseudomonadota > Alphaproteobacteria > Puniceispirillales > Marisalimonadaceae > Marisalimonas. Next base: position 23,855 of record CACJQK010000017.1, read on the forward strand.
ACTGGCACTGCGAACGCAATTAACGGCAAAGCTACCATTGGCATCCCAAATCCAATAGTACCTTTAATGAGTCCTCCAGCCATTACTGCTAATATTATCACAATTACTACTATTGGGTCATTATACATTGTTAATCTTTAAAAAATGTGGCATTAATAGTAACGTTTGTATTATAATACTTTACAAGTAAAGCTTTATTTTTGTCTAATTAAATGAATAACGTTATTAATTTTCTTAAAACTAGAAGATCTACTACTGCAAAAACAATGATTTCAGGTCATATTAATGAAGGTGATCTAAATGACATTTTAGCATGCGGTATTAGAGTGCCTGATCATGGTGCTTTAAATCCTTGGTCTTTAACCGTTATAAAAGACGATGCAAGATCTAGAATAGGTAAAGAAATTTTAGCACCTGAATATATTCAAAATAATCCTGAAGCAACAGAAGAAGAAATAGATTTTGAAAAAAATAGATTTTTAAGAGCTAGTGCAGTTATTGCTGTACTATTTAAACCCGTTTCACATCCTAAAATACCATTATGGGAAATGGAATTATCTACTGGAGCGGTATGTTCAAATATACTCGTATCGGCGCAATCTTTAGGTTATGCCGCTCAGTGGTTGACAGAATGGTATTCTTATAGTGATAGGATGATCAAGGAAGTTGGTGGAAAACCTGAAACTGATAAACTCGCTGGCTTTATTTACATTGGAAATAAAGAAAAAGAGCCAGTTGAAAGAAGAAGACCTAAGATTGAAAACGTGATTAATTATTTGACAGAATGATTTTATATTTCTTGTTGTTTTAAGCAATTTTCGAAAATTTCTTTATCAACATTTCCACCAGATGCGATTACTAGAACATTCTTACTTTTAATATCTATCTTTCTAAAGATAGCTGCAGCTAGCGCAACTGCACCACCAGGTTCAAGAACAATTTTAAAATGTTTATATGCTGTGTTCATTGCAATTAAGGCTTCTTGGTCCGTAACCGCTATCCCAGAAGTTAGATTTAATCTATTAATTTCAAAAGTAATTTTTCCTGGTTTATCAGCTAAAAGTGCATCACAAATAGAAACATGTTTCATTGAATTTGAAATTATGGAATTTTCTTTAAGTGACTTTTTAGTATCATCAAAATTCTCAGGTTCAACAGAATATATTTTAGCATTTTTAAACTTTTCTTTTATCGCTGTACTTATACCAGCAATGAGGCCACCACCACCGCAACAACATAAAACAATATCAGGTATAACATGAATTTCATTTAATTGCTCTATACATTCTATACCAGCAGTACCTTGCCCAATTATAACTTTTTCATCGTCAAATGGGGGGATAATCGTAGCATTTAATTCCTTCGCAATCTTTTTTCCAATTTCTTCTCTGTTTTCTTTATTCCTATCATACTTGATGATATTAGCGCCCCAAAAAGCTGTTCCATTTAGTTTTGCTTTTGGAGAGTCTTCTGGCATTACTATTGTTGCTTGGCGACCTGTTATTTTTGACGCAGCAGCAACAGCTTGAGCATGATTTCCACTTGACCATGCAACAATTTTATTAATGTCAGATGGCAACTGAAGAATTGAATTCATAGCACCTCTAAATTTAAATGCTCCAATAGTTTGAAGATTTTCAGCTTTTAAAAAGATATTAGATTCTAATTTTTCATCAATAAATTTTGATTGTAAAATAGGTGTTCTAACAATTTTACCTTCTAACCTCTTAGAAGCTTCTAAAATAGAATTATATGTTACATGATCATTAACCATCAATATTTTCCCAGATTAATTTATTCTATATCTTGTTAAATTTTAATCACATGATTATGATAAACAAATTATTTTTTTTGACGAGGTATTTTATGTTATTTCATGGTTCATATACTGCTTTATTGACGCCATTTAAAGATAATAAAGTTGATTTTGATGCTTATAGAAAATTAATAGATTTTCAAATAGAAAATGGAACAAATGGTTTGGTTCCAGTTGGGACAACTGGAGAGTCACCTACTTTATCTCATGACGAACATAAGAAACTTGTAGAAGTATGTATAGACCAGTCAAATGGAAGAGTTCCTGTTATAGCAGGTGCAGGTTCAAATTCTACGAATGAAGCTATTGATTTTGTAAGACATGGATGTTCTGCTGGTGCTGATGGTTTATTAGTTGTGACGCCTTATTATAATAAACCCACTCAGTCAGGTCTAATGGCTCATTATAATGAGCTAATAAAAAATTCAAGTAAACCCATAATTATATATGATATACCAGGTCGTTCAGTAATAAAGATGAATGATTCTACTATGGCTAAATTAGCAGAAAATGATCTAATTGTAGGTGTAAAAGATGCAACTGCTGATTTAGCAAGACCTACAAGGTTGCAAAATTTAATTGGTGAGGATTTCATTCAATTGTCTGGAGAAGATGGAACAGCATTTGCTTATTTAGCTGCAGGTGGGCATGGTTGTATATCTGTTACATCAAATATTGCTCCTAAATTACTTTCAAGGATGCACAATGCATGGAAACAAGGAGATATTTCAACTGCTCAAGAAATAAATAAAAAACTGATGCCTTTACATGATGCATTATTTTATGAAACAAGCCCAGGCCCACTTAAATATGCTGCATCATTATTGGGACTATGTTCTTCTGAAGCTAGACTTCCAATTGTAGAAATTGAAGAAGTTAGTAAATCAAATGTAAAAGATGCTCTTGAAAAAGCAGGATTACTATAAATGCTTGTGTTGTGAATGAATAAAAAAAGAAATAATAAAGGTATTTCTCAAGGTAGTGTCGCAGAAAATAGACGTGCTAAATTTGATTACTCAATTATTGATACCATAGAAGCTGGAATTGTTTTATTAGGTAGTGAAGTAAAAAGTTTAAGACTTGGTAGAGCAAGTATAAACGAATCATATGCAAGCAATGAGTTTGAACAAATTGTTCTAATAAATTCAAATATCCCAGAATACAAATTAGCTGCTTCAGGACAAAATCATGATCCTAAAAGAGTTAGACGTTTGTTAGTCCATAAAAAAGAAAGAGATAAAATTTTAGGACAGATTAAAAAAAACGGATGTACTGTTGTACCTTTAAGATTGTATTTTAATAATAAAGGTTTGGCAAAAATTTCTTTAGGAATTGCAGAAGGTAAAAAGAAAGTTGACAAAAGAGAAGTTATTAAAAAACGAGATTGGGAAATAGAAAGACATAGACTCTTAAAAAATAACAATTAAATACTTGTATAATCAAGTGTTAAAGTTTTAAATCATTTTAATGAATCTTCAAAAAATAATAATTGGCGTCGGTGGAAATATTAAGTCAGATGAAGGATCT
>CACJQK010000018.1 GCA_902595515.1 uncultured SAR116 cluster alpha proteobacterium
CCTGAACTTTTTTTGGTAAGCTTGTTGATATTCCATTAGGATAAACTAAAGGACTTTTTAAACCTTCAGGCTCAAGAAAAATTTGATGTGATTCTTTTTCGAAAAATCTATTAACTTTGTCCTCAATACTTGGACAATATCTTGGTCCGCTTCCTTGAATTAATCCAGAGTATACTGGAGAGGATGTAATATTATCTGAAATTATTTTATGAGTATCTAAAGTTGTTCTTGTTATGCCACATTTTATTTGTTGAACGCATATTTCCTTGTTCATATATGAAAAAGGAACCGGGTTTTTATCTGCAGATTGCATTTCAACTTTATTCCAATTAATGCTGCTTTTGAGTAATCTAGGGGGTGTTCCTGTTTTTAGCCTGCCAATTGGCAGATTTAATTCTCTAATTTTTTTGGACAAATGATTTGATGGTTCGTCACCAAGTCTACCCGCCGGAATTCTTTCATTTCCAATATGGATAATTCCACCTAAAAAAGTCCCCGTCGTTAAAACTATTGATTTTGTATTTATTGAACAATCACCTTCAATTACAACATTTTTTATTTTATTTTTTTCAATCGTAAAATCTTTTACTGTACCTTCAAATATAGTTAAATTTTCATTTGATTCTAATAAGCTTCTCACTGCCTTTTTGTATAATGTTCGATCTGCTTGTGATCTTGGGCCACGAACAGCGGGCCCTCTTGAACGATTAAGCATTCTGAATTGAATTCCAGAGCTGTCAATTGCCTTTGCCATTATACCGTCGAGAGCGTCAATTTCTCTAACTAAATGACCTTTTCCTAAACCGCCTATAGCTGGATTACAAGACATTTCCCCAATTGTTTCAATTTTCATTGTAATTAAAACAGTTTTAGCTCCCATTCTTGATGAAGCTGAGGCAGCTTCAACGCCAGCATGACCACCCCCAATAACTACAACATCAAAATTTTGTACATTTTTTAACAAAATTCATTTCCCAATACAAAAACTACTGAATATATCATCCAAAATCTCTTCTACGTCAATAATATTAGTAATATTTCCTATTTCTTTTGCCACAATCCTTAAATTTTCAGATGCTAATTCAGGACTAATGTTTAAATCGAACTTAAGTAAATCATTCAGTGCATCTATTGATTTTCTAACAGCCACAATATGTCTTTCTCTGGTAAGTATTAAATCTTCCTTTGGCATTAAAGATTTTAAATGATTTCCAATTGCTTTGGAAAGTTCATCAATACCAATATTTTCTTTAACAGAAATATTAAAAATATTTTTTTTGGGTATTGTCCCTAAATCTGATTTTGTGTGTACTAATATTTTTTTACCCTTTGACTTTAGCTCAGGATGAGAGAAGTCTTTATTGTCAGATAAAATTAATATTAAGTCAGAAGTTTCTGCTCTTTCTAAAGCCCTTTTGATTCCAATTTTTTCAACTTCTGACTTAGCGCTTCTTATTCCAGCGGTGTCATTTAAAATAACTGGAAAACCTTCAAAATCCATAACAACTTCAATAATATCTCTAGTTGTACCTTCCTCTTCTGTAACTATTGATGCTGTTTTCTTTGATAAATAGTTAACAAGTGTACTTTTCCCAACATTGGGACGTCCTATGAGAGTAATAACAAAGCCATTACGAATTCTTTCTCCATAATTACTGTTTTTTAATGCATTCTTCATTTCATCTAATATTTCTAATACATTTTGTTTAAATATTTCTTGTAGTTTTATTGGTAACTCTTCATCTGAAAAATCAATTAAAGCCTCTAACTTAGACAACAACGAAATAATTTGATGCCTCCATAAACCTATTTTACTTGACAGAGCCCCTTCGTATTGAGACATAGACATCGTAAGTTGTTTTTCAGTTTCTGAATTAATTATATCATTTAAACCTTCGGCTTGCGTAAGGTCTAAAATTCCATTTAAAAAGGCTCTTTTTGTAAACTCCCCTCTAGCTGCTATACGAAATTTCTTCATTTTAGTTAGAACATGATATATTTTCTTTTCAATAATTCTACTTCCATGAATATGAAACTCTAGTACGTCTTCTCCTGTAACAGTTTTGGGTGCTGGATAGTATATTATTAATGCAATATCAATGATATTTTTGTTTAGATCATGTATTTTTCTCAGTGAAGCAATACGTGGTTGTGTTGGTTTAAATGAAAAGATATTGGGTATGTTTTTAACTTCGAATCCAGAAACTCTTATTATTTTAATTGCACTCTTTTGTGCATTTGATGCTGAGGAAAATATTGTATCCAAAGTTTTGGTCTTTTTTATAAATGTTTCACGTGAAACATATTACTTATTCATTGCTCTGAAAAAATCTTCATTAGATTTACTTTGTTTGAGTTTATCTGAAAGAAAGTCCATTGCATCTACAGGTCCCATTTGCATTAAAATTCTCCTTAATACCCACATTCTAGATAAAGTGTCTTTTTCAACCAAAAGTTCTTCTTTTCTTGTTCCTGATTTTGTAACGTCAATAGCTGGAAATGTCCGCTTGTCAGACAATTTTCTATCTAATATGACTTCACTGTTCCCAGTACCTTTAAATTCCTCAAAAATAACTTCGTCCATTCTAGATCCTGTTTCAACCAGCGCTGTAGCAATTATTGTCAAAGAACCTCCATCTTCAATGTTTCTTGCTGCTCCAAAAAATCTTTTTGGTCTTTGCAATGCGTTTGCATCAACACCTCCAGTCAACACTTTACCACTTGAAGGTATTACTGTATTGTAAGCTCTTGCAAGTCTTGTTATAGAATCAAGTAAAATTACAACATCTCTTTTATGTTCAACTAATCTTTTAGCTTTTTCAATAACCATGTCTGTAACCTGTACATGTCGTGAAGCTGGTTCATCAAAGGTAGAGCTTATAACTTCTCCATTTACAGATCTTTGCATATCTGTAACTTCCTCAGGTCTTTCATCAATCAATAATACAATTAAATAAATTTCAGGATGATTTTTAGAAATAGCCTGAGCTATTGATTGCAACATCATAGTTTTACCAGTTCTAGGTGGAGCAACAATTAATCCACGTTGTCCTTTACCCATAGGGGCAACCATTTCTACAACCCTAGTTGTAATATCTTTGTTATTTGGATCAAATTCAGTTTCAAAATTAATCTTTGCTTGAGGGTAAAGTGGTGTTAAGTTATCAAAATTAATTCTATGTCTAAGAGAGTCTGGTGACTCGAAGTTAATGTTTTCAACTTTTAAAAGAGCAAAATATCTTTCTCCATCTTTTGGTGCCCGTATCTGACCTTCAACAGTATCACCTGTTCTTAAACCAAATTTTCTAACTTGATTTGGCGAAATATAAATATCATCAGGACCAGCAAGATAATTAGATTCAGGTGATCTTAAGAAGCCAAAACCGTCTGTTAAAACCTCTAGCACCCCATCTCCATATATAGCAATTTCATTATCAGCAAGCTTTTTGAGACAAGCAAACATCATATCTTGTTTTCTAAGAGTACTTGCATTCTCAATATCCAGGCTTTCAGCATAAGTTAATAAATCTGAAGGGTTTTTGGCTTTAAGATCTTTTAAGTGCATTTATTACTCATTGGGAATGTATGTTTTATATAACATAAAGATTTGGTTTAACAAATATTAGCAGAATTATTAATATCATCAATATTGTAGGGATTTCGTTTATTATTCTGTAAAATCTAGTCTTGTTTATTCTATAACCTTTTTTAAAATCTTTGTAAAGAATAGATAAATAGAAGTGAAAAATTGTTAAACAAAAAACAAAAAAAAGTTTTGCTTGAAAATAACTTTCTTCAAAAAAATATAAATTATTAAAAACTAATATAAATCCGAGTAAATAAGTAACAAAAAGAGCTGGCGTCATAATGTAGTTTAGTAACCTAAACTCCATCAGAAGAAATGTTTTATCAATCGTACTTAAATGTTTTGTATCATTATGATATACAAAAAGTCTGGGTAAATACAGAAGACCCACCATCCATGATATAACTGAAACTAGATGAAAAGATTTTATTATATCGTAAAACAAAAATTTAGTTTACCCTTTATAATTTCTAACAATCTCAATAACTTTTTTAACATTTTCTATTTTGCAGTCTGGTGTTAAACCATGACCAACATTAAAAATAAACCGTCTATCACACATTTTATCTAAAATTGATAATACATTTTTTTGAAGATGCTCACTGTTTTCTGGAATTAAAGATGCTGGATCAAGATTACCTTGTATAACTATGTCTTTATTGATGAAACTATTAGCCCAGGATATGTCTACCGACCAGTCTAACGCTATACAATCAACTTCACTTTCAAACGAATATTTTATAATGGATGAACCAGCTTTGAAAGGAAACCCTATAATAGGAACAAATATACCACGTGATCTTAAAATTCTTACAATTTTGGAAACTGGATTGATACCACATATATCGAAAAAATTATTTGGTATCATATGAGACCAAGAATCAAATATCATCAAGACATCCGCACCTGCATTTGCTTGCATTTCAAGTTTTTGGGAAATATAAAATGTAAGAGTTTCTATAAGTTCCATAAACCATTTATTTTCAGACCAAAGTGCTTTTCTTGTATTAATAAAATCTTTACTTCCTGTACCCTCAATCATGTAACATGCAAGTGTCCAAGGTGCACCTGCAAAACCAATTAAACTAACACTTTTTGGTAAACTAGAACGCAAAAGAGAAATAGCTTCTTTAAGAGGCTTAAGTTCTGACGTTATAGAAACATTTTTAACAATCATGGTTTCACCCGGAACCATAGGATCTAATCTTGGACCAATATCTTTTGTAAACCTAAGATTTCTTTTCATTGCCCAGGGTATCATTAAAATATCAGAAAAGACGATAGCAGCATCAAGATCGTAATACTTTAAAGGTAATTTGGTGCTTTCCACAATTAAGTCTTTGTTTAAACAAAATTTTGTAAAGTTATGTTCTTTTTTTCTTATTTCATAGTACTCTGGTATATGTCTTCCAGCTTGACGTAAAAACCACAAAGGTACTTTGAATTTTTCCCTATTAAAAAGATTATATATTAAATTTTCATTCACAATTAAACTCTTAATTAAAGATAATGATGTTGATGTACTTTAATAAATATGGGGATAGCAAAAATCTCAAACAGTTTATCCACAGCTTAAAAAAAAAACAATTACATATAATAACAACAAATTGGTTTTATTAACAAATTTTATGTAATTTTATTTTTTTATACACATGTTCTTAAACTATGGATAATTACGATTACTTTTTTATAAAAAAAAATATGATATAATATATAAATGTATATCAACACTTTATTAACAAGAAATAAAATTCCGTAATGATTATCATTGGTATTACAGGCTCTATAGGTATGGGTAAAACCACTATTGCTTCAATGCTTAAATTTTTAAATATACCAATTTTTGATTCTGACAAAGAAGTAAAAAACATTTTAGAAAAAAATAAATTTGTTATAAATAAGATTCAAAATATATGGCCTGATGTAATATCATTAGAAATGAGACAAAAAAAAATAAATAAATTTCTTCTTAGTAACAAAATTTTTAGTAATAAAAAAAATAGAATAGTTTTAGAAAGAATAATACATCCAATTGTCAAAAAAAAAAGATCTCAATTTATTAAAAAATATTATAATTCAAAAATCATAGGTTTAGATGTTCCATTATTATATGAAACAAAAACAAATGAAATATGTAATTCTATATTTTTGGTAAATACCTCAAAAAAAATACAGGAAAATAGAGTTTTGAAAAGACCAAATATGACAAAAACAAAATTTAATTCTATAAATAATGCACAATGGAGTTATGAAAAGAAAAGAAAAATGAAACCATTTGTTATTAACACATCATTTGGAAAATTATTTAGTTTTATCCAGGTATTGTTATATTTAGCAATAATTATTACTAATCGGAAGGCTTAAAAATGAGTAGAGAATTAGTGTTAGACACTGAAACCACAGGGTTAAATTATGAAGAAGGCCATAGATTAGTCGAAATTGGAATAATTGAATTAGAGAACCATATTCCTACTGGAAGTCAATTTCATTATTATTTAAATCCAGATAGAGACTCAGACTATAAGGCAGAACAGGTCCATGGCCTAAGTAGGGAATTCTTAAAGGATAAGCCTAGGTTTCGTGATATAATAGATGAATTTATAGAGTATATTTCTGATAGTAAGATTATAATACATAACGCTTCTTTTGATATGGGTTTTATAAATTCAGAGTTAGGTAAATGTAACAGGATTGAATTAGATAAAAATTTAATAATTGACACACTAGTGCTGGCTAAAAAAAAATTTCCTGGTCAGAGTGTGAGTTTGGACTCATTATGTAGAAGGTTTAACATAGACTTAGGTAATAGGAATATACATGGTGCTTTAAAAGATGCTAAACTTTTAGCTTCAGTATATTTAGAACTTATTGGGGGAAGACAATCCAAATTAGAATTTGGACAAAATATTTCATTTAGTAACTTAGTAAACAACAATACTACAATTAATATTACTGATTATTATGAAAACATGCCTTTGAAATCTGTAAATAATGTAAAGTTAGATAAGCATGATTATAAAATGCATTTAGAAAGCATAAATAGTATTAAAAGTAGTATTTGGAAGAAAATCAATAATTAATTTTTTTTATTAAACTAAAATCCACATCATTAAGTGAAACCTGAATAGCTCCACCCCACCGTGTGACGTTTTCAATTATTTCTTTAGAAAATGGAAATAATAAGTTTAATGCGTGTTCAGTTAATACTTTTTCGTCAGTTCTATCTTTATTTATAATCTTGAAAAGACCAAAATAGTCTAATTCTAAATAACATAATTTTTTATTATTTTTCTTGGATGTACAATCTAGAATATATTTTAGGACTAAACTAAAATGACTATTTTCATACGATTTATGAAGAATATTCATATTAACTTCAATATTATTGTCGTTATTATATTTAGCATTGTATTCATTTATGTTTTGAGGATTTTCAAAAGATAAGTCTTTTATAAAGTGTTTGATTAATTTAACATCACTTGATTTATTTTCATTTACATTACTCATATAATTCTCTAAACAGTTAATTCATCGTATGTATATATGAAATGACTAAGAATGAATATTAATTTTTATTTTTTTTATATAGTATATTGTAGAAATTTATAATAGTAATGGTGTATGAGCATGCAAAATAGTTTTCCATATCTTGATATTTTGATATTTGGTGTGATTGCTATATTTCTAATTTTTAGGCTTAAAAATATATTAGGTACTAAAACAGGTCTAGAAGAAACTAATATTAATAAAAAAGATGGGGATGAAAAGTATTCAAATATAGTTACATTAAAATCAAAGACCAACAATTTAGAAAACATAGAATTGAACAAAATCCTTAAAGTTGACCCAAATTTTAATGTTGTTGATTTTTTGTCAGGGTCTAAAACATTTTTTGAAATGGTACTTAAAGGTTTTGTAGACGGAAACTTAGAAAACATTAAAAATTTCACAAAAAGTTCTGTTTTACAGAGTTTTAAGTCTGCAATAGATGAAAGAGATAAAGAACAAGAAACATTAATAATTGATTTAAAATCAATACAAAAGAATAAAATAATTAGTTCTAAGGTTTCTAGATCAACAATTAAAATTTGTGTGATATTTGAATCGCTACAAATAAGAGCCCTTTTGGATAAGGATGGCAAAATAATTGATGGTGATAGAGATAAAGAGATTTTAGTGAAAGACGAATGGATTTTTGAAAGAAAGATAAAAGAAAATGATCCTAATTGGACATTAGTAGAAACCAAAAGTCACTAGGATTATGGTATTAATTTCAAAAATTGATAAACAAGTTTGGCAGAATTACGTTTCAAATTTAGATAAAACAATAATTGTTCCTACAAAAAAAGATATAAAACTTATAAATAGGAATATCAACAAAACGTTCGAATATAAAAAAAAATTTACGTTATCTAATTCCAAATATTGCAACAAGAAAAATATGAAACCAGAGAATATCCTGGATCTTCATGGTTACAACCTATATTCGGGAAGAATAATTCTAAATAAATACATTATTAAATGTTATGAAAAAAATATAAGGACTATACTTATTATTACTGGAAAAGGTCTTAATAACAAAGGAGTTTTGAAAGAAGAAGTACCAAAGTGGTTAAACGACAAGCTTTTAAAAAAATATTTAGTTCAGTTTAAACATGCTCCAAAAAATTTTGGTGGTGAAGGTGCCTTGTTAGTAAGAATAAAAAATAAATATAAAGACTAATATTAATAATTAATTGTTATGGGCAAATAATGACTAATGAAATTGATGATAGGATTTCATCTGTTTACAGAAGAACTAACGAAACAGATATTAAGGTAAAAATTAACTTAGATGGGACTGGAAAAAATCAGATAACAACAGGTTTATCGTTTTTTAATCACATGTTACAACAATTGTCAAAACATAGTCTAATTGATATCGATCTTGTTTGTGAAGGTGATCTCAATGTAGACTCACACCACACAATGGAAGATGTTGGTTGGGCTTTGGGAAAAGCTATTAATGATGCGCTAGGTAATAAAAAGGGTATAAAAAGATATAGTCACGTTTATCTACCAATGGACGAATGTTTAACTAGGTGCTGTTTGGATGTTTCTGGTCGTCCATGGCTAATTTGGAATGTATTTCTACCTAATATATCCATAAAAGAAATTGAAATGGAAATATTCAAAGAATTCTTTCACTCCTTCTCACAATCTTCTGGTTTGACAATTCATATAGAAAATATTTATGGTCAAAACACACATCACATTATAGAATCATGTTTTAAATCTTTAGCAATATCATTAAGAGATGCCTTAGGTCTTGATGAAAGAAATTTAGACAGAGTTCCATCAACCAAAGGAACATTAACTGGTAACAAGTGACATGAAACTTGTAATAATTGATTATGGTTCTGGTAATTTGAAATCTGTTGAAAATGCTTTTAAATTTTGTGTAAGAACTAATAATTTAAAATTTTCAATTGAAGTTACTGATAGTCTAAATTCCATTTCTAAAGCAGACCACTTAGTTTTGCCTGGTGTGGGTTCTTTCCCTGATTGTAAAAAAGGATTGCAAAAAATAGAAGGTCTAATTGATTTTTTAACAAACGAAGTAATTAATAAAAGAAAAAAATTTTTGGGTATTTGTGTTGGAATGCAATTGATGGTCAATTATAGTACAGAAAAAAAAAGAACCTCAGGATTTGGTTGGTTAAATGGTAATTTTAGAAAAATTAAAATAAGAGGGTTAGATTATATTGGCAGAAAATATAAAATTCCTCACATGGGTTGGAACAATTTAGAGATAAGAGAGAAAAATCACCCTGTTTTAAAAAATATAAGTGAGAATGAACAATACTACTTTGTACATTCATTTGCATTATACACAAAAGAAATTAATGAAATAATGGCTTACACAACATATAATCAAAAGATTCCAGCAATAATAGGTAAAAATAATTTTTTAGGAGTCCAATTTCATCCAGAAAAAAGTGGAAAGTCAGGCCAAAAATTTATACATAATTGGCTTAGTTGGATACCAGAAACTTAGAGTATAATTATGAAAACAAAAGACCAAAACTATAAAGTTAAAGCAGAATTATGTAAAAACTTAAGCAAAGTTGACTTGCAAGAACTGTGTGACGCCACAGAAGAGGCAATATTAGCAGGAGGAGGTTTTGGATGGATTATGCCTCCCTCATTAAAGACACTACAAAATTATTGGAAAGGTGTTTTACTTATACCAGAAAGAATTTTAATAATTGGTAAACTCGACAATATTGTAGCTGGCTCTGCTCAATTAATCAAACCTGCTAAAAATAATGAAGCTCAATCTCACTCTTGTACGTTAAGCACATTTTTCTTTGCTTCATGGGCAAGAGGATTTGGTTTAGCAAAGGCAGTTTTTGAAAAAGCTGAGTTAAAAGCAAAACAAGATGGTTTTAAAGTTATAAACTTAGAGGTCAGAGAAACACAATCAAGAGCTATTCAATTATATGAACAAGCTGGATACATAAGAACTGGTATAAATCCAAAATCAGTTTTTATAGATGGAAAATACATAGCTGGTTATTATTATTATAAAGAACTTGAATAATGAAAAATAATTTAATTACCTTATTCCCTGCCATTGATATTAAAGATGGAAAATGTGTGAGACTTCTTTACGGGGATATGAAAAAAGATACTATTTATAATAATAATCCATTAGATCAAGCAATGTGGTTTGTTGACCAAGGTGCAGAATGGTTACATATTGTAGATCTTGACGGAGCAGTCAAAGGTAGAAATGTTAACAGAAATGTAATTAATAAAATTGTAAATAAACTTCAGGACAAAGTGAAAATACAAATAGGAGGAGGTATAAGAAATCAAGATGACATAGATTTTTGGGTACAAAAATCAGTAAAACGTGTAATATTAGGTACATTGGCACTTGAAAACCCAAATTTTATAAATAATCTTGATGAAAAATATTCTCAAAAAATTGTAATTGCAGCAGATGTTAGAGATGGAAAGATCGCATCTCATGGCTGGAAAAATCAAACTAACCTATCTGCTGTAGAATTACTAAAATCTTTAAATTCTTCTATTGTTAATTCTGTCATATATACAGACATTTCGAAAGATGGAACTTTAAAAGGGGTAAGTATTAATAAAACAGTAACCTTTGCAAAGTCAATTCCGCATTCAGTTATTGCATCAGGTGGGGTTTCATCATTGAATGATATTGCAAGATTAAGTAAAGAGCGCTCAAGTGGAATAGAGGGTGTTATAATTGGAAGAGCTTTATATGATAAAAAATTTACATTTTCAGAAGCCCTATTAAAATCAAAAGAATTTGCAATCTGATGCTTTCTACTAGAGTGATACCATGTTTAGATGTACATAATGGAAGAACAGTCAAAGGAATCAACTTTATAAATTTAAAAGATGCTGGCGATCCAGTAGAACAAGCAAAGAAATATAGTACTTTAGGAGCTGATGAAATTTGTTTTCTTGATATCTCTGCTACTAATGAAAAAAGAAAGGCAATGCTTAATGTTGTTTCTAAAACAGCAGAGTTATGTTTTGTACCACTTACCGTTGGTGGTGGCGTGAACAATATTAACGATTTTCGAGAATTATTAAATTCTGGAGCAGATAAAATATCAATTAATTCAGCCGCGGTCTATAACCCAACCTTAATTAGACAATCTTCAGATAAATTTGGTAATCAATGTGTAGTTTTAGCTATTGATGCAATTGAAAATAAAACTATGCCTAGTGGATACGAAGTAACTACTCATGGGGGAAGAAAAAAAACAAATATAGACGTGCTTTGGTGGGCAATTAAAGGTGTTAAAAATGGAGCTGGAGAAATTTTATTAACGTCAATGAATTCAGATGGTACAAAAAAGGGTTATAATTTAAAACTTACTAAACTAATTTCAGAAAATGTTAATGTACCTGTAATTGCCTCGGGGGGAGCAGGAGGGCCAAAGGATATGGTTGAAGTTGTATTAAAAGCAGGTGCATCTGCAGTTTTAGCTGCGTCTATTTTTCATTATGGTATTCATTCAATAATTTCTGTAAAAGAAGAGATGTTAAAGAGTGGAATAAAAGTAAGAAATTATGAAGATTAAAATAAACGAACAAATTATTAGTGAACTATTTTCTATACTCACTAAAAGGAAAAATATTAGTGTTGATAAATCATATACTTCCTATCTAATTAAAAATCCTGAGTTATTAGCTAAGAAAATTGGTGAAGAATCAACCGAATTGATAATAGACTTTATTAAAAACAACAAAGATGGTGTAATAAAAGAATCTTCTGATTTGTTATACCATTTATTAGTAATTTGGATTTCTATTGGTATAGAACCAGAAGAAATATGGAGCGAGTTATCATCGAGGAAGTTAGTATCAGGTTTACAAGAAAAAATTAATAGAGGGAAAAAATGAATATATCATACGATGAAAATAATATTTTTGCTAAAATATTAAGATCGGAAATTCCATGTAACAAAATATTAGAAAATGAACATACTCTTGCGTTTTCTGATATAAATCCTCAAGCACCAATTCATGTCTTAGTTATTCCAAAAAACTCTTACATCAACTTTTATGATTTTACCAAAAATGCTTCAATTGATGAAGTTAAATTTTTTTGGAAATTAGTAAATGATGTTATTGATCATCTTAAATTTGAATATAAAGGTTTTAGATTGATAACTAATTCTGGGAAAGATGGAAACCAAGACGTGCCTCATTTTCACGTCCATGTCCTAGGCGGTAAAAATTTAGGAAGAATGATTAACTAGTATTATTTGTTAATTTTTTTTCTATAAAATCCCAAAACATCTCTTCAATTGCTATAGAGTCCAAATTTCTTATCTCTCTTATACCCGTGGGTGACGTAACGTTAATTTCAGTAATGTAGTTTCCAATTATATCAATTCCAACGAAATAAAGTCCTTTTATTTTTAATGAATCTGAAATTTCATTACATATAAATTTGTCTCTATCTGTCAATTCTGTTTTATTTGGTTTTCCACCAACATGCATGTTTGATCTACTTTCACCGGATTTTGGTATTCTGTTGATAGCTCCAACTGCTTCCCCATTAAGCAAAATAATTCTTTTATCTCCGTCTCTTACATCTTTTAAATATTCTTGCACCATTAAAGGCTCTCTGTTTTGACTAAAAAACATCTCCAAAATAGAGTTAAGATTTTCATCTCCAGGCTGGACATGAAATACTCCTTGTCCTCCATTTCCATAGAGTGGTTTAATAATTATATCATTAAATTCTTCTCTAAAATCTTTTATATCTTTAGTGCTGCGAGTTATTATAGTTTTAGGCATTAAATGTGAGAAATTAGTAACAAACATTTTTTCTGGTGAGTTTCTTACTTCAAAAGGATTATTTACTACAAGTGTAGATGTTGGAAGCTTTTCAAGGATATGAGTTGCAGTTATGTAAGACATATCAAAAGGTGGATCTTGTCGCATCATAACAACATCATAATCTTTTAATGGTTTCGTTACTTTATTATGGTATTTGAAGTCATCTGTACTATTTGATGAATATAATTCAAGTTCACAAATGTTAGCAAAAACATCATTGAACTTTAACATCAAATCTTCTGGTCTAAAAAAATTTATTTTGTGTTTACGTCTTTGAGCTTCAAGAGCAAGTGCAAAAGTTGTATCTCCATCTAAGTTTAAAGACTCAAGTGGGTCCATTAGAAATGCAATATTTAAATTGCGCCTCATCTTGTGTCTTTATTTAACACAATGTAATTATAAACTTCTTTCACAAATCTAGCACTAGAAGCATGGTTTTTAACAAGATTCATTTCAACCTCATTACTTGCAACGCCACTTATATATGCTTTATCATTAACAACATCTATAGAAAAATTAATACTATTTATAGATTTGTCTGCCATTATTCGGGCTCGTATTTCACCCAAAGAAGCTATATCTCTAGCAATATTTTTTATAGAGGAGTCATCAGTCACTAAAATTTCATTGTTAATCTCTCTAACACCTCTAACGGTCCAGGCTAATTTAGTAAATTGAATTTTTTCTTTTGGATTGTTTACTTTACCTGTAAACAAAACTGAACCATTATTCACGAAGACTTTAGTATCTGCTATTAATTTTTTATCATACTTAAAAATCAAATTAGAAATTTTTGTTTTTATAAGGCTATCATTTATTGTTGTCCCAATACCCTTCTCTTTTGAAGCAGCCCCTAAAGAAACCATGCCCACAGTACCAATCATTGGAGCACAAGATTGTAAAAATAAAATTATAATTGATAGAAATAGTAAATTTTTCACTTTTTAATTCCTCTTTAAATAACAACAATAAATTAAAAAAAAAAAATATCATAGTTTATTTTAATTTATGTTTTTTTTTTGATTTTCATTGCTTGATTATAAACTAAATTTTTTGGTAATTCGGTCTCTATAACAATTTTATTGACGGCATCTTTGAGTGAATATGTTTTGAGTTTTTCTTTAATGTTTATACTCAATATATTAAAATCTATATCATTTTTTCTATTATAACCTTGCAGTATTAATACTATTTCACCTTTTATGGGTTTATCATTATTTTCTCTTTTATTGATTATTTCCTTAATACTCATTAGTTCGCTAAAGATAATCTCTTCATGGATTTTTGTTAGTTCTCTTGCAATCGCAATTTTCCTATTTCCAAAAACATCAAGCATTATTTCTAAAGTGTTTTTAAGTCTTAAACAGGTATCAAACCATACACCAGTCATTACATTATTTTTTGTTACAGAAAATTGTTTTTTCTTTAAATTTTTTTTGGGTGAAACAAATCCTCCAAAATAAAATTGATTTGTTGGAAGACCAGATAGTATTAATCCATTTATGATTGATGAAGGTCCAGGTGCGTGTGTAATTTTAATATTGTTTCTATTACAATCTTGAACAAGTTTATAACCTGGGTCAGAAATTAAAGGTGTACCTGCATCAGATACAATTCCTATATCTGTTTTTGCAAGTAGTTTGGCAATTATGTATGGCCTTTTACTTGAGCCGTTATTATCATTATAAGAAATAAGATTTTTGCGTTTTATTTTTAAATATGACAACAATTTTTTTGTTCTTCTAGTGTCCTCACAAAGTAAAATATCTACTGTCTGTAAAAGTTTGATAGCCCTTAAACTTATATCGTCATAATTTCCTATTGGAGTAGAAATTATATATAAACATCCTTTCGTTTCTATTCTATTAATTTTATTATAATCTTTTAGATCTTCTTTACTTAATTTTTTCAATAGATTACCTTGAAATACGGTTTAATAATTGAATGAGTCTTAATGTTTTTTTGTAATATTAAACATAATCCTTTTATTTTTCTATGTATATTATTAATGATATATGGTTGTGATAAGGAAAATAAAAAAATAACAGTTAAAAATAAAGTAATTATAGAAACTATCAAAAACCCTAATATATCGTCTACCATCACTAACATCCCAAATGTAAAAAAAACACAGAAAGAAATAGAAAAAAATAATAATTCTACTCTAAAAAATTCAAACAATGAAAATGTTATTTTTGAGTTTAAAAATGAAAGACTACTTCAAGGAAGAAATTATCCAAAAAATCTTAATGAAAAACAAACTGAAGAAGCCTTATCAGCAGTCCTAAAAATGTTTAAAAGAAACCTTAGTTCTAATAATCCTGAATTATATCTAAAAAAAAATGGGAATATTTCAGAATTTAATGCAAATATTTTTGAAAAGAACGAAATTTCAAAATATCAAAATATTGTAGTTTTTCTTCCACTATCAGGACAATATTCCAACTTTGGAAATAAAATAAGAAAAGCAATTGATCTTAGTGTTTTGAAATTTAGTTATGATAACAAAAAAGTTATATATTTTGACACAGGTAAAAAAATTGATGAGAGTGTTTTGACTAATTTATTTGATACATTAAAGCCTAAGTTTATAATTGGACCATTTACAAGAGAAGTTTTATTAAAAATTAAGCCTTTTGCAAAAAAGGTGTCTTCGCCAGTATTAACGTTTTCAAACGATATAGCAATGATAGAAAATAATGTTTGGTCTCTTGGTTTTGCACCTGAGGAGCAAGTTGAAAGCGTTATTTCGTGCGCTTTAAAGCATGGTTATAAAAGATTTGGTTTGATAGCTCCAGAAAATTTATATGGAAAAATTATTGTAAAACACGCAACTGATTTAATTTCTGTGAATAAAAATAATCTTTATGATAAAATTTATCTTTCTAATGATCAAATAAATAACAAAACTAAATTATATTCAATTTTGAAAAAATTTTTAGAGTACTCAAATGAAGATGAAAATCACAATAAATTTGACACTATATTTTTAGGTGGGGGAAAGGAGTTTATTTTAGAAATAGCTCCTCTGTTGGCTTTTTTTAATGTAGATTCGCGATTTGTAAAAATTTTAGGTACAGAAAAATTCAACAATAATGAAATTAAAAATGAACCTTCATTAGTTAAATCTTGGTACCCAATTATATTTAGTAAAAATGAAGAACAGTTCAAATTTCTTTGGAAAGATGTTTGGGGAGGAACAATAAATTATTTTTCGAATGTTGGTTTTGACTCAGGTTTTATAGCTTTAAATTATCTAAATAACTTGAATATGATACCAGATTATTTAGATACCTTAGAGGGCCCAGTTACAGGCTTTATGCTTGACGCAAAAGGATATGTTGAAAAACCTATAGAAGTGATGCAAGTTGAAAGTTTAGGTAAATTAACAAAAATAGAAAAATGTGGTAAATTTAGGGATTAATTAAATAATTAACAATACTATTTAATTTAATCATATGATCTTCATGTATTTTCAAAATATTTTCTTTAAAAGATATCATTTGTTGTTTTTTCAAATAATTGAGAGAATCATCATTAATAATGGATCTATTGTTAAGTTTAGAAATGTCTAAACCTTCATACAACCTCAGTCCCATCATCAATACATCGGTATCAGAAACGTGGCAATCAAATTCAGTAATTTTATCAAATTTGGCTTGAAAAAAATTTCTGGAAACCCAAGTCTTTGGATTTTTATAATTTTGATATTCAATACGCTTTGTCTTTGAATTTGACGACCATAATCTTCCAAATGCACCTGGTCCAATGCCAATCCAATTCTCCGAATTCCAATAATTTAAATTATGTTTACACCTAAAGCCTTCTTTAGCATAGTTAGAAACTTCATATTTGATAAATTCAAAATCTGTAAGAATATTGTTGGAGACCTTGTAAAATTCTGATGCAAGATCATCATCAATTAATTTTATAATACCTTTATTATAATCCTTAAAAAATTTTGTACCTTCTTCAATAGTTAATTGATAAAGAGATAAGTGATGTAAATTGTTAGCTTTGAGAAAAGTTTCTAACTCATTTGTCCATTCTACCAAATCTTGGTCGTAGAAAGCATAAATTATATCTACCGAAATATTATCAAATATACTTGAAGCGTCTCTTGTCGCAATATTAACATCCTTAATATTATGTAATCTACCTAAAAACTTTAGATATTTATTATTTAGAGATTGTACACCAATTGAAAGTCTATTAATACCAATGTCTTTTAATTTAATGAATCTCGTTCTATCATACGAATTTGGATTGGCCTCAAGTGTTATTTCAATATCTGTATCAAAACCAAAAATATTGCTAGAAATGTCAAGAATTCTTTCAATTATTCCTAAAGGCATTAATGAAGGTGTCCCACCTCCAAAGAAAACTGTATTTAAATTTTTAAAATCGATATCATTTCTTAGCAACTCTTCTTTCATGTAGTATAATTGATTTTTATAAGATTTTATCCATTGATTTTCGTCAATTACTTCGTTTACATGAGAATTAAAATCACAATATGGACATTTTGCCTCACAGTAAGGCCAATGGACATACAAGCTTAAAAGTTTTTCGTTATTTTTAATCAATTTTCTAATTTAGGAAAACATAAAGTTACTAACTGTTTAAAAGCTAAAGCTCTGTGGCTTATGCTATGTTTGAACTCTGGGTCCATCTCGGCAAACGTTTTATTATGTCCAAATGGTTTAAAAATTGGATCGTAACCAAACCCAAGGTTACCCTTTGGCGGCCATGAAAATTTACCATTAATTTTTCCAGATACTGTTATGCTACTTCCATTAGGCCAACTAAGTGACAAAGCACAAACAAAAAAACAATCATAAGTAGGTTTTTTTACTTTTTTTAATGATTCATAGATTTTAAACATTCCAAGATCAAAGTTTTTATCTTTTCCTGCCCATCTAGCAGAATAAATACCTGGTTCATTGTTTAAATCAGAAAAACAAATTCCACTATCGTCAGACAAACTAGGTATCCCTGTATAATCACAGACATAAGAAGACTTTATTAGGGAGTTTTCTTCAAATGTCAAACCATTCTCTATCGGCTCTTTTAAATTAAAATCATTTGCAGAGAAAACCTCAATTTTGAGAGGTTTTAATAAATTTTTAATTTCTTTAACTTTACCTTTATTATGACTAGCAATAACTATTTTATTTTCATTGAATATATATTTATTCATAAATTTTAGTTTAAACCCAAAGCATCTTTTTGAATTTTAAAAATATTTTTTGTATGTAATTCAGCAAGATTTAAAAGATTTTGAAATTGTTCTTTATTAAAAGGTTTTTCCTCTGCAGTAGTCTGTATTTCCACAATACCGTTATTTTCTGTCATAACAAAATTTCCATCCGTTTCTGCGCTTGAGTCCTCTTTATAGTCTAAATCAACCAACACTTGATTTTCACAAATACCACAGGATATCGCTGCAACTTGGTCAATAATTGGATTTTCTGATAATTGTCCTGATTTAAGTAAATAGTTAATTGATTGATAAAGTGCCACCCAGGCTCCAGTTATAGACGCAGTTCTTGTTCCTCCATCAGCTTGAATTACATCACAATCTATTTTAATTTGATATTCAGCTAATTTTTTCAAATCTACAACTGATCTAAGTGATCTACCTATTAATCTTTGAATTTCTTGAGTACGACCCGAAGGTTTACCTTTTGTAACCTCTCTATCCATTCTAGAATGTGTAGATCTTGGTAGCATTCCATACTCAGCTGTTATCCAGCCTTTACCTGAATTTCTTAGCCATAGAGGTAATTTATTTTCAATTGAAGCAGTGCACAAAACATGAGTGTTTCCAAACTTTGCAATGCATGAACCTTCAGCATAAGGTGATATATTTGCTTCAAGAGTTATATCTCTTAATTCGTCGAAATTTCTTTTTGAAGGTCGTTTAAACATAAGCACTTATTATAAGTTGAATTTATTCATTATTTATACAAAATTTATATAAGTTTGTTTCTAGCTTTATAATTTTTTAACTCTTGTAAATCAACCTAATATTTATTATGTGATAAATTATTGATAAATACCCGGAGTATAAAATTGTCTAAAAATAAGATGACATCAAAAACGGATAATAAAGATGAAAATTCTGTTGAACAAAACATTGAAATTGACCCAGATACAAATAGTGAGGAAGTTAATGTAGATGAAGATATGTCAATTGAAGAAACAGTTGAAAATCAGAATAAACAAATTAATGAACTTAAAGATCAACTCTTAAGAAGTTTAGCTGAAAGTGAAAATTTAAGGAAAAGGACAATCAAGGAGATTGCCGATGCTAAAAAATATAGTCATATTTCTTTTATAAGAGATTTGGTTTCATCTGTTGATAATCTTCAAAGAGCTCTAGAGGCAGTTCCCGATGATAAAACAGAGCTCTCTGAGCCAATAAAAAACTTAGTCATTGGTTTAGAAATTGTTGAAAAGGAAATTTTAAACACATTTGAAAAGCATAGTTTAAAACAAATTAATCCACTAGGAGAAAAATTTGATTATAACCTTCATCAAGCAATGTTTGAAGTTCCAACAACTGAAAAGGATCCAGGATTTGTGGTTGAGGTATCACAAAAAGGATATCTTTTACATGACAGATTAGTTAGACCAGCAATGGTAGGAATTTCAAAAAAGTCCGAAGAAGAAACAACAGAACAAAATAATAAAAAGAACGAACAGAAATAATTTTTATTTATAATCTTGTAAATTCAACAACTTAACCCATATAACAATTTAATATAATTTTATAAACGAATTCATAAGAATTATTCTGTATTTAGGGAGCGCATTAATGGCAAAAGTTATAGGTATCGATTTAGGTACAACGAATTCATGTGTATCTGTAATGGATGGTAAATCACCTAAAATTATTGAAAACAGTGAAGGTGCCAGAACAACACCATCTATGGTTGGAATAACAGATGATGAACGTTTGGTTGGACAACCTGCAAAAAGACAAGCAGTAACAAATCCCGAAAACACATTATTTGCTATTAAAAGATTGATAGGTCGAAGACATGATGACGAATATTCGAAAAAATTTTCTGAATTAGTTCCATATAAAATTATATCCGCCAAAAATGGGGATGCATGGGTTCAAGCAAACGGACAGGATTATGCACCCTCTGAAGTTTCTAGTTTTATCTTAAGAAAGCTTAAAGAAGATGCTGAATCATTTCTTGGGGAAAAAGTTGAAAAAGCAGTAATTACAGTACCAGCTTACTTCAATGATGCACAAAGACAAGCAACAAAAGATGCTGGTAAAATTGCTGGATTAGAGGTCCTCAGAATTATAAATGAACCTACTGCCGCTGCTTTAGCTTATGGTCTTGACAAGAAAGAAAATGGTACAATTGCAGTTTATGATTTAGGTGGTGGAACATTTGACGTATCAATCCTAGAAGTTGGAGATGGTGTTTTTGAAGTAAAATCAACAAATGGTGATACCTTTCTAGGTGGTGAGGATTTTGATCAAAGAATAATAGATTACATAGCTGAACAATTCAAAAAAGAAAATGGAATTGACTTAAGGTCTGATAAATTAGCTCTTCAAAGAATGAAAGAGGCTGCTGAAAAAGCTAAAATTGAACTTTCTAGTGCAGCTCAAACTGATATTAATCTTCCATTTGTAACAGCTGATGCAAGTGGGCCAAAACATCTTAATGTTAAATTAACGAGATCACAATTTGAAAGCATTGTAGATGATCTCATAACTAAAAGCATTAAACCATGTAAAGCTGCTTTGAAAGATGCTGGTGTAAGTGCGAGTGACATCGATGAGGTTATCCTTGTAGGTGGAATGACTAGGATGCCAAAAATAGTAGAAGCTGTAACTTCATTTTTTAAAACAGAACCGCACAGAGGAGTTAATCCTGACGAAGTTGTTGCTTCAGGCGCTGCAATTCAAGGCGGAGTTTTGATGGGTGACGTAAAAGACGTACTTTTATTAGATGTGACACCATTATCATTAGGGATTGAAACATTAGGAGGTGTGTTTACAAGATTAATTGACAGAAACACAACCATTCCTTCAAAAAAATCTCAGATTTTTTCAACTGCAGAGGATAATCAAGCCGCTGTAACAATTAGAGTTTCTCAGGGTGAAAGAGAAATGGCCTCAGATAATAAATCTTTAGGTGAATTCAACTTGGAGGGTATAGCACCTGCTCCAAGAGGTGTGCCGCAAATAGAAGTAACATTTGATATTGACGCAAACGGTATCGTTAACGTTAGCGCTCAAGACAAAGCTACTGGAAAAGCTCATAACATTACAATACAAGCATCTGGTGGGCTTGATGACAGTGAAATTGAAAGAATGGTAAAAGAGGCTGAAGATAATGCTGAAGTTGATAAAGAAAAAAGAGAAGCCATCGATGCTAGAAATCAAGCCGAGTCAATGATACATGGAGCCAAAAAATCACTGACCGATTTAGGTGATAAGGCTGAGGATAATGCAAAAAAAGAGGTGGAAGATGCTATTGCTGAACTCAAAACAGCTTTAGATGGTGAAGATATTTCAACAATAAAAGAAAAAACATCTGGTTTATCAGCTGTCATGATGAAGATGGGAGAAGCAGCTTATAAAGATAATGAAGTTAACAATCCTGAGAATGCAGATAAAACAGACGCTTCTTCAAGTGAGAATAAAGAGGATGTTGTAGATGCAGATTTTGAGGAAGTAAAAGATAATGAAGAAAAGAAAGATGCTTCGTAAATAGATTTTAAATAAATTTAAGGCATAATCTATGGCACGCGATTACTATGATATACTTGGTTTATCTAAATCTGCTTCTGATGGTGAAATAAAATCTTCTTATCGTAAATTAGCTATGAAATATCACCCCGATAGAAATCCTGGTGACAAAAAAGCTGAAGAAAAATTTAAAGAAATATCAGAATCTTACGAGATTTTAAAAGATCCTCAAAAAAAAGCTGCTTACGATCAATTTGGACATGCTGCATTTTCCCAAGGAAGTGGCGGAAATTCAAGCGGAGGATTTTCTGGGTTTGGTACTGGTGGATTTTCAGATATTTTTGAAGATATGTTTGGTATGGGCGGTGACTCAAGAAGAAGATCTGCTTCTACTGGTTCAGATTTAAGGTATGATCTATCTATTTCCCTCGAACAAGCTTTTTCTGGTGACCAAGTCGAAATTTCCCTAACAGTACCTGGTAAATGTGAAATTTGCAGTGGAACAGGTGCGAATAAAGGTTCACAACCAAAACAATGTAGTCAATGTGGTGGTTATGGTAAAGTAAGAGCGCAGCAAGGATTTTTTACAATAGAAAGAACTTGTGCTGCCTGCTCTGGTGCTGGTGAAATAATTGGTGATCCTTGTAGATCCTGTAAAGGTCAGGGACGAGTCAATAAAAATAAAAAGCTGTCAGTCAACGTCCCAGCTGGCGTTGATAATGGAACTCGCATTAGACTTTCTGGTGAAGGAGAAGCTGGTCCAAGAGGGTCATCAGCTGGTGATTTGTACATCTTTATTGATATAAAAGATCATTCTCTCTTCCAAAGGGATGGAAAAGATACTTTTATTGAGGTACCAGTTAATTTTATTGACGCTGTTTTAGGTAATTCCATTCAAGTTCCGTGTATTGATGGATCGAAAGCAAAAATGAATTTAGGTGCTGGAACACAAAGCGGCACTCGTCTTAGAATGAAAGGAAAGGGAATGACTGGATTGCGAGGAAACACTAGAGGTGATCAATATGTTCAAATTAATGTTGAAACACCAGTAGGCCTTTCAAATAAACAAGAAGAGTTATTTAAGCAAATTAAAGATTTAGGCTTAGAAAAAATCAGTCCTAAAACTAGTAAATTTAAAAAATTAATTCAGTAATCTAAAATCTGTGTATACATAATTACTGAAATAGCAAAGAGATTGAAATGAATAAAATATCTATTTCTATTCCTGGCTGTAATGGAAGAATGGGAAAAACTTTACTAAGCCTTATATTAGAAAATTCTAAATATGAAATAGCATCGGCAACGTGTTTACCTAATGAAGACGAAGTAGGATTAGATATCGGTTTGTATGCCGGAAAAAGTAAAATCAATAAAGAAGTTAGCTCTGATCCTTTGTCATTGTTTCAAAACTCACATGTATTAATCGATTTTACTGCTCCAGATGCGACAATGTTTCATGCAAAAGAATGTTATAATAACAACATACCAATTGTAATTGGAACCACTGGTCTAAATGATGATCAAGAAAAGGAATTACATTCTTTGTCAAAAAAAATACCTATTATTTATTCTGCAAATTTTTCAATAGGTGTGACTTTATTGTCTAGTCTAGTTTCAAAAGCTACAAAAACACTTGGATTTGATTGGGATATTGAAGTATTAGAGATGCATCATAAACAGAAAGTTGACTCTCCTTCAGGTACAGCACTATTACTTGGAAAATCAGCTGCAGATGCAAGGAAGCAAGATTTGACAAATGTCAAATCTATTTCACGGGATGGTTTAGTTGGAAAAAGAAAAACAGATGAAATAGGTTTTGCAGTCTTAAGAGGTGGTGATGTTGTTGGAGAACACTCAGTACTATTTTGTAATTCAGGTGAGAGAATAGAATTAACTCATAAAGCTACTAATAGGTCAATTTTTGCTTCTGGAGCTTTGCGAGCTTCTTTTTGGGCTGTTAGCGCACAGCCAGGTATATATTCTCTCGCAGATGTACTAGATAATGGTGGATAAATGAATCTAATTCACGACTTTACTTATTTCTTTAAAACATGCATTTGTATCAATTTCTCCATTTAATATTGTTGGTCTCGTCTCTATATAGTTAACAATATAACTTCCCTTTTTTTTGAGTAAAAATATATCCAAAAAGCATTCTTTAAAATAATATTGATGATTTTTTAATTTTCCTTCTTCTTTAATAAAATCACTTTTACCTAGTTTTTTAATTAATTTTTTTTCATTCCAATTTATAAATTTTTTTAAGTTAAATTTTTTAGTATTTTGTGTTTTAGCATTTTTTTTTAAAGTTATTTTTTTAACTTTTTGCGTTTGCGTAGGAGTGTTTATTGGAGCCATTTCACTATTCTCTTTATATTTTTCATTAATGATTTTTGATTTTTTTTTCTTTTTATCTATTAGCTCTTGATTTAAATTTTCATTGATATTTTGAAAAGAAATTTTTTGGTGTTCAAAAGTGTGGCATGCACTAATAGAAATTACTATACAAAGACTAAAGATAATTTTAATAAGAAAGGATCTCATAAATAATATTCATAAATATTGTTTGTTGAGAAGTCTATTTAAATTTTTTTGAGGATAACGTGATAAATTCTAAAGTTGAGATCTGTTTTATTGGAAATGCTATTGTAGATATTTTATCTAGGGTTAGTTATGAAACTCTGAATAAAATAGCAGTTCCAAAAGGTTCAATGCAACTTGTTGATGAAGAAATATCGGATAAAATATTAAAACATATCAAAAATCCATCAATCATTCCTGGTGGAAGTGCAGCTAACACAGCAGTAGGATTTCAATCTTTTGGTGGTAAATGTTGCTTTATAGGTCAGATTGGCAATGACAAATTTGGAGAGTTATTTTCTAAGGAACTTAATAGTTCTAATGTCTTGTTTGAAAATAAAAACCATCAAGTTTCTAAAAAAACCTCCAAAAGTATAATTTTGGTAACTCCAGATGCAGAGAGAAGTATGAGTACATTTTTAGGAGCCAGTAACAAATTCAGCATAGATTCTTTTGACGAAAATTTTATTTTAAATAGCAGTATGATTTATATTGAAGGATACTTATTTGACCAACCCAAGGCAAAAGAGGCTATATATCATTGTTGTAATTTAGCAAAATCCCTTAATAAAAAAATTGCTTTAAGTTTATCAGATTTGTTTTGTGTAGATAGACATAGATTAGACTTTCTAAATTTAATTGAAAAATATATTGACGTTATTTTTGCAAATGAATTTGAAATCAAAAGTTTGTACCAATTGGATTTAAAAGAGAGTATTAATAATATAAAAAATAAAGTTGATTTTGGTGCAATTACACTAGGATCAAAAGGTTCCATTGTTTTTAAAGAACAAGCTGATTATCATATAGATCCAATATCTATCGAAGAATTAGTAGATACAACTGGTGCAGGTGACTTATTTGCTTCTGGTTTTTTGTTTGGTTTTATTAATAAATACTCAATTGAAGAGTGTGGACATTTAGGAAATAAAGCTGCATCAGAAATCATTAAATATATTGGAGCACGTCCTAAAATTTTGCTTAAATCAATTTTGTAATAGTTTGTTCATTTTGAGAAAATTGCATTATAGGTAGCTATTGATGCAGAGTTAACAATATCTGATACAGATGAACCCATTTGTACAATTTGAAATGGTTTTTCTCCACCAATCATAAGGGGACCCAAAATTGATCCTCCCCCCAGTTTTTGTAATAATTTAAAAGATATATTTGCAGCTAGAAGACTTGGCATTATTAAAACGTTAGCTGGTCCAGATAGTCTGCAAAATGGGTAGTTTTCTTTTATTAAATCATAATCTAAAGCAACCTCTGGTGTCATTTCACCATCAAACTCAAAATCAACTTTCTTTTTGTCAAGTATATTTACCGCTTCTTTTATTTCTTTAGAACTAGGTC
>CACJQK010000019.1 GCA_902595515.1 uncultured SAR116 cluster alpha proteobacterium
ATTCACAAAATTTTATTTGCCCACTCAATATATTTTTTTCAGATTTGCATATTTCTATATTATCCGGTCTTATTCCCAGTTTAAATATGCTCTCTTTTTTTGTTTTAATATTAGTTTTTTTATATTTATCTAAATAAATATGTCCTTCTTTTTTAAAGCAGCTTAAAATATTCATCTTTGGTGTGCCAATAAATTCTGCAACAAATAAGTTTTTTGGAGAATTGTAAAGTTTGTGTGGAGAACCAATTTGAATAATTTTTCCTTCGTTAAGAACAACTATCTTATCAGCTAGTGTCATTGCTTCAACCTGGTCATGAGTAACATAAATTGTAGTAACTCCTAGTTCTTTATGCAATTTTGAGATTTCCAAACGCATTTCAACTCTCAGTGCTGCATCTAGATTAGATAGTGGTTCGTCAAACAAGAAAGCTTTGGGTTTCCTAATAATTGCTCTTCCAATTGCAACTCTTTGTTTTTGTCCTCCAGATAGTTGTTTAGGAAGTCTATGTAACAGATCTTCTAATTGAAGAATTTTTGCAACTTCTCCAACTTTTGTTTTTAAAATATCACTGTTTACACCTGAGGTTTTCAAAGAAAAACCTATGTTATCAAAAACATTCATGTGGGGATATAGTGCATAAGATTGGAAAACCATTGATAGGCCACGGTCGTATGGAATTTTATCTGTTACATCCAAATCGTCAATTAAAACAGTTCCTTCATTTAAATCTTCAAGACCAGAGATGATTCTTAAAAGTGTTGATTTTCCACATCCTGAGGGACCTACAAAAACAATAAACTCTCCATCTTTGATGTTTAGGTTAACGTTTTTAATTACTTGATTACTCGAAAACCATTTTGAGATATTTTGTAAAATAATAGAAGCCATCACATACTCACTAATTGTTTGTAAATTTTAAATTAGAACTATCTCTACCAAGTGCTAATAAAATTGCAGCAGTCCATGAGAAGTCGTGTCCACCGAGGCCTTTTCCTGTATGTGGGTTAAAATATTCATGCATACCACCAATCTCTATGAGTTTAATAGTATCATTCTTAATTCTTTTAGCTAGTGAGCGTTCACCTTCATTCTCTAAACCATATGAGATCATATAATTCATTATTGACCAAACTGGACCTCTCCAATATCTTTCACTTTCGAATTTTTTATGTTTTGGATCGACGCTTGGCATCCCATAAACACAATTATCTAAAATTCTTTCACAATGCATAATAGTATAATTTTTTTGCTTATCTGAACCTGTGCCAGCATATAAGCAAAGCATTGATGCGTTAGTTATAACATCACAGAATTGATTGCTTCTCATGTCAAATGCAGTGAATGCTTTTACTTTATCATTCCAAAATTTTTGACAACCTTCCTCAAGTTTGTTTATCCAACTCTCAATCTTATTTATTGTGTTCTTATATTTAAATAACTTCGCTAACGATAAAAGATCTTTATTTGCCTTTAAAAAAATAAAATTTATTCCTGGATCAATTGCCAAGAAAGGACCCTCATCATACATTTTTTTTGGGTCCCAATTACAGTTTCTTCCATATTCGACTATAGACATAAATTTATCATAATCTTTATTTGTAGGTCTCTGAGATATTTCTATATGTGATGTATCGCATCTAATATAATCTCCAAAATTATCAGGAACATTGACATTATGTAAACCTAAGTCCCAATCAGGACAATTATCCCTTCCAGACTCCCAAGGGTGGATTATGCTTATAAAACCTTCATTATTTGGATCTCTTGCTGAAAAAAACCATTCGTGATAAGCCATTAAAGAGTTAAAAAGACTTTGACCTTTCTGTAAATCATAATTATTTCCATTTTTTACCATATCCCAAATTATGCTTGCCAACACTGGTGGTTGAGAGTGACAACTACTATTAGCATTTGATTTGATTTGCCAATGATTTGGGCCAGGAAAATAATTTGGATCATTTTTATGAAAAATTATATGAGGTATCATTCCATTTTCCCACTGTGCTTTAATCAACAAAATTAATTCTTGCCATGCTCTAGTTTTGTTATAAGTTGAAATACCTAAAGCTGTAAAAGCAGAGTCCCAATTCCATTGGTGTGGATAAAGTTTAGAGGTTGGGACAGTATACCCACCACGGTCATTTTTGGTTATTATTTCAACTGCATTTTGAAATCTTTCTTTAATCACTATCCTTTAACTCCACCTGCTGAAAGACCAGATATCAAAAATTTTTCTAAATAAAGAAAAATCATCATAACAGGAATTGTCGCTATCACTGCACCCGCCATAAGGTGCTGTTGAGGAATTTCTGAAGAGTTTAAAGACATAATGCCTCTAGACAATGTAAATATATTGGGATCATCTAAAAACATGAATGCAATTAAGAATTCATTCCAAGCAATCATGAATACATATAACCCAACACTAACAATAGCTGGTTTAGATAGCGGTATAGCTATTTTTAAAATTATCTGAATACGAGAAAGACCATCCATTAAAGCTGCATCATCAATTTCGCTTGATAATGCGCTGAAGTAACCTCTTAGCATATAAAGCGCAACAGGAATTGTAGTTGCTGGGTAAACAAGTATTAGACCAAATAAAGAATTTCTTAAGCCTATATAAGAAAAAATTGCATAGAGTGGAATAATTAATACTATAGAAGGAATTAAATAAATTAAAATTACTGTACCTGAAAAAATCTTTTTGTTAGGTATCCTTAATCTAGCAAGTGCATAAGCTCCAGGAATTGAAAAAAATAAAGTTATAATAACTGTAGTGCAGGATACTATGAAAGAATTAATTAAAAACAAATGAAAATTGAAATTTGTAAACAATTCGATGTAAGAATTAAAAAGTGTTTTAAAATCGGTATTTAAATTAACAGATAAATCTAGAGGGTTTAAAATCAAGCTCTGTTGATTTTTTAAACTAGTCATAATCATTATATAAAAGGGAATTAAGGTAATCAAAATTAATATTATCAAACCTATTCCCCACATAAATTTTATAAAAAAACTTTCAATATCATGTTTTGACAATTTTCCAGGACTTAAATTATATAAAGAATGGTTCAAACTTACCCATACAAAAAATGAAGTTAATAGGATTAACATAAATATTATTAGTCGATTTTCATCCTCTACTTGGTATGGGTTTCCTAAGTGAGAAATAAAAATAAGAAAAGTAATTATAATTATTGCTGTAAGATGGAATTTTATGGATAAAATTTTTTGACTTTTGATGTACAAAATTCCTGCTAATGGCCCAATTATCATAATTTGACTTAACTCTAAACTCAATGGAGTTCCAAGGGTTAAAATGCCAACTACGGTAAAAAAAATTTGCCAAAAAACACCCCATATACCTCCAGACAAAATCGAAAAAAATAAGCCATATTTCCAAAACATTTTAAAATGTTTCCTTTTTCGAATATCTCATAAAAAGTAAAGAGAAAGTAAGTAGAAATATAAAAATTACTACTGCCACAGCTGCCCCTGCTCCAAGATTAGAAATTGCAAATGCTTGTTCATACACATTTACAGTAAAGGTTCTTGTACCTGCGTTTCCGCCAGTGAGCAAGAAAATGTCATCAAATTTATTGAAGGTCCATATGAATCTTAATAAAAATAAAATAGACATGATACCAATTAAAAATGGAAGTGAAATATAATAGAATTGTTGGAATGGTGACGCTCCATCTATTTTGGCTGCGTCATATATTTCCTCAGGAAAAGACTGCATACGAGCAAGAATAAATAAAAAAGAAAGAGGAAAATATCTCCAAATTTCAAAAGCTATAACCATTGATAAAGCTAAAGGAAATTTAAAGACATAACCAAAAATGATTATGTCAGTATATTTTTGTCCAAAAAAATTAATTGGTTTATCAATTACATTCATTTGAACTAACATTGAATTTACAATACCCGAAAAAGGATCAAATAATATTACCCACGCAAAAGCTACTGCTATTACTGGAGAGACATAAGGAAAAAGAAGTAAACCACGTACAATAGACCTCCCCCTAAAAGATTTTTGTAAAATTTGTGCTGCTAGAAGTCCAACCAACAATGCTCCAGCGGTACCAAATATAGTGTAGTAAAAAGAAACTTTTAATACTTCAAAAAATTCGGAAGCAGAAAAAACTTTTTCAAAGTTTTCAGTGTTAAATTCAAAAGAAGTTAGTACATTTTTGCTTGAAAAAGTAACTAACGGTTTTGTTTTTTTTGGGTTATCTAATTCTTTTTGCCATTGATCATTCTTGTGCACTTTAAGAATTATTTTTCCAGACGATCTTGAGGAAACATTATTTAAATTACATATCAACTCTTTTAATTTTAACCTACAAAATTGGGTTGGTTGCAAATCTTTAACAGTGAAACCATTCGGTATTATGTCTTTAATTATTACATTTTCAAGATCATATTTAATCGATGAATTTCTGTATCTATATTGAATTTCTGCAATTTGATTTTTATCAGATATTTTTCCTTTAATGCGTTCTTTTACTATGAGTTTTGGTGGACGCAGATCCCCCAAGGATACTGGTTTAAAGGAAATCCAAAAATTAGCTAAGAGTGGAAATATAACTACAGATAACACTATTAAAATAGTTGGTAGTAGGAGTATTAGGCCAAGTTTTTTTTCTTTTTCTAATAAAGTGTTCTTATTTTTTTTTTTGATATTTGTCATTCAAAAATACTTAAAATTATAATAAAAAGTTAGACGACCATATAAAGATCGTCTAACGAATAATCTAATTTATTTTTGAAAGTTCTTTATTCAACTTGCTTACAGCAGTTTTAACATCTATCTGATCATCAATAAATTCACGAACAACTCTATTAATAATTTGAGAATTTATAATTTTTGATGCTAAAGATAATTGACCTTCTTTAACACCCCATCTATCAGCGGTTTGAAGTCCAGAAACAATTTTATTAATTGTAAGATCTGAATATAATTCCGATAGAGGAGCCTTTCTATCAACTCCAACTGGTAACTTTGACCATGCATCAACATATTTTGCTGTATTAAAAGGCTCGCCCCTACGAACTGGGAATTTGCCCTCTGGCGCAATTGACAGTGTTGCTGTATATCCATCTTTCATTGAATATTTAACAAACTCAGCTGCAACATCAGTATTTGCATCTGAGGTCACTCCGAAATAACGTATATCTGCCCAAGCAGCGCCTGCAGGATTAGATGGACCTCCAAACGTTGTAACAATGCCAGTCTTTTGCGCTAGAGCTTTTGAAGTTGGGTCATCATTAATTGTTGGTGGTGCGGAGTTTCTTAAACCAGCTAATTCATCTAAAATAAAAGGTGACCATATAATCATAGCAGCTTTACCAGCAAAATATATTGCCCGAGACTGTTTCCAGTATAATTCGCCAGCTGGAGAAGCTTTAGCAATCTTTTTGTAAAAATTTAAAACCTCAGAAGTTGCTTTTTCGTCTAGTGGGCTGAAACCATTTTTATTAACAGGCGATACCCCATTAGCTAAAAAAACATGTTCTAAAACTTGACTCATAAAATTTTCATCAACCTTAGTTGCTGCAACAAAACCGTACATATTTGGTGGGTTATGTAATTTGTCTATTGCTTTTTCAATGTTTGCATAGCTATTAGGGGGAGCTAATCCAGCTGCATCAAAAATATCCTTACGATAAACTACCATTTGTGTCCAACCATCAACTGGTACTGCTGCTGTTTTCCCGTCAAATTGCGCCATTTTAATAGCGCCTGGTGCGAAGGTCCTTTTCATTAAAGAATTAACTATGTCATCATTAGTTTCTACATCTAAAATACCAGCCTCTGACCATGGTAGAACATATTGTAATGTATGATAAATAACATCAGGTAAATCGCCAGCAGCAAATGCAGCTGTAGCTCTTTTACCTAGATCTTTTTCTGATACAGGTATAACCTCTACCTCGTGACCCGTCTTTTGCCAGAAATCTGCAGCCATTGCATTTTGTTTTGCAAGACGCGCAGGTTGCTCCTCTGTAGTCCAAAATTTTATTGTGTCAGCGTTAGCTAAGTTTGAAAATAATAAAAAAAATAGACTATAAAAAATATAATTAATAAACTTATTCATTATTTCTCCTCCAATTTATTTTATCTTTGGAATGTTATTCCCCAATAACTTCCAAAAGTAATTTAGGATTCATAAAATAAAATCATGAGTCAATGAAAAGTTAGCAAGAAAGATATTTGCTTAATAAATAGGCAATTATATATTTATAGGTTTTTTGCCAAATCACGATCTTTATTTGTATTGTTCAAGAAAAATTGATGTATGAAATTATTTTTGATTAAAAGTTTTGCATTTAATTTTATTGATTAATTATAAGTATTACAATAATTTAAATTATGGACGAATCAATCTTAGGCACTCTGAAACTACAATTAATTTCGACTTTTATGAGGGTCATCCTTTGGTAAAATATTTTTTATGTAATCTCTTTCTTTCCATTCAGGCGCAGGTGTAACTCCTTTACCTTTTCTTGGCACATAAACTGACGGTTCATCTTTTTCTAGATTTGGAATATACCTTGGACAGTTTGGATATATTTCGCAGTTAATTCGCACAACAAATTTGGCACCAAAATGATTTTTTAGAGATTTATTGTCATGATGAATTGTTGCATGACCATTTATCCTAATTCTTCGACTTTTCCCGTCAAAGTCCAGAAAAAGTAAAGCTACATTTGGATTTTTAGAAATGTTGCCAGCAGTACGATACATTGAATTTCCGTCATATTCAGGGTACTCAATAATTCCTTTTTCAACTATTTTTACAAAACCTGGGTCTCCTGATTTTATATTACAGTCAATATATTCGTTCCACGAACTAGCAATAAAGAAAAACTTAGAATTTTTAATTAATTCTATTTCATCATCCCAAAATTCATAATGTTTTCTATTTTTTTCTATAGCGTCAGCTGTTCTTTGGCCGTCAAAAAGATCTTGGAATTCTCTCATACCTTCATGGAAAAAATCTCTTTCTTTGAAATTATTCATAATAAGTTCCTATTTATGTCATAAAAAAATAAAAGAATTAAATATCTACCCAATACAATATCGTTGGTAAAAAGAGTATGAATAATGAAAATAAAACAAGTTCTAATCTATTCATTACCTATTTCTTCTGAAAAAGAATTTGTTTTTAGCCAATCAATCGTTTCTTTTAAAGTTGTAGAAAAATCTCTAATTTTTACGTTAAGTGTATCTCTTCTTGTGAAATCAAATGTAGTTGGTTTAACAGGTGCTTCAGAAAAACCTTGGGGCATTTTCATGTTTGGTAAAAATTTTTTACATTCATTATAAATATCTTCCCAATGAAGACTTTTATAAACTCCAAAATATCTACCAGATGCACTAGGGTTTTCGTATACTGCTAAAAATATTTTTGCTAGATCCCTTAAATGTATCATTGAAGCAGAATCATTAGGTATTTTCTCATGTCTAGGACTGCCACCATCAATCACTCTTTTTAGCCAGATAAAGGGGTTATGCTTTAGATGCATAGGTAAAACGGGATCACCATATAACCCTGTAGGTAAAATTATTGAAAGTCTGATATCATTTTCTTTACAATATTTAATAGCCATTTTCTCCATAACTGTTTTAGTAGCAGATGTATATTTTTTTGCTTTACATTGCTCTTTTTCATCGGACCAATGTTCTATTTCATTTTTAAATTCTATAGGTGGTACAGGGTTTGTGCTAGATGTAGAAGAACATATGATAATATTCTTTATACCTTTATTTTTAGCTGCTTTGATTATGTTCAAACATCCATTAACTGTCGGATTAATTATTTCTTGATAGCCTCTTTTATCATCCATCTCTTTGGCTGGGGTCCCGTCTTTACCCTTATATGTGGGAATTAGACATGCTATAAAAACAGCATCTGCGTTTTCCATCGGATTTATAAAATCTTTTTCGTTTTCCATTTTGGCGCTAAACAATTCTAAGTTACTAGAATTTTTGAGTTTTTTTAAAAACTTGACCTTAGTTGTATCTGACTTATCTGTAAGAGTTCCATTTACAAAATAGCCTTTTTCTAGAGCATATCTGACGATACTAGATCCGACTAAGCCACTTGCGCCTACTACACAAATCTTTTTATTATTTTTCATCATAAATTAACATTAAGTTTAAATTAAATTTAATTAAATAATTTTTTTATTTTCATACTATTATTGTGTAAATTTATATAAAATTGACAGTTATTTTTGGAGTAAGAATAATGATTGAAACCCTTGATTTTGGTCTTAAAGATAAGGTCGCCATTGTTGCTGGAGGCGGAGCAGTTGGAAAAGACATAGGAAATGGGAGAGCAGCCTCTATATTATTAGCCGAGGCAGGTGCAAAAGTACTTGTTGCTGATAAGGATGACGCATTAGCAAAAAATACTGTTCAAATGATTAAAGACAGAGGCGGAAAAGCAACAAGTATTAGTGGAGATTTAACAAAATCTGAACAATGCAAAAAAGTTGTAGATTTTGCTATAAGTAAGTGGGGAAGATTAGATATATTGGATAACAATATAGGTATTGCTAGCAAGCTATCTGTAGTTGATGAACCAGAAGAAAATTGGGATAATATTATTGATATTAATCTTAAACCAATGTTTCTGATGTCAAAATTTGCTATTCCGGAAATGATAAAGTCAGGAAATGGGGGATCAATTGTAAATATATCTTCTATTTCTGCTACTAGACCAAGAGGCTTCACTACATACTCTGCCTCTAAGGGGGCTGTTTTATCACTTAGTCAAGCTATGGCAGTGGATCATGGAGCAGATGGAATAAGAGTAAATTGTATTCTTCCAGGTCCAGTCTATACACCTATGGTTTACTCAAGTGGGATGACCAAGCAACATCGTTCTCAAAGGAAAAACGCTTCTCTGATAAAGATGGAGGGAGATGGTTGGGATATTGGAAAAGCTGTTGTGTATTTATCTTCAAGTTGGGCAAGATATGTTACAGGCCATCTAATGGTAGTTGATGGTGGATGCTCATTATCGTCAAGACCACGGGGTTAATTAAAAAATCATTATTTAAATTAATGACTGCTCATTATCAAAAGAATTAATTTAATTAAAGGAAAAGAATTTTAAGAAAATGCATGATACAATTTTTTTCTCAGCTTGCGATTTGATAAATCTATATAAGTCTAAAAAGCTATCACCAGTAGAAAATTTAAAAAATACGTTTGATGTAATTAAAAAGCTTAATCCGAAGCTTAATGCATTTATCTCGATAGCTGAGAAAAATGCTATGAAACAGGCCAAATTCTCAGAGCTACATTACCTAAATAATACCGAGAGAAAACTTGAAGGAATCCCTTTTGGAGTAAAAGATGTTATAGACGTTCTGCAAGAAAAAACTATGAATGGATCCAATCTTTTTGAGATATCTGAAGTAAAAAAAAATAACTCAACTGTTGTAAATAAATTAATAGATGAAGGTGCAATTTATATTGGGAAATTACATACACATGAATTAGCAATAGGTGCCCCAACATTCTCAGGTGTTGATAAACCAGCAAGTAATCCTTGGGACTTTAATAAAACAGCTGGAGGATCTTCAAGTGGATCTGGGTCTGCAGTTGGAGGATATCTTGTACCATTTGCGTTGGGAACTGATTCAGGTGGTTCAATAAGAAATCCTTCCTCAATGTGTGGAATAGTGGGTATTAAACCAACCTATAATTCTATAGAAATGAGAGGTGTACAACCGTTAGCTAAGACTATCGATACAGTTGGCCCAATGGCAAGAACCGGAAAAGACATATCACTTATTTTCTCGGTACTAAAAAAAACTCTAAATACAGTAAATCACAATTTAAAAAATCTTAAGATAGGTATTATTGAACATTTTTATAATAAGGATTTTATAGCTAATGAAGAAGTAGTTGTATCGTTTGAAAAAACTATCAAAGTATTTGAACAAAATGGATCGGTAGTTTCAAAAGTAAATCTTGATAATCTTAAAACTTACCACGAAGTAAATGGTACAATAATGGCTAAAGAAGGTTATAAACAATTTAATAAAGAATTAGAATTAAGAGAGGATCTAATAGATAAATTAACATTTGAAAGATTATATAAAGGTAAATATATCTCAGATGAAAGTTATAAAAATGCTAAAAATAAAAAAAAAGAACTAACTCAAAACATCCATGAAGTGTTGGAAAATTTTGATATTTTAATCACACCTACAAATTTTGATCTTCCTTTCAATATTGGCGATATCTCACAAATTAATAAATACTATATGAGACACGCTCGATCACCATTTAACGTTTCAGGCAATCCAGCAATATCAGTTCCATGTGGTTTGTCAAAAACAAACCTGCCAATTGGTTTCCAAATTGTTGGACGTTACAACGCTGATCAGTTCATCTCTGATATTGCCCATGATTTTCTCATAAAAACTGACTGGGAAAATATTAGAAAAAAAGAAATTATTAGAGCGGATTTTATATAGATTAAAGTATAAAATTCAAAATTTCATCTATAAGCAAGCTCTGATCTAAATTAATGATTCTAACCACCCATAGGTAATGTCATCGAAGTTGTAAGAATACTAGTTGAGGATAAAATAAGTAACGCAATGAACATTTCAATGCGAATGGATTTTTTTAGTTGAAACGAGCCAACTGTAGGCTCGTTTTTTATTAATGGAACATTTTTAAATTTATTTAGAGCTCCAAATAAAAGTAATAAAGAAACTAAAGACATTTTAATTAAAAATGCGTTACCATAAGAAGTGCTGAATAATAAACTAATGTCATTCATCAAAATATATGCAAATGAACCCCCAGATATTATTAAAACAGCCAAATAAAAAACAGCTAAAATACCAAATCTGTGGGCTATTACATGAAGATTACTTGTTTTAGCAGATGAGCACATATTGTATAATGGTATAAAAGATCCAATCCAAAACGCCACACATATGAGATGAAATAAAAGTAAAATC
Organism: uncultured SAR116 cluster alpha proteobacterium; assembly: GCA_902595515.1. Lineage (GTDB taxonomy): Bacteria > Pseudomonadota > Alphaproteobacteria > Puniceispirillales > Marisalimonadaceae > Marisalimonas. Next base: position 11,003 of record CACJQK010000019.1, read on the forward strand.
TGTGCCAAGATACCAGATTTTTGGGAATGACCTGTGTAAATAAATGATAAAAGAACAAAACCAATACCTAGCCATCCAAGAAACTTTATAGAGACTATTTTATGTCTTGTGCTAATTCCAATTAGTATAAAACCAATTAATGCAAAAATTGCTGCATATCCTGCCTTTGATGTTAAAGCAAGCTCTAAAATAATTGGGTCTAAAATACTCAAAAATTCTCCACCTAAATTACCTGCTATGGAAAAAATCATCCCAACTGAAATTATAAGGCCATACAAACAACTCTTTTTAGATAAAAAGTTACAGTATTCCATGTTGTCTATTGTTTGAAACTTACTAAAATGAAGATCAAATAATTTTGTTCCAACTACTGCTAATCCAGCCAAATAAAGTAGAACTTTCATAATAGGAGTGAAAACGATCCATACATCCATCAACTATACCCTTTAACATCCTTAGATGTATTTATTAACTTTTCCTATAATTTGGTTTTACAGCTGTAAATTGAGTTGTTTTTATCTTAGGTTTTGCAGACATAAGTGGATTGCCTGTTCCATTTATTTTTGACATTTTTGGCAATTCTCCTTTATACTCATATGCCTGTTTACCTACAGGGTTTTTAAACCAGCCGGGATCAGTGTAATCACCTGGGGCTTGATCAGCTCTAACCTTAAGTATACTAAACATACCTCCCATTTCGACAGAGCCATAAGGACCATCTCCTGTCATCATTGGGATAGTATTATCTGGTAATGGCATAGTCATTTCAGTCATATCAGCCATTCCTCGTTCACCCATAACCATATAATCTGGAACTAACTTCTTAATCTTTTCTGATACTCCTCTATGGTCAACACCAATCATTGTAGGCACATTATGACCCATAGCATTCATTGAATGATGGCTTTTGTGACAGTGCATTGCCCAGTCTCCTTCTTCATCAGCAATAAACTCTATTTGCCTCATTTGGCCAACTGCTATATCACTAGTTACTTCTTTCCATCGACTCTCTGGTCGAGTTGGTCCACCATCTGTACCTGTTACCTCAAACTCTATTCCATGGACATGTATAGGATGGTTTGTCATTGTTAAGTTTCCAATTCTTACTCTAACACGGTCATTTTTTCTTGCTATAAGGGGTGAAATTCCAGGAAAAATTCTGCTGTTCCAAGCCCATAAATTGAAATCAAGCATGGTCATTATTTTTGGTGTCTCTGATCCTGGGACAATATCAAATGCATTTAGTAAAATACAATAGTCTCTATCTACTTTGCTAATCCATGGATGTTCTTTTTTTGGATGAGTAACCCAAAATCCCATCATACCCATTGCCATTTGAGTCATTTCGTCAGCATGAGGATGGTACATAAAGGTTCCTGGTCGTTTTGCTTCAAATTCATATACGAAGGTTTTACCAGGACTTACAGCTAACTGGTTTAGCCCTGCTACTCCATCCATTCCATTAGGTAGTCTTTGGCCGTGCCAGTGAATACTTGTATGTTCTGGTAATTTATTTGTAAGGAAAATTCTAACTTTATCACCCTCAACAACTTCAATTGTAGGGCCAGGACTTTGACCATTATATCCCCAAAGATTAGCATTCATTCCAGGTGCTAGTTCACGAACAACAGGTTCAGCAACTAAATGAAACTCTTTAAAGTTACCGTTCATTCTGTAAGGCAATGTCCATCCATTAAGCGTAACGACGGGATTATACTCGGATGTTTCTTTCGACTTATTTGGACTGATTGTGTCTGCAGATGTTTGTATTACCGGCTCGGGTAACCCCGCGAGTGACGAGGTAGCAACGGATGCACCGGCTATTGCTGTGCCTGCTAATGCAGACATCTTTATAAATTCGCGTCTTGTTTTCACTTAAGTCTCCATTTTTTACTATTATCTTTCACTAATGCCCTTTTTTAGCTTTATTAGAGGCAATCTCTGTGGTTCTTGATTTTGCCCCTAGTTTTCTACCTAGAACAACACTATTTAAGTTTAGTTCCGCAGTAAATAAGTTTTGTAATGCGTCTGTAGCTTTTATCTCAGCTGTTGATTTCTCAAGCCCACTTTGCATCAACTCAAATATTCCAATTATCATTCCATTATAATTATAAGTTGCTTCTTCTAAGAGTATTTCATGCATTGGAATAATTTGATCATAATAATGTTTTGCGATATCAAAGGCTGTCCTATAGTTTTGATAAGCCTCACGAAGTTCAGACGCTGCAGCTAATACGATATTCTCATAAAGTTTTTGCTTAGCAATTAGATCTGCTTGAATTGTATCTCTTTGAAGATTACCCCAATCGAAGATTGGGATTTTAATTTCAAGTTCATAGCCTTTTTTGTTTGAGATAACTCCATCATCTTTTATTCTGTCATTTCTATATCCAAATTCGATATCTGTGTAAGAATTAATTTTTTCCACTCCTAACTGTTCCAACAGCAATTCATATTCAATACGAGCAGTTTTTACGTCAAATCTGTCACTAATTTTATCAGCAATTTTCTCTATTGATATTGGTGTTTTTGGTAATTCTGGTAATTTTTTAGGTATGGTTAAATTATTAGCTTCGCTCTCGGTTAGACCTATTTTACGTATTAAGTTTTCCCTACTAGATATTTTTCTCATTTTCGCTTTAGCAAGTGCTACAGTAGCTTCCGAATAGATTAATTGTTGACGAACTCTATCACTAGTTGTCATATTACCAGTTTTTTTCATTCGTTTAGCAAGTTCAGCATTCGCAGAAAGAGCAATAAAGGCATTATCATAAAGAGTTAGTTGTTGTTCTGAAGCAACTGCTTCAAACCAAGACATTCTTACGTCACTAATTGCCCCATAAATTTCAGAAGCAAAATTTATATCATTCAAATCAACAGCAAGTTTTGAGGATTTTTGTTTAGTTGGAAGTGAAAGCAAATCAAGGAGTCCAAAACTCAGAAACCTCCCATATTCTATTTCAGAACCCTTCACCATTCGTTCAAACGAAAACACTGGATTAGAAATCCTTCCCTTTTGAGCAGCAGCAGACCCACTTCCGCGATATTTAAATAAAAGGGATTGAAAACTAGGACTTTTGGAAAGCATTAATTCTACAGCTTCCTTTTCACCAACTTCTGAATTTAGAAGCGCTTTTGAATTATTAAATAATTTATTTTGTTGTTCCTGGTTAATAGCTGCGGTTATTTTACCAGCAATAACAATATTTTTGTTGCTGTTAATATTATTTAAACTTTGATCAAATTTATAAGACGTACAACCAGATATTAAAAATATTAAGCCAAAATAAAAAATTCTCAATTTCATCGCTAACCTATTTTTTTTCCTTGCTTTTTTCACGAGAGTAATATTGCCACCCTCCAATCTCATCGACTGTTTTATTTGAAATAATCCAGTCTGATGTGTCCTCCCATTCCCATTTTTCATAAGAGTCAAAAATTGATTTATATATATTTTTATTTGCTGAATTCTCTTCACTTTTGGCAATAACTGAAAACGAAATAGTTCCAACAATCATTAAGAAAACAAGAGCTTTAAAAGTGAATAAAAAATTTTGAAAATTAAAATAGTTAGCAGAGGTAAAAATAGCCTTTTTAGAATCGGTTTTTGTAGTTATTTCTTTTTTTATATACATATTTTATTAGTCTTCTAATTTAACTCAATTTTAATAAGTTCTAATTCTTTATTAACTTGAAACCTAATTTTGTCTCCCCTTTTAAAGTTTGAGATTACTTTTTTGTCTGAGACACTAAATTCCATTGTCATCGCTGGCATTAACTCTCCTAATGGTCCATGTTTTATTGTTATTTTTGTTCCTCTTACACGTTTAACTTGACCTTCACCAATTAACAATTTTACATCAGCGCCTGATACATCTGTACCTTCGGGTGACACCTCAAATATAAACTCACCCTTGATAGCGTGACCATCTTCACTAAGTGCGCGCCATGCTGTTTTATATATACCATCGTCTAATTTAGGTAGACTGATAATATGTCGTTTTGATTCATTCATAAGATGATCTTTATTTAATTTTATTGGAGTTAAAGTTTCGTTTCCAAGCAGGCCACTAATTAATGACTTTTTTTGGTTTGATGTAACTTTTGAAAACTCAACCTTAATCAGTTTTGCCGGTGCAGTAAAAACGATTTCCATTTTTTCTGGAGCCTTTTTGATTACAGACCCATCTTTTGGAACCACAAATCCTACTGGCGAGTGAGCTGTAGCAGTTGAGAAATTTAAAAATAAACTTAATACACAGATCACGAGTGTCTTCATCATATATTTACTCCGATTTTTTAAAAAAACATATGGAAATCAAGATAATTTATTAATTATAACTTGATTTATTATAACATATAAGCTTTACCCTTAGGGGAAGGTCAATGCTATTTTATTTTTTTAAATAACTTTTAAAATATTATTCTTCGTAACAAAAAATTAATAAAATAAATAAAATGAAACCTATTTATTTTTATAATTTGAAAATAATTTTAAATAGATTTGTCATTTTCCAATTGTCTTTGTTTTCCAATCACTTTTTCACATCTAGTTTTTACAGATATAACTTTATGCAGCTCTTCAAATGGAAATTTATAAGTTTTAGAATCTTCTATACATTGTTTGTAGGTTTTTTTTGGAACCCTTATTTCATAGGTAGAGGGAACCTTACTTAGACCCATCGTTACTAAAATGACTAAAACAAACTCGCTCATCTATTATAATTCAATAATTACCAATTTAAATTTACCATTTTTACTGGTTTTTTTAAAAATACAGTTACTTATAAAATATTACTTTAATTATTTTAATTTTTTTTCTTTACCTTATCCCAACAGTAAGGTTTAGTCTTTATAATTATAAATGGTCTTTAATACATGATTAATTTTATTGTTAATATATTAAGCGTTCCCCCTTTAAGATATCCAGAAAAATGGAAACCTGCTTTTCTAGCAATGCAGTTAGGTTTTATAGCTGGTGGAGTAGGGCTTATTGGAAGGGATTTTCTATTTTATTTGACCATTCAAAATTGGGAACCTTTAGTTCTTTCTGAATTGTTTTTTGCTTCATTTATAGCGTTTGGATTTATTCTACATACTTTAGGTTTTGCAAAATTTGGAGTTATATTATCTTGCATTGCTGGCGTAGGTTCAGCTACAGCATTTATTTTTTTGATTGGCTGGAATTCATTTTTTCACCTTTGGTACATTAACTTAGCAATATTAATTATTGCTGTCCCTTTAGATATTAGGCTTAAAGCCTTTTTAGCTCTGGTCTTTATTTCAATCTATTCATATATGTTTATTTCTTTTTCTGAAATGGAACCTCTTTATAAGATCAATGATTTAACAGAGTCTATCATTGGTGTCAGCAATATAGTTGGCAGTTTACTTGTCTTAGGATTACCTATGGGGATGTATTCTATCTTTTTAGAACAAGAGCGTAACAAATCTGAAAAACTTCTTCATAACATTATGCCTAAATCAATTGCAGAAAAGCTAAAAAATAATATCAAAACCATATCTATGGATAATCCTGAAATATCTGTTTTATTTGCAGACATAGTTAGTTTTACTGAAATGTCTGAAAAAATTTCATCAGAGAAAATTGTTGGTTTTTTAAATGACATGTTTTCTCAGTTTGATGACTTAACTGAAACATATGGTGTAGAAAAAATAAAAACAATTGGCGACTCATATATGGTTGTTTCAGGCATGCCAGTCCAAAAAGAAGATCATGCTCTAACTTTATTTAATCTTGCCAAGGAAATGATAAAAATATCTGCTCAATTCAAAGATCATAATGGAAATCCCATAAAACTTAGAATAGGAATAAATTCAGGCCCTGCTATATCTGGAGTTATTGGAAAGTCAAAATTTGCTTTTGATGTATGGGGCGATACTATTAATACTGCTGCAAGATTAGAGAGCTATGGAACACCTGACTGTATTCATATGTCTAAAAATACTTTCGATTTAGTAAACTATAAAGATAGTAATATAGAGCGAAAAACCATTCAGATCAGAGGAAAAGGCTTAATGGACACAGTTTTGGTTCATACTTAATTTTAAATTAAACTACTTCTATGTAACCTATCATACCAGAAGCTGCATGTTCCAACATGTGACAATGAAAAAGCCATTTACCAGGATTATCTGCTAAATATATAAATTTTGATTTTTCACCAGGTTGCATTAGATATGTATCTCTGAGCATTAGTTTATCATAGCCAGAAAATTCTTTTGATTCAACATAGAAATGATTACCATGCAGATGCATACTATGTGGCCATCTTGAGTCATTCCAAACATCTAAAATTATTATCTCGCCTTTTTTTATACTTGCGAGTGAATGTTCATACTGACCTACCTCTTTATTAAATGCCCAGAATTTTTTATCTTCCATTGCTAATGAACGAAAATTTTTTTCTTCACCTTCAAAATAGGCTTTAGCAAGATTTCCCATTGCACCGCCTTGCATATGAATTTTTAATGTTTTTGGATTTTTATACGGTGGTATTTTTTTAAAAGATTGTAGTTTTATGTCTTTCTTTACAATATTTTTTTTACTACTTTGATTAACATTTAGCTTGAAAGCATTTAACGGTTTTTTACCACTGACTTCAAAGAAATCAATTGTTGACATATCATCAGTTTTTATTAACAAATCAATCCTTTGTCCTGGCCCCAAATCAAATTTATCTTGAATGAATGGTACAACCGACATCCCGTCTATTGAGATGATCTTCATTCCATTTAAACTAGAGCCAAATGAGAGTATCCTTGCATTAGAGGCATTAATAAATCTTAATCTTGCATAGCCATTTTTACTTACAGAGTATTCAGGAAATTTTTTTCCATTAATAGTAAGCCAATTTCCGATTCTTCCTGCGTGTGACCAATCATGAAGTGAGCCTAATGATTTTTTATCTAATTGATAATTTTTATTCAATCTCCAGTCATCAGCTAATATAATGATATCATTATCAAATTGTTTATCTAAATGATTTTTGACTATCAGAGGTCCATATAGACCTTTCGAAATTTGTTTCCAAGTTTCAAAATGTGCATGGTACCAAAATGTTCCTGCATTATTAACTGGAAATTCATATATATAAGTTTCTCCAGGCTGAACTGGGTCCTGAGTTAAATATGGAACACCATCCATCTTATTAATATTTTTTATACCATGCCAGTGGATTGTGCTGGCTTCATCTAAATTATTAACAAACTCAACTCTTATGATATCATTTTCTTTTGCTACAATGACTGGCCCAGGTGATTGTTTGTTATATAACCATAAGCTATCCAAGACACCTTTCTTATCGAATAAATGTGGGGTGATCTCAGCTGTTAGCTTATAATTACGAATTAATTGATTAGATTGAATTTGATTAGGTAAAGATGTTAAAGCAATTGTTGCTGCTGAAAAATTTAAAAATTCACGTCGAGATAGCATATTTTTTCCATTAATATTTTAATTAGATGTTACTTTGATTTCTCACGATTATTGATTTGATCGTGGATTTTTTTAACTTTGTTTGGCCAAGTACTTTTTATGTAAGATAATACGGATATAATTTCTTTATCTGAGAGAATATTTTTATAAGCTGGCATATTGTTAGGATATTTTTGACCTATAATATCCTCAATACCGTATTTAGTAATCATGAATAAATATTTATCACTATGATGCCAAGTGTGACCTGTCTCGTCATGAGGAGGAGCAGGCATTAATCCATCTGGGAGTCTGGACATCCAATCTTTTTGACCTTCTAATTTTGAACCATGGCATGATGCACAATTTTGAACATATACAGATTTTCCTAATAATATACTTTCTTTATTATCAGGATTTAAAGTTATAGCTGCTTCAGCAACTTTTTCTTCAGCCAAGTAGATAATCATTCCTAAAATTAAAATTATTGAAGGAACAATTATTAGAAATAAAGGTTTATTTTTAATAATACTTTTAAAATTTAATGACATGCTTTTCCTAAAGCTTTTAATCGCCAGTAATTGTATGGTAGGGGTGTTACAAATCCTGCGATAAGCATAAAAGGAATAACCCACCATGTTAAAATAGCACCACCAGTAAGTGCAACATCAGTTAAATTCATAGCTAATTCCATAGAAACCATAGAAACTAAAGACATACCAATTGCTGTTTTAAAGGCTAATTTCATAGACATTTGCTTTGACAGTATAAAAGTTTCAAGTGCAATAGATGTCAATATTCCATTAACAATGGCAAGTGACATAATTAATATAACGGGCCAGTCAATCTGCATGAATTGAAAATATGCAATTGTACCAAAATCTCCAATACAACATCCAAGTAAACACCACAAAGTATTTTTAGATGACTGTAACCAAGTATGTTGGCAGAACCAGTTTATATGTATGACATCTTGAATAATCATTTTAACTCCAGAATAATCTTTAAACCCTTCCCTAAGAGGAAGGTAAAGAAAAAAAATTAAAAATTTTAATTATAATGTAACATTTAACTGTTAATTAATTATTTAATTAAATAATTTAAATACTATTAAAATAGAATAGTTAATAAATTTTATTAAAATAAGATTTTGAAGTTAAAAAAAAATTAATCATAATGATATATAAATTTTAGGAGATAATAAATGAAAGATTACATGGTAGAACATAAATTTAAGTCTGAAGAAATGAGAGAGCAGTATTTTGAAGCAATGAAAGACATGACCCCAGATGATGTGCGTAAAAATATGAAAAATGAAAATGCAAATTTTCAAATGAATTGGAATAATGAAAAGAATGATATGGTTATGTATTGTTGGTGGAAAGCGAACTCTCCTCAAGCTATTTTAGACACCTTAGGTGATATGGCAGGCATGTTTCATAATGACATAAAAGAGATGTCAAATGTAATGGACGTAACTGATTAGATTATAAAATCAAAGGATTGATACATGAACACTCTTATAATTGTGAAGATTAAAAATACAACTTACGATGAATGGAAAAAAAAATTTGATGCAGATGCAGAAGTTCAGTCTCAAATGATGAGAAATACGATTGTTGGTAAGGTAGATGATAACACAGCAATGATTAGTACAGAAGTTTTTAACCCTGATATGGTTGGACAATTTATGTCATCAGATGAATTTAAACAAATGGAAAAAGAGCTTGGCTTATCACACGAAGTATATCAACTAACAAAAAATTGAAATACTTTGTAATTTAAGTCTTGTTAGTTATACGATTACAAGCTTTACATTGTTATATAATTCAAACTTAAAATTTTATTATAGCTATTATAATTAGGTTTAAAAGTGGTTCTTTCTTCAAACAATATTCCAGATAGTAAAGGAATAAACGCTTATTTAAGGGATAAGTCGTTTTCAAAATTATTAGAATATTACTGTGGAAAGGAATTATTTGAACAAGTTGAGAATAAGTTTATTGAGTTAGGAGAGGTGGTAGGTTCTGAATTAGAAGAATTAGCCTTGTCAGCTGATAAGAATCCTCCAAAATTGAAAAAAAGATCAAGAGTTGGTGAATTATCAAATGATATTGAAAAACACCCAGACTTTATAAAAATTGAAAAGTTTGCTTTTGAAAAATTTGGTTTAGCAGCAATGTCGCACAGGCATGGTGTTTTTGGAATGCAACAACCACTTCCGCCCATAGTAAAATATGGACTTACTTTTTTATTCGTTCAAAGTGAATTTGGTCTTTGTTGTCCATTAAGTATGACAGATTCTTTAACACGAACTCTTACAAAATTTGGAGATAAAAAATTAATTGATAAATTTTTTGATCAATTAACTTCACAAGATCTGGATCATCTATTTCAAGGTGCCATGTTTATGACAGAACAACATGCTGGATCAGACGTAGGGTCTATTGATACATATGCTGAATATGAGGAAGGAAATTGGTTTTTAACTGGAGATAAGTGGTTTTGCTCTAATCCAGATGCAGATCTTGCTATGGTTCTTGCTAGATATAATAAAAACATCATTGGAACAAAAGGGCTTGCATTATTTCTTTTGCCAAAAAAACTTGAAAATGGAGATCTAAATAATTATGAAATTATAAGATTAAAAGATAAATTAGGAGGAAGATCTTTTGCAAGTGGTGAGATTAAATTAAATAGAGCATTTGCTTATCTTGTAGGTAACCCTGATGAGGGTTTTAAACAAATGACCGACATGATAAATATGTCGAGGTTATCTAATGGGGTTAGAGCATCTGGTATGATGCAAAGGTGTCTTCAAGAAAGCTTGTTTATTTCAAATAATCGTCATGCATTTAATAAAAAATTAATTGATCTTCCTCTAATACAAAAACAACTTTTAAAGATACTGATAGTTACAGAAGCTTCTAGATCTATCGTATTTAAAGCAGCAGATCTCTTAAATAAAGCAGATAAAGGAGATATTGTTTCGCAGAAAATTTTTAGGATAATAACACCCCTTATTAAATTTAGAGCATGTAGAGATGTTAGAAAAGTTGCTGGAGATGCAATGGAGATTAGAGGTGGTTTAGGCTATATAGAAGATTGGCTTGATCCAAAAATTTTGAGAGACTCCCATCTTGGTTCTATTTGGGAAGGCACTAGTAATATTATATCTTTAGATACAATTAGAGCTCTTAAAAAAGACAATAATTTACAAATATTTAAAAATTTTCTAATAGATTCCGTCAAAATTAATTCTGAAAAAAAACACGAAAAACATTTATTATCTGTCATAGATGATGTTTTTAATTTTGTTGAAAATGAAGTACAAGAAGATTTTACTTCTTCATCAAGGCAAATAACGACATCTTTATATTACTTAAGCTCAGCTATTTTCCTTATTGAAGAGGGAAACTATTGTGAAGATCTAGCCTATAGATCTAAAATTAGTGAGTTAATTATAAAGTATAAAATTGATAAAAATAGTCCTATCACAAGGGATTATATCGATTATAATCTCATAAATAATTTAATTAAAATTTAAATTTTTATAGCTTTTTGTAATGCAGGCCTAGACAATAAACGATCAATGTAATTTTCTACATTAGTCAAATCTGAAATGTCTGCACCCACTCTTTTTGCTCCTATACATGCGTGTCCTGTCATTATGTCAGCTCCAGAAAATGTGCCGGTTAAAAAGTCTTTGTTTTCTAAATTATTATTTACGTTTAATAGTGCAACATTTAAAAGTTTAAAAGCTCTTGCAACGTTAACTTCGTTCTTTCGTTCAGGAGGTAGTAAGATAGTCTCTACAACAATTGTATTTACTTGTGGCATAATTGAGCCTTCAGCATAATGAAGCCATTGTAGATAATAAGGAAAGGTTGGGTCTGTTTTGTCAGGACAAAATTTTCCTTTATCATATTTAGATAGTAGGTATTCCACAATTGCACCAGACTCATAAATTTTGATACTCTCATCCTCCAGTACAGGAACTCTGCCCATAGGATGTAATTTATAATATTCTGGAGTTCTTAGAGCTTTATCGCCTACTGAATATTTTTCTATTTCATAGTCCATCCCTAATTCTTCAAGAAGCCAGGCTATTCTAACCGCGCGTGAGTTAGGGGCAAAATACAATTTCATTTAAACCTCTTTCAAAAAAGATTAATTATTTTAATTTATCAATAAGCTTGTTAAGTTTTCAATAATAAAATTATTAAAAAGTATTGAAAAAAATGTAGAGGGAAATATGAATTTTGAAAACATCCTTATTACAGGTTCATCTGGTTTAGTTGGTGCTCCCTTAGTTACAAAACTTTTAAACAAGAGTAATCTAATTGTTGGTATAGACCCGGTTATTAATGCCGAATGTAATAAAAACTATAAGCATATTTCAATTTCTTTAAATAGTGTTGAGGATGTTACAAGCTTATTAGAAAAGTACGATATAACAAAAATTATTCATACTGGTGGAATTTCTGGTCCAATGTTGGCAAATGAAAATCCAAATATAATTATCGAAAATAATATTTT
>CACJQK010000020.1 GCA_902595515.1 uncultured SAR116 cluster alpha proteobacterium
AGGAATTTAAGAGATTATGATATAGAAACAAAAAAAGAAATTGGAGCTTATTTAAACGATATAAAGAGCCAAATTAATAAATTAATTTTAGATAAAAAAAATTTTTTCAAAAAAGTACATTTAAAAGAAAAACTTAATTCAGAAAAAATTGATATTTCAATTACACCCTCTGAAGCTGAAATAGGTACTTTACACCCTCTTTCAAGAACAATAGAAGAATTATGTGCTATTTTTGCCGATATGGGTTTTTCTATTGTTGAAGGTCCTGATATAGAAAGTGATTATTATAACTTTACTGCATTGAACATTCCTGAAGAACATCCAGCACGTCAAGAGCATGATACATTTTACCTTCAACCAGATATAAATGGACAAAGAAAAGTATTAAGGACACATACAAGTCCGGTTCAAATTAGGACAATGGAAAAAATCGATTTAAAAAATTTTGATGAAATTAGGTATATTATACCTGGAAGAACATATAGATCTGATCATGATGCCACTCATTCCCCAATGTTTCATCAATGTGAGGGCTTAGTGCTTGGTAAAAATATCAATATGGGCCATTTAAAAGGATGTTTAATAGAATTTTGTAGAACTTATTTTAACGAAGACAATTTACCAGTTCGTTTTAGACCAAGCTATTTCCCTTTTACAGAACCATCAGCAGAGGTAGATATTGGTTGTAAAAAAGAAAATGATGGAAGCCTTGTGATAGGTGAAGGCGAAGATTGGTTAGAAATTCTGGGATCAGGTATGGTTCATCCTAGAGTTTTAGAAGGTGTTGGGATAGATCCATCAAAGTATCAAGGCTTTGCATTTGGAATGGGTTTAGAAAGACTAACTATGTTAAAGTATGGAATTCCTGATTTAAGACCCTTCTATGATAGTGATCTAAGATGGCTAAAACATTATGGATTTATACCTGTTGATAATCCAAGCTTACATTCTGGTTTGAATGGTGTTTTTTCATGAAATTTACATGGAAATGGTTACTAGATCATCTAGAGACAGATAAAAATTTATCAGAGATTTTGGAAACACTTCCAAAACTTGGCTTAGAGATTGCTTCAGTTGTTAATTTAGCAGAGGATTTAAAAAGTTTTATCTCAGTCGAAATCATAGATGTAAAAAAACACCCAAATGCAGATAAACTTAATGTTTGTAAGGTATTTGACGGGGAAAATACATTTAAAGTTGTTTGTGGTGCTTCTAATGTTAAGTTAGGTATGAAAAGTATTTTTGCAAATATAGGTACATTTATACCTGGTTTAAATTTAAAATTAAAGAAAGGAAAAATAAGAGGAGAAGAATCCTTTGGTATGTTATGTTCAGAAAAAGAATTAACTTTATCTGAAAATCATAACGGTATCATCGAACTGGAAAGTTCATCTGAACTTGGTTTGTCAGTTTCAGATGTTATGGATTTAAATGACCCAATTATAGAAGTTGAAATAACTCCAAATAGAGGTGATTGCTTAGGCGTAAGAGGTGTCGCTAGAGATTTAGCAGCAGCTGGGATGGGAGATTTAAAAGATTTAGATATTATATTTAATGATGGTGAGTTTGATAGTATAATAAATTGGAAGGTTGATTTTGATGAAGATGAAAAATATCTTTGCCCTAAGGTTTTTGGGAGATCATTTACAAATCTGAGAAATAATGAATCTCCGTTATGGCTTAAAAACAGACTAATAGCTGTTGATCAAAGACCAATAAGTTCTATAGTAGATATAACTAATTATATTATGATAGATATTGGAAGACCTTTACACGCATATGATATAGATAAGATTAAAGGGACAATTCTTAAAATCTCAAAATCAAAAAAAGGCGATAAATTTTCTGCGCTTAATGGAAATACTTACGAGTTGGATGATAATATGCTTGTCATTTCTGATGCAGAAAGTGTAGACGATTTAGCTGGAATAATGGGTGGAGAAAGAACAGGAGTAACAGAAAACACAACAAGAATGTTTTTAGAGGCTGCAATTTTCGACCCAGTTTCAATAGCAAATACTGGTAGAAAATTAAACTTAAACTCTGATGCTAGATATAGATTTGAAAGAGGACTTGATTACAATTCTCCAGAAACTGCAATGCATTATGCAGCTGCAATGGTCAAAAAGATTTGCGGTGGGAAATTTAGTAAAATTGTTAATTTTAAATTAGAACAAAAAAATAGAATAATTAAGTTTGATCCAAATATTATTTATGAACTATCAGGCGTTAAAATTGAAAATGAATTATCTAAATCAATTTTAGAAAAATTGGGTTTTAGAATTGTCTGTGTAGAAAATTTTTGGGATATAACACCTCCTAGTTGGAGACCAGATATAGATGGTATTGCAGATATTGTTGAAGAAATAATCAGAATAAATGGGTATGATAAAATACCTTCAATTAAATTATCAAGAAGTAATTATATTGCAAGGCCAGCAATGAGTATTAAGCATCGTCAAGCTTTTTTTGCATCAAGAACACTAGCAAGTAGGGGTTATAATGAAGTAATTACTTTTTCATTTTTAAATAAGGCAATGGCTGATCAATTCAATGGAGGTGGTCCCTCTTTAAATTTGGTTAACCCGATCTCTTCAGAATTGACAGATATGAGACCTTCAATTATTCCTAATCTTTTATTAGCAGTGCAAAAGAATTTAAATATAGGAGCTCAAGATTTCTCTTTTTTTGAGATTGGCCCAATTTTTAAGGGTGATAGTCCTGATGAACAAATGAGCACAATTACTGGAATAAGATATGGTGACAGAATTAAAAAAGATTGGCAAAAAGAAGCTGTAAAATTTGATTTTTACAATGTTAAACTTGACGTAATTAGGGTATTGGACACAATAGGTGTACCTAAAAATAGTCTGAAAATTTTTGATGAAGCACCAAGGTATTTTCATCCAGGTAGAAGTGCGGTTTTTAAAATTGGTCAAAATGTTATAGCTAATTTTGGTGAAATTCATCCTGAAATTGGAGATGCTTTTGGATTAAATGAATCAGCTATCACTTTTGAAATATTTTATGAAAATATTCCATTGCCAAAAAGAAATAAAATTTCTAGACCAATGTTAAAAATTTCTAATTTGCAACCAGTTACAAGAGAATTTGCTTTTCTTGTCGATAAAGAAATAGAATCTGAAAAAATTTGTCAGGTTGCTAAATCTATTAACAAAGATTTAATAACAGACGTGATAATACTTGATATATATAAAGGTGAAAAAATTCCTCAAGATATGAAATCTGTTGCTGTTAAAGTTACAATTCAACCTATTCAAGAAACACTTACTGATTCAGAATTAGAAGAAATTAGTGCTAACTTAATAAATGCTATTGATAAAAAATTATCAGGATCTTTAAGAGAAATCTAATTTAACAATCAAAATTAAAGTGGTGCCGCCAACTGGATTTGAACCAGTGACCTCGTCATTACCAATGACGCGCTCTACCGCTGGAGCTATGGCGGCATGTTAGTATATTTCTTAACTTAAATATGTTTTCGCTAATGACAAGTTTTTTTATAGATATATAGTAATATAAGCTTAAACCGAAATAAGTAAAACTTGTAAGATTTTAAAAATATGACTAAAAAAAATAGTGATAATGAAAATAATTTATCAGCTTCTTTAAAAAGAAATTTGAAGCTCAGAAAAAAACAAGTTTCAGAAAGAGATGACGTTAAAATCACTGGAAAACGAACTAACAAAATTGGTCAATCAAAACTCTTTACTGATTATAATAAAAGCAATTTTAAATTAAATGAATAGTTTTACTAACAACAATATTGAAAAAATCTATATCACTGGTGAAAAAAAATTAACTGGTAATGTTAATATAAGTGGAGCGAAAAATGCTGCTTTGCCATTAATGGCGTTATCTTTAATAATTAATAAGGATTTTAATCTTTATAATGTTCCTGATCTAGCAGACACCAGATTAATGTCTAATTTGCTAATTGATTTAGGTATTAAATTAAATTGGAAAAAAGGAATTCTAAACTTTTACGGAAAACCAAAAAAAGATGAGGCATCTGACGATTTAGTTAGGCAAATGAGAGCTTCGATTCTAGTTTTAGGTCCATTGTTGGCATCACAGGGTTCAGCAAAAGTACCTCTTCCAGGTGGTTGCGCCATAGGCAGTAGACCTATCGATTTACATGTCATGGTTATGGAAGCGCTTGGAGCAAATGTTTCATTTGATAGTGGTTTTATAATTAGTTCTTTAAGTAATGAAGGTTTAAAAGGTGGAGTTATTGATTTTCCTAAAGTTTCGGTAGGTGCTACTGAGAGTGCAATAATGACTGCTGTGTTAGCAAAGGGGCAAACCAAAATCCTAAACGCAGCAAGAGAACCTGAAGTGACTGACTTAGCAAATTGTTTAAATAAAGCAGGTGCTAATATAAAAGGTATAGGAACTGACATCTTAATAATTAATGGTGTAAAAGAATTACACGAAGTTACCCATTCTGTTGTTTCAGATAGAATAGAGGCAGGATCCTTTGCAATAGCTTCTATTATCACTATGGGTAAAGTTCAAATAAATAATATCAACCCTGAAAATTTAACGGAATTTCTAAATGTTCTTAAATTGACTGGTAGTAAAATTGAAACATTTAAAAATTCAATGAAAGTTTCGTGTTCTCAAAGACCTAAACCTTTCGATGTGAGTACAAATCCTTATCCTGGATTTCCTACAGATTTACAAGCTCAATACATGGCACTTATGGCAATAGCAGATGGGAAAACTTTAATTAAAGAAACAATTTTTGAAAATAGGTTTATGCATATTCCTGAATTAATGAGAATGGGAGCAAAAATATCAGTAAATCGTCAAGAAGCAGAAATCTATGGTGTAAAAAAATTGAAAGGAGCCAGAGTAATGGCCTCAGATTTAAGAGCTTCAATGTGTTTAATACTTGGGGCACTAGCTGCTTCTGGTATAAGTGAAATTGACGGTTTGCATCATTTAGATAGAGGGTATGAAAATTTAGAAGATAAGTTAGCTAACCTGGGTGCAATGATAAAAAGATCAAATTAATTATGATAAAATTTTAGAGTAAACGTAATGTCTATTGAAAACAAAATCCGACTTAATGCTTTAAACAATGATGATTTAAAAATATTCTCATCTCTTTGCCAAGATGCTATAATTTCAAAAGAAGAAATTTTTTATGACAAAACAAAAAAAATGTTTGTGACGACACTAACCAGATATTGTTGGGAGCAGCAAGAATTTTATGATAAAAAAATTAATTATAGAGTTGTAACTGGTCTGCAAATTAAAAATGTTAATAATGTTGAATATATTAATTTCAAACCCAAAATATACTTCTACAATTTATTAGCAATAGTATATGAAAAAGCAAATATTTTTCTTTATTTATCAATGTCTTCAAAAATAAAGTTAGATTGTAACAAAATTAATGCTACAATTGAGGATATAGACATTCCTTGGCCAACCAAGCTAAAACCTTTACATAAATAATTTTATAGGAAATCATGAATGACTTTAAACAAAAGTTTAAATATTGCTTTGCCAAAGGGTAGAATTTTAGATTCAGTACTTCCGATTTTATTAAAAGTTGGCATTAAGCCTGAAAAATCCTTTTTTGATAGAAATGATCGTAAATTAAAGTTTAAAACAAACATTAATAATATAGAAATAATAAGAGTAAGATCTTTTGACGTTGTTACATTTTTAGCATACGGCGCTGCTCAAATGGCATTTGTAGGGAGTGATATTCTAGACGAATTTAATCATGCTGAAGTTTATTCTCCCTTAGATTTGAATATAGGGAACTGCAAAATGGTTGTCGCAGCTGAGAAAGATATTATTGCCAATGAGGACCCAAGGTCTTGGAGTCATGTAAGAGTTGCTACTAAATATCCTAATATTACTAGAAAACATTTTGAAGCTAGAGGTGTTCATGCAGAGTGTATAAAATTAAATGGTGCAATGGAACTTGCTCCATCAATGGGTTTGTGCAAAAGAATAGTAGATTTGGTTGAAACTGGTTCTACTTTAAAAGCTAATGGGTTAGTTGTAGTTGAAAAAATTTGTGAAGTTTCAACTAGGTTAGCAGTTAATAGAAGTTACATGAAAACAAACTTAAATACTATACAACCTTGGATTGAAAAGGTTGAGGAAGCAATAAATGTCTAAATTTAAAACCAGATATATTAATTATTCAAATAGAGGCTTTAAAAAAAAATTTGAGAGTTTGATATATGATGAAAGAAAATCAAATAATAAAATTAGAGCAGCAGTCTCAAAAATTTTAGATGAAATACTAATAAATGGTGATGATGGTTTAAATAATTGTGTAAGTAAATTTGATAAAATAAATGTCAAACAAATTAAAGAATTATTTATTCCAAAAAGTATCTTAAAAAAAGCTTACGACGAACTTAAAATAGAACAGAAAAAAGCAATAAATGTTGCAGCTGAAAGAATAAAGCAATTTCATATGCAACAAATTCCTAAGAACTTTAACTATAAAGATAATCTTAAAGTTAATCTAGGTTTGACCTACTCTCCAATAGAAGCTGCAGGTTTTTATGTTCCTGGTGGTAAAGCAATTTATCCTTCGTCTGTATTAATGAATGCAATACCTGCTTTAGTTGCCGGTGTTGAAAGGAGAATACTTGTAAGCCCAATTTCAGATTTAAATAAATCATCTATTGTTCTTGCAGCAGCTCATGTTGCAAAAGTAACAGGATTTATTCGTATGGGTGGAGCGCACGCAGTTGCTGCTCTTGCTTTTGGTACTAAATCTATCCAACCTGTAGATAAGATTGTAGGTCCCGGAAATGCTTATGTTGCAGAAGCTAAAAGACAAGTATTTGGTAAAGTAGGGATTGACTCAATTGCTGGACCTTCAGAGGTTTTAATTGTATGTGATGAAACAGCTAATCCTGAACATATTGCTATAGATCTTTTATCGCAGGCGGAACATGATGAGTTAGCGCAGTCAATTTTAATAACGACAAGTAAAGAAATTGCAATAAAAGTGAGACTTTTTATAGAAAAATTTCTTATGGAAATTTCTAGATCAAAAATAGCTAGTTCTTCATGGTATGATTTTGGAGCAATAATTTTAGTTGAAAACTTAAATCAAGCGATTGAATTAATCAATATAAAAGCACCTGAACATCTACAATTAATTCTTAAAAATGTGCAAAAAGTTATTAAAGAAATAAAAAATGCAGGAGCTATCTTTGTTGGTCCTTACACTCCTGAGGCAGTTGGTGATTATATTGCTGGTCCAAATCATGTTCTTCCAACAAATGGAACAGCAAAATTTTCAAGTGGATTAGGAGTTATAGATTTTTACAAAAGAACCACTGTAGTCAAATTTAATAAAAACAGTCTTAATGAACTTGGAAAACATGTAATAACATTAGCTGAAGCAGAAGGTTTAGAGGCACATGCAAGGTCTATCTCAACCAGAATAAACAAATAAAATTATAAAATAATATATAAAAATCTTGACTAATTAGACATAATAGTGAGATTAAAATTAAATTTTAAAAAAGAGGTTAAATGGCTAAAGAAGGTGTAATAGAATTTTCTGGTATTGTAGAAGAACTTCTACCAAATGCTATGTTTAGGGTAAAACTAGATAATGATCATGAGGTACTTGCCCATACAAGCGGGAAAATGAGGAAAAATCGTATTAGAGTATTACTTGGTGATAGAGTTAATGTGGAAATGACACCTTATGATTTAACAAAAGGAAGAATTACATTTAGATATAAATAAATTCTGATGTGTTAAGTTTGTTTTATGGATAAAACTAAATTGAACAAACATTTTATACTAGCATCTAGTTCAAAAAGAAGGCTTGAACTTTTAAATCAAATAGGTGTTAAGCCTAACCTAATATTATCACCAAATATTAATGAAGAGAAATTTTCAAAAGAACTTCCCCGTATATATGTCAAAAGAATGTCTTTAGAAAAAAATAAAGTTTTTCAACAACAATATTCTCAATCTATAATACTTTCTGCTGACACGGTAGTCTCTTTAGGTAGAAGAATTTTACCAAAAACTATGGATGCTAATACAGCAGAAAATTGCTTAAAACTAATTTCAGGAAGAAGACATAAAGTTTTTACAAATTTTACTCTTTACACACCTCATAATTTACTCAAAACAAAAACAATTCAATCAATAGTAAAATTTAAAAGGCTTCATCCCGAAGAAATAAGTTATTACCTTGCATCTAATGAATGGAAAGGAAAGTCAGGAGGTTATGCTATACAAGGAATTGCAGCATCATTTGTAAATTTTATATCAGGATCATATAGTAATATAGTAGGTTTACCAATAGCAGAATTATATAGAACTTTAATATCTGTTGGATACAAATTTAAAAATGATAAATGAAATTAAAGATCATTTTATCTTATTAGATAAATGTGCCGAACAAACAAGAATAGTTGAAATAAAAAATAAAAAAATTATAAAATTCATTTGTTGGAATGATGAATCACCACCTCTAATTGGTAGGATTTTTGATGTAAAAATTATAAAAAAATTAAATAATGGTATTGTAAGGGCAAATTTAAAAAATGATAAAATAATTACTGTTAGAGTAGGAACAAGATCCTTAAAATTAAATGAAAAAATAAAAGTAATAATTACTAGTGAAGAGTTTGAAGATAAGCCAATACAAGCAAAACTATGGTCAGAAAATTATGATTTTGAGAAATTCAGTGATGTAAAAAGAATAATCGAACTTTATTTTAATAAAAATATACCTATGCTAGAAGATAACTATTCAATCTATTGGAATAAAATGGATTTGGATAGTTGTTTACTCAGAGCTCTCGATCCAATGATAAAAATTGAACATGGTGGTGTTCTGTGGATTGAAAATACCAAAGCTGCTACATTGATTGATATTGATACTAAACATTTATTAATTAAGAATGAAGATGAAATGCTAAATTTCTGTAAAAATGCATTTTCCAAATGTATAGATGAAATTAAATTGAGAAATATAGGAGGTATGGTGCTTATTGATTTTCCTAGGGTATCATTCAAAAGAAAAAAAAATCTTCATGAATTTATTTTGAAAGAAGGAACAAAAAAAATTCCTGACTGTAAATTTTTAGGTTTTTCAAGATTACAACTTTATGAAATGTATGTACCCAGAAACTTCAAATCTTTACAAAGTTTTTACATTAACAAAATTGAATTTGATTTTCAAAACCATATAAGATCATTGTGGAGATTATCTAAAAAAATCAAATCTAAAAATAATATTCAGTTTTTATGTGGTAGAAATCTCTTTAAAAGATTAAAACTTAAAAAATTACCAGCATTTGTAAATATTGTTGAAAGAAAAGATCTTCCAAAAGATTATGGCGAGTTATTGGAAAAATAAATATAATGTCACTAGAAAATAAAAAAATTAAATGCATTATATGTAATTCAAAGTTTGATATCAACTCAGATACTAAACCATTTTGTTCAAAACGTTGTAGCAATATTGATTTGAAAAATTGGCTAGATGAAAAATACTCAATTCATTTAGATGAAAATAATTACGAAAAAGATATTTAACTTTTTTATTTTTGTTCGCTAGACACAATATAATGTTCACGTTTTAGATATTTTTTAAACGCCCGTGTAGCCTCAGTAGGTAGAGTAGACGACTAAAAAACCCATTATAGGTGATCTGAATGTCCCCCGAACATTTTTTTATAAAGATACACTTAGTTTATCCCTGTAAACCAATATCAAAATTGAAGAAATTATTATATTTTAAAAATTAGTTTTTTAAATATCTATTTTTTCCACCATATTTCTGGTAGGAAAATATCTTCATTTTTTAAAACGTTGGGAAAATCTAATTTATTAGGTAAACTTAGTTCATTAAGTCTTTTTACACTGTTTAATCTATCTCTTCTTAGGAACGAAAACTCTGCAACTCTTGGTATAGTAATATTTTCATAAGTCGCTAGACCACAACAATTATTAGGATGAATATGAACAATACAAAACTCTTCGAGTATTTTTGAAAAAATAGCATTAAACATTTTATAAGTAAAATTTTCAAAAATTTTATGGATCCAATGAAATTCAATAATCATACCCACAAATTTTCTCAAAGTATTCATGTCTTCCTTTATTAAAACATCTAATTCTGATCCTTCAATATCCATTTGTAAAAAAAGGTTTGTTTCATTGTTTTTTCCAACCTGTTCAATCCAATCTGATAATGTAAAATATTGACCAAAAGTCCTAGCACCTAAAAATTTTTTTTTAAAATTAAAGTTTATGTTTTTTATAGGTGGACTATCAACGTTAGCATCTGCTAAAAAACTTTTTATTTTAAAATCATTAGATAGTTGCTCTTCAAAACTTGCTATTCTACTTACACCAGGACTAAAGCAAAATTTAATGTCTTCAAAGATATTTGGGAAAAGATAACCTCCATCACTATTACCGCCAATTCTAATTAGTTCAACTGGCTCAAAGTTTTTTTTTATAAAATTAATAAATTCAATTATATGAATAGCAGGAATACTTTTGCTTATCATTAATCCTTTACTAAATAATTCATGAGGATTTAAATTTATAGTTTTCATTATATCTCCAAAGTATTTGAGACTAATCTAAATTACAAACTCAATGTAAAATTTATATTTAATCATTGGCAAACACAAATAAAAAAATAACTGGGATCAGGACTTTACATACACTCTTATTAACCTTTTCCAGAATAATAAATATAAAGAAGCTGAGTTAATAGCAATAAATATTTGTAAAAAGTATCTTAATGAAATAATTAAATGTAAAATAATTATAAAAAAGATATTTAACTTTTTTATTTTTGTTGGCTAGACATAATGTAATGTTCACGTTATAGATATTTGTTAAATGCCCGGGTAGCTCAGTAGGTAGAGCAGAGGACTGAAAATCCTCGTGTCGGTGGTTCGAATCCGCCCCCGGGCACCAATTTCGTGCTGTATATTGCTAAAACAAACTGTTGATCACAACCTCTTCGTTTATATCTATAGAATTCTAATTAATGACTTATTTTTAAAATAAATATGATGCGACTGAATTAAGAAAATTTTTACTGTTATTATAATTAGAAGTGCAATTTAAATTATATTAGTTAGCCAGAGTTTTCAATTATTGATTAAATTTGTTTTTTTTTAGTATTATATCACTAACTAAAAAAAAAGGATTAAGATGAAGCATAAATTAAAACATTTCGTAGCAACTCACACATTTCATTCTACAAAATCAAAAAAAGATTTTTTTTCACTCGTTAAAAATAGAAAAATTAATTCTGATTGGTTTAGAAACGAAACAATTGAAATGAAACAAAAATTTTTTAAATTATTAAAAGATAGGGGTTTGGTGATAGATGATAATATTCAAGATAAAGATAGTGATGATTATGCGTTGCTTTTGCAATTGTTTATTGGTCGTGGGGAATTCTTTTTTTGTCATTGGTATGCTATTGATGAGCAAACTATTTTAGATAGGCTAAGTGTCACAAGCGGAGAAAAGTTTTTTATAACTATGGCCACACCAGTAGATGGTCCTAAAATATATGTTGATAAGTTAACAACATACATGAAAAAACTCAAGTAAATCTAATTGTTTCTAAACCTTAAAATTAATAAGTATGAAAATGGCAAGATAAAGAATGCAGTTGCAAAAATATTAATTTCGTAATTTGAATATCCAGTTATGTCCCCACCGGGAAGCGCCATTAATATACCTGAAAATCCAAGCATGATCCTTATTGGCCATTCCAAGTATTTTGAGTTTTTTAGATTACCTATTCCAATTAGATATCCCTGTAATGAACTTGAAATGAGAATAATCCCAATAACAGCTGAAAAAAACACAATAAAAATATCGTATACTGATCCTCTTCCTATTAATGCTGGATTGAGAACAAAAAAGAAGGGAATAAAGTAAATTACACTTCCTAATTTCATTGCTTCAACACCAGTTCTTATTCCATTTGCACCAGCAACTGATGCAGCGGCAAATGCACCAATAGCAACAGGTGGTGTTATAAATGATATCATGCCCCAATATAACATAAATAAATGAACTGCTACTTTATCCAATCCACTACCAGTTAATGCTGGAGCAAGAGTTACCGCTAAAAACAAATAAGCTGCGGTCACTGTCATCCCAATACCTAATATAAAACTAGTTAGCGCTCCCATAATTAGTAGAATAATGATAGAATCACCTGCAAAATTTACTAATGCGTATGTAATTGTACCAATTTTACCTGTAAAAGTCAGCGAACCAATTATTAGGCCAATTGCGACTAGAATACCTGCGAGTTCTGCAAATAATCGGCCTACGCTTTCTATGAAATGAAGAAGTTTTTCAAAGTTCCATCTATGTATTTTTACGATTTGATTGATTATTAATAATGTAGCAGTGGCATAGTAAGGGGCTTGTGCTTCTCTTTGCATATACAATAACATTAAAATTAACATTACAAATACAAATATAAAATACCAACCTTCTTTTAAAACCTTTTTAATGGATGGAAGTTCATTTTCTGGTAAACCTTTAAGTTGATTTCTTGCTGCGTATGCGTCTATTTGCATAAAAAGACCAAAATAATACAATATAGAAGGAAAAGCAGCTGCAATAATGATCTCAGAGTATGGGACCTCTAAAAAAGTCGCCATAACAAAAGCAGTCGCTCCCATAACTGGTGGCATTAGCACTCCGCCTGTAGAAGCACACGCTTCAACACCTGCAGCGTAAGAGGACTTAAAGCCAGTTTTCTTCATTGCAGGGATTGAAAGAACACCAGTAGTTAAAACATTTGTAATTACACTTCCACTCATTGAACCCATCAGACCAGAAGAAAAAATTGAAACTTTTGCAGGTCCACCTCTTCTTGTACCTAAAAGAGCAAAAGCTAGATTTAGAAAAAAAGATCCACCGCCTGTATGTTGTAGTGCAACCCCAAAAATTAAAAATCCTACCACCAGAGTTGCAAAAGCAGTCATTGGTATACCCATGATACTTTCTGTACCAAAAATATGAAATGTAGCAGTAGTATCCCATGGCTGTGAGGGTGCGTTTAAAAATCCTGGTAGAAAAGTTGAAACTGCAGGGTAAATAGAAATAATCAAACAAATTATGAAGATTGCATTTCCACCCGCTCTTCTACTAGCCTCTAAAACCAGACCCCATAAAATAAATGCCATTATTTTAGCATATGTTGGTGCAAGATATTCCCAACCCTCTTCTAATATTAATGATCCACTATAACAAAAATAACTCGCAATTATAAAGGTTGATACAGCACAAGTTATGTCATACCAAGGTATTTTGTCTCCCTTCCTGGGAGTGGGATGATATATTATAAATGGTAAAGGTAATAGTAACGCAATCATAGCATACAGATACTCAGTATCTAGCAACACGTATGTTCCTAAAAAATTACCCACACCGAATAACATATAAATTGAAATCAAAGTAGATAAAATAGCAGCAAATCTTAAAATAAAGTTTGAAATGTAGTTTGGCGCTCTATTTCTTATTAAAGAATTTTCTACTTGATTTTTGGACATATTTAATTCCGATTTTTGATAAGGTAAAACTTAGTTTTACCTTATCAGATTTATTTTTTAATTATATGCATTTGGCATACCAGCAGCTTTTAAACTAGATGCTCTATTTTCAAGCCATTTTTTCTTAAAAGCGTCACCAGATAAATTTGCCTTTAGAGTTTTCTGCCAAGCTTTAGCTAAGACATCCTGTCTTTTTATTAAGTTTTCGTTATGTTTGTCATGTTTTGATGTCCAAACACCTTTTTCTTTGTAAAACTTAACTGCTCCTGGATGATATGGAAAAATCCAACTAAAATTTTGATTTGATAATTGATATCCATCCATTCCTGGTCCAGAATCTTTAAATTGGTCGTAATTATTCATAACAGCCTCAGTCAAATGATATGATAAATCTTCAGAGGTTTTTTCTAATGTAACAAAAATTGGATAAGGATAATTCATTCCTTCAAAAGATTTATTACTATCGGAAGATCCGATGAAGTTTGTTACAACTGCTTTAGCAAAATGCGGAGCTGTAGCTATTGCTCTTTTCCAACCTGCTTCATCGTTATGTGGCATTGGTGGGAAGAAAAGACCTCTAGGTGAAGCATTCGTTTTATTAAAAATACTACTTACAGAAGAACCCATACTTGCATCTGCTTGACCATTTATAACCGCATTAGCTGATGCTCCGTAACCAGAAACCTCTACCTTAATAACGTCATCCCATGTAAGTCCACCAAACGCTAAAAAACCTGCCATGTTCCCATTAAGAGCTGGGGATCCTTTTACCCAAGTAACTCTTTTCCCTTTGAGATCAGCCATTGTTCTAATGTTTGCATCTTTGGCTGTAGCAACTGTTTGACCATTTCTTCCAATATTATTGAACATATTGTAAACTTTCATTGGTCCCCATTTTTTATCTGCAAACATAAACACACCCTCTTGTGCAAATAAACTTGCTATTCCACATGCGCAGATTTCAGCTTGTCCAGCTTTCAATGGTACCATTCTTGAAACATCATTTTTCCCAGGTATAATCCTAAGGTCAGTACCATAATTTTTTTTAAGCATTTGCCCAATTCCTACAGATTGAGCATAACCTGATGAAGTAGTTCCATATGCAGTCCAAGCAATATTTTTTGGAAGATCCCCTGCAATAGCATTAGAGATGCTGAACAGAGAAACTAAACCAATTGAAAATATAGATAAAAAATTTTTTCTCATATTTAATTCTCCCTTATTTTTTTATATTAAATATAAGACTAATGGATTTTAAAATTTTTTCTATTATTAATATATTTTTTTAAGCTTAAGAAATCTCTGAATATTTTGAATTTTAAAAAATAACACAATTTCCTAGTTTTTTAATTCAAATTGTGTCAATTCATAGCCTAGACTTAATGTAGATGTGAATATTGAAAAATTATGTTATTTCGTCTTTGATATGCATAATCAGGTTTCTACAACAAAAGGGGGAATTAAAATTGTCTTGTAAGAGTTTAAACCCAAACTTGGGCACCATCTCTTTATAAAACTATAACTTTAAACTTTGGTATATGTTGAATAGAAAATTGGAGCAGTAAAACACAGTAAAAATCTATAACCTGATTTATCCGTACCATTTATTTTTTATGAATAATATGACAGTAATATTTAAAAATAGTTAGTTAGATTTAGATAAAACTTCAACATATTTTGACAAATTTTTACAATATTACGTTTTGAAATGATAATAAAGTTTTGTTATTTATTTTATTCTTAGCTTTGCTATTGACTTCAAATAAGGCTTGCCTACCACATACATCTGATAATGGTAAAAATTCTTCAGCAACATGATACATAGGTCTATTAGTATAATCGTCAAAAATAATTTTTGTGCCGTTTGGAGTATGTTTTAATGTTGTCAAGAAACAAAAAACTCTGAACCTTCCGTCTATAAGAACTAAGTCAGGTTTACAGTTATTTTTATAAAAATTATTGGCATAATTAAAAAAATTTTTTCGTTTCACGTATGTTATTGGATATCCCCATTTTTCCACATTTCCAACATCTATCCAATCTATGTTAAGTCTATTATCTTTTTTTCCATTTGTTAATTTTTGTGTTTTTCTAACCCAATTTTGATCAGTATCTACAGAATAAATTTTACAATTTGAATATTTATATACATATTCAGTGCTTTTGCCACATCCATATTCGAAATAGGTATCAATATTTCTAATTAAATCTTTAAATAATTTATCATCACCATCGAACAAAACTTGATCATTAGATCTATTTTTAAAGTTGTTATCTGATTTTGGTTTAAATGAACTGTTTTGTAAGTTTTTATCCAATAAACAACTTGTCCTGAACATTCAAAAGTGGATCATCCCAGAAAACCTGACGCTTAAGTTTTTCAAAGTCTGTGTTAAAAGTTACTGCCATAGCAGAACAATATATTGAACGAGCGTCAATTGTAGCATCAAGATCCTGATTTTCGAACATATTTTTGCGTTTTAGTCCAGGCCAATCAGAAAATACTTGGGATTTTTTAACTAACCCACCCAACATCATTATTGCGGTACCATAACCATGTTCAGTTCCATTGCCCCCATTTTGTTCAACTTTCCTACCAAACTCCGTTAAAGTTAATATCAGTGTATCATCAAATGCTGACCCCAAATTTTTATGTAATGTTTCAAAAATTTTATCTAAATTATAAAGTTTATCTGCATGCTCACCGTTTGAACCACCCTGTGCTGCATGAGTGTCGAACCCGTTTATATCAAAAACTGCGACACGTGGCCCATCTGCCTTTGCAAGAGCTTTAGCTGCAGTTGCGGCAAGTCTATGGGCTTTCCTCGATCCACTTCCAGATAGCATTGAGTAAGGACGCATTAAAACTCGCTTAATTGTTTCTCTTAGTTTACTATTTTGAGGATAAGTAGAAGCTACTTTATTCATAATATCAGTTGAAGGTGTAGATAATTTTGTTGGGAAATAATTATCTAAATTTGCATTACTCCTCAAAATTAATGGCATTGGTAAAGCTATTGCTAAGCCCTCTAAACCAGAAGCTTCCATTCCACGGCCAAGCCAACCTGTATATTCAGCAAATGGCTTGTGACCACCACTTTCCATTAGATCTTGTCCTTCAAAATGTGAACGCATTGTATAAGGTATATTTGTAGAATGTACAATTGCTGCCTTACCTTGTGTCCAAACACTATGAAAATTTTTTAATGAGGGATGCAACGTAAAGTCAGATGTAAGTGGCAAAGTTTTCTTAACTAAGATATCAGGACGATATTTTTCAAGTAAAGGGTCAATTGGTGGAACGGCTGATAAACCATCCATACCACCTCTTAAAGAAATAATTATGAGGTTACGCTTTTTTCTTTTTTCAGCTAATGCTGAAAACAATGGGGAACCTAAAAGAGTTACTGTTATTGAACCAGTTAAAAAAGTACGTCTATTTATCATGTTTTTAACATCCTATAACTAGGAAAAATTAATTGCATCTTAGTTGAAGGCGACTTAACTCCGTCAACAAGTGCTTTTATTTCTTCTGGATTATCAAAATTTTTTTCTATCATTTCTTCAAAATTTTTGAGGGCAATTGTACGTTGAGCTATTTCTTTGGGGGCAGACATTCTTCTAATTAGTAATTCAGGTGATATCCAGTCCGATTCCATGTCAGAATAACCATTTGGTTGTATTGGCCTATAAGGTTCATATCCAATTTCTTTCATAAAAAAACTGGGTCTTCGTTGATGATTATTAGGTTTGATTTTAAAGTTATATTTCATTTCGTCCGCTTTTAGTGGCCAATTCCCACCAACCATATGAACCATTTGTAACATCCATATTTCTGGATTTTGAAATTTCGTTTCTTTGTCAGCTTGATCATAGATAACCGATAATAAGGCTTTATGGATAGTTGGTAGATCGCCGTTAGACTCTTCCCAAGCAGCAATAATTGGTGCTGTCATATATTCTGTTGGATTGTCAGTGATAAAATGCCTACACAACTTGTAAGTAATAAAACGCTTCGTCTCAGGATGATTAGCTAAATCTTTTAACACATCAAGCAATTTATTTTTTGGTGAAAGACCTCGTTGTTTATATATTTTTCCTAATACTTTATGATTTCCAGGCTCATGCTTTTTGTAGTTAAATCTTACAGGATTACATTCTTTCCGTTTTTTAGTGTGTTTATGTTCCCATCCAGCCATAATATAGGAAAGTTGAACTACATCTTCTTGACTATATCCTGCGGCTGGAGACACTGTATGCAATTCAAGTAATTCACGAGCGTGATTTTCATTGACTGTTGCAAGTTTTCCTCTTTTTCTGCGATTTTTTCCCCATTCAGAATGTGGTCCTATAGACTCCGAATTATCAAGATTATGAATCATAGACCATCCTAGTGTTGCTTCTTTTAAGAGTGCTTCAAATGAACCACACATATTTGTTCTAATTGTTTCACGATGATATGGACCAGTTGTAAATTGTGGCATGGCGTCTTTATCAATTATCGCAAAATGATTGCACCAAAAGAACCATAGTCTTTCGAAAACTGGAGATTGACTTTTTATTGCGGTATTTTGTCGAATACAAATTTCTAAATTTTCAAAATATTGCTGTCCTACCTTATAACGAAGTTTATTTTTAGCTTCTTTATAAGCTTGACGATTTTCTTTATACTTTTTTCTTAATATTTCCCGATCTGTATACACCCACTCTGCATAGTGGTTGAGCATTTCTTCACCACTACGTATCTGTGTTTCCCAAATCAAGGGTGGCACTTTGTCAACTTGATTTTGTGCCCAAGAAACAGGGTTCTCTGGAACCATTTCATCTGGACCAATACCAAAACCAACTTTTCGAAAGAAATTTTTTTTCATATCACTTTAAATTATGCAAATTTTAAACCAATATTATTTATTAATTTTATTTTATTTTCAATAAATTTTGCTTACAAATTTTATTTCTATAGACTACCATTTTAGCTAAATTAAGCAGAAAAAAACTTTTATTTGTTTAGTACGTGGTTCGGGGAGCTTTATTATGAACATAAACATAAATAATAAAAAGAAAGTTTTAATGGTTCAAGGTCTTCATGAAGAGGGTCAAAAGTTGTTGTTACAAAGAGATGATATTGAACCCATTACAATTATGTCAGGAAACGAAGATAAAATTCTTGAAGCAGCAAAAGAAGTTCATGGTATCACAGTTAGAACTGCCAACATCTCAAGAAAAATAATTGAAAATTCAAAAAACTTACAAGTAGTTTCAAGACATGGTGTCGGTTATGATTCTATTGACGTTGATGCTTTAAATGATTGTGGCATTCCTTTAGCCATTGCTGCTCATTCAAATATGATTTCAGTAGCTGAACATGCAATGTTTATGTTGTTGGCATTATCAAAAAATGTTTTTTATTATGATAAATTTGCCCGCAAAGCTGATTGGACTACTCGTTGGGATATACGCGCGTGGGATGTTGCAGAAAAGAATTTGTTGGTAATTGGTTTTGGCAGAATAGGTTCAAGATTAGTCAAAAGAGCTCTTGCTTTTGATATGAAAGTTTTTGTTTATGATCCTTATGTGGATGAGTCAGAAATAAAAAAATCAGGAGCGAATTATGTAAGAAATTTTCTTGATATTTTACCTCAAATGGATGCCGTTTCATTACATTGCCCTAAAAATGAAGAAACAACTAATATGTTTTCTGAAAATGAGTTTAAAATTATGAAAGAAAGCTCTTTTTTGATTAATTGTGCAAGAGGAGGAATTATTAATGAAGTCGCATTACTAGATGCTCTAAAATCTAATAAAATAAGAGCTGCTGGATTAGATGTTTACGATGATGAGCCATCTACGTCGTCAAATCCGTTATTTAGTCTAGATAATATTTTACTTTCTCCTCATATTGCAGGAGTTACTCAAGAGGCAACAATTAGGATGTCTAAACAAGCCGTTCAAAACGTACTTGATGTATTTGATGACAAAGTAGATCCTGAAGTTATTATAAATAAAAATGTTTTATAGGAGAAAAAAATGAAACAACAAACTTTAAGAGATTGTTGGGCTAAAGAAAAAGGAGCCATCAATGCTTGGTGTTCAATACCGAGCGCTGTAACTGCAGAAATGATGTCTATGAATGATTTTGATTCTATAACAATTGATATGCAGCATGGGCTTGTTGATTATCAAGCTGCTTTAAATATGTTACAAGTTATTTCAGGCTCAGGTAAAACTCCTATGGTAAGGGTCCCATGGAACGAACCAGGTATTATAATGAAATCATTAGATGCAGGTGCCTTAGGTATTATATGTCCAATGATAAACACTCCCGATGATGCAATTAATTTTGTAGGTGCTACTAGGTATGCTCCAGAAGGTCACAGAAGTTCTGGGCCAACAAGAGCCCTAATGGTTCATGGTGCAAACTATCATGATGAGGCAAATGATAAGATTATTTCGTTAGCCATGATAGAAACAGTAGAAGCGCTTGAAAATGTTGAAAAAATAGCTGCCACTGAAGGATTAACGGGGATTTATATTGGACCTTCAGATCTAAGTATTTCAATGGGTTTTAAACCTGGTTTAGATAGAGTTGAGCCTGAAATGGTTGGAGCTATTAATAAAATTTATGATGCTTGTAAAAACAATAATATTAAAGTTGGTATACATTGTCTTTCTCCTTTTTATTTAAAAGAAAAATTATCTAATGGATATGATTTAGCTACACTGGCTAGTGATGTTAGAATTTATGCGGAAGGTTTGAGTAACAAAATTAAAGAAGCAAGATCGTAAAATTAAAATATTTTAAAGGATTAGAATGAAAGCGGTAACTGTAGTTGAAACCGGAGTTCAAATAATAGATGTGGATACCCCATCACCCAAGGATAGTGAGGTTCTCGTAAAGGTACATGCATGTGGATTGAATAGAGCTGACTTAATTGTAGCTGATGGTGGAGCACATGGTGCGACAGGAGGTCCCGGTACAATTGTTGGGATGGAGTTTTCAGGAGAAATCATTAAATGTGGAGAACATGTAAAAAATCTCGCAATTGGTGACAGAGTTATGTGTTCAGGAGCTTCAGTTTGGGCTGATTATGCAATTGCAGATTATGGAAGAGTAATAAAGATACCTGATAATAATATGGATTTTGCTACAGCTAGTACATTACCGATAGCTCTAGCAACGATGCACAATGCTATTTTTACAATAGGTAATTTTAGTAAAGGACAAACAATTTTAATACAAGGAGCAAGTTCAGGCGTTGGTCTAATGGGTCTCCAAATAGCAAAACATTTAGGTGCTAAACAAGTTATAGGAACATCTACAAAGCCAGAAAAATTTGATAAATTAAAATCCATTGGTGCTGACCTAGTTGTAAATTCAAAAGATAAAGACTGGGTTGATCGTGTATTACAAGCAACTAATAACGAAGGTGTAGATTTAATTATAGATCAACTTTCTGGTTATACAATCAACGAAAATATGAGAGCATCCAAAGTTAAAGGGACAATAGTAAATGTAGGAAGGTTAGCTGGAGGTAATACAGAATTCAATTGTGATCTTCATGCTTTAAGAAGAATAAATTATCGTGGTGTCACTTTTAGAACTAGATCAATTAACGAAATCAGAGAAGTCTACTCAAAAATGTGGAGTGATTTAGGTGATTTGGTTGTTAAAGGAAAATTATCGCTACCTATAGAAAAGATTTTTGAATTTGATGATGTTACAGATGCTTTATCATGTATGAGAAACAATCAACATTTTGGTAAATTGATTTTAAAAGTTTAAAGAGTTTATGACTTTTGATCTAATTACAATTTTTGCAATTTTAGCGGCTTTCGCTTTAGGAGGAACACTTAAAGGTGCAACTGGTGCGGGAGCACCTATAATAACAATACCTGTTATAGCTGCATTTTATGATGTTCGAATAGCAGTTATAATAATGGTGATACCAAATTTATTAACAAATATAAGCCAGATTTATCAATTTAGAAAAACAATTCTTCCAATATTTTTTACTTTTTCATTTGCTTTAGGTGGTGGTATAGGTGCGCTTGTTGGTACCATTTTGTTAATAAATTTACCTATAAATATACTTACACTTTCAGTTGCATTTATTGTAATAATTTATATTACACTCAAGCTGATAGTTCCCTCATGGAAATTAGCTTATCAAAGAGCTACTAAATTAGTTTTTATTATGGGCGCTGGTGGTGGGGTGTTGCAAGGTAGTGCTGGTCTATCAGCTCCAGTATCTATAACTTTTCTAAATTCTATGAAATTAGACCGTAATCAGTTTATACCAACTATTTCAGTTTACTTCGGAGTTATGTCTGTTTTTCAAATTCCAACTTTATATTACTATGATTTTTTTACTTTGAGATAACTATTCTTAGTTTTGTATCTACAATTATTTTAATTTGTTTTATGCCCCTTGGTTCTTGGTTTGCTAAAAATATGTCAAAAGAAATTTTTGATAAAATTACATTAATTCTATTAGGTTTTATTGCACTAAGAATAATTTATTTAAATTTTTAAATATTTTATTTGTATTTATTACCACAAACTAATTCCCCATTTTGGGAAATACATCCATATTGAAGTTTGAAGTTTTTATTTTCAATCTTATTAGTTTTGGGTAATTTAGTCACACAATCTTTCAAAAAATCTTTAGAAAATTCATTAGTTTCTAATATTTTCGTTATTTTAGAAACTTTTCCATTATTTGATAATTCTAAAATAGTGAATGAGGGTAAACTAATTTTGTTTATGTCATCCTTATAGAAAAAACTTAGATTATTTTTGAAATTAATTATTTCTAGATTATCTT
>CACJQK010000021.1 GCA_902595515.1 uncultured SAR116 cluster alpha proteobacterium
CGAATGCACTTTAAATGATGTTACCTCGCCAGATGAACAAGCTAAAAATATAAATAAAAAGCAATGTCAGTTTCATAGAGGTTGTTGGGATATGGGTTTAAAAGCTCATGAATTAGATACTGGTAATCTTGTTGTTATGGACAACTACATGTTGGCAGTATGTTACAACATAGTAAAAGATGGAGCAAATGCGTTAAAAATGATGAGCCCAATGCCTCACAAAAATAGATTTTTCTATGAAATACATTCGGGAGTAGCATCACACTTTGAAGGCAAATTTGAAATTGCACAAGACCATTTTGAAAATGTAAAAAAAACAATAAAGGGTAATAAACTTCAAAAAATTTACGATATTTTCAAAAAGTGGAATAATGAACGTCTAAGCTATCCTGTTTATGAAGAAGTTTTGTTGAAATATGGCTTTGAATAGTTCTTAAATATGTAGAAGATAATCCTCTGTATCAAACACTGTTCCATTTATTTGTCTTATTGATCAAAATAGTTCTCTGAAATTTGACTTAATTTTGTAAAATTTAAGGTTTTAGTTTTCAAGTTTGATCAGATATGTAAGGAAAAAAATCTGTAGTTACAATAATTTAATATATTTTAACTTTACTTATGGGATGTCACATCTTGAATTTAAATCCAGTTTTTTTCTACTAATTAAGATAATTATATTTAGATGTCTTTAATAAATAAAAAATCTGAAATATCATTAGGTATATCTTTTTCTATTGCCGAAGTTATTTGTACAATAACCATTGCAAGCATTGTAAAGTTTATTGCAGTAGAATTATCTATATTTATGATTCTATTTTTTAGATATTTATTTTGCATACCTCTACTTTTAATTACGTCAATTTATCAAAGAAAATCAAAAGCTTTTTACATTGTATCTAAATCAACTTTAGCAATTAGAATATTGACTGGATTAGGGTCATTTGGATGTTTATTTGCAGCATTACAATTTATAGATCTTAGTCTAATGACAACTTTACTTCAAACAATGCCTTTATTTGTTGCTTTACTCGCACCAATTGTCATCAAAGAGGTAGTTGGTTGGTATAGAAAAATAACAGCTTTAGTCGGGTTTATTGGTGTTTTACTAATACTAAAGCCTTTTTCAGAAGAATGGAAAAATTTTGGTGTTATTTTAGGTGTTTTATCACCATTTTTTGGGGCTTTGATGACAATTTATGTAAGAAAGTTAAGTTTAACAGATCATCCAACAACTACAGCTCTTTGGTATAATGTTATTGGTACGATCGTATTTTTATTTATTTGTTTGTTTAATCAAACTGAGTTACCAAAAAATAATTCATTGATTATGTTTTTGGTGCTTATTGGTATTATGTCAAGTTTTCAACAGTTTTTTTTAGCTTACAGTCTAAAGATGGCGCCAGTTAGTTTATTAGCTCCTTTAAGATATATATCAGTTCCCATTGGAATAGTAGTTGGTATTTTTATTTTTGATGAAGTTATTTCAACAACATTCTTTTTAGGAACTGTTATAATTGTATTTTCTTCATTTTTAATTATAAAAAGAGAAACTGTAAAAAAGTCAAATTAATGAACTAAATAGGAAATAATTGGTGTTGAAAAAGATAATTTTTACGATTTTATTTTCTTTTTTTTTAATTACTGACTCATATTCTGAAGAAAGTTTCATATCATTAGAAAAACTTAAAAATCATGATACGGACAAAGTTATTTTTTTAAGACATGCTTTAGCTCCAGGTAATGGAGATCCTCCAAATTTTAATGTTAATGATTGTTCAACACAAAGAAATCTTAATCAAGCTGGTATAGTCCAAAGTAGAATGATTGGTGATGCTTTGAAAAAATTAGGTATTAAATTCTCAAAAATATACTCAAGTTTTTGGTGTAGGTGTAAAGACACTGCCTTAAATATGAAAATCGGAGACTTTGAGGCACATGAAGGTTTAAATTCCTTTTATGAAAAACATGCAGATAAAAAATTAACATTAATAAAATTAAATAATTTAATTAATAGTTTTGATAAATCAGGCGGACCATATCTACTAGTTACACACTATGTTAATATTTTAGCTTTTACTGGTTTATCTACATCAAGTGGGGGCATGGTTGCATTTGATCTTAACTCACAAAAATCAATTCATATCAAATTAAATGACTAATTTTTTTTATTTTCGCTATCTTTTATGACTTCATATTCACCATCAATTACCTCAATTGTTTGGGATTTACTCTTAAATCTGTTCATACTCTGTTTTAAATTTGTATTTGAAAATTCATTAAAATTATCTTTTTGAGGTCTTGTTGTATTTTTTGATTTCATTTTAAAATTAAGGATCTGTTTTGGAAAAATAAATAGAAGACTTGGCAAAGTAAACAAGATTGCAAATATCAAATGCCATTCTAAAACATTAATTATACCAAAAAACACACCTATAGTTAAAAGTAAAAATGTAAACCTATAGAAAATACTAAATAAAATAATTACCCAGGCAAAAAAAGTTCCATATTGATAAGGTTCCATTAAGAACTGGATACCTAAAAAACCAACAACCACATAGAAACAAAATAGAGCTACTATTATTCCAAGGGTAATTATTCCGAATTTAAGAAGATTTGTTTGTTTTAATATATACATATTACTACATTACTATTTTTTAAATATTAATTTTCCATTATATTTTTTTAGATAAAATACTTTTTTACCAGCCCAAAAACATTTCTTTTTATCTGGAATGGCTTCTACGTATTTAATTTCATCTTTCAAATGAAAAACTTGTCCACAACCTAAAAAAGTTAATATCAGTTTTCCGTTTTGAAAATTAACTTTGTCTTGTCTTCCTTTCCTTACTGTTACAAATTTTAAATCACTTTGAAAGCATTGACCAAATTTATTTTTTTTACAATTTGGTTCTTGACTATCTACAACTGATATATGTGCAGCAATGTTTTCATTAAATATAAATCCATCATTGTCTAACATATTGCAATCATCAGTTGGTTTGCTGGTTTTGCCAGAAAACTCGCATTCAAACCAAGCACCTTTTAATTCTTGAACAGCATAAGTTTTAAAACTTAGAAATAAGAATAATAAAATTAAAGGGGTTAGTAAAATATTCACTCGGATTAAACTCATAAATTTCTCTTTTTTGATTTTACAAGTCGTATTTTATAATTAATTATAAATAAATACTAATATTTTTTCATTAGGGTCTGGGAGGAGATTAAGATGAAAATAGAAACAAGAGAAAAATTTCCAAACTTTGTAGGATTTGTCTCAGGGGTTAATTTGAAAAAGGAATTAAACGATGAATTAGTAGAAAAAATTGACGAAGCAATAAACAAATTATCTGTGTTAGTATTTAAAAATCAAAATATTAATGATGACGAACAAGTGAGATTTACTAGATATTTTGGCGAAATAGAAGCATCAGGTAAAAAATCAAACATTACAAAAGCTCGAGATAGAAGATTGTCTTCTGACTTAGCAGATGTATCTAACCTAGATAAAAATAACAAACCCTTTACAAAAAATGATCCACGAAGGATATTTAATTTAGGAAATAGACTATGGCATACTGATAGCTCTTTCAAAAAAATTCCTGCAAAATACTCTCTTTTATCTGCAAGGAATATATCTAAAGAAGGCGGTAATACTGAATTTGCTGATATGAGAGAGGCATATGATTGTCTTGATAATAATACTAAAACAAAAATTAAAAATATGATTTGTGAACATTCTTTGATTTATTCACGACAAAGATTAGGTTTTGATATGACTAAAGAATTATCGTCAGAAGAAATTAAAAATTTTACACCTGTTGAACAACCTCTTGTTAGAATGAACAATTTGACTAAAAGAAAAACAATTTTTCTTTCTAGTCATATTGGAAAGATAAGAGATTGGATAAGACCTGACTCGATGTGTTTTATTGACGATTTAATCGAATATGCTACTCAAACACAATTTAAATATATTCATAAATGGTCTCAAAATGACCTAATTATTTGGGATAATAGACAAACTATGCATAGAGCAAGAGCATTTGACGATTTAAAAGAAAATAGGGATATGAGGAGAACAACCGTTTTAGGTGAAGAACAACTTATTTAATTATTAAGAGGTTACATTTTTAAATTTTCTCAAATCCTACGTTTAAATCTCTAATCAGGTCTTCCGTATCTTCACTACCTGTATAGATTCTTAAATAATTACCTGTTGGAACGTAACTGGATTTTAAATTTCTGTTTTCTGAAACATTCATCGTAGATAACAAACTAGAGTAACCTCCCCAAGAAGAACCAATCCCAAAAATTTGACAATTGTCAGCAATAATATCTACAGCCTGTTCTAATACATTATCATGAAATTCAATTGCAAATAGACCTGATGCACCCTTAAAGTCTCTTTTCCAAAGCTTATGGTCAGGATGTTGATTTAGAGCAGGATGAAAGACTTTTTTTATTATACCTTTAGTTTCCAAAAATTTGGCAATTTCAAAACTATTCTGTGATGATTTTTGCAATCTCAAGGGAAGGGTTCTGAGACCTCTTATAGACATATAAATATCATCAGGACTTATATAATTACCTGTATTTTTTGACCATCTTTGTAGTGCAATTA
Organism: uncultured SAR116 cluster alpha proteobacterium; assembly: GCA_902595515.1. Taxonomy (GTDB): domain Bacteria; phylum Pseudomonadota; class Alphaproteobacteria; order Puniceispirillales; family Marisalimonadaceae; genus Marisalimonas. Next base: position 4,622 of record CACJQK010000021.1, read on the forward strand.
AATCCTCTTTGTTACCCAAAACAACACCCATCATAATATCAGAATGACCAGAGATATATTTTGTAATTGCTTCTATTACAATATCTACTCCAAAATCGAATGGATTAAAATATATTGCAGTTGCCCAAGTATTATCTATCAACGATTTTAAATTATTTTTTTTACAAATTTTAACAACCCTTTTTATGTCAATTATTTCGAAAGTATAAGTTCCAGGACTTTCTATATATATTGCTTTTGTATTGTTTTTTATTAATGTTTCTAGGTGATCGAGGTCACGTGAATTATAAAATTCAAATTCTATGTCTAGTCTAGGAAATTCTTCTTGAACAAATCTTCTTGCTGAACCATAGACAGAATCAGGAATCAAAATGTGATCTTTTGCTTTTAAAACTGACATTAATCCAATTGTAATTGCCCCCATTCCTGAAGGAGCTAATACACATCCCTCAGCTTTATAAAGATCTGAAATTGCATTAATTAGGGAATCTGAAGTAGGGGTTCCATTTCTTCCATAAGTATATTTCCCTGATCTATTTCTATAATTATCCATTTTAGGACTTAATATTGTGCTAGTCCTATATAAAGGTGGAGCAGGGATTCCGTGATTTTCAGTTGGGTTTTTACCTGAGTGTGAGGTAATAGTCTCTGTATTATAATTTTTAAGATTTTTTTTCATTTATTATTTTCTTAACTAAATTATATATATCTTAATATAAAAAAAACCTAATCTTTGTGTTTTAAAGTTAAAATTTTTTTATTTTTATCTTGAAACTATACTAAATAAGAACGAAAGTACTACAAAATTCATGATTAACATGGAAAACAATATAAGTGGAGAAATAATATGAAAACTAAAATGCTTTTAGCAGGTGTTACTGCTGGAGTGATGTTTGCTGGTTCTGTACTAGCAAGCACACTAGACGATGTAAGAGCAAGAGGAAAGTTAAACTGTATTATTAATACAGGCTTAGCTGGTTTTGCTGCACCAGACGATAAGGGTAATTGGACTGGATTTGACGTTGACTTTTGTAAAGCTGTTGCAGCGGCTACATTAGGTGACGCAAGTAAAGTAAACTATACAACAGCTACTGGAAAAACTCGTTTTACAAAACTAGCTGCTGGAGAAGGTGAGATTTTATCTAGAAATACAACTTGGACGTTTTCAAGAGATGTAGATTTATCCCAGACATTCATAGGTGTAAATTACTATGATGGTCAAGGATTTATGGTTCCAAAATCTTTAGGTGTAAAATCTGCTAAGGAATTAGACGGTGCTTCAGTATGTATTCAAACTGGAACTACTACAGAATTAAATCTTGCTGAATATTTTAAGGGTAACAACATAAAATATAACCCAGTACCAATTGAAACTAACGCAGAAGCTCAAGAACTTTATAAAGCAGGTAGATGTGATGTTTACACTACTGATGCATCCGGACTATATGCTACAATGATGAGTTTCGATAATCCATCTGATCATATGGTTTTACCTGAGATTGTCTCAAAAGAGCCTTTGGGACCAGTTGTAAGACATGGTGATGATCAATGGGCTGACATAGTTTCATGGGTATTAAGAGCAATGATGGCAGCGGAAGAAAAAGGCATTACATCTAAAAATGTTAAGGAACTAGCTGCTAAGGATAACAAAGACAAGGAAATAAATAGATTACTTGGTAAGGATCCGTTGCAAGGTTTATCAAAACTCGGATTGTCTCCTGACTGGGCAGTAAATGTTATAAGTCAAGTCGGAAATTATCAGGAAAGTTTTGAAAAGCATCTTTTTCCTCTTACTATTAAAAGAGGCATGAATGCATTGTACAGAGATGGTGGTTTACACTACATACCGCCAATAAAATAAAAAAATAATTTTCACTGCGTCTAGTTAATAGGCGCGGTGAAACTCTCTTTATCCAAAAATTTAAGACTGTATCATGACTTTTTTTTCTAATATTTGGCGAAATGAAAAAAGTAGAGAGATAATAGTCCAAATCATTGTTTTATTTTTTTTGGGATGGTTCATTTCTTGGTTAGTAATGAATGTGAATGCTAATTTTGAAGCTCTTGGAAAAGATATAAGTTTTGAATTTTTATTCATTCCAGCCGGATATGATATCAACCAATATCTTATAGATTACGATAGTAGAGATAGTCATTTGAGGGCAGGAATTGTTGGTTTATTGAACACGGGCCTTGTTGCTTTTTTTGGGATTATTTTAGCAACCGTGTTAGGTATTGCTCTTGGAATCATAAGATTATCAAAAAATTGGTTAGCTAGTAAGATAGCCTATTGGTATGTAGAATTCACAAGAAATGTTCCAATTTTGTTACATATACTTCTATGGCACGGTATTATAATTAATACTCTTCCTCACCCAAGAAAAGCTATAAGTTTAGGTGATATTACATTTTTATCCAACAGAGGATTTTATATACCAAAGCCCCTTGCAGAAAGTGGTATTGAACTGGTCTATTTGTTTTTAGTAGTAGCAATTATATTTTCAATTTTATTCGCCAAATTTTGCAAAAGAAAGCAAGATTTAACTGGTATCCAATATCCAGTGTTTTGGATTAATTTTTCAGTTATTTGTTTTTTACCATTAATCGCTTTTTTTATTTCAGGTATGCCTGTTTCATTAGAAATTCCTGCATTAAAAGGTTTTAATTTTAGAGGTGGAATGCATATGAGCCCTGAGTTAGCAGCATTAACTTTTGCACTAGGAATTTATACTGCTGCTTTTATTGCTGAAATAGTTAGAGCAGGAATTTTAGCAATAGATAAGGGCCAAAGAGAGGCTGCAGAATCAATAGGCTTAAAGCCTTCGAAAGTAATGAATTTAGTTATATTACCGCAAGCTAGAAGGGTTATAATTCCGCCATTAACAAGTCAATATTTAAACTTAACAAAAAATTCATCTCTAGCCATTGCCATAGGTTATATGGATCTCGTTGCCACACTTGGTGGTATATCTCTTAATCAAACCGGAAGAGAAATGGAAACTATGCTTATTGTAATGCTAATTTATTTATCCGTTTCATTAAGTATATCTGCTTTAATGAACTGGTATAATAGCAAAGTGAAATTGGTAGGAAGATAAGATGAGTGAAAAGACCTACAAACCAGGAAACTATCCTGATCTTCCTCCTCCCCCTGGAACAGTTGGTGTATATGGATGGATTAGACAAAATTTATTTTCATCTATTAGTAACTCTCTACTTACAATCATATCAGTTGTACTTCTTTACTATCTAATTGATGGAATAATAGGGTGGTTTTTCTTGGATGCTGTTTTTGACGCCGATTCTAAAATTGCATGCAGAAAAATAGATGATGGCGCTTGTTGGGCAGTTATAACAAGAAGAGTAGGTCAGTTTGTTTATGGATTTTACCCTGAAGCTGAAAGGTGGAGGATTGACATAACATTTTTAACAATGTTTATAGCTTTTGCACCTTTACTGTATCCAGATATACCAAAAAGAAAGTGGTTATTATATTTTAGTGTATTTTATCCATTTTTTGCATTTGTGTTAATTATGGGTGGTTATTTTGGTCTTCAGAAAATTGAATATAGTCTTTTTGGTGGCTTTATGCTCACAGTTATTTTAGGTGTTTGCGGTATTGTTTGTTCATTGCCTCTTGGAATTTTACTAGCATTGGGAAGACAATCGAATTTAACAGTAGTTAGAACATTAAGTGTTTGTTTCATTGAGTTTATGAGAGGCGTCCCTCTAATAACGCTTCTTTTTGTTGCTTCTTCAATGCTAAATTATTTTCTTCCACCCGGAACTAATTTTAGCATTTTAGTAAGGGTTATAATTATGTTTACTTTTTTTTCTGCTGCTTACATAGCAGAAGTGATACGAGGTGGTATACAAGCTATTCCAAAGGGTCAGTATGAAGCAGCAGACGCTTTAGGGATGAATTATTGGCAAAAAACAAGATTTATAACCCTTCCTCAAGCACTAAAGATTTCAATACCGGGTATTGTAAACACCTTCATAGGTTTATATAAAGATACGACACTTGTTGTGGTGATAGGATTGTTAGACCCACTTGGTATTGGAAGAGCAGCACTTGCTGATACAAAATGGAATGGTTTATCTACTGAAACTTATCTATTTGTAGCTTTGTTCTTTTTTGTAAGTTGTTTTGCTATGTCTCGTTATTCCTTATGGCTTGAAAATAAATTAAACACTGATAAAAAGTGAGAATAAAATGGTAGTAAATAAAAATAAATCCTCAAAACCAGTAATTGAAATAAAAGAAATGCATAAATGGTTTGGCAACTTTCACGTTCTTAAAAATATTTCCTTGGGTGTAAATCAGGGAGAACGTATAGTTATTTGTGGACCATCTGGGTCTGGAAAATCTACACTGATTAGATGTATTAACAGATTAGAAGTTCATCAACAAGGTGATATTATTGTAAATAATGTTGAACTAACTGGAGACTTAAAAAATCTTGAAGCCATAAGAAGTGACGTTGGAATGGTATTTCAATCCTTCAATCTTTTTCCACATTTAACTGTACTTGAAAATTGTACTTTGGCTCCAATTTGGGTTAAAAAACTTCCAAAAAAAGAAGCCGAAGAACTAGCAATGGAATTATTAACTAGAGTAAAAATTCCAGAGCAAGCTCTTAAATACCCTGGACAATTATCTGGAGGTCAACAACAAAGAGTTGCAATTGCAAGATCATTATGTATGCAACCAAAAATAATGTTATTTGATGAACCAACTTCTGCCCTTGATCCAGAAATGATAAAAGAAGTTTTAGATACTATGATAGAATTAGCTGAAACAGGGATGACTATGTTAGTTGTTACTCATGAAATGGGTTTTGCAAAAAAAGTTGCAGATAGTGTTATTTTCATGGATGAGGGTGAAATCATAGAGCAGAATGACCCTAAGAATTTTTTTAACAATCCTAAAAACGATAGAACTAAACTTTTCTTAAGCCAAATTCTTAATCATTAGACTTAAGTCTAATTTCCTGTTTGTATTTTTTGTCCAGATGTAGCCCACTCTGTCCAGGAGCCATCATAAATAGGAATGTGTTCTTTACCTAAACAATAAAGTGCAACCGATATAACACATGCAGATACTCCAGATCCACAAGTTGCAATTATATCCTGTGATATATCAATGTCATTATTTGAAAAAAACTTATCTAACTCTTCAATTGATTTTAGAAAACCATCATTTGTCAGTAATTCAGATGAAGGTAAACTTCTAGAATTTGGAATATGACCAGATTGCAATCCTGGTCTTGGTTCTTTAGCTTCACCAATAAACCTTTTATAAGATCTAGCATCTAAAATTACTTTTGAATTATTTTTTGAAATAGAAATCATTTCCTCTAAATTTACAACTAGGTCTTTTTTTTCAGTTTTACTAACAAAATTGCCTTTAGAAATAATTGTTTTTTTAACGGTTGTTTCTCCGCCACTTTTTTTCCAATTTTTTAACCCACCATTTAAGATTAAAATATTTTTATGACCAAAATATCTAAATAAAAACCATGCTCGAGCCGAAGACAACAATGGCGAATTATCGTAAATAATAATTTCATCTTCATTATTAAGTCCTAGGTTTTGCATCATATCTGAAAAAAGATCTTTTGATGGGATCATGTGAGGTAAAGGATTTTTTGGATCTGCAATCTTATTGACATCAAAAAAAACTGAATTTAGGATGTGTTCTTTTTGATATTCTTCCTCAGCATTTAAACCAGAGTCTGGAAGAAAAAACGTAGCATCTAATATTTTTACATTTTGCTTATTAATTTTATTTTTTAGTGTGTTAGGTTCTATGAATAAAGTATTTTTCAAATTTTATCTCCATTTACAGCCAATTAGGGACTACTAAATCCTTTGATTTTAAAAATTCAGGGTTCCATATTTTAGATTGATATCTTTGTCCTGAGTCACATAAAATCGTTACAATAGTGTGTCCCGGACCCAGTTCTTTTGCTAATTTCATTGCTCCAGCTACGTTGATACCACTTGATCCTCCAAGAAATAAACCTTCATCTTTTAGTAAATCAAATATAATAGTAAGCGCATCGTTATCGCTTATTCTAAAAGATAAATCTAAAGGACAATTTTCTAAATTTTTAGTAACTCTACCTTGACCAATACCCTCTGTTATAGAGTTTCCTTCTGCTTTCATTTCTCCATTTTGATAATAATTGTATAAACCAGACCCAAAAGGATCTGATAAAGCTATTTTAATTTTTTTATTTTTTTCTTTTAAAAACAATCCCGTACCAGATAAAGTTCCTCCAGTACCAACTGCACAAGTAAAAGCATCTACTTTACCTTCTGTTTGTTCCCATATTTCAGGTCCTGTGGAGTTATAATGAGACATTTGATTTGCTACATTATCAAACTGATTGGCCCAAAGAACCCCATTTTCATGTGTTTTAGTCAAATCTTCAGCGATTTGTTGTGATTGTCTTATGTAATTACCAGGATTAGAATAAGGTAAAGCAGGGACTAATTTTAGTTCACATCCAATTAACCTTAAAGCATCTTTTTTTTCCTGACTTTGGGTTTCAGGCATAATAATTAAGGTTTTATATCCAAGTGAATTTCCAACTAGCCCCAGGCCTATGCCTGTGTTACCGGCAGTTCCCTCAACAATTATGCCTCCTGGTAATAATTTTTTTTTTTTAATTGCATCTAAAACAATACCTTTGGCAGCTCTATCTTTTATAGATGAACCAGGGTTAAGAAATTCAGCTTTTCCATAAATTTCACAACCAGTAATTTCACTAGCTTTTTTTAATTTTATTAATGGGGTATTCCCAACCGTATCGACAAAATTATTTTTAATATTATTTTTCATAAATTTTTACTTAACTAATAATCAGTTTTATATATACAAAACCTATATTAATTTAATATAGAAAATTTAAAATGATTAATTTTAAAAATATTTACTTCTCTATAGGGGGAGTTCCACTTTTTGAGAATGCGTCTGGATTTGTTCCTACTGGACATAAGGTGGGTGTTGTTGGAAGAAATGGAGCGGGAAAAACAACTCTATTCAAATTAATTTTAAATGAAATTAATTTAGACGCTGGGGTAATCGAGGTACCAAAAAATTATAAGATTGGCTATGTTTCACAAGAAGCTCCATCAACTGAAGTAACATTATTGGACACAGTTTTAGAGGCTGATATTGAAAGGTCGAAATTGTTATACAATGCTCAAATAGAAAAAGATCCAAACAAAATTGCAGAAATTTACACTAGGTTGTCTGATATTAATGCATACTCTGCTGAAGCTAGGGCATCTTCAATTTTAAATGGTCTTGGGTTTAGTAAAGAAGATCTCTTTAGACCATGCTCTAGTTTTTCCGGTGGTTGGAGAATGCGTGTTGCATTAGCAAGTGTATTGTTTTCTAATCCAGAATTACTTTTACTTGATGAACCCACAAACTATCTAGATTTTGAAGGTTCTGTTTGGTTAGAAAATTACTTACAAAAATTTAAAAACACAGCTTTGGTGATTTCTCATGATAGGAATTTACTTAATAAATCAGTAACTAGCATATTACATTTATCACAAAAAAAATTAATTTTTTATAATGGTAATTATGATTTTTTTGATAACGAAAGAAGAGTTCAATTAGAGCAAAAATTATCTCAAAAAAATAAACAAGATGCCCAAAGAGCCCATTTGGAAAGCTTTATTAATCGTTTTAAAGCTAAAGCCTCTAAGGCTAAACAGGCTCAATCAAGAATTAAAATTTTAGAAAAAATGAAACCTATTATAATTGAAGAAAATCAGAAAGTTCCTACCTTCAATTTTGAAAAAAACACAAAATTTGCTCCACCACTAATTACTATTGAACAGGCATCAGTTGGATATAATAATATTCCAATTTTAAAAAATATAAATTTAAGTATAGATCCAGATGATCGCATTGCCCTTTTAGGAGTAAACGGGGAAGGTAAGTCTACTTTATCAAAATTGATAGCAAAAAAACTAAATTCAATTAAAGGAAAATTAAATTATCCCAAAAAATTAAAAATTGGATATTTTGCACAACATCAACTAGACGAACTAAGGTCAAATGAAACACCCTTTGAACATTTATATTCAAAACTGGACAAAGAAGTACCTTCTAAGATTAGAGCTAAACTAGGTTCGGTTGGCTTTACACAAGATACAATGGATATCGAAGTAAAAAGATTGTCTGGCGGACAAAAAGCTAGATTATTGCTACTTTTAGTTGTTATTGAAAAACCTGATTTAATAATTCTTGATGAGCCTACTAATCATTTAGATGTTGAGAGTAGGGAAGCGCTTATAATGGCTTTAAATGATTATACAGGATCTTTAATATTAGTAACTCATGATGCTTTTCTGGTAGAAAGATTAGTAGATCGTCTTCTTATCATAAAAGATGGAAATGTGTCTGAATTTATAGGTGATATTCATGAATATAAAAAAGCAGTATTAAATAATAATTCAATTAAAGGCAAACATAAGGAAGTTAGCAGCAAAAAAACAGTTAACAATCAATCTAATACATTAAGTACTAGAGATATGAAAAAACTTTTAGCAAATTGTGAAAACAAAATCTCAAAATATGAAAAACAAAAAAGTATTATAGAAAATGAGATGTCACATAAAAATTTTTATTTAGTTAATAATCAAAAACGTATTCAGGAAGTAAATATTAAGTTAAAATCTTTGATAGATCTTATCACTGAAGAAGAAAAAATATGGGAAGATTTAGTAGTTAAAATTGAAGATTGTAATTAATGAATTCTTTAGAAGCATATATTAGTCTATTTATATCTTCGTTTTTGTCTTCGACAATACTTCCTGGTCATTCTGAGATAACGCTAACTACTTTTATTTTGTTAGAAAAATATTCACAATTTTTACTTATTTTCATTGCAAGCCTAGGTAATATATTAGGTTCAATAATTAATTGGAACTTAGGATTTTATATAACAAAATTTATAAATAAAAGTTGGTTTCCTTTTAAAAAAAAACAGTTACATAAAGTGTCTTTATGGTATTTAAAATATGGTAAATGGTCTTTATTTCTTTCTTGGGTTCCCTTTGTTGGAGACCCCTTAACAATTGTTGCAGGTATGTTTAGAGTTCCTTTAATAATATTTATCACTATAGTTTCAATTTCAAAAATACTAAGATATATTTTTGTAGGTTATATTGCATTAAAACTTTTATAATTAATATTGTGTAATTAAGATGAAACTTTTTACTGTATTTTTATTTATTTTATTTTCAAATTCTCCTACCTATGCAAAAAAAATTAATGATAAGATTGTTAATAATAAGTTTGAAACAGAGTGTAAATTATTAGAAGCTGAAATAAGTTTATTACTTTTTTATGCTGATAATAAATTTATGAATAAACCTGAATTAATTTCAAAATATCTTAAGGAAGTGAATTTTCACGAAATTGTAGATTCTTGGGAAAAGTTATGTAAATAATGGCTCCCCGGGACGGATTCGAACCGCCGGCCAGACGATTAACAGTCGTCTGCTCTACCGCTGAGCTACCGGGGAATATATCAATTACTCATTTGTTTGTTTTTAATCTAATTATTATAAAATGCAACAATTTAATAAAACAATTCAAGGTGTTGAAGATTAATTATTTTTTAAAATTTTTTTTGCTATTTTAGAAATTTCTAAATGACTTAAAGTTTTAGCATTTATGAGTTTTATTATTTTACGGTCATTTTTAATTGTATTAGAGGAGTAAGATGGGTCATAATGATTTTGTAAAAAACTCTCAGTTAGCTCTTCCCAATTTTTTTTTAATATTAAATCTTTCCAACTATCAATTAATTTTTTACTCAGTCTTTTTTTTAAACCACCAAGTAAGGGATAAATTAGATCGGGGTTATCACACATATAATCATAATCTTTAACTAGAAAATTTGCTCTTAATTTTAGATCTGCTTTGATCTCAACCCTAGGTGAAATTATCATTTTTGCCCAAATTGATTTAGGTACATGAACATTACCAATTTTGCTACTTTCTGCCTCAACATAAATATTTTTTTTAAGGTTAAGTTTTTTAAGTTTATTAAATAGTTTACTTTCAAACAATTTTTGAGAAGGTTGCTCTAAACCTGGCATTTTGCCTAATAAGGAACCTTTATGATTTGCTAAACCCTCTAAATCTAAAATTTGTCCACCTAATTCACCAATATTTTGTAAAATTTTAGTTTTTGCAGAACCAGTTTTACCACTTATTAAAATTATTTTTAATTTGGAACCAATATTTTCAAAAAATTTTACAACGCTGTTTCTATATTCTTTATAACCACCATCTAATTGATATGTTCTCCATCCTACTTCAGATAAAATAATTGAAAAGGCTTTTGATCTCTGACCACCTCTCCAACAATAAACTAATGGTTGCCATGAACCTTTTTGTTCAAGAAAATTATTTTCGATGTGATCTGCAATATTTCTTGCAGTAAGTGAGGAACCTATTATTTTTGCTTTGAAGGTATTTTCTTTTTTATAAATGGTACCAACTTTTTCTCTTTCTTGATCAGATAATACAGGGCAATTTATAGCTCCTATAATGTGGTCATTAGCAAATTCTGATGGAGATCTTACATCAATAATTGTATCAAAGTTTTTGCTTTCCCAATTTTTAATTGATTTATACTTTTTTACCATTTTTTACGTTATTCTAATCTTATTATCTAAATTGTTTACAAATCCTATTTCAGTAAAATTAATTTTATTTTCCTTTAAAATTTTAAATTGTTTAACTTTTTCTTCTTTTGGAATTATAAATGCTAAACCTCCAACAGTTTGAGGATCATATAATATTTCATCTATTAACTTTATTTCTCTATCATAAACTAATTCTTTTTGTGCGGTGTTAAAATTTTTCTCGAATAATGAAGATCTAACATTTTTGGATAAAGCTTCCGAAACACCTTTAAATATAGGTATTTTATCTGGATAGATGGTCAGTCCAGTCTTTCCAACATCTCTTTTTATTAAGTTTAATAGATGGTTTGCTAGTCCAAAACCAGTTATGTCTGTCATAGACAAAATTTTCAATCTATCTGAAATTTTTGAGAAATTAATATTTCCTTGAGACATCTGGTTAAGAACTTCAATTTGGTAATAACTATCAATAATATCGTTGTTTATACCCGCAAATATAATTCCAGACCCTATTCTTTCAGTTAATATCAAAATATCATTTACTTTTAGCTTACCAAAGGATTTATTATTTACACTTTTTTTTTCGCCTATTACAGAAAAACCTATTACTGGATCTTTATCTTTGCCAATCATTGTATGTCCACCACTTATAGAACAATTAGCTAATTTTAAGACTTCTGTTGCACCAGAGGTGACTTGTTCTAAATCTCTTGAATTAATTTCAGAATTTGAAAATGGAAGTTGTAAAATCATTAGGGCTGAAATAAGTTTAGAATTGATCGCAATAATATCGCTAATTGCATGATTAGCTGCAATTTTTCCTAAAAGATATGGATCCGATACAATAGAGCTAATCATATCAACACTCTGATATAATTTTGGATAATTATTTATATTAATTGCATCTTCAGACGTTGTAATTATTTCTTTGGATAAAGTTGTTTTGAGGGAATTAAAATCTACTTTTGCAGCACAACCTCTACATTGCATTTGATAAGAAGGTATATTTTTATTATTTTGAATAGTAACGTCAAAAACTTTAAATAAATTCTTTAATATATAATTATCATCTTGGTTTAAATCATTGAATTTTTTTACAAATTTCTGATCTATAAATTTTTTTAAAAGAAAACTAAATCTTGAAGTAAATGTGAAATTATATTTTGTAGCAATGGCTTGTCCATTTGATAATCCTATTATAGATAAATAATTTTTATTAAATTTATAAGGAACAGGTATTTTTTTTTGAATAAATCCTCTAATACTTCTAGCTAGAGGTCTCCCAGATTTTACTGCATAAACACCAGATTTACTTAAATTTTGATTGTTAAAATCAACTATGTCACCAGCGGCAAAAACATAATTATAATTTGTTTGAAATTTATTATTGACAATAATAAAGTTATTTCGATTTAAAATAATATCTGATTTTTTTATCCATTCTGGAGCCATACCATTTGTTGATAAAATTGACTTATCAATTTTCAATTTAGTTTTGTCTGATAAAATCAATGTATCTTTTCGAACTTCAATTACTTCTACTTTTTCAATCACATTAATTTGTGCATTTTGAAGAGTTTGTTTTGCTGCTTTTTTTGTTTTATTTGGGAAAGAACTTAATAGTCCATTTTTTCCAGCTATTATACTTATTTTCAAATTAGATTTTGTATTTTTGAAACGTTTTTGCAAACCTAAAGCTAATTCTACTGAAGCAGGACCTCCTCCAATAAAAGCAATATTATTATTTGTTTTTATTTCAGTTAAAAAATTATTAGATAATTTTGAGATTGGTTTTACGGGCACACAATATTTAAGAGCCCCTTTTATAGTTTTATTGCTGCTTTGTATACCTGTGTTTATTGATAGTACGTCAAATTTTATTTTTGGTCTGTTTTTTAAAATAATTTCTTTATTAATTGCTGAAATTTCTAAAACATCTGAATGTATAAACCTAATATTTAATTTGAAACAAAGTTTATAAAGGTCTATGTGAGTTTCTCTCCAAGTGTACATTCCTTCAATAAAACCTGGAATCATACCTGAATAAGGAGTATCAATTTCATTACTAATTAATGTTATCCGGGTTCCTTCAATAGGTCTTTTTGAGAGTTCCATAATTAGCATTATGTGAGAATGTCCACCACCAATTAACACTAAGTCATTGGTTATTGGGATTTCTTGTTGCTTAAACATATTTATTACATCTAATAAATGGAGGCCCGAAGCGGAATCGAACCGCTGTTAACGGCTTTGCAGGCCGCTGCATCACCACTCTGCCATCGGGCCACAAGTTAGGTCGTTAATTCTATAACTCTTCAAAAGCATACAAGCAATTAAAAAAAAAAATATAGAATAATATTTTGTTTCAAAATTTCATGTTAGTACTTAATTATTAACTAGAATTTTATTTTCAATCCGCTATTAAATTATATTTATGTTTATTTAGCATTTTTTGAGGTTTCAATGATTTCATTTTTTAAAAGAATTAAATTTTTTTATTTATTATTTTTCTGTTTTTTATTTTTAAATGCTTCAAAAGTTCTTAGTTCCGATTTTTTATTTGAAAATTCCATTCATGAAGCACTTAAAAATAGTTTGGAATTAAAAGCCCAAAATTATAAATTAGCTGCTACCAAAAATTCTTTAGAAGAAGCAGGTTATTCTAAAGACTGGACAAATTCTTTTACAACAACCTTTAAATCTGACAATAAAGATAGTAATTCCCAAGGAACATTTGTAAATGATGAGACAACAACCTCCACTATCTCATTAAGTAAAAATATATTCGATGGAGGAGAAGCTTTTGAAAAAATTTCTATAGCAAAAGAAAATATTAAACTTGAGCAATATAATTTAAATATTATTGAGCAAAAAATAATTTTGAATTCTATAAGAGCTTATTTAGATGTTTATTCAAATCAATCTGTAGTTAGTTTAAGAAAAAAAAGTTTAGATAGATTTAGAGAAAATGTTGATGCCACAGAGTTAAAATTACAAGCTGGTACAGTAACACCAACCACACTGGCCGAAGCTCAATCAAAATTAGCAAAAGCTCAATATGATTTAATTTTATCTGAAGGAAATCTTGAAAAGGCAATTTCCACATTTAAAAGTATTACAAAATTCAATGTAATACCAAATAAATTTTCTTTACCCAATTTAAACTTCATACCTCCAAATACAAAAAATAAAACTGTTAAAATAGCCTTAGAGAATAATCTTGATATTATAGTAGCTAAATTAAAAAAAAATATTGCTGAAAAAAATGTTGCATTAAAAGAAAGTGATAATAGGCCAACACTTAACTTAGAAGTTTTTGGTAAAGATAGTGAATCATCATTAAATACCTCTTCAACTGATTACCAAAGTTATGGTGTGAATCTTACTTTTAAGACACCTTTGTTTTATAATTCATCCTCCAAGGCTTCTTTAAAAAAACTTGATAATCTATTAAAAGCAAGTTCAGTTGAATTATCTGAAAAACAGAGACAGGTAGAGTTAAGTGCTATTTACTCATATCAAAATTACAAAAGTGCTATTGCAAAAACCAAAGCATCAGAGAGCGAAAAAAAATCCTCATTACTAGCCTTAAATGGTATCAAAAAGGAGTCAGAATTTGGCATAAGAACAATTTTAGACGTGCTAGATGCAGAAGTTGATTTTTTAAATGCATCCTCTAACTTGATACAAAGTCAAGCTGATGAGATTTTTAGTGTTTATCAAATAAAATCTATTCTAGGAAGCTTATCAATTAAAGATATTAATAATGATTTGGATGTTAAATATGATTTGAAAGAGAATAAACTAGATTTTAACATATTAGATCGTAGGATGTTTAATTAAGCAAAATTTATTGGAATTCTAATATGATGGATAAAAGGTTTGATTCTAATTACATAGAAAAAAAATGGTATAAAAGATGGTTAGAAAGTGGTGCTTTTGCTTCAAACAATCAATCACCAAAAGAACCATATGTTATAATGATGCCACCCCCAAACGTGACTGGTTCGTTACATATTGGTCATGCTTTAACATTCACTATTCAAGATATCTTAATAAGATTTCATAGAATGCAAGGACTAGACGTTCTCTGGCAACCAGGGACAGATCACGCTGGAATAGCTACTCAGATGGTTGTTGAAAGAGAATTAGCAAAATCTAATTTAACAAGACATGGCTTAGGTAGAGAAAAGTTTGTTGAAAAAGTTTGGGAGTGGAAAGAAAAGTCAGGTGGTGAAATTACAAATCAATTAAGAGCTTTAGGAGCGTCACCGGATTGGGAAAAAGAACGATTTACAATGGATGAGGGATTATCAAAAGCCGTAATTTCTGTATTTGTTAAATTATATAAAGAAGGATTGATTTATAGAGATAAGCGATTAGTTAATTGGGATCCAAAATTATTAACAGCTATTTCTGATTTAGAAGTTGAACAAAAAGAAGTTGAAGGAAAATTTTGGTATTTCAAATACCCTGTTGAAAATAGTGACGAATTCTTAACAATAGCTACAACAAGGCCAGAAACCATGTTAGGAGACACAGCTGTAGCTGTAAATCCCGATGATAAAAGATATATCCATCTAAAAGGTAAATATGTAATATTACCAATTATAAATCGACGTATTCCTATTATTTTTGACAATTATTCAGATCCAGAAAAAGGTTCTGGTGCTGTTAAAATAACTCCAGCTCATGATTTTAATGATTTCGAAGTTGGGAAAAGACATAATTTAGATATGATTAATATCTTTGATGCAAATGCTTCGATAAATGAAAATGGTGGAGAAGATTTCAGAGGGTTAGACAGATTAGAAGCTAGAAAAAAAGTTTTAGAGATTTTAAAAGCTCAAAATTTATATATTAAAGAAGAGAAAATTGTACATACGGTTCCTCATGGAGATAGATCTAACGTAGTTGTGGAACCATGGCTTATGGACCAATGGTATGTTGATGCATATAAATTAGCTCAACCAGCTATCAAAGCTGTTAAAAATAAAAAAACTAAGTTTGTTCCTGCAAATTGGGATAAAACATACTTTGAATGGATGAACAACATTCAACCATGGTGTGTTTCTAGACAATTGTGGTGGGGTCATAGAATACCTGCCTGGTTTGGACCTGATTATAAGATTTTTGTAGAACATAACCAGTTAGATGCTGAGAAAGCAGCAGAATTGCATTATGGAAAAAAAGTTAATCTAATACAAGATGAAGATGTATTGGATACATGGTTTTCATCCGCACTTTGGCCATTTTCAACCTTAGGATGGCCTGATAACACAAAAGATCTAAAGAAATATTATCCAACTAATGTTTTAGTAACTGGCTTTGACATAATTTTCTTTTGGGTGGCTCGTATGATGATGATGGGCATGCATTTTATGGATGACGAGGTTCCATTTAAAGAAGTTTATATACACGCTTTAGTAAGAGATGATAAGGGTCAAAAAATGTCAAAATCAAAGGGTAATGTTCTAGATCCTCTTGATTTATCTGCCAAATATGGTGCTGACTCATTAAGGTTCACTCTTACAGCAATGGCTGCTCAAGGAAGGGATATAAAATTATCAGAAGAAAGAATTGCAGGATATAGAAATTTTAGTACAAAAATATGGAATGGATGTAAATTTCTTGAATTTAATGAATGCATTTCAGAACTAGACACTGATCTCAATTTTATAAATCTACAAATCAACAAATGGATAATTAAAAGTTATAATCAACTTAATTCAAAAGTTAAAAAATCTATAGTTGAATACAAATTTAATGATGCTGCAGACGCCTTGTATCAATTTATTTGGAGAGATTATTGTGACTGGTATATAGAGTTTATTAAGCCTATTTTGAATAATACCGGAGATATTGAGTCACAAAAAGAGACTAAAAGTGTTTCTATTAAGATTATGAAAAATGTTTTATTAATGTTACACCCAATAATGCCATATGTCACAGAAGAAATTTTTGAAAAATTGTTTAAATCTAATAAGTTAGCAATATCATCTTCGTGGCCAAGCTTAATTGAAACTGAAACCTCATTAAAAAATGGAATTGGACTGACAATTGATATTGTGTCTGCGATAAGATCAATTAGAGTTGAAAAAAATATTCCAAATAAATCTAGACCTACAATTTTACTTAAAAATGTAAATCAAGAAAAAAAGATTATTATTGAAGAGAATTACAATTTAATCCTTAATTTAGCAAAATTAAATCAGATAAAATTTTTATCTAAACAACATGAAGAAAATGAAAAATCTATTGTTACAACTG
>CACJQK010000022.1 GCA_902595515.1 uncultured SAR116 cluster alpha proteobacterium
TTTCAGAACAAACTTGTGCCTGAAATTGAAGTGGTCCTGATATTTTTTTGTTTTTGTTTGAACGTTCTATAACTATTGGAAAAATTACTTCATTTTCGTAACCAAACGTCTCAATACCGAAAAAATTAAATCTTTTAGGGTTTGGAAAAAGTAAACTGATTGATTTAATATTATTTCCTGTTTCCCATTTGATTTCTGGCGGCAGCCCTGCATCACCAGGATTTCTCCAATATATTTTCCAATCTGGTGAAAGGTTTACTTTCAAACCGATAAGGATTTTTGTTGGTGAGGTTTCTAATATTTTGCCAAATAGAACGTCAAATTTAACAAAATCATAATTCTGATTTGTTACTGTATTTTGATTGGAAACTAATGTGCTAGATTCAGATTTGTTTAAATAAAACAAACTAATTAAAGTAAAAAAAAACAAAACAATTATAATTTTATAGTAAATAATATGTTCTAGTTTGTTGTGCATTATTTGTTTTCGGTTATTATAAGGATTGTCAGTAATATATTGGAATTACTATTATGGATCAAGAATTGTTAGGTAAACTATTAATTGCCTCTCCAGGACTTGAAGATATTAGATTTCAGGATTCTGTTATTTTAATTTGTGAACATTCTAAAGTTGCAACTATGGGTTTAATTCTTAATAAACCTCTTTATAATTTCGACACATCACAGTTTTTAAAAAAAATGAAGATTAGTTCTATAAATAATATTAAATCTAGTCCTACTTTTTTTGGGGGACCTGTCCATCTAAATCAAGGTTTTATTGTACATTCTAATGAAAAAAAATATAAAACATCTGAAGATATATTAGATGGGGTAATGATCACTAGTTCAGAAGAAATCTTAATTGATATATCAAAAGACAAATCACCAGAACATGCAAAAATTTTCCTTGGCTGCGCTGTTTGGGATCAAGGACAACTTAACAATGAAATACTTGAAAATTCTTGGATTATAACAAACTCAAATAAAGAGCTAATATTTCATAATCATTTAGAATTCTCATTATGGAAAAAATGCTTAAAGAATGTGGGCGTGGATCCAAGTAAGTTGGTATCTTATTCAGGGACTGCTTAGCTATCTAATTTAGTAATGTTGAAATTTCTAAATTTTTTAAGGAATTGGCATTTGGTCCTATTACTGATAAAACCGGCTTTGCAGATTTTAACAACTTATCACATAAATGGTATATAGAATTTAAAGATATATTTTCTATACTCGATATAATCTCTTTAGTATCAACCAATTTTCCAAAATTAATCATATTTTTGGCAAAATATTCTGACCTCGAGCTATTACTTTCTTGACCCATTATAAAACCCGATTTCATTTGTGCTTTTGCTCTATCAAGTTCATCATTGGATATATATTTTGTAATTTTTTTCAATTCTATTAAACTTGCTTCAAGTAGATAATCTACATCATTAGGTGAAGTTCCGGCATAAAAACCAAATACTCCAGACGAGTTTTGCATCTGTGTAAAACTAAAAATGGAATAACATAATCCTCTCTTTTCTCTTATCTCTTGAAACAATCTGGAAGACATTCCACCACCTAATATAATTGATAATGCTCTTAGAGAAAAACGATCAATATCTATATTTTTTAAACCTTCAATTCCAAACACTAATTGTGTTTGTTCTAAATCTCTGTCTTCACCAATAAAACCTGAAGTCCATTCTGAATTGACTTTTTTCGGTTTACTAGCATTTTTAATTTCTGAAAATTTTTCTTCAACAATTTTAAAGAAATTATCCTTATTTAAATTTCCAGACATAGAAACAACCATATTTTCTGGAGTGTAATTTGAGTCTAGAAAGATTTTTAAATCAGACTGTTTAAAACTACTTACAGTTTCTTTGGTGCCAAGAATAGGTCTTCCCATTGATTGATTTGTAAAAGCAGTTTTGGTGAAATTTTCAAACACTCTATCGTCTGGAGAATCATAAGATTGTCCTATCTCAGAAATTATCACTCCTCTTTCTCTTTCAATTTCATCTTGAGGAAAAGTCGAATTTTTTATAATATCTGACAGGATATCAACTCCTAACTCAGCATTTTCTTTCAATACTTTAAGGAAATAAGCTGTAACTTCTTTACTTGTATATGCGTTTATGTCACCTCCAACATCTTCAATCTCACGTACTATTTTTTCAGCATTTCTATTTTTAGTTCCTTTAAAAGCCATATGTTCTAACATATGGGCAATTCCACATTCATCATTTTTTTCGTTAGAACTTCCTGCACCTATCCACACTCCAATAGATGCGCTTTCAACATCAATTTGATCATTAATAATTGTTATGCCATTATCAAGAGTTTTAAATTCTACACTCATTACATTCTCATAGACTTTGTAATATAATCTTGAACATCTTTTACATTAGGTTCAATTATTTTAAAATTTTCAATTTGACCCATAATTTGAACTAAATGAATAGGAAATTCAGGTATTATTCCAATACTTTTTTTTATTACTTGTGGAAATTTTGCAGGGTGTGCGCAAGCAAGAGAAATTATTGGAGAATCATTCGAAATAATTTTTTGCTCAATAGCTTTTTGTACAGCGCCGTAACCTATCGCGCTATGAGGATCAAGCATATATTTGTGATCAAAGTAAGTTTTTTTAATTATATTAAGGGTATCAAGATCACTTATCTTAAAAGCGGCAAATAAATTTTTTATTTTGTTAAGTTGGTATTGAGTGATTTGAAAGTTACCATCAACTTTAAATTCATTCATTTGCTTTTTGACTAAATTTGTGTCTCTATCATTTATTTCGAATAATAATCTCTCAAAATTGCTAGAAACTTGAATATCCATGCTTGGGCTATAAGAAGGAGAAACATTTTTTCGTTTCATAATACCACTTTCAAAAAATCTAGTAAGAATGTCATTTTGATTTGAACCACATATCAATCTAGAAATAGGAAGTCCCATTTTTTTTGCCATCCATCCAGCTAAAATATTTCCAAAATTACCTGTGGGCACTGAAAAAACGACCTCTTTTTCTGGAGATCCTACTCTAAGCGCAGAGTAGAAATAGTAAACTATTTGAGGTAATAATCTAACCCAATTGATTGAGTTTATAGCAGAAAGTGATGTACTATCTTTAAAATTTAAGTCTGCAAAACAATCTTTAACAATTTCCTGACACCCGTCAAAATCAGTTTTTACAGATAAGGCATGAGCTCCGTCTTCATTTATCCAAGTCATTTGTTTTTGTTGAACTTCTGATACCCTTTTGTGCGGAAAAAGTATAAAAATGTCTATATTATCTTTACCCTTAAATGCCTCTAGAGCAGCAGAACCAGTATCACCACTAGTCGCACCTAAAATTACAGCTCTTGTATTTTTTTTTTCTAACGCTCTGTTAAATGCTCTGGATAAAAATTGCATAGCATAATCTTTAAATGCTAATGTGGGACCATGAAAAAGCTCCAAGATATATATGTTTTCCTTAAGCTCTTTTAAAGGCGCTACATCATCACCAAACGATGAATAAGTAGACTCACAAATATTTGAAATATCATCCTCATCCAAAAAAGGTTGAATAAAAGGTTCTAAAATTTTAGAAGCTAACTTTGAATAACTAAGTTCTTTCATGTTTTTTAAGTCAACATAACTAAAACTTGGCCATTTTTCTGGCATAAATAACCCACCATCTCTTGCTAAGCCAGCTAAAAGAACCTCTTCATATGAGAGAGAATCATCTCCTCCTCTTGTACTTGAATATTTAATATAATCATTCATTTGGTTTATTCTTTTTAAATATTAATCTTCCAGATGTCGCATGATATGAAAAGTACACAAATAGAAGAGATAAGGCTAATCCATACCAGGTTATTGCATATGATAAATGTTGATTGCGAAATTTAGGTTCACCATCTACTCCGATAGGCAGTGTCAGCTTTTCACCAACACGAAGAGCATCAA
Organism: uncultured SAR116 cluster alpha proteobacterium; assembly: GCA_902595515.1. Taxonomy (GTDB): domain Bacteria; phylum Pseudomonadota; class Alphaproteobacteria; order Puniceispirillales; family Marisalimonadaceae; genus Marisalimonas. The sequence continues at coordinate 3,952 of CACJQK010000022.1, forward strand.
TATAATAATCATTAATTGTTTTGTTCGAGATAATATTTATAAAGTCAAAAATCTGATTAGGTACAATTGTAAACCAAAAACCATTTTCTCCATCATTTTCTGGAACAAAATAACCTTTCTTTTGTGGATATCTTATAATTCCTTTTAATTTTACTAAGCCTTTGGTAAGACTAAATTTTCTTTTATCAGGATTTTTATAACTTTCTGATACCCAACCTCTGTTAATAAGAACAATTTTGTTATTTTGCATTATAAATGGAGTTATCACGTGAAATCCTGCGTTACCTTCGTAAGTTTTACCTGTAATATAAATTTCATTATTGTGCATAAAACGACCTAAAATACCAATAGACTTAAATTCATTAATTGAAGACTTCTCTAGTTCAGCAGGATCTGTAATTGGATTAGATTGACTTTGCGTAAGATAATTTTCAATTAGAGCTTCTTTCCAAAATAGTCTCTTAACTTGCCAAGTACCAAAACTAATTAAAATAGCAAAAATTATTATAGAAAATATTGATGGCCATAACATTGGCTTAAATTGTAATTTCATTATTAGTATATAAACCTTTTTTTTGATAAGTATTATAAATACCTATCAACCACCCCACCAATATATACAAACAAATAAAAACAACCAAACAACATCAACAAAATGCCAATACCAAGCTGCTGCTTCAAACCCAAAGTGATGATCAGCAGTGAAATGACCTTTAAGACCTCTAAATAAACAAACTGTTAAAAATATTGTTCCAACTAATACGTGAAATCCGTGGAAACCAGTAGCCATATAAAAAGTTGAAGCATAAATCCCATCAGTAAACGCAAAAGTGGCATGCTGATATTCATATGCTTGAACCGCTGTAAATATTGCACCTAAAATTATAGTTAAAACAAGACCTGTCATAAAATCTTTTCTATTATCATGTTGAAGAGCGTGATGAGACCAAGTAACTGTACAACCAGATAATAGTAGTATTAGTGTATTGATTAATGGTAGATCAAATGGGTCTAAAGCTACAATACCTTCTGGTGGCCAAACACCAGTATCAGGGTATAAACTTGAATCAAAAAAAGCCCAAAAAAAAGCGACAAAAAACATAACCTCAGAGCAAATAAAAAAAATCATGCCATATCTCATACCAATTTGGACGATAGGTGTATGATGGCCTTGGTATTCAGCTTCTCTTACAATGTCCCTCCACCAATAAAACATGGTAGCTAACACCATAAACAAACCTGCACCTAAGACCCATAACGAGTATGGATATTCATGCATATATAATGTAAGCCCAAGAAAAAGGGTAAAGCCAGCAGCAGATCCTAAGGCAGGCCATGGACTTGGTTCAACTAAGTGATATTGATGTTTTTGTTCACCGCTCATTACATTCTCCTTAATTAACCTTTATATATCCTAACTCAACTTAAACTAAAAAATTTTTCAATTATAAACTATGTTTCAGCATTAAAAAATGTATACGACAAAGTTATCTCTTCCAAGTTTTTTGTGTTTTCATCGTCATTTATGCTTGGGTCAACATAAAATGACACAGGCATTTTAACCTCTTCACCTGGCTGAAGTGTCTGTTTTACAAAACAAAAACAATCAACTTTCATAAAAACACTTCCAGCTTTTGGAGGAGATACGTTAAATACTGCTGTACCTGTTGTTGGTTTGTTCGATAAATTTTTTGCTGTATAGTAAATAACTTGTTGTATACCAGGCTGAACAATTATTTCTTGTTTAGGAGCCTTAAACTCCCAATTAAGTTCTTGTGAGATATTTGAATCAAATCTTATTTGAATGTTTTTATATTGCCCATTTGATCCTGGAGCTAGTGAAGCTCTTTGAACCGTCCCTGCATATCCAGTAACTCTACAAAACAAATCATACAGTGGGACAGAGGCAAAAGATAAACCAAGCATAAAAAAAACAATTAGGAATGCCCACTTTAACGAATTATTATTTTTTTTTGATAAACTTGAAGACATTTATGCAGTGACATCCATTCTTAAAATTGTAATAAAAAAGAAAAGAACAACCATAAATATTATTATTCCTAAAATAGCAAAATTCTTCGATTTTCTATTTTCGTAGAATGCTTTAATATATTTATCATTTTTATTAGATTTCATATCTAACCTATCATAAAATTACTAATAAATTTATCAAAACAAATACTCGCAAATAAAATACTCAAATAAAAAATTGAGTACACAAATAGACCTTTTTCTGAATCTTTATTTTCTTTCAATACAGAAATTGATCTTCTGATAAATTCAATATTTAGTAATGTAACAACTATGACATAAAAGTTACCAGAGTAATTTAAAATCCAAGGAAGATATACGCAAGGCATGAGTAAAAGTGAATAAATAAAAATATTCTTTCGAGTAGTCATATCACCATAAACAATTGGTAACATTGGGATTTTAGCAGCTCTATAATCTGATTTATTTATTAAAGCCAGAGCCCAAAAATGTGGTGGTGTCCATAAAAATATAATTAAGAATAAAATTAAAGCTTCTATCCCAATAGAACCTGTAGCACAAATATGCCCAATAACGGGTGGAAATGCACCAGCAGCACCACCTATTACAATATTTTGAACAGTATGTCTTTTAAGCCAAATGGTATAGACTACTGCATAGAAAAATATTGTAAAAGCAAGCAAACTGGCTGCTAACCAATTTATAGATAAACCTAATATTATTATAGACAAAATGGACGTAATTATTCCAAATGACAGAGCTTCAGGAGGTTGAATCTTGCCAGATGGGATAGGTCTATTTTTTGTTCTATCCATTAATATATCAATGTCTTTATCAAACCATTGGTTTAGAACCCCAGATGCACCTGCTCCAAGGGCTATAGCGAATATTCCAATCAAAGCTAAAAATGGATTAATTGAACTATCTAATACTGGAACTGCATTATAATATCCAACAAAAGCTGTAAAAACTACTAACGACATGACTCTAGGCTTCATAAGATTAATATAATCATATGGTGAACCTAAGTTATTATACTTTTGCGATATATCCTTAGTGTTAACTACTATCGAGGGCATATTAAAGTTCAAAACCTATATTATTTTACTTTTGGTATTTCAGCAAAAGTATGAAATGCGGGTGGTGAAGAAACCGTCCATTCTAAAGTATTGTCAGTTGAACCCCATGGGTTTTTAACAGCTTTTCGCTTCTTTACAAAAGCCTCAATTATGACGACTAAAAAGATTATAGCACCAAGAGCTCCTATATAAGATCCAATTGATGCAACCATATTCCATCCTGCAAATGCATCAGGATAATCAACATAGCGTCTTGGCATACCTGCTAAGCCTAAAAAATGCATTGGAAAAAATGTTAGGTTTACACCTATAAATGTAACCCAAAAATGGAGCTTTGCTAAACCTTCGCTGTATTCATATCCAGTCATTTTAGAAAACCAATAGTAAAAAGCTGCGAATAAGCCATACACAGCTCCTAATGATAGTACATAATGAAAGTGTGCAATAACGTAGTATGTGTTATGTAGGACAACATCTAATCCAGCATTGGCTAACACTACACCTGTTACGCCACCAACAGTAAAAAGAAAAATGAAACCAATTGCCCAGTACATAGGTATTTTAAAAACTATAGACCCACCCCACATTGTTGCAATCCATGAAAAAATTTTAATGCCGGTTGGAACAGCTATAACCATAGTGGCAGCTGTAAAATATGCTCTTGTATCTACAGACAAACCAACAGTGTACATATGATGTGCCCATACCACAAAACCAATTACACCTATAGAAACCATAGCATATGCCATTCCTAAATAACCAAAAACTGGTTTTCTTGAGAATGTTGAAACAATCTGGCTTACAATACCAAAAGCTGGCAATATCATGATATAAACCTCGGGATGACCAAAAAACCAAAAAAGATGCAAAAATAGAATAGGATCACCACCACCTTCTGGAATAAAAAAACTTGTTCCAAAATTTCTATCAGTAAGCAACATCGTTATTGCACCGGCTAGTACAGGTATGGCTAACAACAACAAAAAAACTGTAACTAGCATGGACCACACAAATAATGGCATTTTGTGAAGTGTCATTCCAGGTGCCCTCATGTTAAATATCGTTGTTATAAAGTTTGCTGCACCTAATATTGAAGATGCGCCCGCTAAATGTAGAGAAAATATTGCAAGGTCCATACCCATACCTGGAGAACCTGCCGAGCTTGAAAGAGGTGGATATATGGTCCAACCAACTCCAACGCCACCATCAACTACAGCTGATAACAACAGCAAAACAAAGCTTGGGGGTAAAAGCCAAAAAGATATGTTATTCATTCTTGGGAAGGCCATATCTGGAGCGCCAATCATGATAGGAACAAACCAATTACCAAAACCTCCAATTAAACCTGGCATAACAACAAAGAAAACCATTATCAAACCATGTGCAGTTGTGAAAACGTTCCACATATGACCATCTTCCATGTACTGCACACCTGGGTTCATCAACTCCATTCTCATATAAATTGACATCGCTCCGCCAATGAAAGCAGCAACTATAGCAAAAATTATATACATAGTACCAATGTCTTTATGGTTAGTTGAATATAACCATCTTTTTACGAAGCCTGACGGAGCCCCATGATGATCATGTGATGAACCTGTATTTGCGGTTTGAGACAATGAAGCCATTATTTTATCTCCTTAACTTCTTTTTTTTCTAATAATGCTATTTTAGCATTTTCATTTTTAGGGTTGTTTGCAAATTTAACTTTTGCTTCTTTTAGCCATTTTTCATATTCATTCTTAGGAAGAGCTTGGATTACTATTGGCATGTAAGCATGGTTAACACCACATATTTGATTACACTGCCCATAGTACTTTTTCTTTCCTTTAGGAACTTCTGTCCAAATTTCATTAATTCTTCCAGCTATAGAGTAAACTTGAAGAGCTAAAGACGGAACAAAAAATGAATGCATAACGTCATTGCCAGTTACAAGAAATTTTATTCTCGTACCCTCAGGCACAACTAGTGGATTATCCACATCCAACATTCTTTTTTGATTAACCTTTAAGTCACTTTCTGCAATTATGTATGAATCAAATGAAATTTCTTCATCCGGATATTCATAATTCCAATACCATTGGGCCCCAGACACCTTAACAACCATATCAACAGGCTTGTCTGCTTCAGTTAAATAAAGAAGCTTAAATGAAGGGACAGCAATAATAACAAGAATCAAAACCGGAACCACAGTCCAAATAATCTCAATCAGTGTGTTATGAGAAGTTTTCGAAGGTTTTACGTCAGGTTTTTCTCTAAATTTTATGCATACATAAACTAATAGACCAAGCACAAAAACTGAAATCAAGGTAATTACAACAAGAAGAAAGTTATGAAGGTCTGTTGCTTTAGTGGCAATTATTCCAGCAGGTTCTTGTAGATCCATTTGCCATGGCTTTGGTTCTGACGCAACAGCTGTATTTAACAAAAAAAACATCATTGTTCCAGCTGCTAAAAAAATATAATTTAAAATATTTTTCCAACTTTTTAATATAGTATGGAAAGTTATTTTCATTATTTATACTCCTCAAGCTTTAATCAAATTGCACCTAAAATGGTAGATTGAAGTTAGATTAATTTGAAATGATTCTAAAATATGTATTTATATGTATTACTTAAAACTTTTTTATGAAAAATGCTAGATCTAAAACCAAATAAATTATTTTTTTTGAGATAATTTATTATTTAGTTATCAAATTTATATTTTTTAGTGTTAATCTTGAAGAATAGTAATTATATTGCCATGTCATATAAATAAAAAATTAATAATAGGCTCAGAAATGGAAAATAAATCACCGTTAGAAATAACTGATAAATTATTTTACGAGGATAATGATTTTGATCTTAATAAAACTCAATCTATTGTATCAGAAACTCTAAAAGATGCTGATGACGGAGAATTGTATCTTGAATCAACAAAATTAGAATCGTTTTCATTTGACGATGGACGAATGAAAAATATTGCTTACGATAGTACTAAGGGATTTGGTTTAAGGGCAATTGCTGGTGAAGCCAGAGGGTTTGCTCATTCTGGCGAAATAACTGTGTCTTCTCTTAAAAGAGCCTCAGAAACAGTAAGGTCCGTATCAAAAAACTATTCAGGAATAATGGCTCCAGGTCCATCACATGGAATTAACAAACCACTTTACACTTCAATAAATCCAATTGAGGAAACTTCATTTAAAATAAAAACAAGTTTACTTCAGGAAATTGATGCTTACGCAAGATCAATTGATAACAAAGTTATTCAAGTTTCAGCATCTATTTCTGCCTCTTATCAAGCAATTCAAATATTAAGAGCTGATGGAAAGAGAACTGCGGACATTAGACCTCTTATTAGACTTAACGTATCATTAGTTGTTGAAAAAAATGGAAGGAGAGAGACTGGAAACTCCGGATGTGGTGGAAGAGGAAGATACGAAGAATGGATTAATTCTGACAGATGGAAAGGTCAAGTTAAAGAAGCTTTGAGAATTGCTAATACTAACCTTGAATCTATTCCTACACCTGCTGGTGAAATGCCTGTTATTTTAGGTCCAGGCTGGCCAGGTGTTATGTTACACGAAGCTGTAGGTCATGGCTTAGAAGGAGATTTTAATAGGAAAGGTACTTCAATATTCTCAGGGAAAATTGGAGAAAAAGTTACTGCTGACGGGGTTACAGTAATTGATGACGGGACAATTGAAAACAAAAGAGGATCAATAACAATTGATGACGAAGGTACAAAATCATCAAAAAATATTTTAATAGAAAATGGAATTTTAAGAAATTATATGCAAGACCGACAGAATGCAAGATTAATGAAAATGGAACCAACTGGAAATGGACGAAGACAGTCTTATTCTCATTACCCTATGCCAAGAATGACAAACACTTACATGGATAATGGAACAATTGAACCAGAAGAGATTATAAGTTCAGTTAAAAAAGGCATTTATGCTGTTAATTTTGCTGGTGGACAAGTTGATATTACAAATGGGAAATTTGTTTTTTCTGCTTCAGAGGCCTATCTAGTCGAAAATGGAAATATTAAGCAGCCTCTTAAAGGAGCAACCCTAATTGGTAATGGTCCTGATGCAATGTCGAAAATTTCTCTTATTGGAAATAATATGTCTTTAGATGACGGAATTGGCACATGTGGGAAAGAAGGTCAAGGTGTCCCTGTGGGCGTTGGACAACCTACTTTATTAATGGGAGGCATTACAGTAGGAGGGACTGATACGAAATAAAGTATCAGAAAGCGTTATCGATAAATACTTTGTCTATATTTTTCTTCCAGATGCCATTAAACTTTTCCAGAAGAATTTCAGATCCAGTCTTTTTGTTTCTAATGATATTGTGCAGTGGATCTAAAAACTGTCTTTCATCAACGCCTCGTTCATCTAATTTATTACGTCTTTGAAGGCCTAAACTAGAAATTCTTATCATTTCTTCTGCTATATCGATAATTTTTTTGGATCCTAGCTTCCCATTCAAACCATATTTTGCAGCTGAAATTCTTCCTTCTTCTAGAAGCTGAGCATTCATAAATGGCTTTGCCAAATCATAGGCCTCTAATTGAGCCTCATTATCATACAATAATCCCACCCATAACGCTGGGAGAGCACAAATTATATTCCATGGCCCACCGTCTGCACCTCTCATTTCTAAATATTGTTTAAGTCTAACTTCTGGGAATGCAACTGTTATATGGTCTTCCCAGTCTTTAAGAGAAGGAAATTGACCATCAAAACCTTCTAATTTTCCATCCATAAAATCTAAAAAAGATCTTCCAGATACGTCAACATATTCGCCTTTCCTATATACAAAATACATTGGCACTTTGAGAACATAATCTAACCATTCCTCATAGCCAAAAGATTTATTAAATACAATTTCTGGTACACCTGTTCTATTTGGGTCAGTATCAGTCCAGACCATTGCTCTTGAAGATAAATATCCACTTTCTTTACCTTCAATAAATGGTGAGTTAGCGAAAATAGCTGTTGCAATGGATTGTAATGCTAAGGATGTTTGAAACTTTTGGACCATGTCCTGTTCATTCAAATAATCCAGATTAACTTGAATAGTACATGTCCTTAACATCATATCTAACCCGAGTTGACCAACTTTAGGCATAAAATTTTTCATGATTTCATATCGACCCTTTGGCATCCAATTTTGCTTTGAACGAGACCACTTAGGATCATAACCTAGACCAATCATTGATAATCCAAGTTTGTTCATGGCTTTTTTCATTATTTTTAGGTGTCTTCCTGTCTCTCTACATGTTTGATGTAAGTTATCTAGAGGAGACCCCGATAATTCTAATTGTCCACCAGGTTCAAGAGAAATTGACGCACCAGTTTGATCTTTTAAAGCAATCGTATTATTTTTTTCTGAAATTTTTTCCCATTTATTTTCATTTGCAAGATTATTTAATAGTTCACTTACTCCTGATTTACCAAAATAACCAACTCTTTCTAAGTTATTTAAATGAAAAACAAATTTTTCATGTTCAGTACCTATTTTCCAATCTTCTCTTTTTTTTTCACCTTCTTTAAACCAATTTATGAGGTGATCTTTTTTTAATCTTGGCATTTAGATCTCATATTTAGATTATGGCAATAATTGAAAATATTAACACTTTACATGTTATAATATTTCTAATCTATATTGAACTTAATTATAAGATTATTAATTATTTTTTATATCTCCTTTTATATAGTGCCAAAGAGAAAGAGCAGCAATTACTGCTGTATCAGATCTCAAAATTCTAGGTCCTAGATCAATTGGTCTTATAAACTTCTTTTCTCTTAAATAATTCGTTTCATCTGTACTGAAACCACCTTCAGGACCCACTAGAATAGCACCAAAAGACTTTATTGATAGATTTTGAAAATCTATTTTGACGACATCGTTGTTTCTAATCGTTTCGTCACAAAAAAATATAATTCGATCATTATCCCAGTTAGAAATTAAATCCTTAAGTTTCTTTACAGCACAGACTTCAGGGATCGTTATGCGTTCGCATTGTTCAGAAGATTCAATAGCTATATCTTGCATTCTTTTTAAATTTAAATTTTTTGTGATAGTACGTTCTGTAATTACAGGTATAATTTTAGATACTCCCAATTCAGTTGCCTTTTGCACTATATATTCAGTCGGAGATTTTTTAACTGGCGCAAATAATAACCAGATATCATTTTCAATTTTGGCATCTCGTATTTTTTTAATAATATTAATTATAATTGTGTTTTTATAAATCTCAGAAATTTTAGCCAAATACTCACCATTAACGCAATTAAAAACTAAAATTGAATCATCAATTTTTTTTCTCATTACATTTATTAAATAATGAACTTGTTTATTTTCTAATTTAACTGAATCTTCTAAAGATAATTTTCCTGGAAAATAAAGTCTGATTTTAGCTTTATAAGATAAATCTAACATTTGAGAAAACCATATCCTTAAAAAATGCTTTAACTGCTAATTGATTACAATATAGTATAATGATATTGCATTATTTATGAATATACCCAAACAAAATAATTCTGACATACTTAATAATGGTTGGTGGAATATACTTCCTAAACATTATGTTAAATGGATAAGATTAGGGAGATTTGACAGACCAGTCGGTTTTTGGCTTCTTCTTCTACCTGGATGGTGGGTACTTCCATTAACAAATTTAGATTTTATAAACTGTATAAAACTAATGTTTATTTTCTTAATAGGTTCAATTGTTATGAGAGCTGCCGGATGTACTATTAATGATATGTGGGACAAAGATATTGATAAAAAAATTTCTAGAACAAAAACAAGACCTCTTGCCAGTGGTGAAATTTCAATTTTACATGCAACCTATTTTTTAATTATAATGTTATTAATTGGTTTAATTTGTCTATATCAATTAAATATTTATACTTGGTTTGTAGCTGTCTCAGCGATACCTCTAGTTATCTTATATCCTTTGGCCAAAAGATTTACAAAATGGCCACAAATTGTTTTAGGATTGACCTTTAGTTGGGCTGTCCCAACAGCTTGGTCTGCTGCAAATGAAGAGTGGAATTTAGGAATATTCATTATGTATTTGGCAACTGTATTCTGGATCATTGGATATGACACAATCTATGGATGTCAGGATAAAAATGAAGATGAAATTTTTGGTGTTAAAAATTCTGCTGTTTCAGCTAAAAACTTCTTAACTCTTTTTGTAGGATGTTCCTATAGTTTAATGTTTTGCTTATTAATTATTAGTGGATATTTATTAAATAATAATATCTTTTGGTACATTGGTGTATCGATTTGTGGATTGCATCTTACTTATCAAGTAATAAAAATAAAAAACATAGAGCAGAATAATCCACTGCAAATATTTAAATCAAATGTCGTTCTTGGTCTATTGTTAACAATATCATCTTTAGGAAATTATATAAGTTAATAGACAGAGATTCTAAATTTTAAATTTTAACCTAAACACTCCGTCTACTAAAATCATATGTGGAAAAGTTAACGCTGCCAAACCAATAAACGTTACTTTTATGATTGTATCTGAATAAGAGTATAAATTTAGTAAAATATAATATGCAGTTCCACCACCTAACCAACTAAATACAGAAAAAATAATCATTAGGTATAATAATTTTTTCTTTTCCATAAAGTTTAATAACGTTGGTATAATTCTTTTAAAATGGTGAATGCTGTGAATAAGACAAAAATATATGGCAAATGCTGGCAAAGGTGGAAAAAGTGATATGACTAAAACCATTACAGTTAATAATTTGATATAATTTTTAGAGAAAATAATTTTTTTATAATTAAATAATATTAAAATTAATGATGAAATCCATACTAAAAGAGCTACATAAAGAAATTGCCACAATAAGTATAATTGATTACCAGATAAAATTGAAAAGAGATGATCAACTTCATCTTTGTTAAAAAAAATTATGCCCAATACTACCAGCCCACCATGAGCATAACCACAGATATAATATAAATTATTATTTTTCCAATTTAAATCGCCACAACCAAAATGAAAAACACTTACTATTAAGAACAAAATGAGGGAAAAAACTGGTAAAAAATACCACAGAACAACAATTAATGTGGCAACTAATAAATACGTAATTATAAATCGTACCTGTAAATAAGAACTTTTCGCAAAACCTAATGTAACAGAGATAGCTCCATCAAGAGCTCCATGGGGAATACCCATAAAAATAATAAAAAATAATGAGATATAATCTAACCAATCTAAGGTAAATTGAACCATTTACGATACACAACATAAAAAAATGATTTAATAAATGGTATTTTAGGCATTGAAATAATTATTTTGCAAGTTGTTAATAGTGAAGCATTTCCAGACATAAATTTAGCCATTTCATCACCATTTAAAATTCTGGCTAACCTTGAAAATATTTTGGAAGCTAACATAGGATACTCATTTATAACATTTATAAATATTTTATCTAAAAATAAATCAATAGCATTATGAATTTGAGTATTAATTTTTTTTCTATTTTTTATTTGGCTAATTATTTGAAATGCCTGTTTTTGAATAAAAGTAAAAGCATATCCCGAAGAAGGTCTTACTGCCCCTCCCCTTGTACCAATATTATACATTTCTCTGGATGCACAAGAAATAAAATGCATGGGAATAACACCTTTTTCGTGATCACTCTTTTTGAACTTGTCCAAGTTAAAATATTTTTTGAGATATTTTGAAATTTCAGCTGAGTAAAATTTTTTGTTTTCAACTGTTTTTGAAAACATTGTAGATTCAACCAATGCTTTACGTTTACTAAATGGTAGTAAGTAAATAAAATGCATACCTCTTGACTGATCACATCTGAAATCCATTAATGTTACCATATCTTCATTAAATACATTTTTCTCAGAAGTAACTACAAATCCTTCAAAATGCTGCAACAAAATATTGCTTGGAATTTTAGGTGGTCTACTATCAAAAACTAAATCGCCTTTAATTTTCTTATTCTTTACAAATAATTGACCATCTTTTTCAAGTACATTATTTTCTGAAATGGTAAATTTTTGACTTGGAAGTTGTTTTTTACATATATCCAACCATTTTTTTCTTTTTATTACACAATAAGGATGTTTGACTGACGTTAGAATATGTTTAGAGTCATTAGTATTGATTGACCATTTAGACCACACATGATTTGCTTTATTATAAGCCTCATAATTAATTTTAACTTTCCAAAATCCCCAAAAATGATCTTTATTAGTTTTACGTTTGTTACCTATAAATAAATTGAATTTGTAATTAGGTAAGTTGCGAATTAATCTAGCCAATGATAATGCTGCGCAACCACCTCCAATAATGTTAATTTCCTTTTTTATCATTCACTAATTTTTCTAAATAGGTATGTAGTTCAGCATTATGATTTTTCTTATTTCTTAAATAAAAAATTTCTTTAAAAGTCTTGAATAGTGTAATTTTTATTTTCGAGAAGATTGATGTTATTTGCCTTCCATTTTGCCAATTGTAATTTTCATTTTCTAACTGTACCCCAATCTCTCTGTAGACTCCTGATGCTACAGAAATTGCAACCCTTGTATTAAAGGGCAAAAAGGTGAAACCTTTTTCTCCACTCAAGTAATATTGTTCAGCTAGAATTAATAATTTTTTTATACCTTTTGAAATCATATGAATTTTTTTTAAGTCATTAGTTTTAGCTGCTAAAACTATTTCTTTAGGTAAAATATTCTGGACCCAGCTCCCAGGTAAATATCGTCTTCCCATTTTAGCGTCTTCTAAAACATCTCTTGCAATATTTGTAAGCTGCATAGCTATTCCAAGATCTATAGCAAATGATTTAGCATAAACATTATCACACTTTAAAGCGTCACACATCATTATTCCAACAGTTCCGGCAACATGATAAGAATATCTAATTAACTCTTCTTCCTGCTTAAACAAGACACCCTTTTGATCTAAAATAAGCCCATCAATTAAATCTATTACTGCTTTTTTAGAGGATGATTTTAAAAATTTTGGATACTTAATTGAATAAATATTTTCTAGTTCTGTAATTATATTTTTTTTAATGATAGATTTAAAATTAATGAGATACTTATGAGAATTAGCTTCTCCACTATCTGCTATATCATCTAAAATTCTACAAAAGCTATATAATTCAGCTGCCCTATTTATGCATTCTTTATTTAAGAACTTACCAGCCCAATGAAAACTTTTGCCATTTTTTTTTAGTACTATTTTGTCATCATCAACATGGCAATCCATTTTAATCTCTTTTATTTTAATAACCTTTCAACAACTTTTGCTGATGATAATACTCCTGGAATACCAGCACCAGGATGAGCTCCAGCAGCAGCAAAAAATAAATTGTCAATATGAGGATCTTTATTATGATATCGAAACCATGCAGATTGTGAAAAATTTGGTGCTATTGAAAACCCTGCACCATGAGTAGAGCGGTAATCATTTTTAAAATCAACGGGAGTCATATAAAATTCATCACAAATATTATTTTTTAATTCTGGCAAAATTGTACTATCTAAAGAGTTTACAATTCTGTCTTTAAGTTTATCACCTTCAATTTTCCAATTAATATTACCTTGTAAATTAGGAACAGGACAAAGCACATAAAAACTATCGCAACCTTTTGGAGCAAAACTTTCATCAGTTGCAGTAGGTCTATGAATGTATAATGAAAAATCTTCACTTAAAATTTTGTTATAAAAAATATCAGTTAACAAACCTTTAAATCTTTTACTCAACCATATTGAATGGTGGGCTATATTTAAATATTGTTTTTTAGTCCCAAAGAACAAAACATACATCCCGAACGAATAACTAGTTAATCTTTCTGGTAGGAATTTTTTTCTTCTTTTACTACTTGATTTCAAAATTTCATTATAGAAAGTTGGTGGGTCTCCGTTAAAGATGTAGTTATCAGCATAAAATGTGTCGCCGTTAATACATTCAATTTTTTCAATTTTACCATTAGTTTCAAAAGCATTTTTTATATCTGTATTGTATTTTATTTCAACCCCTGTCCGCTCTAATAATTTTGTTAACTCTTCAACAAGTTTTCCAGTGCCACCCATACTAAAATAAACTCCCCAATTTCTCTCTAGAAAATGTATAAGCGCATAAATAGATGTAGTAGTAAATGGGTTTCCTCCTACCAATAATGGATGTATAGAAAAAGCTGCTCTCAAATGTGTATTCTTGATATGTTTATTTACTAACTGAGAAACTGTTAAATAGCTTTTTAACTTTATTAGAGCAGGTACTTGTTTTATCATGTAGAGAAAGGAGCTAAAAGGTTTATCTGATAATTTTGTAAAACCTACATCAAAAATAGCTTTTGAGGCCTCTAATAATTTATCATAATTATTTGAATCTTCGATTGAAAACTTTTTCATTTCTTTTTTAGTTTTTTGTATACTTCCTGAATAATCAAAAGTTTGACCATCATGAAAATGGAACCTATACCAAGTTTCCAAAGGTCTGAATTCGACATGATCTTCCCTTTTCTCATTGAAAAGCTCGAAGAGTTCATCAAATAGAAAAGGAGCCGTTATTACCGTAGGCCCAGCATCGTGTTTGAAACCATTTTTTTTAAAAACCTGAGCCCTACCACCCAAACATCCTAATCTTTCTATTAAGGTAACTTGATGTCCGAGGGCTCTTAATCTTAGAGCAATTGCTATACCACCAAAACCACCACCAATTACAATACTTTTGATTTTTTTATTATTTTGTTTTTTGTCAAATAAAGACATTACGATTAATAACCATAATACAAAAAAAAAGCCTGCAGGATTGCCTACAGGCTTTTTGTTTTAATTTTTTAATACTTACGCATCTGACTCTGATACAGCTGCGGCCCATATTGCTAAACAGAAAGCAATTTTATTAATAACATCAGCTATGTTATAAATAAAATTCAATGCATTTACGTCAGCACCACCCATCATGTAACCCATGAAGTATCCAATTGGGTATATAGCCCAACCAATTGTGACAATCCATTTCATTGTGTTAAAGGCTGACTGTACAGATTCAGGTGCACTTTCTGCACTAACCTTACCAGCTTCACCAGCAAAGATTTCGTAAAGGATGAATATCCATCCAGCCATTCCGATTACAAACCCAAGAGTTGCATTTATAAAACCAGCTTCACCTAAATATCCACCGATTAACATTACTAATGATCCAAGGAATAATCTCCAGAAAACACCTCCAGCGATAGCGGTACATGCTGCAAGGATTAAATAAAATTCAATCATTTGTAATGGAACTGTAATTATCCAGTCAACATATCTGAATACTGTAGGAGATGCACCTGTGGCTACCCACACTTCTCTCATATAGAAATAGTGAACTCCAGCAACTAGTGTAACAAGAGCACCAACAACTAGAGATGTTCTCCACTTGCCTTTTACTCTCAATGATTCCATTAAGAAAAAAACAGTTGCTGCAACCATGGAAATAGATATTATCCAGAAACTTATACCAACAGCATCACTTGGGTCTAGATTAGCGCCGTGTGACCCTGCAAATGAAAGTGTTGGAAGTAGGGCTAAAAAACTAGCCGGTATTAAATATTTTAAGAAAGACATTTATAAACTCCCCTTATACTTGTCATGTTTAATTTCTAGCAACTGCTAGATTCAATGCAAAATAGCATATTTAGCGAAAACAATAAAAGGGAATTTAATGTTAGGCAACAATTAAAAGTAAATTAATTGCATTTTTT
>CACJQK010000023.1 GCA_902595515.1 uncultured SAR116 cluster alpha proteobacterium
GGTCAATTTGGTGTAGGTTTTTATGCATCATTTATGGTAGCTGATGACGTTGAAGTGATATCTAAGAAAGCTGGAGACAGCCAGGCTTGGAAGTGGTCTTCAGATGGTAAAACTGGTTTTAATTTAGCTAAAGCTGACAAAGATAATTTTGGCACATCTATTTTATTAAAACTTAAAAAAGATGCAAAAGAGTTTCTGGAAGAAACTAGACTTCAATTTATTGTAAGAAAGTATTCGGATCACATTTCTTATCCTGTAAAATTAAGCCAAAAAGATAAAAAAGACTCTGAAATTAAAACATTAAATGAAGCTTCTGCCCTTTGGACTCGTCCTGCTAAAGAAATTAAAGATGAACAATATCAAGAATTTTTCTCTCATATAGGTGCGGGATTTGGAAAGCCACTCTTAACAATGCATAATAATACAGAAGGAACAATTAGTTATACTAATCTAATTTGCATACCATCTACTAGACCTTTTGATTTATTTAATCCTGATAGAAAATCATCTCTAAAATTATATATTAACAGAGTTTTCATAACTGATAAATGCGATGCATTGATACCTAGTTATTTGAGATTTATAAAAGGACTTGTTGATACACAAGACATAGATTTGAATGTTAGTAGAGAAATGCTTCAAAATAATCCTGCTGTTGCAAAAATTAGCAAATCTTTAGTTGGTAAAATTCTAAGAGAGCTTAAAAAAGTTAGTGAAAAAGATTTGGATGGTTATAAGAATTTCTGGAAAGAATATGGAGCCGTTCTTAAAGAAGGTTTATATGAGGATGCAGAAAGAAAAGAAACATTGTTAGATTTATGTAGGTTTTCGACTGATGAAAGTGAAGACACAATATCTCTATCACAATATTTAGAAAAAATGCCTGATACACAAAAAGAAATTTATTATATTTCAGCTGAAACAAGCGCTCAAGCATTAGCTAGTCCACATTTAGAAGGCTTTAAATCAAAAAACATACCAGTGCTTATAATGACAGATGCAATAGATCAATTTTGGTTACCAATGGTTGGATCTTTTAAAGAAAAGAAATTTACATCAATCACTCAAGGTAAGATAAATTTAGATGAATTAGATTCAAAAAATAAAGATAAAAAAAATAAGTCTAATGATGATAAAGCTAAACAAGACAAAGAGTATGTAGATTTAATTGCTCAATTAAAAATTGTTTTGGGAGATCAAGTCAAAGACATAAGGTTATCCTCTAAATTGACAAATAGTCCAGTATGTTTAGTAGCAGACGAGGGTGATATGGATATAGCCATGGAACAATTAATGGCTCAAAGAGACTCTAACTATAAAGGAGCCCCGAGAATATTAGAAATTAATGGAGATCATTCTTTAATCAAAAATATGAAATCACTTCTAAGTAAAAAAGAAAGTAATGATTTAGTAAGTGATGCTGGAACGCTTTTATTCGAACAAGCAAGACTAATGGAAGGTAAGATGCCAGCTGACCCTGCACAATTTAGTAAGATAATGAACCAATTTTTATTAAAGGCTATACCTAACTAATGGAATAATTTAGCTTTTCCTAATTAAAAAATAAAAGCCAGTTGCAATAAGGCATATTAAACCAAAATATACGTTTATTCGAAGCATTTGGTCAACAGGGATTAGTGTTATTATCCATGACAAGTTAATCAAGCCAAGTGGGGCTGTTCCAATACAAGTTACTAGTATACCAAAGTTATTACCCCTAGAAGTTGTTGAGGCCTGGTATACTAATGCTCCTTGCATTGTACTGAACCCTGAAAGAAAGATCCCTCCACAAGTTAAACTTATAAAAGCTATTAATAAGTTAGGTGAATAAGAAAACAAATACATACCAAAAAAGAAACCTCCTACCCCAGTAATAAAAATTAAAGAAAGATATCTTTGAGGTGAAATATTTCCAATGAGTAAGGCACCTATAAGTGCTCCTAAACCTTCTGACGATGCCAGAATGCCAATATTAAATTCAGATAACATTAGCTTTTCTCTACCTAATACAGGTATTAAAGAAACTAATGGAAACCCAAAAATATTAAAAATTAGAGTGGTTATTAATACGAACCTTAAACTTATTAAACTATAAGCTTTTTTACTGGTTTTTAAGATTTCACCTAAAAGTCCATGTGCCCAATGCTCTTTGATGTTTGAAACTATTTTGTTTGAAAAGTTTAAAAACTTTTTATTATTTGTATTATCTTTAAATTTAAATATTAATCCGAGTGCAAAAATATACATCAATAATTGAAGACAAAAAATACCTGATAAACCCACAAAAGCATATAAAGATCCAGCACAAAGAGGTCCAATTAACCGTGTTGCGTTGTTAGAAAGGGTTTCCATTGCTAGAGAAGAACTTAAAAGATTTTTTTTAAGATTCTCTGCTAATACACGTCTTCTAACAGCAAGATCTACAACCCAAGTAATTCCATTTATAAATGCAAGAGTAAATGCAAAATAAACATTAAAATTATTCGTGATGACTAATATTACGCTTGTTGCAGTAAAAATATTAGATAAAGAATAAATAATTTTAATTAGTAATAATGGTGATATTCTTTCTGAGATAGTACCTATTATTATTCCTAAGAGGCTCATAGGTAACATTCTTGCTGCAAAAATCATTGTAACTAAATATGGAAGTCCGAGCTCTTGCAGTGCGTATAAACTTAGTGCTAAAAACTCCATTGCTCTTGCAATGCCAGTCATTCCACCGGCACCCCAAAGAACTCTAAAGTTTCGATTTTTAAAACATTCTTTAATCATTTAAGTTGTTAAGAAATTTTTTGATGGACTTCAATGACATTACCCTCTGGATCTTGAAAGAAAACTTGGTGCCATTCTCTAGCAAAAGTAGTTCCGTAGTCTGAAAATGGTATATTATTATCCCTTAATTTTTTTAGAAATGACTTAATATCATTTGTTCTAAATGCTATATGCCCATGATCAACAGGATTAATTGTTTGATTGTTTTTAAAAGCAACATTTAAATCTCTCTCAGCTAAATGCATCTCTATTTTACCTTCAGTAACAAAATTTATTTTTCCACTATATCCACTATCAGCTGTTTCTTCTGTTCTAGGAAAATTTTCAATAGGAATGCTATCCATACACAAAATGTTTTTATAAAAATCATTCATTTTGTCTACATCTTTAGATACAAAGTTAATGTGGTGGAATTCTAACTTCATCTTAATCTCCAAAGTATTTATTGATTATCATTTTTTTGTTATTTAAATTAATATTAATTACTAGAAATAAGCTAGTAATATATAAATAAATTTATATATATATAAATAAATTCACTTGTTAATGAGGACCAATATGCCAGACACCACAATTCAAGTAGAAAGTTCTGTTTCTAATGACGAAATGATATCAGAAGTTAGAGACTCTGTAGCTAAACTATGCGGAGATTTTCAAGGAGAATATTGGCGAAAACTTGATAGAGAACAAGCTTATCCAACAGAATTTGTCAAAGCACTAACCGATGCTGGTTTTTTAGGAGCCCTTATACCAGAAGAATATGGAGGTGTTGGTTTAGGAATGGTAGCTGCCTCGGTTATTTTAGAAGAAATTCATCATCAAGGATGCAATGCCGCAGCATGTCATGCGCAAATGTATACTATGGGAACCGTTCTTAGACATGGCTCTCCTGAACAAAAACAAGAATATTTACCAAAAATAGCTGATGGATCTCTAAGATTACAAGCGTTTGGAGTAACAGAACCAACAAGTGGCACAGATACAACAAGTTTGCGTACAGTAGCAGCTCGTGATGGTGATGACTATGTAATTAACGGTCAAAAAATTTGGACAAGCAGAGCAGAACACTCAGATTTAATGTTGCTCTTAGCAAGGACAACACCATTAAATGAAGTTAAAAAGAAAACGGAAGGTCTTTCTGTTTTTCTTTTAGATATGAGAAAAGCAAAAGGTAATGGCCTTACAATTAGACCAATACGAACAATGATGAACCATTCTACAACTGAAGTATTTTTTGATAATTTAAGAATACCAGCCTCCAACCTCATTGGCGAAGAAAATAAAGGTTTTAGATATATTTTATCTGGTATGAATGCAGAAAGAATCCTCATAGCTGCAGAGTGTATTGGGGATGCTAAATGGTTTACTAAAAAATCTACAAATTATGCTAATGATAGAAATATTTTCGGAAGAGCAATTGGTCAAAATCAAGGTATTCAATTCCCAATAGCAAAGGCATATGCACAAATGAAAGCAGCTGAATTAATGGTATACCACGCAGCAAGGCTTTATGAAGCCGGGAAGCCTATTGGAGAAGAGGCTAATACAGCTAAATTGCTTGCAGCGGATGCGTCATGGGCAGCAGCAGAAGCATGTGTGCAAACTCATGGGGGATTTGGGTTTGCAGAGGAATATGACGTAGAAAGAAAGTTTCGAGAGGCTAGGTTATATCAGGTGGCTCCAATATCAACTAATTTAATTTTATCTTATTTAGCTGAGCATGTTTTAGGAATGCCGAGGTCTTATTAAGAATTTTTATCTTTTGCCGCAATATCTTTAAGTTTCCATCTTAAAATATCGCTAGTAATTATGTTGGCTAAAAACTCATAGCCTTTAGTCTTTTTTGTAATTTCTTGAGCCATTTTTTCTGACTTCTTGTCATTAGACTTTGCATTAATAATTACCCAACTTTCTCCTCCATCGTCAGAGTTAATAGAGGAAATTGTTAAGATTAATCCGTCTTTAACTTCATACGACAACGTAGGTAAATTTTTTGTATATTTTAGTGTGGATTTTTTAACATCATAAAAATAAAAGCTATTAATTACGTCTCTAGCATCACTTAGTTGTGTATCATCAATTTTAAATTTTACAGATTTTGGTGTCGTCAAACTCAATTTATTCTCTTTGGATTGAATTTCAATTATCCCATTTTTATTACTTAAGTTAATCTTCTGAACATCATCCTTTTTAATAGATAAAAGCAAACTTTCAAACCAATCAGATTTTGTTGTAGGCATCCTAATTGCACCTTTAAGAAGGTATGTCTGGTCTTCATTTGGAAATCTTGCAAACTGACCTCCACTTGTTCCACCAACACTTCTATCTACCATCCCAAAAAGTATTGAAGAATAAATAGTTCCGTCTTCTTTCTTTAATGTGATTTTTGTTCCATAACCTTCGTCCTCATCTTTACTTTTATTTTGTTCAGGAAGAAGCAGATTTAGTTGTGAGTGCCTAGATGGGTCATTTGTTTTCAACTCTTCAATTCTTAACAAAGATAAACTTGTAATCAAATTTTCCCACAATCCTTTTTTAAGTGGGTAACTTGACTCAGATATATAATTATTATTTTGTTTAACTAAATTAATATTATTTTCAAAAGACCTAATTGATATAGTTGTAATTTCATTAACGTTTTTGGTGAAGTTATCTAAAAATAATTTACCTCTATTTTCAAAACCATAATTACTTGTATTAACGTTTATTGAAATAATCGCTAAAACAACGATTGCTGCAGTTATTATTGATATGTTTAAAAATCTTTTTTTAGTCATTTTTTATCCAAAATTTATTTTAGTAGAATAATTTTTTTCTTCTTAAAGATATAATTAATGCCAGACCAGCAAAAATTATGGGAATTATTGCTACGTTTAAAGCTATTACCCATCGTTTTAAATTTTCAACATCTCTTCTAAGGTCAAATTTAACACTTCTTAACTGTGATCTTGTTGACATCATTTCAGCTTTAAAACCATCAATCGCTTCAATAGTTTCAGGAGATAAAACATCTGAGTTGTTGTCATTATTTTGCGTTAAATCTCTAATTTTATTTTCCATTTCATTTAATTTTTTAGCTAGTCTTTGTTCTTCTAAAAGAAATTTTTCTTCAGCGATTTTTTCTAATTCAATTATTTTATCAAATGGACGCCATGATGTACTCTTACCTCTAAGATCGGATAGGGCATTACCACCAATCATTTGTTCAACAACATTAAGTACGAAGTCGCCATTGTTAGCAAAAGCGCCTCGTTGCGTTAACCAATTTCGATCCATCAACATATCAGCGTCAGATACTAAAAGAATGTTTGATTTATTTTGGGATTTCAAAAGTTGACCATCTTTTTTACTAAATGATGAGTTGAGATTTGTTTTTATCCATCCTGCTAAAATTAAATTTTCGTTATCAGACTTTATGCTTGATAAAAAATCTCTTGGGTCATTTTTAGGATCACCTGCTTTTTGTGCATCACCTAAACCAGATTTTCTACTAGTGGTGATAATTGGTTCTAAAACTGTGTCTTTGTTGGCTTTTTCTAATGCGCCAGCGGTAGTCATTACAATTGTGCTTAAATTTGACAATGAACCTTCGTTTTTATTCAAGCCATCTCCTCTAATATTTAGCCAAGGGTAGTTAGTAACTTGTATATCACGACCATCAATATTCCTAGTGATCCTGAAACCAAATTCTGAGTCTAAGACGGTCTTTTTATTATCGAATTTTATTCCCCATGTATCTAATAATTTTTTTAGATTTGATCTTGGGTTCATTGGGGGCATGCCTGGTTGTCTACTAACCTCTGTTTCAGCATAAGGATCTAAAAATATTAGGGTAGATCCTCCTTTAAGAACCCACTGATCTATCATATATAAAGTCTCATCCGATAAAAACTTTGGATGAATTATCATAAGAACTTTTGTGTTTTCATTGAGCTTATTATCGTTTTCACTAACCATTTCAACTTTAAACATTTCATTCATTTGTTTTAAAATTTGTTGTTCTGGTTTGCCAATTCTACTGTCTGCCATTAGTCCAAGGTTATCAAGAATACTTATGACTGGCTTTTGAATCTGACTTAATTCAGAGATTAAACTTGAAAGATCATATTCAAGGAAAGTTTCTCTTTCTGGAGAAAAAATAGGAATATTTTTTTGCCCTGTAGTTGAATTTGTAGCTGCTAGTCCAAAATATAATGCATCTGACATTTCTGTTGCAGAAAATGAGTTAATACCCATTCCAACAGCTCTATCTTCTTCATCTGAGAAAGGTTTTGGATCAATCACCTCTAATGTTATCTTTCCATTAGAAATGTCACTGTAAGTTTTCAGTATTGTCTCAACCCTGTTTGCATATGTGGAAAGCTGAGGTACTTCTTTTACCAAATTTCCTGATACAAAAAGCCTTATATGTATTGGCTCATTTAAATTTTTAAGAAGATTAGTTGTGCTATTAGATAAGGAGTAAAGTTTTTTTTCTGTGAAGTCTACCCTTGATGAATTGAGTACATTGTTAGTAATTATATTTACACAAATAAATATAATTACGGAAAATAGTATTGATAATTTAACAAGATTTTTAGTTTTTATCTTATTTAAAAAGTTCATTGTAACCTCAATCTGCTTTTTTAATTTGGACTAGCTGTACGTTTATCCAAAGACATAAAATTATCATTGAAACAAAGAAGACTAGAGTACTCAAATCAAAAACACCCATTTGTATCCTACTAAAATGTGATAGAAACGACATTGAACTTATTGTTTCTGTTATCCAATTTGGTGACCATGACCTTACAGCTGATAAAACCAGATTAAAGCCAGCCATTAATAGCACAAAACCACTAATGGATGATATTATAAATGCTATGACTTGATTTTTAGTTAGTGCTGACAGACAAGAAGTAAGAGCTAAAAAGGCTCCTGCCATTAACCAGCTGCCAAAGTAGGATATTAAAATAACATGATTATCTGGTTCACCTAAATAATTAACTGTTATCCAGATTGGCATGGTTAGAATAAGGGCAATCAGAGTAAAAATCCAGCTTGCTAAAAATTTACCAACGACTAGCTGTGTATTTGTAACAGGTAAAGTAATCAATAGTTCAATAGTACCAGATCTTCTTTCTTCAGCCCATAATCTCATACCGATAGCTGGCATCAATACAAGGAATAACCAAGGATGCCATGAAAAAAATGTCGTTAAATCAGCCTGATCTCTTTCAAAAAACCTTCCCAAAAAGAAAGTCATGCCTGAAGATAAGGCTAAAAAAACAAGTAAAAAGATTGATGCTAACGGAGTTCTAAAATATCCCTTTAATTCTCTATCTAAAATGATATTCGTTTTGCTTAAGTAATTATTCATGGGTCTTTACCAATTATTTTGAATTATTGTCTGAGGTTATTGTTCTGAAGATTTCTTCAAGACTTACCCTTTGAAAATTTGCTTCAATCACATCAAGCTTGAGTTTATTTATTTGTTTTAAAACAGTATTAAGATTTGGAACTTTCTTGTTGTCACTAACTAAAATTGTATGAGTTGACATGTCTGTTTTTTGAATTTTGACATCATCATATTTTATTAATGATTTTATATCTTTAAAGATGTCATTATTAATTTTATTGGATACTTCAATAGATAAAGTGTTTTTATTTAAAAATTTATTTTCTAAATTTTTAGGAGTGTCATTTGCAAGCAACTTTCCATTTGCAATAATAACAGCGCGTGAACATACTGCCTCAACCTCTTCTAAAATATGTGTTGAAATAACAATAGCTTTATTCGTAGATATTCTTTTTATAAGGTTTCTCATCTCGTGTTTTTGATTAGGATCTAAGCCATCAGTTGGTTCATCCAATATCAATATATCAGGGTCATGTATTAATGCCTGAGCAATACCAACCCTTCTTTTAAAACCCTTTGAAAGTGTTTCTATAGGTCTGTTCCACATTTCTTTTAAATTAATTTGGTCAGCCATTTCCTCTAAGCGATTGCTTAATGTATTATCGTTCAAACCTCTCATTTTTCCAATAAACGACAAAAAGTCTGAAACTATCATATCTGTATATGATGGTGCACCTTCAGGTAGGTACCCTATGTATTCTTTTGCTTTTAATGGATCAGATTTAAGATTTATATTGTTAATAAAAATCTGGCCATTATCTGGTTCTAAAAAACCAGTTAGCATCTTCATTGTTGTAGACTTTCCTGCACCATTTGGACCAAGAAAGCCAACCACTTCACCCCTTGACACTGACAAATCAATATTGTCTACAGCAATAAATTGATCAAAAGATTTCTTTAAGTTAGTCGCATTTATGAGTTTGTCAGACAAAATGTTTACCTTTAGAACGATAGCTTGTTTATATTGTAGTATTAATTAATTTTTTAAATAAGAAATTTCAAGATGAAAAAGTTATTTTTTTATACTTAAATTAGTTTTTATTAAACAATATTTATAAAAATTTGCTAACGTCAGGAAGTTGAGGCTCTCCCAAATAATTTTCTAAAGCCAAAGCAATTTCAACTGCTTTCTCATCTTCGTTTTTACCACATATGATTTGTAAACCAATTGGTAATGTTTTGTTATTTTTATCATTCAATAAATTATGAATGGGAAAAGAAATTCCACATAATCCAAAAATATTTACAGGTTGTGTGTTCGCCGATGCAAGAAGGCTTCTTTCATGAAGTTCTCTGCCTATTGTTGATTTATCAACTTCAAGGGCTTGCATTACAGTTGTGGGTGAGATAAGAGCGTCATATTTTGAAAAATATCCACTGGCTATTTCCTCTAACTCCAAATGTCTATTTTTTGCTTCAATATATTCAAATGAGGACACATTAAGACCTAACTTGGCTCTACTTCCAGTAACAGGGTCCATCTTATCAACATTCTTAATAAATCTGTCTTTGCCAAATGCACTTATAATTTCTGATCCAACAATTGTAGGAAACAAAGTTGCCTTCTCATTAGCTTCAAGAATTATGACTTCTTCTATGTTTGCACCCAACTCTTCTAATTTACTACAAATAATTTCATAAGCTTCTTCAACTTCCAGATCTAAATTTGATGTGAAAGGTTCTTTGAGTTTTCCAAAAGTCATACCATCAAGCTTTATGGGTTTTTGATCTTTAATTGTACCGTTATATGTATTAAAAATTAATTTTGTATCTTTAACATTTCTTGCTATAGGTCCAGGAGTATCTAAAGTAGGTGATAATGGAAAAATCCCATCGGTTGGCCACCTGTTTTTTGTTGTTTTTAATCCAACTATACCATTAAGTGAAGCGGGAATTCTTACTGATCCGCCAGTATCAGTGCCAATGGCGAAAGCGGCAAGACCAGAAGCAACAGCTACAGCAGAGCCACTACTTGACCCTCCTGGCATCCTGTGTATTTTTTCATCCCATGGGTTTGTAGGGGTACCTTTATATTTATTCAACCCAGTTGCGCCTAAGGCAAATTCAACAGTATGTGTTTTACCTAAAATTACACAACCAAGGGATTTTAATCTTTTAACTAAATTTCCTTCTGGTCCCGTTATATCTTCACTTTCTACCTGAGAGCCATTAGTTGTTGGCATTTCATTAACAGAACAAATGTCTTTAATCGCAACAGGTATACCCATTAGAGGTCCTAGATCAACACCACAAGAAAATAGTTTGTCTATACCATCTGCCCAAGTAAGTCCTTGATTTTCGTCTGTATAAATGTATGCGTTAAGGTATGGATTTAAAATTTTTATTCTTTCATAGTATATTGATGTAATTTCTTTACAGCTTACTAAACCATTTCTAAAATTATTGCCTAATTCTCTTATTGATTTGTCGGTAAGGGGATCACTTGGTAAATTTATTTTTGAACTTTTCATTGAAATCACCCTTAATTTTTAAATTGATTTTTCATTGAACCAAAAATTCCTTTTAGTCTTGGTGATGTGGAACAATCGGCTTCTAAGATCATTTTTTTTTCTACAGGAACGTGGATACCAACGTAACGTACAGCTTTATATTTTGGGTTAGATATGAGTTGTACTTTTCTATCTGATTTTAATCTATACCTTGCCACCCCTTTTTTAAATGGGAAAATTATGTCTGTACCTGGAACTGCAACTGCAAAACTATCATCGTCAACAGAGCATTTATTATTTAAAGTAATTGTTACAGAAATCACTTCCACAGGTTTAAAAGCTTGTTGAATATTAGGCATACCAAACCATAGCATTAGAACAATAACTGATATCCCTAAGAGAAAAAAAATAATTTTAGTTAAAAAACGCATTGATACCTTAAAATAAACACATTAGATGTTGATATATAATTAAATTATAGCAAATTTATAGCTGAAGTAATTAATTTTTAGAAAATATTTTAAGGACTTGAAGAAAAAAACCTATGCGAAGCGAATTTGATAGAATTAAAAGATTACCACCATATGTCTTTGCTGAGGTAAATAATCTTAAAGCTACACTAAGATCTAAAGGTAAAGATATAATTGACTTTGGTATGGGAAATCCAGACATGTCAACACCAAAGCATATCAGGCAAAAATTAAGAGAAACTGTAGAAAAACCTGGTACAGGAAGATACTCAACGAGTAAAGGTATCAACGGTCTGAGAAAAGCGCAGGCTGCTTACTACAAAAGGCGTTTTGATGTTAATTTGGATCCAGAAGATGAAGTAATAGTTACTTTGGGTTCAAAAGAAGGTCTAGCTAATTTGGCTCAAGCAATAACATCACCTGGGGATATAATACTTTCTCCAAACCCTTCATATCCTATCCACCCTTATGGTTTTATAATTGCAGGTGCTTCATTACGACACTTACCAGCTATGGATGATGGGATTTTTAATCCTGATTTATATTTAGAACGATTAGAAAGATCTATAATTGAGAGCGTACCAGCTCCAGTAGCTGTTATCGTATCCTTTCCTTCCAATCCAACTGCGCAAGTCGTATCATTAGAATTTTATGAAGAAGTGGTTAAAATTGCACATAAGTATAAAGTATATATCTTGTCTGATCTCGCATATGCTGAAATATATTATGATAACTCTCCACCTCCTTCAATCCTTCAAATACCAAAAGCAAAAGAAGTGGCAGTAGAGTTTACTTCAATGTCTAAAACTTACGCTATGGCTGGATGGAGAATTGGTTTTGCAGTTGGTAATACAAGATTAATAAACGCGCTTACTAGAATTAAGTCGTATTTAGACTATGGAGCTTTTACACCTGTTCAAGTTGCGGCAGCAACAGCGTTGAATGGTCCTCAAGATTGTGTTCAAGAGATAAGAAGTACTTATCAAAAAAGAAGAGATGTTCTAATAAACTCTATGGCTAGGGCTGGATGGAATATCCCAAGTCCAAAAGCAAGTATGTTTGCATGGGCTCCAATACCAGATAAATATAAAGATAAAGGATCTTTAGAATTTGCAAAAGAATTAATGCTTAAAGCAGATGTTGCAGTCTCTCCGGGTGTGGCTTTTGGTGAATTTGGAGAAGGTTTCGTAAGAGTTGGTTTGGTAGAGAATGAACAAAGAATAAAACAAGCTGCCAAGAATATTAAAAAGCTATTACAATAATTATCAATTTCTGCAATTACCATAAACTATAATTAATATTGGAGTAAGATCTTTGACAGATATTTTTAATAATTTTGATAAAAGAGATTTTATAAGACAGGGAAGATCAAATGCCCTTGGCTCTAATGCTATGTTGGCAAGCTCTCATCCCATAGCGTCATTGGTAGGAATTGAGATTTTAAAAAGTGGAGGCAACGCAGTTGATGCTGCAATTGCTATGAACGCTGTCCTTTGCATTGCTGAGCCACATATGACAGGCGTTGGTGGTGACTGTTTTGTGATGCTATCTGTTGACGGTAGTACAAATATTAAAGCCCTTAACGGATCTGGTAAATCTTCTTCAAATGCTAAGGCAAGTGCTCTTCGCAAAAATAAATTAACAGTGATTACTCCAGAAATGCCAGAAGCTATTACAATACCAGGAGCTGTTGCAGCATGGAGTCTGCTACATAAAGAGCATGGTTATATGCCTTGGAAAGATCTTTTTATTCCAGCGATTAATTTTGCAACCAAAGGTATAAAAGTTCATGAGAGAGTGGCGCTTGATTGGTCAAAATACAAACAAAAATTGTCTTTGGATTCTGATACTTCTAATATTTTCCTTAAAAATGGAAAATCATTTAAATTTTTGGATAATTTTAAGAATGAGAATTTGTCAGAAACTTTTCGAACAATCGCTCAAGAGGGCCGGAACGGTTTTTATCATGGGTGGGTTGCTAATGACATGTTAAAAAAACTCGAATCGATTGGAGGGAATCACACCTTTAATGATTTTGGTAAAACTACTGCTGAATGGGTAAAGCCAATTTCTTCAGATTACAGAGGGTTTCGTATCTATGAATGTCCTCCAAATGGTCAGGGTTTAGTTGCATTAATTATTTTATCAATCCTCGAAAAGTTTGATTTAAAAAATATGTCCAAAACCGACTACACACACATATTTTGTGAGGCAACAAAAATAGGATATTTTTTAAGAGATGAGTATCTTGCAGATCCAGAACTAAACAAATTATCTGTTGATTATTTTCTGAATTCAAATTTTTTGGATCAATATGTGTCCACCATTGATATGAAAAAAGCAAAGATTTATAGTTTAAATGATTTTCCGGATCATCCTGATACAATTTACCTTACTGTAAGGGATAAAAATGGCATGATGATTTCATTTATCAATTCTCTTTTTGACGCCTTTGGTAGCGGTATTACTGCTCCTAAAAGTGGTGTTCTTTTTCATTGTAGAGGAAGAGCCTTTAATACTATTAACGGTCATCCAAATGAGTTAAATCCAAATAAACGGCCGGTACATACTATAATTCCTGCTATGATTTCAAAAAATAATAAATTAATAGGTTCACTTGGTGTAATGGGTGGTCAATATCAAGCTGCTGGTCACGCTTATGTTTTATCTCAAATGATTGATTTTGGATTAAACCCACAACTAGCCCTAGATCATTCCCGGATTTTCCCAAATAATAATGTGTTAGATATTGAAGATAATTTTGACTTAAATTTAATAAATAAATTAAAACTAAAAGGGCATAAAATTAATTATCCAGTCCCTCCTATAGGTGGTGGTCAAATGATTTTAATAGATGCAGAAAAGGATGTGTTAATTGGTGCAAGTGATTGGCGTAAGGATGGTCTTGCAATAGGATTTTAATTTATTTTTTTTTAATTTCCCGGTATGTGATTAAAAGACAAGAGCCAATAACAACCAAGCCCCCAATAACTTGATTGTATGTTGGAATTTCATTCCAAATAATAAATCCAAAAAGCGTGGCTAATGGAATTGCTAAATATCTTAGTGTTACTAAAATTGTAGCCTCTGCATATTTATAACTCTGCGCCATAAGATACTGAACAAATGACCCTATCATCCCAAGTGCAATCAAAGTATAGAGTATGTTGTTAGGCATTATTAAAATTTCAATTCCATAATCGCCTGTTTTTCCATAGAACTTGGTTCCAAAAAAAATAATAGTAAAAGTGATAACTAAGGAAGTTAATAGATTATGAATTAAAGCTGTAGTGGCAGGGTGTTCAGTTTTACCAATTCTTCTTAATATAAGAGCAAGCGCCGCATGTGTTAACGCACTTCCAAATGCAAGGTAAACACCTAATCCAGACAATTGTGACGTCTCATTAATAATACTGATTGGATTTATCATTAAAAAAACACCAATTAATCCAAATATAACTGCTGACCACCTAACTAAACCTATTTTTTCTCCTAAGACAAACGGAGATAAGAGAGTGACATAAATGGCTGAACTCTGAGCAAGAGCTGTAGTAAGTCCAATAGGAATTAACTGTAGTGAGGAAAAAACCATTATCATGGTGATGAAACCAAAAAAAGATCGTAAAGCAATGTTTTTCCAATTATTCACTTGAAATAAAAGCGATTTTCTAGCTACGTAAGCTAAAATAAATAAAATGGGTAATGAATATGCAAACCTGGAAAATAAAGTAATAATAAAATCCACTTCACCTGATAAAGACTTGATTATCATGTGAGTAAATAGTGATAAAAATATAAATATGATCCAAATTAGAGAACCGATTATATTTGAAGACATATTAGACCAAATAATAAAATGAACTTGAAAAAAAATATATTAAATAATAACAATTAATTTAACAATCTAATAAAAATAGTCTCCTCTAAAAGGATAAAATTAAATGATAAAAAAAGTTATAATTGTTGGCTCTGGTAACGCTGCTTTATCTGCTGGTATAGCTGCTTTAGAAAAGGGTGGAAAAGTAACTATTTATGAAAAAGCAGACAAAAAATTGGCTGGTGGAAACACTAAGTATACAGCTGGTGCAATGCGATTTGCCTATGATAATAGTAATCAGTTAATGGATCTTTTAAAAAACCCTAATGATGAGAGGCTTGAGGACACAGATTTTGGTTCTTACACCCAAGAAAATTTTGAAAAAGACTTGTTAAACTTTAATGATGGTAGACCACTAAGTCATGAGCAAAAAATTTTGGTTTCTAAATCATTAGAGACAATAAAGTGGCTTTCTTCTCACAATATCAAATTTGAACCTATATATTCAAGGCAAAGCTTTTTGAAAAATGGCAAGCATATTTTTTGGGGAGGTTTAACACTTGCATCACAAAATGAAGGTGTTGGTTTATTTGACCAAGAATTATCAGCATTTTTAGCATTAGGTGGAAAAATTTTTTATCAAAGCCCTGTTACAAACCTTGTTTATGAATCTGGTGAGGTGAAGGGCGTATATGTGAATGGAGAAAAAGTAATTGCTGACGCAGTTATTTTAGCATCAGGGGGGTTCGAGGCGAATGATGAACTTCGAAAATCCTACATTGGCAATAATTGGCTAAAGGCCAAAGTAAGAGGAACTCCTCATAATACAGGAGATGGTCTGAAAATGGCCTTAGAAATTGGTGCAGTTAAACATGGTTTATATGACGGCTGTCATGCAACGCCAATGGATCTTCATATGAAAAATTATGGTGGCTTAGATTTAGAACCAAAGGAACGAAAAAATTATCGTAAAATTTGTTACTTTTTAGGAATTATGATCAATGCAAATGGTAAAAGATTTTTAGATGAGGGAAAAAATTTTAGAAATTATACCTATGCTCAATATGGAAAAAAAGTTTTAGATCAGCCAGGACATTTTGCTTGGCAGATTTTTGATAGTAAGGTTTTTGATTTACTTTATGAAGAATATACATTCCATGACGCTCACTTTGTTGAAGCTGACACTATTGATGAGTTAATAAAAAAAATAGACGGTGTTGATAAAACTCAAACCAAGAAAACTATTGATCAATATAATAACTCAGTAGATCTTAATACCACCTTTGATCCGACAATTCTTGATGGAAAATCAACTAAAGATCTCGAAATTGAAAAATCTAATTGGGCACAGAAAATAGATAAAGCACCTTTTAAAGCTTTTCCTGTTACTGGTGGTATTACTTTTACATATGGTGGATTAAAAGTTAATAAAAATGGGTCAGTATTAGATATTAAAGATAATCCTATAAAAGGCTTATTTGCTTGCGGAGAATTAGTAGGGGGTGTGTTTTTTAATGGATATCCCGGTGGATCAGGTTTAACGTCAGGTACTGTCTTTGGAAGAATCGCAGGTTATGGTTCAGTCCAAGAAGGATAGATAATGAAAAAAATTAAGGTAGCGGTTTTGGACGATTATCAAAATGTTGCGCATCATTTTGCTAATTGGGAAACCCTTAGTGATAAAATAGAGCTTAAGGTGTTTAATGAATATATTGGAGACGATCCTTACTTGTCAGAAAAACTATTTGATTATGACGTTTTATGTTTGATGAGAGAAAGAACTCCATTACCTGAAGAATTAATCAATAAACTTCCAAACATAAAGTTAGTTATTACAAGCGGAATGTGGAATGCTTCAATAGATGCAAATGCACTTAAAAAGAGAAATATAATTTACTGTGGAACTGATACTAAAATACATTCTACTGCAGAGTTAGCTTGGGTACTAATAATGAATAGTTGGAGAGGGTTACAGACTGAAATTGAAAACATGAAAAATGGTAAATGGCAAACAACGGTTGGAAAGAGCTTAAAAGGTAATACACTTGGAATTTTTGGGCTTGGCAAACAAGGAAAACAAGTAGCTAACTTTGCTAAAGCATTTGGAATGAATGTTATTGCATGGAGTCATAATTTAAATGAAGAAGAATGTAAAAAAATGAGTGTAAAATACGTTAAAAGCTCAGATTTATTTAAAATGTCAGATATTTTAACTATACACACTAGATTGTCAGATAGAACAAGAGGTTATATTGATAAAGATAAGTTAAGATTGATGAAAAAAAATTCAATTATAATTAATACTAGTAGAGGTCCGATTATCAAGGAACAAGACCTTGTCAAAGCATTAAATGATGGTACAATTTCTTTTGCAGCTCTAGATGTTTATGATCAAGAGCCTCTCCCAAAAGATCATACATTAAGAAGGACAAAAAATTTAATTCTTACACCTCATATTGGTTATGTTTCAGAAGAAGTATATGAAAAGTTTTTTACTGGTTATTTTAAAGCAATAGAAGCTTATTTAAGAGGAAACCCAGTCAATAAAATTAACTAAATCTATGACCAATTTTTTATAACCCATTTAGGAGTTTTCAATTGTTTGTAAATTTTCTTATAGATCTGTGATCTTTTTACTGGCCAATTTCCACTAATAACATCATCAGGATCTGGTTTACCAGTAAAAGCAACAATTGAGGTTTCTTTTGGCAATTTTGCAGGTACCCAAATCCTAAAGGGCCAATTTGGAAGTAGATTGTGTTTAAAACTTCTACACCATTCTGCAGGCCAAAACACCTGATCATTTATATTATCACTCAAATAGGTTTGTTCTATATGATATTGTTTCACAATTTTTATAGGGTCTTTTTGAAATTTCTTATAAATATAGTCATATTTCCCAACAGGAACTCTAAAACAACTTGTATTTCCTATATTTTTTCCAATTTGTGTCCAGTTTTCAATCACACAATAATATCCAGGCTTGTAATCAAAAAATCTATCTAAATTTCCCGTAATTACTAGATCAAGATCCAAAAAAAGTATGTCACCATCAAGATTACTTAAAGGATATTGCCAGATACTTATTTTTCTCCATGGAGTATTGGATATTGTTTGAGGCAAATTTATTTCAGGTAAGGGCATGCATTTTACTGATTTATCAATATTTTTAGTATCGTCAGTGAAGCAGTAAAGACTTGTTGGTCTTTTAGTATGGCGCTTTATAGACGTATATAATCTATTAACATACTCAGAACCATATCTTGAACCCCATTTCATACATATTATTTTTTGCAAATTTAAACCTGATAATAAATATAAATATCCAAATTGTTAAAATCATCATATAATTTTAAATGTAAATTCTTGAATATGAAAACCTATGATAATTAACATACTTTTACCATATAAAGAAAAATTTGATAAGAAGAAAGCTTCTTCAGTATCAATAACTCTTAAAAATAATCTAAATCACACCATTTTTTTAAATCAAATTAAAGTCTATGGACAAAATGTCGACACGCCTCTTTTTAAAGACAATTTCAAAGGTTTCAAATATTCATATTGGTCATTTAAAAGCAAAAATATGTTTTTAGCTGATAAAATGATTAAATGTATTTTACAGAAACCTCAAAGTGTTCAACTTATTGAAATACATAACCGTCCTTACCTAGTTAATTATATATCAAATAAAATAAAAAATTTTCCAATAAGTCTTTTTCTTCATAATGATCCTAAAGACATGACAGGGTCAAAATCAGTTAAAGATAGAGAAAATATTTTAAGAAATTGTTCTGCTGTTTTTTGCGTAAGTCAATATGTAAAAAGACAATTTCTTGAGGGAATTACCAAAGAAGATAAAAAGGTTCATGTGTTATACAATGGAATCAGCAGAAAACTTAAAAAATTTCCTTACAAAAGAAAAGAAGTTTTATTTGTTGGACGGTTAGTCAAAGAAAAAGGTGTGGATATTTATGTAAATGCTATAAAATCAATCGCTCATAATTACCCTGAATGGAGTTTTGGTCTTATAGGCTCATTTAGACTAGGAAGTAATAAGAACGAAAATTTTTATGCTAAGTCGATAATAAAA
>CACJQK010000024.1 GCA_902595515.1 uncultured SAR116 cluster alpha proteobacterium
GTTCCTTATACTGATAATCTTTCTAAATTCCCTGCATGGGCGCAACAATTAGAAATGGAAAGCAATGGGAAAGGTGTTGATATTAACGGCGCTGCTCTAAAAATGCCAGCAAGCCCAATAATCTGGGGAGAAGTAGGTACTAATGCACAACATAGTTTCTTTCAATTTTTGCATCAAGGGTTAGAAGTAAGCCCAACAGATATTTTAGTGCCTCGTAAACCTCTAAGTACAATTTGCTTAAAAGGCTCTGAGAAAAATCACGAATATTTATTAATAAATGCAATTGCACAGGCTGAAGCTCTAGCAAGAGGTTCAGTTGATTTAGTTAATCAAAATAAAAATTTTTTAGGAGGCAGGCCTTCAACAATAATAAGTTGGGAAGAAAACACACCATTTTCTATTGGGATGTTAATAGCTCTTTATGAAAATATTACAATTGCATCTGGATTCCTTTGGAACATTAATAGTTTTGATCAATGGGGAGTGGAGCTTGGAAAAACTATTGCTAACAAGATCTTCAATGATAAAAATGATAAAGATTTGACACCAGCAGCCAAAAAATTTTTAAATCAAAAATAATTATAAATAAGTTTATATTAAGCTCATTTGTCAATTTTGAAATTAGATTGCCTTTGATAATTAAAATTGTAAAAATAAACTAAAAAATGGTGTTGTGCGAATGAGTTATACGATAAGAGATTTAATTAATAACAACAAAGATGAAAATATTGCAATCACATCTGAAAATAATAATGTAATTAAATACTCAGATTTAAAAAAACACATCTTTAATATTTCTGGTCAATTAGCTGGCCAAGGAATTACACCATCGAATAGAGCGGCAATAGTCCTACCAAATGGTCCAGAAATGGCAACTGCCTTTTTGTCAATTTCTAGTTATATGTCAGCTGCTCCTTTAAACCCTTCATATAAATTAAAAGAATATGAATTTTACCTTCAAGATCTTATGCCTAAAATAGTTATTGTAGAAAAGGATAGTCAGAATCCAGCAGTTGAAGCTGCAAAAAATCTAGGTATAGAAATATGTGAAATAAAAAAAATAGATAATGCACCAGCTGGAATATTCAATTTATACAACAAAACTACAAGTTTCGAACTTGCTACTGAAAATAATGAAGCCTTGGTTTTGCATACATCTGGAACAACCTCAAGACCAAAAGTTGTACCATTAACAAATAAAAATATTTTTTCATCAGCAACTAATATTGCAAATTCTCTTCAACTAAGCTCACAAGATCATTGTTATAACATTATGCCTCTTTTTCATATTCACGGATTAATTGCAGTATTAAGTTCTTCGATTAATGCTGGAGCTTCTGTTTATGCTAGCAGTGGTTTTAATGCACTTAAATTTTTAGAAACAGCCGATAAAGAATCAATCACATGGTATTCTGGTGTTCCAACAATGCATCAAGCTATTTTAATGCGTGCAAAAAAGAATCCAAAACTTGCCGAAGAACTTTCTCTAAGATTTATCAGATCTTCATCTGCCTCATTACCTCCAGCTGTTTTTGATGAACTAAAAAAGATATTTAAGACGATCGTCATTGAAGCTTACGGAATGACCGAAGCCACTCATCAAATGACATCAAATCCTATGCCTCCAGAAAAACAAAAAGCTGGCTTTGTTGGTAAACCAGCAGGACCTGAAGTTTGTATAATGGACGCACAAGGTAACAAACTTGATAGTGGTGTGGATGGAGAAGTATGTATCCGCGGAGATAACGTGACAAATGGCTATGAAAATAATGAAGAGGCTAATAAAACTGCTTTTATAAATGGATGGTTTAGGACAGGAGATCAAGGTCATTTTGATGATGAGGGATATTTAAAAATTTCTGGAAGATTAAAGGAAATTATAAATAGAGGTGGAGAAAAAGTATCACCTTTAGAAGTAGATAATATCTTAATGGAACACAAGGCTGTTGAACAAGTTGTAACTTTTGCAGTTAAAGATAATTTACTTGGAGAGGCGATAGGCGTTGCAATTGTATTAAAGAGTGGAATTGATTGTAACGAAACAGATATTAAAAATTATGCCCGAAAACATCTTGCTGATTTTAAAATTCCAAAATATATACGTTTTTTAGAAGAAATACCTAAAGGAGCCACAGGTAAATTGCAAAGAATCGGACTTGCAGAAAAACTTGGTTTAGAATAGAGAAATGTTGAAATGAATATTTGTGTATTTGGTGCAGGAGCTATTGGTGGATATATTGGATGCTGCTTAAGTAAAGCTGGTGCCAATGTTTCATTGATTGCTAGAGGACCCCATAAAAAAGCTATAGAAAAAAATGGGTTAACCTTAATTACTGGAAATAGTTCAGATACTTTTAATTTGAAAGTAACAGAAAATCCAAAAGAGTTAGAAACTCAAGATTATATAATAATTGGTGTTAAAGCGCATGCTATAGCTGGTATTGTTGAAAATTTAAAACCACTTTTAAATAAAAATACATCTATTTTATCTGCAGTTAACGGAATACCTTGGTGGTATTTTTACAAAGCTAACTCAAATACAATTTTAGAAAACACTCATATAGATTCTGTTGATCCTGACGGTATTATCTGGAAAAATATAAATCCAGAACGAGCACTAGGTTGTGTTGTTTATCCAGCATGCGAAATAGAAAAGCCAGGTGTTATAAAACATATAGAGGGAAATAGATTTAGCCTTGGAGAACCTAGTGGCATAAATACAGATAGATTAAAAATATTATCTGATCTTTTTATTAAAGGTGGACTAAAAGCTCCACAAAAGAAAAATCTAAGAGATGAAAT
This sequence comes from uncultured SAR116 cluster alpha proteobacterium, assembly GCA_902595515.1. Lineage (GTDB taxonomy): Bacteria > Pseudomonadota > Alphaproteobacteria > Puniceispirillales > Marisalimonadaceae > Marisalimonas. The sequence continues at coordinate 2,803 of CACJQK010000024.1, forward strand.
TTGGATTAAATTATGGGGGAATTGTTCATTTAATCCTATAAGCGCAATTACAGGAGCTAGCTTGGATATAATTGGAAACGATCCAAGTTCAAGAAACTTAATCAAACAAATGATGCTAGAGTGTCAAAAAGTTGGAGAAGCAGTTGGTGTTAATTTTGGTGTTTCAATTGACAAAAGAATTGATGGAGCTTCTTCAATAATTGGACATAAACCATCAACTAGACAAGATATTGAAATGAAAAGGCCTCTTGAAATAGATCCTATAATGAGTGCAATAATAGAAATTGGAAATAAACTCAATATTGCCACACCCATGTTAAAGCACATAAACAGTATTTTAAAACTAAAGGCAAATTATTTAGGTTTGTATAAAAGAAACGATCTTATAGAAAAATTAACAATCTAAATTTTCAAATGCATTAAAACCTTTTTTATCCTCAATTTCTACGACCCAACAATCTCTATCTATTTCTATTTCTTTAGAAATTCTCTTATCAATATCTTGAGAAGTTATTTTTTTTAGAGGATATAAATCTATAAACTCAATAATTTCTTTATCATTATTTAAATCATATTTAATATTTCGTGAAAAAAGTTTGGCAAAACCGTCTAGAGTGTCAATTTTAACAAATATAGCACCAGCCTGCTCATCTCCTCTTTTAACGATATAAGCAGTTGTTAAATTTTTCTCTGCAATTCTAATGCCTGCATTAATTATTGTTTCTGCTTTTAATTCATGCATGTTCTTTTATTTAAATATTAAAAATCCGAGCACCTGCCGGCTTTTTCCCAATCTCCGTATCTTGTAGGTTCTGGGCCTTTTGGGCCACCCTGCTCTTTTGGAATATTTACATTTTCATTTAATTTATCTTTTGTATTATTTTGTTCTTTTTCTTCGTTTAATTTTGTAGTTATATTACTCATAATAATTTACTTTCTATAAATCACATTTGGCAAATCACAGTATAATATTAATTTTTGTTATAAATACAAGGTAGTAGTTTTGATTGAACAAAAATCATTTAAATTTCAAAAATTAGCAAAAAACACGAGGTTAATTGCTTTAGAAATTTGGATTTTAATTTTTTATAAAAACAAAAATTTTGAAAAAACAATAGATAACTCCTTTGATTTTAATAAATTAGATAAAAGGGACAAATCCTTTGTATATCTTTTGATTAATTCATCTATGAGGAGACATAAACAAGCGCAAAGAATTTATTCTAAATACGCAAAGCAAGGTATAGATCCAAGGAACAGATACTTGAATAGTATTTTGTTGATTGCAACTGTTCAACTAATTTGGCTAGAAATAGCACCTTATGCAGTCATAAATGAAGCTGTGTACCAAGCAAAATTGTTCATTAGTGAGAAGCAATCTAGGCTAGTAAATGCAATTCTTAGAAAAATTAGTCAAAATAAAAAAAATTTTTCTCACATTATTTCAAATGATGCTTCTAACTTACCAGAATGGCTTTTTAGTAGTTGGAAGTCCTTATACGGGAAAAAAAATGTTGACGAGATTGTTAAATTAGCAATGGATCCTCCTCCACTTGATATTGTTATATCAACAAAAATAACTAAAAAAGAAAAAGAAATAATTAAATCAGAGTTAAATGGCGTAGAGATATTTCCTAATGTCCTAAGGTGCCCATTTAATGGGAATGTGGAAGATCTACCTAGATTTAAAGATGGTATATGGTGGATACAGGACGCAGCATCTCAAATACCTTGCACTATATTATTAACAAAAATAAAAAAAAATTTTTTAAAATCAATACAATCTCTTAAAATAATTGATATGTGTTGCGCTCCTGGAGGTAAAACTGCACAACTGTTAGATAATGATTTGGTCATAGATTGTATTGAAAAAAATAAGAATAGATCCAGAATTTTTAAAAAAAACATGGCTCGACTTAATTTTAATCCAAATTTATTTAATGTAAATGCAGAAGACTTTAATCCAGAATATAAGGCTGATGTTATTTTAATAGATGCACCATGTTCAGGAACTGGTACAATTAGAAAAAATCCCGATATTTTTATAAGAAATACTCCAAATAACTTAGATAACTTTGTATCAATACAAAATAAAATATTAGATAATTCAGCAAAAATCCTAAAGAAAAATGGCCTTCTCATGTACATAACTTGCTCTCTTCAAAAAATTGAAGGAGAAAGAAGAATAGAAGATTTTTTAAAAAGTCATAAACAATTTTCAATAGTAAGTTTTAACTCTGAAGATTTTCCTAAAATAAATGATAGCATTACAAAAGAAGGATTTATTAGAATTCTACCTAATCATTTTAATTTTAATTTTGAAAATGTTAATGATGGATCTGACGGATTTTTTATAGCATTATTGAAAAAGGAAAAATAATTTAATGCTTAAGTTAATAGATATAATCACAAATAATTATTTTCTTAAACAAAAACTTAAAGTGACAATTCCTAAAACACCAGTAAGAAGACTGACTGATAACTGGCAAGGCTCAACTAAAAGTGGAAAAAGAATATTAAGTAACCCAGTTAATACAAAAACTATTCAGGATTTTAATAAATTCAATTTCATAAGAGATTTAAAATCAGAAGGAAGCATAAAAGCAAGGTCGACTGCACGATCATTAGTGGAAAACTGGATCAACGAAGATTATAACCTCCGATCTCATGAATATAATTCTGTAATAATGGCAGAAAGAATTTCATGTTGGAGCTTTAATTATTCTTGGTTTGTAGAGAGTGGCGGATTAGATTTTCAAAAAAAAATTTTAAACTCTATTGCCTTACAATCTAAATTTCTTGAATTAAAACTCGATCTATCAAACGACAACCTTGAAAAGATAATTATTATTAAAGGGATTTTAGTATCTAAGTCTATTTTATACGAAACGATAGATAATATTAATCAATTATTAACTGTTATTAATGAAAAACTCGAAATCTTGACTAATACTGATGGTGGGCACATAAGCAGAAGTCCTGTTAAGCAATTAAATTTATTGAGACATTTAATTGAGATAAGATCTATAATTGCGATTTTAAAAAATGTAGATGCTGATGGGCTGCATCAAAAAACAATAAAAATGGGAGAGTTTTGTAGAAGTTTTCAAATGCCTGATGAATATTTTTCATGGTTTCATGGTGGTTCCTTAATACGAAAAGAAATTATAAAGCAAACTTTAAATAGAATTGGATATAAAAATAGGATTTTTAGTCTTGCTGAAGAAACTGGGTTTTGTAGGTTGTCAAATATGAATTCTGTTTTATTTGTGGATATAGGACTAAATAAAAAAACAATTCATAATAAAAAAGCTAGCCTATTTGGTTTTGAATTTTTTTATAAAAAAGAAAAGATAATTTCCAACCTTGGAGAAATTAATAACTCAAAATATAAAAATATGAAAAATTCTCTTTCTTCTACGGCGGCTCATTCTAGCCTGAATATAGATGATAGAAATAATATAGACCTCAGTGGGAGAAGAATTACAAGAATATCAAATATCCAATTTGGAAAAACTAAAGATGGTAATTTATTAGATGTAACTCATTCAGGGTACGAAACAATTTTTGGTGTTCACCACAAAAGACAAATATACCTTTCTAATAAAAAAAATGAAATTAGAGGAAGAGATGAAATTTTAAATATTGGCAATATTGGTTCAATTCCCAAAAACGCATATATTCGTTTTCATTTATATCCAGAGATTGAACTCATAAAAACAAGAAGTGGTTCAATACTATTAAATCATCAAAAGGGTTATGTCTGGAAAATGAGCTCTAACAATAAAAATATAAGCATAGAAAATTCAGTAATGTTTACTCCTAATGGCCCAAAGCCATGTAAAGAGCTCAGTATTATTTTAAACTTAGACAAAATTAGAGCTTACAAAAGTATTTCTTGTAATTGGGCATTTGAACTTCAAAAATAATTTTTAGTTGACTCATCTCATGAAAAGAAATTATTTGAAAGTCATTCAACAAATTTAAAAAGTTTACACATGAATAATAATAAAGAAATTTTTTTTACAAAAGATATCAAAATCAAAAGAGCTCTAATTTCAGTAACAGATAAACGTGATCTTGAAAAAATAGCTAAAGTTTTAGTAAAAAATAAAATAGAAATTCTCTCTACAGGAGGAACTGCTGAATATTTAAAACAAAATTCTATTCCTGTAAAAGAAGTATCAGATCAAACAAACTTTCCTGAAATTTTAGATGGAAGAGTGAAAACCTTAAATCCTAAAATACATGGTGGTATTCTTTTTAGAAGAGACGATCCTTCACACTTAGAACAAATCCAGAAACATGATATTTACGAAATAAATCTCTTGATTATTAATTTATATAAATTTAGAGAGACGTTACATAAAACATCTAAAAACAGAGATATAATAGAAAATATTGATATTGGCGGACCAGCAATGATTAGAGCTGGAGCAAAAAATCATGAATTTGTAACAGTTGTTACAGATCCCAATGACTATCCAGAATTTATTTCACAAATTGATAACAATGGAAAAATTAAGTACTCATACAGAAAATATCTTGCCGCAAAGGCATTTAGATTAACTAACGAATACGATAACGCCATTTCAGATTGGTTAGAAGATAAAGAGATTATCTCATCAACTTTTCCTGAAAATTTATCAATTAATTTAAATAAGTCATATGAAATGCGATACGGTGAAAACCCACATCAAAAAGCAGCACTTTATAAAACATCTGATAAAAGAAAAGGAATTACAAATAGTAAAAAACTTCAAGGCAAAGAACTTTCTTATAATAATGTAAATGACGCGGACGCTGCATTTGAGCTAATTTGTGAATTCAAAAAACCTGCTGTTGCCATAATTAAACATGCCAATCCTTGCGGAGTAGCAGAAAACGATGATCTTAATTCTGCTTGGGAAAAGGCACTTCAAACTGACCCTGTAAGTGCTTTTGGTGGCATAGTATCTATAAATAGAGAATTAACAAAAGATTTAGCTCTCAAAATGAAGTCACTTTTTTTAGAAGTCATTATTGCTCCCAGTGTTGACAGAGAGGCTTTAAAGATTTTCGCTGACAAGCCTAATGTTAGAATATTGGCAACTGGTTCACTAGCATCACCAGAGGATACAGGTTTATTATTTAAATCTATTTCTGGTGGGATGTTAGTACAATCGCGTGACTATAAAGTTTTAAACAATGACAACATTAAAATAGTAACAAAAAGGAAACCAACAAATAAAGAAATTGATGATTTGTTGTTTGCATGGAAAGTTGCAAAACATACAAAATCAAATGCTATTGTTTATGCAAAAAATTTACAAACTGTAGGTATTGGAGCAGGTCAAATGAGTAGAATTGATTCTACTTCGATAGCTAACGAAAAAGCAAAAAAGGCGTCCTATTTAGCTAAATTGGAAACGTCAATGACTTATAAATCCGTTGTAGCTAGTGATGCTTTTTTTCCGTTTGCTGATGGTTTGATTGCTGCAGCAAATGCAGGTGTAACTGCTGTTATTCAGCCAGGTGGATCTATTCGTGACAAAAAGGTGATTGAAGCAGCTGATGAAAGAAATATTGCGATGATTTTTACATCAATTAGACATTTTAGGCATTAAAAATCAAGAATCTTGTTATTTTTTAAAGAATTCAAAATTTTTTTAATTAAACTTGGGAGAGCTAAATCATTTATATTTGTTTTTTGTACAAATCTGTAAGAGCTTTTGCTTAAGTCATTAACCAATGCATTTTCATCATTTATTGTAGCAATTGCCACAGAGCAATTAAGTTTGAAATGAGTGAAAATGTGATTTAAATTCTTATCTAATACCTTCCATTTCATACCTAAAAAATTAGGTTTTTTTTTATTAAATTTTGGAGATTTTTTAAATCTATTACTTTCTTCATACCAGCCTATCGAGGGCAACACATCCATGTTGGCTAAAAGTCCACTACTCTTATTGGTTTTAAACAAAACAGCACCATCTTTATTCTGTAAATAGAAGAATAATCCATACCGCTCTTCTTTTTCTTTTTTTGGAAGTTTTATTGGATATTGCTTAGCACTAGTTGTGCCACCGACGTCACAAATAGCTAATAAAGGACACATTTTACATCTTGGTGACTTAGGAATGCAAATTAATGAACCTAAATCCATTAAGGCTTGTGCATAATCTCCATGCCTGTAATCAGGAAGGTGTTTTTCAGCAATGTTTTTTATAAAAATCTTTGATTCCTTTATGGGTTTTTCAACCGCATAAAATCTTGAAAAAACTCTTTCAACATTTCCATCTATAACATTTGATTTTCTATCAAATGCTATAGCCATAATGGCTGATGATGTATATTCGCCTATTCCAGGAAGGGCCATTAAAGAATTTTTATCTGTAGGGAAAAATCCATCATATTTATTAGAAATTATTTTTGCTGTTTCATGCAAATTTTTAGCTCTACTATAATACCCAAGTCCTGCCCAATATGAATTAATCTCATGTAATTCTGCTTTTGCAAGGGCATTAATATCAGGCCATTTTCTAACAAACTTTAAAAAATATGGTATTACTGTTTTTACTACAGTTTGTTGCAACATAATTTCTGATAAATAAACAAAATAAGGATTTGAAATCTCACCTGGTGGCGCTCTCCAGGGTAAAATTCTTCTATTAAAGTCGTACCAATATAACAATGAATTAGAAAAAGTATTGTAGTTATTTTTTTTTAACTGTGTCATAGAATTTTATTATATAATAAAATTAAAAAAATTTAATTTAAAATAATTGTTAACATATGAAGTCATTATTAAAAATCACAGAAAATATTGTTGAGAAAAATCTGAGTAGATTAGGATCTATTCAAAATCATATATTTTTCAATTGGGCACATATTGCAGGTCAATATGCAGATATAACAATTCCACATAAAATAAAATTTGGTAGAAAAAAAAATATCGATGGCCAAATAACAATCAAAGTTCAAAATGGCTTCGGACTAGAAGTTCAATACGCAATTCCACTTCTATTGGATCAAATTAATGCTCGATTCGGGTTTAAAGCAATATCAAAAATAAAAATTATTCAAGCTGACATTCAGAACAACTTTAAAATTAAAAAAGAACCTATTAAACTTACTTTGGAAAATACTCTAGAAAATTTGGAGTCTAATATACTTCCAGACAGCGAACTGAAATTAGCAATGCAAGAATTTGAGATTTCTAGAAAAAAATAGTTGCATTTTATAAAATCTTGTTCTTTGTACATTAATCTTAGTATATAAGATTATTATTATTTGAAATTTTAAATGAGCAAAAAATTTGGGGAGAAATATGTGTTTAAATAGAAGAAAATTTTTACTAGGTATTGGTGTTTTTTTCTTATTTTCAAAAAAAAGTTTTTCAAATCAAACCTCATTAAACGAGTTGATGCGAAAACAATTTTTGGGTTCTAATAATGCACCCATTAAAATAAAAGAATTCTTTTCATTAACTTGTGGTCACTGTTCTAACTTTCATATAAAAACATTACCTCAACTCAAAAAAAAATACATTGATACGGGTAAAGTTCAATTAGAATTTATTGATTACCCTCTTGACAGACTTGCCGTTATAGCAGCTACATTAGCTAGATCAATACCAACAAAGGATGGATATATAGAAGCTGTTAGCATTTTATTAAAAAAGCAGAAACAATGGGCATATTCAAAAAATCCTTTGAATGAATTACAATCAATTGCAAAATTATTTGGCATATCATCAAAAAAATTTAATGATATTTCTCAAAATATTCCTCTTATGCAGGAAATTGTTACAAAAATGGAGGAAGAGTCTAAAAAATTTGATATAAACTCCACTCCAACTTTCATTGTAAATGATAAATATAAAATTTCTGGAGCTCTATCTTTCAAAGACTTTGAAAAAGAACTTTTGAAGTCAATTAACGCAAAAAAGTCTTAAGGTAAAATTGGAAAACAAATGAAATTCAAATCGATAAGAATTTCTGGATTTAAATCTTTTTTAGAGCCAACAGAAATAGACCTTAACGAAGGGCTAAATGGGATAGTAGGTCCAAATGGCTGTGGCAAATCAAACATTGTAGAAGCTATTAAATGGGTAATGGGTGAAAACTCGGCAAGACAAATGCGTGGCGAAGGTATGGATGATGTAATTTTTTCTGGATCAAATGAACGTCCAGCGAGAAATTTTGCAGAAGTTACAATTAAATTAGATAATGCTGATAAAAAAGCTCCTGCTAATTTTAATCAATTTGATGAAATTGAAATTTCAAGAAAAATTGAACGAGATAAAGGTTCGACTTACAGGGTTAATTCTAAACAAGTTAGAGCGAGAGATGTACAATTAATTTTTGCAGATACAGCTACTGGAGCTCGATCATCAGGAATTGTAAGTCAGGGAAGAATTTCACAAATAATTGAGTACAGTCTTGAAGATAGAAGAATAATTCTTGAAGAAGCCGCAAACATTAAAGGGTTACATAATAGGAGACATGAAGCAGAATTAAAATTAAACGGAGCTACTGATAACTTAAGTAGGTTGTTAGATATCGAGAATACATACAATGAACAGCTAATTGAATTAGAAAAACAAGGTAGAAAGGCGGCTCGTTACAGGTCAGTAGGAGATAGATTAAGAAAAGCAGAAGCCTCGCTTTTCTTGTCATTACTAAATACCGCTGAAAAAGAATTTGATGAACTAGAAAAAAAATTTGAGAAATCAAAAAATAACGTTGAAGAGGCTCAAATAAAATTATCTAAAAACACAAAATCAAAGCTAGAAATTTTTAATAAGCTACCTGAGCTAAGAAAAATTGAAACAGAAAAAGCTGCTATTTTACAATCATTAAATATTTCAAAAATAAGATTAGAAGAAGAAGAAGCAACTTCAAAATTTACGTTGAATAATGTTCTAAACCAAATAACACAAATAGAAACTGATATTAAAAGAGAAATTGAAATAAAAGACGATGCAAATAAAACAATTGCAAATCTTCTTTTAGAAAAAGACAAGCTACAATTAGATACAAAAAATTTCGCAACTAAGTCATATGAAATGCGATACGGTGAAAACCCACATCAAAAAGCAGCTTGACACAATAGTGGTAAAAATAACTCTTCATCTTTATTTAATTCCCTTTTAGAGTTGTAACCTTTTAATAGAGCTTTATATTTTTTATCTTGAAAATTGAATTGATTATCAAAACACCAAGCATTAATAGCAATAGCTAAATCATATGTTAGTATATCAGTACATGAAAAATAAAAATCAATTACCCCTGTAATTTTATCATTAATAAAAAAAACATTATCTGGAAACAAATCTCCATGAATAAAACCTCTTGGCAAATTATGTGGCCAAAATTTAACAATAAAATCAAATGAATTCTGGATATCTTTCATTAAGTTAGGTTGAAGTTTATTTAAAACGCTTATTGGTACATATTTGTTACAATTTTTGATTAACGTTTCCCATCCCTTAATAGAAAGAGAGTTATCTCTTTTAATTTTGAAATCTTTACCATAGAGGTGCATAAGACCCATACTGGAACCAACTTGATTACAATCTTTAATTGTTATGTTTTTTTTGGATTTGCCTTCTAAGAAATTAACAATTATTGTTGGTTTCCCTCTCAATTTTTGAAGAAATTCGTCATTTTTATCACATATTGGTTTAGGACAATAATAACCATTTTTGTTTAAGTGAAGCATAATTTTGATAAAAAAAGGAATGTCCTTTATATCTACTCTTTTTTCAAAAATAGTAAGTATATAATTGCCATTAGATGTTTTTAAATGAAAGTTACTGTTTTCTATTCCTTCTGTAATACCAGTAAATGAAATTAATTCACCAATATCATATAGCTTTAAAAAATCTATTATATGATCTTCATTTAAATTTGTATAGACTGCCAACTCTAAATCCTAAAACTTATCGTAAAATTTTTGGTAAATTAAATTTAACATCTTCTTTTGTTACTTCATGATCTATCAAATTAACTTCAAAATCTTTTTTAAGTTTAGATATTAACACTTGTACTAGGGTCTCGGGTGCTGATGCACCAGCAGTCAAACCAATATTAGGAGATTTTAAGGGATCAAATTTTTTTAAGAACAAATCAAGTTTATTCTCGTTGGGTATTAAAATAGCTTTTTTTACACCGTGAGATAACGCTACTTCTACAAGACGAACAGAATTAGAGGAATTTTCAGCTCCTATAACTAAAATGCAATCACATATTTTTGACATTGATTTTACTGCCATTTGTCTATTTGTAGTTGCATAACAAATATCTTCAGAACTCGGTCCTTTAATATTTGGAAATCTAGATTTTAAAATACTTAAAATTTTACTTGTATCATCTATAGACAATGTCGTTTGGGTGGCAAAAGCTAATTTGTTAGGATTATCTATTTTAACTTTATAAGCGTCTTCTTCTGTTTCGATTAGAGTAATATTATTTTTTGGAACTTGCCCCATAGTTCCAATTACTTCTACATGGTTTTTATGTCCAATTAATAGAACGTGTCTTCCTAAATTATAATGACGAATTGTTTCATTATGAACTTTTGTTACTAATGGACAAGTCGCATCTATAGAAATCATTTTCCTTTGTTTTGCTTCATCCATAACTGATTTAGCAACACCATGTGCTGAAAAAATAATTGGACGATCAGGTGGCGCTTCATTAACTTCGTCAACAAACACAGCGCCTATTCTAGCCAAGGAATTAACGACATCTTTATTATGAACTATTTCATGTCTAACGTATACAGGAGATCCAAATCTTTTAATAGACTCTTCTACAATTTTCACAGCTCTATCAACACCTGCACAAAAACCTCTTGGTGATGCAAGATATAAATTAATTTTTTGTTTCTTCATAATTTAGTTTTGATGTATTACAATCAATACGTCAATAAAGATTAGCTAAGTTACAAAATTTTTTACGTTTTTAGGATACTATGTATGATTCGAGTTTTTATTATAATTTCATTTTTATTTTTTAATGGTTGTTCAACTTTTAAAAAAGTTGTTGTTGAATGTCCCAAATTGATTGCACCTAAAAAAGCTGCTGAAATTGTTGTTAATTCAGAGAGTAACTCACCAGTTTATTTAGGATTAAGAGGTGTACAAAAGTTTTGCTTTAAAGATGGCGATAATATTAAAATGGAGCTCTCTGTTAATATACGAGCAATCAGAAATGATTCAACAAAGGAAGATTTTGTCCCCGTCAGTATTAGTGTTGTCTCAGTAGATTTAAATGAAAATGAATTTGATAGAGATGAATATAACTATTCTCAATTTTTACTAAAAGGTAGTAAAATAGTAGATAGAGCAACAACATTTGATTTGAAAGTACCCGCCAGAGGACAAGTTTTATTAGGTATAAAGTAGTTATTTTAAAATAGATGATTTAATCTCGTTAGAAGATTTAGAAATTAAATTAATGTTTTCTTTATCATCAAGTTTCTGTTTGATGTAAGTTTTGGAAGACTCGATTACGATGCTACTAGTAATTTCCTTAATGTTTTTTAAAGCTTCTGCTTCTAACGATAAGATTTTTTGTTTAGCTTGTTCTTCTTTTCTTTTAATTATTTCAAGGGATTTAAAGTTTGCTTCTTCTTGAATTTTCATTGCAGTTTCTTTTGCATCTTTAATTAGATTTTCAGCTTCATCAGAAACATTTTTTTGTTTTTGTAATGCAAGCCTTAGTTCTTCTAAAGCTTCTTCTTTAAGTGATTTAGCTTCATTAAGTTCTTTTTCAATTAATAATGATCTCTCATCTAGTAGAGAAAATAAAGCTTTCTTACCTTTTTTCCAAACCAACACAAAAAATAATATAAATGCAATTGCAACCCACGCTGTTTCATCAAAGTACAATCTATTTCTCCATCAATATATTTTTTGATACTGTACTAATCGCTTTCTTACCATCAATCTTATCGTATTTTAGATTAGTTAGATTTTGTATGACTGTTGCAGTTAATTCTTCAGCATTGTTTATGACTTCATTTATAACTAGTTTTTGTGTGTCCATTATTTGTTTCTCAGCTTTTACAACTTTTTCATTTAATTTTTGGTTTATATCTTTTTCTTTTTTTTCAATAGTTTGTTTTGTTTCAGAAAGAGCTTTATTTACAATTAATTGAGATCTTAATTTTAATTCTGTTTGAGATTTAATAATATTTTCTTTAATTTTTTCAGTCTCTTGACTTGAAGACTTAGCCTTTACTAAATCATTTTGAATGTTAGTTTCCCGGCTATTTAAAATTGACCTTATATTTGGAGTCACCAAATATTTCATCAAAAGATAACCCATGATTAGGGAAACTACAGACCAAAAAATAAGGGATGGATATGTATTAAAATCCAATTGTGGTAGTCCAGCTTTTGCTTCATTAGCTTGAGCAGCAAAATAAGAATTCATAAAGACTAGCAGAATTAAGATAAATTTATTATAGTATGGCATTTGTTATTCTTACTTGTAAGTAAAAATTTGCCTATAGGTAAACTACTATAGGCAAAATTAAGTGTTATCTAGAATGTAAATAATAGTAATAGCGCAATAACAAGTGCAAAAAGTGCAACTGCCTCTGTTAGAGCAAATCCTAAAATAGCAATCCCAAAAACTTCATTCTTTGCTGCAGGATTTCTTCCAACAGCTGTAACTAATGAAGCAAAAATATTACCAATTCCAACTCCAACTCCAGCTAGGGCTATAACTGCTAGCCCTGCTCCTATTAACTTTGCGGCATCCATTTCCATATTTTTTTCCTTTCTTAATATTTTTAATTTAGTAATGAATTAGTGTAAATGTATTGCATCATGAAGGTACATACATGTTAAAATACTGAAAACATAGGCTTGAAGAGCAGCCACTAAAAATTCCAGTCCTGTCAGGCCAATAACAGCCAAAAGAGGCAGGACAGCTCCTGCTTTTAAAATGCCACCTGCTGACCCCATCATTATAATAAGTCCTGCGAATACTTTCATCATTGTATGTCCAGCTAACATATTTGCAAATAACCTGACAGATAAACTAATTGGACGTATAAAATAGGATATAATCTCAATTGGTATCAGCAGAGGTGCTAGGCCAATTGGTACTCCAGACGGGAAAAAATATGTAAAAAATTTAAAACCATGTTTTAAAATTGCTATAATAGTAACACCTACAAATATAATTGCAGCTAATGTAAAAGTAACTGCTATTTGTGATGTAAAAGTATAACTGTAGGGAATCATTCCAAGAAGATTCCCAAATAGAATGAACATAAATAAAGTGAATATGAAAGGAAAGTAAGCTTGACTACCTTTACCTGCATTTTCTTTAACCATATTTGCAACAAACTCATATGATATTTCTACCAAAGATTGAAACCTTCCAGGTATAAGTGACTGCCTTCTTGATCCAATATATAAAAAACAAGCTGACCCAAGAATGGATAATATCATAAATAGAGACGCGTTAGTAAATGATATATCTATACCCATGAAGTTAAGTTCATATATAGTTTTGATCGTAAATTGTTCTACAGGTGAATTCATATTATTTTTCTTTTTCGTTAAAAAATCCCATTTTCAAACCTTTGCCAGTCAAAACTCTCCAAAGGTTATATATCCCAGCTACACCACCTAATAAAAAAAATACTAATAGAAATAATGGTGTTGTATTAAACCACTGATCAATTGTCCAACCTAAGCCCGCACCAATTAGCAAACCTGCGAGTAATTCTGTTCCAACTCTATAGTAAATATTAAGAGAAGCTGTATCTTTAAATGTTTTTTTATAATCCTTCTTAGCTAGTGCAATATCTATTCTTTTTGATAATTTTTTTTCTTTATTTAACGTGCTCATACTATACTTTCAAATGAAGACTATAAGCGTGCTTAAATTATTTTGAGCTAACAAATAAGTCAAGAGTTTACTTCAAAAACTTTAATTAGGCTATATCCTTTATTTTATTTGCTTGTTCTAAATCAACAGAAACTAGTCTACTTATGCCTTTTTGTTCCATAGTAACACCAAAAAGCCTATTCATTTTAGCCATAGTCAATCTGTGGTGTGTCACAACTAAAAAATAGGTTTCTGTTTCATCTACTATTTTATCTAATAAGTTACAGAATCTGCTAACATTACTATCATCCAAAGCAGCATCTACCTCATCTAAAATACATATTGGAGCAGGATTGCATAAGAAAACAGAAAAAATGAGAGATATGGCTGTTAAAGCTTGTTCTCCACCTGACAACAAGGAAAGTAATTGCATTTTTTTTCCAGGTGGACTTGCTAATATTTCCAACCCAGCTTTAAGAGGATCATCATCTCCAACTAATTTTAATTCAGCGTCTCCACCTCCAAAAAGCTCTTTAAAAAGCTTCTTAAAGTTTTTATTTACGAGCTCAAAACTATCTTTAAGACGATGTCTGCCTTCTTTATTTAATTCAAAAATTCCACTTTTTAGTTTTTCAATTGCTAATTCTAAGTCAACTCTTTCCTTAGACATCAATCCAATTTTTTGTCTCATTTCGTTCATTTCTTCTTCAGCACGTAAATTTACAGCGCCTAATGATTCTCTTTCATTTAATAATCTTTGAACTGTTTTTTCTAAAGTTTCGATTGATGTATTTAATTCTTTGTTGTCACTTAAATTAACAATTTCTTTTAGTTGCTTCGACTTTACCCTGAGTTTCTCATAAACTCTATCCTCGATATTTTCTATTTTTGTGTTAGCTAGATTAAGTGCGGCTTCTACTTTTATCATATCTTCTCGAAAAGATGCAAAATTTTGTTCTGACGATTTTTCTAATTTTTCTGCTTCATTAAGTAATGTTTCCGTTTGTACTAACTTATCTGCAGCAAGGTTTCTTTTTTGTTCAGCTGTTTCAATCTTGATATTTAATTCATTAGCTTTTTCCACAAAATTATCTGGTAGCTTCTCAAGTCTTAATTTATCTTCTTTCAAGTTATCTAGTCTTTCTTTTAAAGATTTAATTCTTGTTTCTGCCTCGTCCTTTCTGTTTTCCCAATCATTTTTTTGATTGTTAATTTGCATTAGGTTTCTTTGTTGATAACTTTCCTGATTTCTAATTTGTTGCTCTGCAGCCATTGCATCTGTCAATTCTGTTCTACATTGATCAGCTGCAT
>CACJQK010000025.1 GCA_902595515.1 uncultured SAR116 cluster alpha proteobacterium
CATATTAATGTTCAAACCACTAAAAATAATTATGTTTTTTTTATTTAGTTTGTCTTCAAGTTTGGCATTTTCCCAATCTGTTGACGGACTAAAAGAAATAGTAAAGATACAACAAGACAAAATTTCTAGTATTGAAGATAATCTTAAAAAACTAATTGGATCTTTTGAAGAGCAATCAAACTTTAACAAATCAAGTACTAGTTCAAAATTAATTGAAAATAAAATAAATGACATAAATCAAAAATTAAGTTTACTAGAAAATAACATAAAAAATATAACGAATTTAGTCTATAATTTAGATTTTGCTCTTAAAAGGATTGAACGTCATTTAGAGTTATCCTCAATTCAGGACAAAGTTAGTAATAGACGTATTTCAAATTCCAATAAACAAAACGAATATAAACAAAACGAATATAAGGTGGTAAATAAACCTGAAATAACACAGGAAAGTCTAAACTCAAAAACGGAGGGTGTATTAGGTTTTATTAAAGAACCCGATAATAAAAAAGATAAAGTTATTGAATCGATTAGCAACAATCAGAATAATAAAAGTGATAACAAATCTTTCTTACCAAAAGATACAGCTGAAGAAAATTTTAATTATGCTCTAGACCTTGCAAGTCAGTTAGATTTTGAGAATGCTGAAAAAGCTTTCAAAGAATTCCTAATAAAACATAAAAACAGCAAGAAAATTGCTGATGCACAATATTGGTTGGGAAGAGTATATTTTGCACAAAAGAAATTTGAAGAAGCTGCTATCGCTTTAGCAGAGTTTAATAGTGTTTTTCCAAATGATCCTAGGTTTCAGGAAACGACATTATTAATTGCAGAGTCCGCTGTTAATTTTGCTCCTCAGGACCAGTTATGTGATATTTTAAATCAATCGCTTGAGTTTATGGTTAATCCATCAGAAAAATTTGTAAAAAGAATTAATGTACTCAAAGATAAAAAGCAGTGCACTTCTGGATGATCTCTAATTTTGATGATCATTTTAATATATTATTAAAAAAAGTTAACACAAATAAAAGGTTTGTATTAGGTTTGTCTGGCGGGATAGACTCTATGAGTTTGTTACATTTAATTAGAGATTTCATAGATAATAAAAAAAATACTTCTATATACTGCACTACAGTAATAATTGATCATAACTTAAGAAATGAATCAAATAAAGAAGCTGAAGCAATAAAGAAAATTTCTCAAAGTCTTGGTTTTAATGCTCAAATAGAAAAAATTAGTGTACCTACACCTATTAGCAATATTCAAAATTGGGCTAGAAAGCACAGAAGAAATATATTACATCAAAAATGCTTAAAATTGTCAGCAAATTTAATTTTGGGGCATCATTTTGATGATCAAGCTGAGACTTTATTTATGCGAATGGCAAAAAACTCCGCTCTCGACGGACTTTCAGGAATGAACGAAATTAGTTCATGGAATGGCATTTATATATTAAGGCCTCTTCTTTTATATAACAAAAATAATATTCAAAATTACGCAAAAAATAAAAAAATTCAATATTTTGAAGATAGCTCAAACTTTAATTGTAAATTTGAAAGAATAAAAACAAGATTATACTTAAATAATATAAAAAAAAATATATGGCCAAATGTATCCAAGGATCTTAATTACTTTAGCAAATTAAATTCTAATTTATTAAAAAAGACCGATTATATTTTTGAAACCTGGGCAAAAAAAAATATAATAGTACACAAAAGTGGAGCTGTCAGGATTGATTATGAAAGTTTGAAAATTATTTTTGAAAAATCTCAGTTATTTGCCGTAAGATTAGTTGGTAAAATCATTCAATCTGTTGGTGGAAAAGAATACCCTCCCAAAAGAAAAAAAACATTTAATTTAATATTATCTTTATTTGTAAACAATTTTAAAAAGAAAAGTCTAGGTAATGTAAATGTTTTTTCTTGTAATGATTATCTTTTCTTTATTAGAGAGAATAGAAACTTGAGTTTTGAAGTTAGTATACAAGAAAATGAGTATTATATTTTTGATGGTAGATTTTTACTAACAAGTTCTGTCCCAGGAAAACTTTGTAAGTGTAACAAAAAAGATTTAATGGTAATCAATAATAAAAATCCTTTTAATGAGTACCGTTATTGGATAAATAATACAATTCCTTACTTAGAAACTCTTGAAGGTGAGACTATTAAACCCCATTTGAGTGATATAAACTTTAATTCTAATTCAAAAATTGCTGAAAATGCATATTTAAAACTTTATCTACTAAATAGGATTTCGGTATAACAACTTTTTAATTAAAAGGAAAATAATGAATAATTTTGGAAAAAATATAGCAGTTTGGGTTATAATATCACTTGTTTTAGTTGCAATATTTAACGTTTTTCAAAGTGGGTCTTCTAAGAGCCAGGGAAATGTAATTGCTTACTCTGATTTTTTAAAAAGGGTAAACGCTGGAGAAGTTAGAGAAGTTAGTATTCAGGGAGACAAAATTTATGGTGCTTCTAGTAGTGGCGTTCCTTTTTATTCATTAATTCCCAAAGAAGAAGAATTAGCAAATAAATTATCAGAAAAAGGAATAAAAGTAACTTCCGAACCTGATGAAAGTAGTATGCCGGGAATTTTGTCAGTCTTAATATCATGGTTTCCAATGCTTCTCTTTATAGGAGTTTGGATCTTTTTTATGAAACAAATGCAAGGTGGTGCGAAAGGAGCTATGGGATTTGGAAAATCTAAAGCAAAACTTCTGACTGAACATAGAGATAAAGTTACATTTAGAGATGTTGCAGGAATTGATGAAGCAAAAGCAGAATTAGAAGAAGTTGTTGAATTTTTAAGAGATCCAACTAGATTTCAAAAACTTGGCGGCAAAATCCCAAAAGGTGTTTTACTCGTTGGTCCTCCAGGTACAGGAAAAACATTACTAGCAAAGGCTGTAGCTGGTGAAGCTGGTGTTCCTTTTTTTACTATCTCAGGTTCAGATTTTGTTGAGATGTTTGTTGGAGTAGGGGCCTCTAGAGTTAGAGATATGTTTGAACAAGGTAAAAAAAATTCACCTTGTATTATCTTTATTGATGAAATAGATGCCATGGGAAGACATAGAGGTGCTGGTTTAGGTGGTGGCAATGATGAAAGAGAGCAAACACTTAATCAACTTTTAGTTGAAATGGATGGATTTGAAACAAACGAAGGAGTGATTTTAGTAGCTGCAACTAACCGTCCAGATGTTTTAGATCCTGCTTTATTAAGACCCGGTAGATTTGATCGCCAAGTTGTCGTACCAAACCCTGATATGATTGGTAGAGAAAAAATTCTGAAAGTTCATATGAAAAAAGTTCCACTATCTTCGGATGTTGTGCCAAAAACTATAGCACGAGGGACACCTGGTTTTTCTGGAGCTGACCTAGCAAACTTAGTTAATGAAGCTGCATTATTATCAGCAAGAAAAGGTAGAAATAATGTTAGTATGGTCGAGTTTGAAGAAGCCAAAGATAAAGTCATGATGGGTTCTGAGAGAAGATCAATGGTGATGACAGAGGATGAAAGAAAACTTACAGCTTATCATGAGGCAGGTCATGCTGTTGTTGCTGCTTACTCGCCTGCAAGTGATCCAATACATAAGGCAACTATTATACCTCGAGGTAGGGCGCTTGGAATGGTTATGAGATTGCCCGAGGGTGATAGAGTTTCAATGGCTAAAGATAAACTTTATGCTGATTTAAGAGTTGCTTGTGGTGGTAGAATTGCGGAAGAAATGATTTTCGGAAAAGATAAAGTAACTACTGGTGCTAGTTCAGACATTAAAATGGTTTCAGATATAGCTAGAAGAATGGTGACAGAATGGGGCCTTTCTGAAAAACTAGGATTTTTGGCATATGAAGCTAATGAACAGGAGGTTTTTCTTGGTAGGTCCGTTTCTCAACAAAAAAATTTATCAGACAATACTGCATCCATTGTAGATGAAGAAATTAGAAGAATAGCAGATTCTGTTTATCTAGACGCACAAAAAATGTTAAAGAAATATTCTAAGCAGTTGAAAAGAGTAGCCGAAGCATTGCTTGAGTATGAAACATTAGATGGAGATCAAATTAGAGATTTATGTAAAGGATTAAACATTTCTATAAAGAAATCTGAGAATAAAGACGATGCTCCTAAGGCAAAAAAACCTAAAAAAAGAGCTGGTATTCCATCAACTACCTCTGCGAAGCAGACAATTGTTACAAATGAAATAGATAATTCATAAATTTTAATTTTTCATGGGTTAATGTATGGCTTTTGTAAAAAAAACAAGATATCTACTAGCACCACCATACTGCAGTTCAGTTGAAACATTCATAAGTCCAATTCTTAGCTCACCATCTGAGGTGCCAGATGGTTTAAAGTTAGCAGGTGGATGGAGATGTTTTAACAACTTAAGAGTACTTCAAAAAAAAAAGATCATTTGATTGAAGTCCAAATTTCTACTCAAGAATTCTTGAAAGCTGCTAAAAAACACAGTAATACCTCTTTAACTAAAGCTGAATTTCAAATAAATAATCTTGTAAATATAAGACTGCCTTTTGCTAAACTTGACATGTCAAAACCGCACATAATGGGTGTAATTAATATAACACCAGATAGTTTTTACAAAAATAGTCAGATTCATAATCTTAATAAACTCAAAAAAAGTTATTATGAAATGATTAATAATGGAGCTTCTATTATTGATATTGGAGGAGAGTCAAGTAGACCTGGGGCAGAAAAAGTTTCGATTATAGAAGAAAAAAACAGAGTTTTTGATCCAATAAAACATCTTAAAAACTGCAAAGGTGCTTCTTTGATTTCTTTAGATTCACGAAATTTATCAACGATGAAGACATGTCACAAAATAGGTGTAGATATATTCAACGACATTACAGCATTTAAAGAGAGAAATAAAATTGAGTTTATTTCAAAAACAGCCTCTCCTATAATAATAATGCATATGCAAAAGGAACCAAAAAATATGCAAATAAGTCCTAAATATAGTTTTGCACCTATTGATATTTATAAATTTTTTTCCAAAAAAATTATTAATTTGACCGAGGCGGGTGTAAAAAAATCAAATATTGTTGTTGATCCAGGGATTGGGTTTGGAAAAACTTTATCTGATAACTTAAATCTTCTCAAATATTTACCACTTTTTCATGTTTTAGGCGTCCCAATTTTGATTGGAGCAAGTAGAAAATCACTTATTGCTGAACTTACAATTCATGATTATAAATTACGTGGGAAAAATAAAAAAAAGATAATCCCAAGTAAAAGGTTGAGTGGCTCGATAGCTTTTGCTATTCATGCAAATATGTGTGGTGTTCAAATATTAAGAACGCATGATGTATTTGAAACAAATCAGGCTTTAATATGTCAAAAGTCGTTATATTTATAGGATAAAAATGATCCAAACAACATTTAATAGTAATCAAAGGTTATTTGGTACTGATGGTATTAGAGGTACTGTAAATAAAGATAAGGTTACTGCCTTAATGGCTGTAAATTTAGCTATGGCAGCAGGGGAATTTTTTTATGGAAGGGCAGGAACGAAAAGATCACGAGTATTAATTGGTAAAGATACTAGGTTATCTGGTTATATGCTAGAACCTGCACTTGTTGCTGGTTTTACTTCTGTGGGTCTTGATTCTATTACTACAGGACCACTTCCTACACCAGCAATTGCTCATTTAACAAGGGTTTTAAGATGTGATTTAGGAGTAATGATTTCGGCTTCACATAATCCATATCAAGATAATGGATTAAAATTATTTGGTGCAGACGGATTTAAATTAAATGATGAAGTTGAAAATGAAATTCAATCAAGAATGATTAACGGTCCTATACTTGCAAAGTCAGAAAATTTAGGTAGAGCAAGAAGAATGGAAGATGCAATTGGAAGATACTCTGAATTTGTAAAACAAATATTACCTAAACGTGAAGATTTAACTTCAATGAAAGTAGTATTAGATTGTTCTAATGGTGCATCATACAAAGTTGGTCCAGAGGTGTTATTTGAACTCGGAGCCGACTCCATTATTATTGGAGCAGAACCTAATGGTAAAAATATAAATTTAGATTGTGGTGCAATGTATCCAGAAAATATGGCAAAAATTACAAAGCTTGAGGGAGCACATTTAGGTATTGCACTTGATGGAGACGCAGATAGAGTGATTTTTTCAGACGAAAATGGAGAAATAATTAATGGTGATCAAATAATAGCAGTATTAGCTAGAGAGATGCAAAACAATAATGAACTGATTGATAATCAGGTTGTTGGCACTTTGATGTCTAACTTAGGATTAGAAAATTATTTAAATAAATTAAATATTCATCTCCATAGAACAAATGTAGGCGATCGTTATATTTTGGATAAAATGATAAAATCTAATTCTAAACTTGGAGGGGAACCATCTGGACATATATTACTCTCTGATTTTGCTAAAACAGGTGACGGATTGTTAACTGCAATTAAAATATTGTCTCTACTTAAAAAGTCAAAGTTAAAAGCTTCTGAATTTTTAAGACCGTTTAAACCTATACCTCAATCCTTAAAGAATCTTAAAAATATAGATAAAAATATTATATCTAATAAAAACATAATTACTTTAGTTGAAAAACAACAGGAAGAATTAGGAAAAAAAGGAAGAATTTTGTTACGCCCTTCTGGAACAGAAGATCTAATTAGAATTATGGTCGAGTGTACTGATTTAAACCTTTTAAAATCAACTACTCAAATTATTTCCAAAGCTATAATAAAAGAAAATGACAACAAGTAGAGTTAGTAATTTATCTAAAACTGTTCTAGTTATTGCTGGTTCTGATCCTAGTGGTGGAGCTGGCATTCAAGCTGATTTGAAAACACTTACATCTCTAGGTGTATATGGGATGACAGCAATAACGGCTCTTACAGAACAAAACACTAGAGGTGTTTCAGGAATATTTGAAATTCCTTTAGATTTTGTAATAAAACAAATTAATTGTTGCTTGTCTGATATTGGAGCCAATGCAATTAAGATTGGAATGATGCATAATACTGAGTTGATTAATGGGGTATATGAAGCACTTAAACAAAATCAAATAATAGGTAGTAAAAAAATTAAAATCGTTCTAGATCCAGTAATGGTCGCTAAAGGTGGACATAGATTGCTTAAAGAAGATGCGGTAAATTCACTAAAAAATTTTATCAAAAAAACAAATCCTGTTTTAACACCAAATATTCCAGAAGCAGAAATATTAACAGGAATAAAAATTAATAATTTAGCTGATATGAAAATTGCTGGCGAAAAAATAATTGACTTGGGTGCTAATTTTGTTGTTTTAAAGGGTGGACATATGAATAAGCCAATTTTGTCAGATATATTAATTGGCGAAGAAGTTTTAGACCAAATAGAAACAAAAAAAATAGAAACTAAAAATACTCATGGAACAGGTTGTACAATGTCCTCTGCTTTAACAGCCGGATTAGCCAAATCACTTGGAATTAAAGAAGCTTTTCAAAAAGCTCATTTTTATGTAAATCAAGCTATAATTACATCACCACGATTTGGTAATGGACATGGTCCAATAAATCATTCCTTTAATATTAATTGATTTGTTTATTAATTATTTTAAGAAGATTATTATACCATTGATAAACAGGGTCTTCATTATCTAACAAATTGCATTGACTACAAACATCTACCCACCTTAAATTCCCAAAAAAAATACAATCCTCTATTCCAGGATTCTTACCAGATATGTAACCATTGTCTATTATTATTTTCCTAATTGGATCAATCAATTTTCTAAACTCTTCTATAGAAGATGAAAGGAATGGTATAAATTTTGTAATTGGCCCATTTATTCTTTCTTCTCTTGTCTTTATATAATAATCGATATCATCCCCCTCTAATACATTTGGTATTTCGTGTGCAATTATTTTAAACAAGATTGGTAATAATTGTCTTGAAGTCCATAAATATAAAAAATATGAAAAATTTTTTGATGAATTATTTATAAAAATTTTTTTCTCAGGGTAATTTTCATTTAACCAATTAATTATATTCCATGAATCACACACAAAGCCCTCTTTGTAATCTAAGACAGGAACTAATTTTTGTTTAGAAAATGCAATTTTATTTTTATCAGTAAATCTTACAGGAATAGTTAAAAATTTTATATTGTTTAAGATAAGACATATCTTTACATTCCAGCATGGAGGACTAAATCTTAAATCATTTTTTCCAGATAAATCGAAAAGCTTAAGCATTAATTTTAGGATTCCTCTAATTAGATTGACTTTTAGAAAATAATCTTTATTAAAAATCTTGGGTGATTGCTTCCCAACAAGCAATAACATTTTAAGAGGTTAATATGACAAGACCGTTAGTCAAGCCAATTCGTCCAGAATTTTCATCTGGACCTTGTGCAAAAAGACCAGGATGGTCTTTAGAAGTATTACAACAAAGCTCATTAGGTAGATCTCACAGACATAAAGATTGTAAAAATAAATTAAAACAAGTAATTGAGCTTTCTAAATCAATATTAAATATTCCAGATGATTATTTGGTTGGTATAGTACCTGGATCTGATACAGGTGCTATAGAAATGGCTATGTGGAACCTCCTAGGTACAAAACCAGTAACAATGTTAGTCTGGGATAGTTTTGGTGCAGACTGGGCTAAAGATATTCAAGTACAATTAAAACTTAAAGATCTTGACGTTATAAAAGTAGATTATGGAAAATTACCTAACTTAAATAGCTTTGATTTCGAAGGTGACATAGTATTTAATTGGAATGGTACTACAGCAGGTGTAAGTGTTCCCAACGGAGATTGGATAAAAAATTCACGTGATGGTTTAACAATATGTGATGCAACCTCAGCTGCTTTTGCAATGGATATTGATTGGTCAAAATTAGATGTAGGAACATTTTCGTGGCAAAAATCTCTTGGAGGTGAAGCTGGTCATGGTATGATTATTCTTTCTCCAAAAGCTGTTCATAGAATAAATACACATAATCCAAATTGGCCAATACCAAAATTATTTCAATTAAAAAAAAATAATGAGATAAATTTAGACATTTTCTCAGGTTCAACTATTAACACACCTTCAATGATTTGTGTTGAAGATTTTTTAGATGTGCTTAATTGGACTAAAGAAATAGGGGGGTTGGAAGAGTTAATTAGAAGATCAAAAGATAATTTAAAAATAATTAAAGAGTGGGTATCCTTATCAACTTGGGTCGATTTCTTATGTCAAGACCTAAATAATTTATCAAACACTTCAATATGTTTGAAACTTATAGATCCTAAATTAACTAATCAATCTATCGAAACAAAAAATATTATAGAAAAAAATATAATTAAGTTGTTAGAGGAAAATAATGTAGCATTCGATATAGGAAGTTATAGATCTGCACCTCCTGGATTAAGAATTTGGGGTGGACCTACAGTTGAAAATGACGACATAAAAAAACTCTTACCATGGTTGGATTGGGCCTACCATAAATCATTAAGTGATCTAGATATTTAACTATAAATTGAGGGTTGGGAAATGCCAAAAGTTTTAATTAGTGATAAATTAAGTGAATCTGCAGTAGATATTTTTAAAAAAAATAAAATTGAAACAATTTACAATCCAGGCTTAAGTCATGACGAATTGCTTAAAGAAATTAATAACTACGATGGACTTGCAATTAGATCAGCCACAAAGGTCACTGAAGAAGTATTTATAAAAGCCAAAAATTTAAAAATAGTAGGGCGTGCTGGTATTGGAACAGACAATATTGATAAATTAGCTGCAACTAAAAATGGCGTAATTGTAATGAACACACCATTTGGGAATGCAATTACTACCGCTGAACATGCCATAGCTCTTATGATGTCACTCGTTAGGATGATACCGCAGGCTGATAGTTCTACTAAAGAAGGTAAATGGGAAAAATCTAAGTTTAATGGTACTGAAATAAATGGTAAGTATTTAGGATTAATTGGTTGTGGAAATATAGGGTCAATTGTGGCAAGTAGAGCTTTAGGTCTAAAAATGAAGGTTTTGGCATTTGATCCATTCCTCACACAAGAAAAAGCTTCTGAATTAGGCGTTGAAAAAGTAAATTTGGATTACTTACTGAGTAACTCAGATATAATATCTTTGCATACACCTCTCACTGAAGACACTAAAAATATAATTTCATCGGAAGCAATTAGTATTATGAAAAAAGGGTCAAGGATAATTAACTGTGCTAGAGGAGGTTTGGTTGACGAAGTGGCTTGTAGAGCTGCATTAGAAACAGGTCATTTGGCAGGTGCTGCTTTCGACGTTTTCACAGAAGAGCCTGCTAAAGAAAATATTTTATTTGATGCTCCTAATTTTGTAGCAACCCCACATTTAGGTGCAGCTACAATTGAAGCTCAAGAAAATGTTGCTATTCAAATTGCTCAGCAAATGTCAGATTATCTTAATACAGGAGCTGTGGTAAATGCTCTCAACTATCCTAGTGTTTCTGCAGAGGAAGCACCAATTCTTAAACCTTATGTTAGGTTAGCCTATCTAATGGGATCATTTTTAGGACAGGTTACTCAAGACGGTATATTGAGTGTAAAATTAGAATTAGAAGGTAAAGCATCAAATCTCCTTGACTTACCTTTAATGGCAAGTGCATTAGTAGGTATTTTAGAACCTTCATCTGCTGCTGTTAACAATATAAGCTCAGCATCAATTGCTTCTGGTAGAGGTATTAACTTATCAACAATCAAGCATGAAAGAAGATGTGATTATGAAACTTTGCTTAAAATTACTATTAAACATGACAATGGTGAAAGAACGATAACTGGTACTTTAATTGCTGGAAATAAACCAAGAATTATAAACATTCAAGGTATTTCAATTGAATCAGAATTTCCAAAAAATGCTTTATATCTTAGAAATTATGATAAACCAGGTTTCATTGGTGATTTAGGTAATAAATTGGGAAATAATAATATTAACATCGCTTCTTTCCATTTAGGGCGTCGGAGTGTAGGAGGAGAAGCAATAGCATTGGTAGAAATAGATGGAAAGATTGATGATAAAATCATATCTGAAATAAGAAATTTACCTCAAGTTGCAAGAGTAAATTCTATTAATTTTGAAGGTAAATAAATAATAATTCTTTTAAAGATTTATTATATACATTTAGAACTTTGGTATATAAAATAGAAATTTCATAATTTAGGTATAAAGAATGACCGGTTCACAAATTCGAAAAGGACTATTACCTGCAGGATTAAGTGACATTCTTTATCCCAAAGCTCAAGTTCAAGCAAAAAAAATCGAAAATTTGTTAGATATATTTTCTAATTACGGTTATTTAAGAGTTAAACCTCCTTTGGTTGAATATGAAGAAACCCTATTATCTGATGGTCCTGGAACTGTGTTAAAGGATTCTACTTTTAGAATTATGGATCCTTTATCACAAAAAATGATGGCATTGAGATCAGATGTAACAGCTCAAATATCTCGAATAGCCTCTACAAGATTATCTCACTTAGAACGTCCACTTCGATTATCTTATTCTGGAGATGTTTTAAGAGTAAAAGGTGATAGTTTTAATACTGAGCGTCAAAAGACACAAGTTGGTGCAGAATTAATTGGATTAGAGAATGAATTTTGTGATGCTGAAATTATTCTCATTTGTTTAAAAGCGCTTAAATCAATTAATATTGAAAACATAACAATTGATATAAACTTACCTTTTTTAAGAGAGTATTTTTTAAAAGATCTTTCATCTTCTTTAAAAGAAGAAATTAATAAAGCAATAGATTTAAGAGATAAAAAAAGTTTAAAAAAATTTAAATTTAAGCACTCTAAAATTGTATTAGATCTTGTGGAATCTTCTGGTGATTATTTATTTGCTACTAACTTTTTAAGTAAATTAAAGTTAGAAGGTTTTATTAATGATGTAATAGATTATTATTTAAGAGTTATTGATATAGTTGATAAGAATGACTCCTCTATTAAGATTTCAATTGATCCGCTTGAGAACAGAGGATTTAATTATCATACTGGTTTATCCTTTACAATTTTTTCTGAAAATTTAAAAGGTGAAATTGCTAAAGGTGGAAGATACAAAACTCTAAATGGTGAAACAGCTATTGGATGTACAATTTATACAGAAAAAATTTATTCTAATTCAAAATCTAGTATAGATAAAAGTCTAGTGTATGTTCCCTATCTTAACATAAATGACGCAGATCACATTATAAGTAAAGGTTATAGAGTGGTTTTTGGTAATAACTTAACCTCCGATCCAAAAAAAGATGCTTTTAATCTAAAATGTCAATTTATTTGGGAAAATAAAAAGATTGTCAAATTAGAAAACTAGTCAAATAATAAGAAATTAAAGGATGTTTTATGAGTAATGTAGTTGTTATTGGAACGCAATGGGGCGATGAAGGTAAAGGTAAAATTGTTGATTGGTTATCAGAAAAAGCTAATTTAGTTGTTCGGTTTCAAGGAGGACATAATGCAGGACATACTCTAGTTGTTAATGAAAAAATTTTTAAATTGTCTTTGTTACCAAGTGGAATTGTTAGAGAAAATACAATTGTTTTGATTGGTAATGGAGTTGTAATAGATCCTTTTCATCTAAAAAAAGAAATTAATGAATTAAAAAATCAAAATATTAAAATATCCTCTGAGAATCTAATTATTGCAGACTCTGCTTTTTTAATTCTACCTATACATCAAGTTATAGACCAATTAAGAGAAAATAAAAAAAATACTGAAAAGATAGGGACTACAGGAAGAGGTATTGGTCCTTCCTATGAAGATAAAGTTGCTAGAAGAGGTTTGAGAATATGTGATCTTTTTGACAAAGATGAATTATCTTCTAAACTCTCTGAATTATATGATTTTCATAATATATGGTTAAGAGCTATGGGTGAAAAAAAACTTGACCCAGAGGATATTTTGGAAAATCTTTGGAATTTAGGGAAAACCGTAAAATCCTATGTTCAGCCTTCTTGGCTTTTAATTAACAGATATAATCAACCTGGATCCAATATCCTATTTGAAGGGGCTCAAGGCACCTTTTTAGACGTAGATCATGGTACTTACCCTTTTGTTACTAGTAGCAATACCACTGCCTCACAGGCTGGCATGGGGTCAGGTTTAGGACCAACAGACATAGACTATACGTTAGGTATAACCAAAGCATATACTACAAGAGTTGGATCAGGTCCTTTCCCTACAGAAGATAATAGTAAAGATGGAATATTATTAGGTAAAAAAGGACATGAATTTGGAACTGTTACTGGTAGACAAAGACGATGCGGGTGGTTTGATTCAGTTCTAGTTAAACAAGCTGTATCTTTATCTAGTGTTAAAGGCATTGCTTTAACTAAATTAGACGTTTTAGATGGATTTGATGAAATTAAGATTTGTACTGGATATTATCTAAATGGTAAAACTATCAATTACTTACCTTCAGCAGAAAAAGAACAAAATTTAATAAAACCCATATATGAAGTAATTCCAGGATGGAAGAGAAGTATAGTCGGTGTGAGGAATATATGTGATCTTCCTAAAGAAGCTAAAATTTACATAAAAAGAATAGAAGAACTCGTAAAATGTCCAATAATATTGATATCAACCAGTCCAGAAAGATCAGATACTATTTATATTAAGAATCCTTTTAATTCAAATTAGTCTTCATTTAATTCAATTAACTTCATCTCTTTAGCTTTGGACTTTACAACAGTTTGAAGTTTTTCAAATGCTCTAGTTTCAATTTGTCTAATTCTTTCTCTACTAACTTTGTATTCTTGAGACAAATCTTCTAATGTTTTAGGATTTTCGGTTAATCTTCTTTTAATTATAATATCCTTTTCTCTAGGTTTTAAACAATCCAATGCTTCTAACATCATTTTATTTCTAATACTTTTTTCTTGATGATTAACATATTCAGTTTCTTGATTATCTCTTTCGTCAGTTAGCATATCTTGCCATTCAGCTTCTTCACCGTCATTACGATTTATTTGAGAATTCAGAGAGTGGTCACCACCTAACATTCTTCTGTTCATGCTAACAACGTCGTCTTTAGACACATTGAGAGTTTGTGCAATGTGATTAACTTGGTTAGGCGTTAAATCACCATCTTCTAAAGCGTTAATTTTTCCTTTTATTTTTCTTAGATTAAAAAATAACTTTTTTTGACTAGCAGTTGTCCCAATTTTAACTTGTGACCAACTTCTTAGAACAAACTCTTGAATTGAAGCTTTAATCCACCACATTGCGTATGTAGCTAATCTAAAGCCTTTTTCTGGATCAAATTTTTTAACAGCATGCATCATTCCGATATTGCCTTCGGCAATAAGATCAGCGATTGGCAGTCCATAACCTCTATATCCCATAGCTATTTTGGCTACGAGCCTCAGATGACTTGTAACAAGTTTATGAGCAGCTTTAGTATCTTTTTTTTCTAGCCAATCTTTTGCAAGTAAATACTCCTCACCCGCTTCGAGCATTGGAAATTTTTTAATATGATCTAAGTATCGACCTAAATTATTGTCAGGTGAAACTAAAGATAAATTCATATTTTCTACATTACTCACTTACATCTCCAGAATTTGTATATAATATAAATAATAATTCTATACTATTTTTTAAAGTATTTGTAAAAACTAAAGGATTTATACCTTTAGATCCTCAATAAGTACAGAAATATCTTTAGGTAATGGGCTAGAAAATTCTAAATATTTGTTATTTATGGGATGATTAAAACAAAGTTTTGTTGCATGCAACGCTTGTCTGTTAAAAGATTTGATTAATTTATTTCTTTCTTTTAGATATGAATTTTTAAAGTTTTTTTGTGCTATTGGTTTCCCATATAAGTCATCACCAATTATACCATGACCTAAATATGACATATGAACACGAATTTGATGAGTTCTCCCTGTTTCTAGTTTACACTCAATTAAACTAGCAAAAGGATTAAAAATATCTAACACTTTCCATTTTGTAATAGCCATTTTCCCTTTATTGACAACACTCATTTTTTTTCTATTTAATTGAGATCTTCCAATAGGTTTTTCAATAATACCTTTATTTAGAGGTTGACCCCATACAACAGCATTATATCGTCTATCTAGATCATGATTAAAAAAAATTTTACATAAGTTTGAATGAGCTAATTCTGTTTTCGCAACGACTATTACACCGCTAGTGTTTTTATCTAACCTATGGACTATGCCTGGTCTCTTAACTCCTCCAATCCCTTTTAAGTTTTCACCACAATGATAAAGAAGAGCATTAACTAGGGTTCCATTAGGAGAACTAGGTGCTGGGTGCACTACCATGCCAGAGTTTTTATTAATAACAATAATAAATTCATCCTCATATAGAATATCTAATTTAATATTTTCAGGTAACGGTATAGCTTCAATAGGTTTTGATAATTGAATTTCAACAATTTCAGAATTTTGAATCTTAAATGAAGGATTGTTTACTATTTTACAGTCTACTTTTATTTGTTTATTTTCTATTAAATTTTTAACTCTACTTCTTGAGATGGAAAAGTTATTTTTATTTAATAGTTGTTTTGTTGAGTCACTTACTTTAATAGCTTCAGTAACCCATGTATCAAGTCTTTCAAAAGGTATATTGAAGTCTTTTACGACGAGTAGAATTTTAATAGGAACTGACATGTCTAATATGTTTGACCCAAAAACAGAAAAAACTTCTTTTGTAGTTACTAATATAAGGGCTATAAAAATTATTGCTATAATTTTAGGATTATTAATTATTATTGGATTAATTTTTCTATTTTGGGGATTAGGAAAAAAATATAATAAACTTAATAATACTCCTATTATAAATAAATTACACAGTGATGATATAGAGCATACCAATAAGTTTGATTTCAATGAACCAACTGAAGCACAATTAATTTCTTCATCTTTAGGGGCTAATAATGAAATTTTATTACGATATCTTTACAAGGGTAAAAACATATTAGTATTATTAAACGTTAAAACAAAAAAAATTAAATCTATTGTTACTATTAAAAAGAGTCAAAACAGTTTCAAGGTTAATGAGTAAAATAAGAATTTTAAATGTATGAAGAAAAAATTTTAATTGGAACTGATACAACTTCAGGTATTGCTCCACAGATATTAGATGCAATTGCAGGAGCATCACATATAAAAACAATGCCTTACGGTAATGATACTATCACGGAAGAGTGTAAAAATATTGTTAAAAATATTTTTGAAAAAAGTGATTTAGAAATTATTCCTATGTTCTCTGGCACAGCCTCAAATTCTTTAGCATTATCATCTTTTCTGAGATCTTATGGAAGCATCATCTGTCATAGTGATGCACATATCAACAAAGATGAAGGAGGAGCGCCGGAGTTTTTTTCTGGAGGTGGTAAATTACTTACTATTTCAAATTCTCTAGGGCGTATTAAAGGTCAACATCTTAAAAAAAAAATTGATGAAATAAAATTTAAACGTAAATCAAGTTCTTTAATATCTGGTGTTTCAATTACACAATTAGCTGAAAATGGGACTTTATATTCACTAGATGAAATAGATGCTATAAGCAAAATTTGCAAAAAAAATAACCTCTATCTTCATATGGATGGAGCTAGATTTTCAAATGCATTAGTCTCCCAAGAATTAATATCTCCTGCAGAAGCCACATGGAAAGTTGGAGTTGATTGTCTGTCACTAGGTGCAACTAAAAATGGTGCTATGGCAGCAGAATTAATAATATTTTTTAATAAAACATTAGCAAGTGAAGCTCAAAATCTTATAAAGCAGACTGGACATATAATTTCAAAAACAAGATTTATTTCTGCTCAGCTAAATGCATGGTTTAAAGATGATTTGTGGCTAGAGTTAGCTAAATTAGCTAATAAAAATGCCTTATATCTTAGAAATCAGTTAATTGAATTCAAGGATTTTGAAATCTTATACCCAACACAAGGAAATGAAGTTTTTGTAAAGATGAGCAATCTATCATATAATAATATTCTGAAGTTAAATATTATCCCAAACTTATGGAGTAAAATTGACAATGATTAT
>CACJQK010000026.1 GCA_902595515.1 uncultured SAR116 cluster alpha proteobacterium
GCGTAATTGTAAATCAATAACTTTACTTTCATCATAAAGCTTTAGAGCTCTTTTACGGCCAGCTAAACCCATCGATTTCCCTAGATTTGGATTTTTTATAATTTTTTCAAATGCTTCTGCTAGTTTTTTTGGGTTTTTTGTAGGTACTAACAAGCCAGTTTTTTCATTTATTACTTCTTCTCGGCTTCCCCGTATATTAGTAGCTACAACCGGTATTTCCATCATCATAGCCTCAATAATTGTCCTTGGCATTCCTTCACGCCATGATGGAAGAGAAAATAAATCCATACAATTTAAAATTTCAGGAATATCATTACGCATTCCTGTTAGAATAAGTTGATTATTTAAAATAACACTTGCGTCTTTAATACTTTTATTTACTAATTTATCACGATCTGACTTTAGCCTATCACCAACTAAAATAAACCATACATTTGAATAATTTTTTTTTATTATTTTTGCTGCGTCTAAAAATTCAATTATGCCTTTTTCTCTGACCAATCTGCAAACCATACCTATCACAAAAGCGTCTTTTGGTATGTTTAAATTTGCTCTCACGATATTTTTTTTATTGATTATTTTGGGCGAAAATTTTTTTTTATTTACTCCATTTCCAATTGCAAATATCCTATCGGGTGAAGCAATATTAAGTTTTTGAGCTGTTTGTGCATCTTCTAAACTTTGAGTAAACAGTAGACTGGTAAAATGTCCTGCAATTCTCTCAAGTGTAATATAAAAGTGTCTTTGAAACTTTGGCATTTCGTCATGAAAATAAAAACCATGTGCTGTATAAATAATATTAGGAACTTTCGCGGCTTTTGCGGCCAATCGTCCAATGAGCGCTGCAACTGGGGTATGTACGTGAATTATGTCAAATTTTTCTTTTCTAAGAAAAACAAACAACTGAAATGCGCTGATTAAAAATTTAATTGGATTTAAGCTTCTTTCTATATTTAATGTTTTTATTTTATATCCATTTTTCCTCAATGCATCAATATTTTCTCCATGGGAGCAAACATTAATTACCGTATGACCTATTTTTGTTTGGGCATCAACTAGTGGAAGAAGAAATTTTAACAACGTAAAGTCTACAGCACAGAGTTGACATATTTTTAATTTATTTTTTCCTACCATTTGCTAAAGCTTAAATATGTTTAATTCTCATTTAGCCAAGATTGGAACATTAAAATGTTCCATAGAACATGTTCCCAATTACGTTTTCCTGATAAATGTTCTGACCATTTATGTCTTATTGGTTTGTAATTTAGAAAACCTTCTTGTTTTAATTTTTTTTCATTTAACAAATCTTCTGCCCAGTCTTTTAAAGGGCCTCTTAACCATTTATTCATAGGTATTGAAAAACCCATCTTAGGTCTTTCAATGAGATTTTTTGGGACATGTCTGTACAGTACTTCTCTAAGTATCCATTTACCTTTTTGGTTGCGAAGTTTCATTGATTGAGGAATTCTTAAACCAAATTCAATTAAACGTTGATCTAAAAATGGAACGCGACTTTCTAGCGAAGTGGCCATTGAAGCGCGATCTAACTTAACTAAAATATCGTCTGGCAAATAAGTCATAGAGTCAATTAACATCATTTTTTTTACATTATCAAAAATTTCAAAATTATTATCTTCAGAATTAATCAAAGTTTTAGGTTCTTCACCATTCAAAACAATCTCTTGAGGATCCCAATGGGATAAAAGTCTAAGGTAGAAATCGTTAAAATCGTTCTCAGAAATTGTTCTAGCACCTTTATGCAATTTGTCTCCGAAATTGTTTAATTTAAACCATTTAGGTAAGATATTTTGTATTGGGTCTGCAATCATGTTCCAAGAGTCAGGGGATAAAAGATTTATAAAATTAGAGATAAGTTGTTTTCCCCAAATTGGCATAAATAACATTTTTTCCCACAATTGATCTGTAAAGATATAGCGGTTATACCCCCCAAATAATTCATCACCTCCATCTCCTGAAAGTGAGACTGTAACTTTTGTTTTAGCTAATTTTGATAATAGATATGTAGGAATTTGTGAAGAATCCGCAAATGGCTCACAATACACTCTTGGCAAATCTGGAATAATTTCCAGAGCTTTTTGAGGGCTAATATAAAGTTCATTATGATTAGTACCAAGATGCTTAGCTATTTGTTTTGCATGAAAGGCTTCATTATATATTTTATCATCAAATCCAATTGTAAACGTATTCACTGGGTTACTAGATTGGTTTTGCATAATGGCCACGATGACTGAAGAGTCAATTCCTCCAGATAAAAAGGCACCAATTGGGACATCTGCTACCATTTGCTGTTTAATTACATCTTTCAGCAAATTTTCTAATTCATCCACTTTTTCTTTTTCAGATCCAAAATAATGTAAAACATTATTTGATTTAGCAATATCAATTAATGACCAATATGGCTCAATTGTTGGCTCTTTAATACAAAATGATACTTTAAGTAAATGACCTGGTTTTAATTTAAAAATTCTTTGATAAATAGAATGGGGAGAAGAAATATAATTATATCTCATTAAAAGACAAAGTGAGTTTCTATTTATTTCAGCCGAAAATGATGGATGACATTTAATTGCTTTTAATTCTGATCCAAATAAAAAACATTCATTTTTTCCAAGACCTTGCCATCCATAATAGATTGGTTTTTCACCCATGCGGTCTCGACCAATAATTAGAACTTTTTTTATTTTATCCCAAACTGCAAAAGAAAACATACCAACACAATGTTGAATAGTTTCTTTAATACCTAACTGTTCAAATGCTACTAGTAAAGTTTCTGTATCAGAACTGCCTAACCAATTATGATTTATTATTTTGGTGCGTATTTGTTTATGGTTATATATTTCACCATTATAGACTAATACATAACGGCCTTTCTCTAATTTCATTGGTTGATTACCCGCTTTAGAAAGGTCTAAAATTGAAAGTCTTCTATGACCTAGCGCAATCCCGTCTTTATCACTTGACCAAAAACCGAATGCATCAGGACCACGATGGTTTATTGTTTCAGTCATACGATTAATAAGGTTAGGATTGAGCAGTGTTTTATTTTTGCTCAATACTCCTGCAAATCCACACATTTGAATTATACCTTTTAGACAGTTTATGCAAAAATTTTGAAATAAATTCTAGTCAAACTTATAACTTTTAGTTATAAAAAAAAATAACTAATTTAAATATTCTTTACTTAATAGAATTTTAGAAATATATGTAGAATTTTTTTTAGGATCTTCTATCCCATTCAACTTTACAATTCTAATATTAGGAAGTTTTGATAGTACTAGAAAAACTTTTTCACGCGCTTTTTTCCAAACCATTCTTTTTTCAATCCATTTTCCTCTCTCTTTTAACGATAAAACTTTATTTTCTCTTTGAGACCAACGTTTATACGCAACATCTGAAGGTGTGTCGCAAACAACAATTAAAATTCTATTTACTTTAGGTAAAACTATTGATGAATAGTAATTTTTTATTTCTGTAGAACTGAAAATATTATCAATTACTTTGTCTGCTGACCATGTAACGAAATCTGAATCATAAATTACACATAGTTTTGAATTTTTTTTAATTTGGTTTAGATGGTAAGAAAACATGCAAGGCATATATATACGCGCAAAGCCTCCTCTTGCACGTCTAGATCGAATGTCTCTATACAATCTTTTAAAAAAAACGCTACATACTTGAAATCGAAAAAAAGCTAGAAAGTAAAAGATCCATAAAATTTTAGAAATTAAGTTATTTGATTTTTTTCTCCACTTAGATTGATGGAGATATTCAAAGCCTCTATCTTCAAGATTTGAATATAAGTAATTTGCAATAGTAGACTTTCCTGATCCACGGCTTCCTGAAAAAAGTACTAACATGTTTCTTTTTTTAAAATTATTTCATTTTTTATGAATGTAATGATTTTTTGTGCGTTTTTATTAACGTCGTCATTTCCATCAACAATCAGATAAGGAACTATGTTTTGTAAAGTAATAATTTTTCTTAAGTTTACACTTTGTTTTTTTACTCTTTCGTGAATTTTTTTTCGACTTTTTTTAAAATTCTCACTTTTTCCTGGAAACCTTTTTTTAAAACGCTCTTCCATTTTTTTTGTACTAATATCCACAAAAATTAATCCATCATAAAGATATGAAAAGTGAGAAAAAAATTGATCGAACACTTCATCAACATCAACATCATTTTTGAAAATTATACGTTGTATCATGTGAAGCATGTCGTCTTTTAAAAAAATATTAAAATCATAACGATAATAATACGTATGTAAAATGATCATTTTTATAAGTACTCGGCAAACTTTAAAATTCAATAATTTAGTTTTTGAATACTTATAAAAAAAAGATATTACAAACAAAATATGTTTTAAATTCTTTAAGACAATTGAAGGACAATTAAAAGCAAAATGCAATTTTGGACGATTAACTTGACCAGGAAAAAATGACTTGTAAGGCTTAAGAAGTTGTTTCTTTGTAATTTCGTGATAAGTGTATGTTTTACCTGCTCCATGAGCGCCAACAAACTCTATATAATATTTTCTATCTACACTCATTATTTAGGAGCACCAAATTTATTGGTTAATCCATGGAACATTCCCTTAAGAACAAAATACGGCATACTTATAGATATTGTTTTTATAGGCATTAATAGTAAATAATATAGTATCATCAATATGAAAATTGAAATAAAAAAACTAGGCCGGTATAGATCAAATTTTATTAGGTATTTCCTAACTAAAAATTGATTGCGAATTAATAAGTAAACTCTTTTATTTGTTAATGGTTTCTTCGTTGGAAGAAGTCTCACAATGATAGCATTTTTTACATGAACAATGTTTGTTTGAAGAGAAGCCAAAAAACCATAAACTGTATCCCCGTTAACCTGAAAAAAGCGTTCATCTGGCAAACCTATTTTTTTTACTAAATCTGAATGTAAAAGCATTCCTTCGAAACAACAGGTATTTGTGAAAACAAAGTTTTTTTTATTATTAAATGAAAGATTTTTACTGTGTGTTACAACCCCAATAGCAGGATTAAAAAATGGGACTGTTTTATCTCTAAACGGAGCAATGCACATAGACACATTAGAAAACTTCAAAAGTTTATCAAGACAATCTCTTTTTGGATAAATATCATCGTCCAATATCCAAATCCAGTTTGAATTTTCTTTTAGAGCGTGTCTAATGCCTTCAGCAAAGCCACCACTGGGCCCTTTATTTTCTTTTAATCTAATATATTTAACATCTGAACGGTCAATTATACCTTTTTTAAATAATAAATCATAGGTGCCATCTGTTGAAACGCTGTCAATAATAAAAATTTTTTTAATTTTTTTGGTTTGATTAAAAATACCATTCAGTCCTTTAACTAACAGGTCTTTACGGTTTTGTGTTAATAAAACAGCTACTATCTCTTTATCTTTTTTGTCCATGAATGCTCAGTTTTAGTTAATTAAATAAATTCAAAAAAGATATTGTATTTACAAAGAAACAATTGATTTCAAAATATTATATATTTTTATTTACTATTAATATCCATAATTGAAATATAGTCTTTTGTATACCATTCAACAAATTTTTGTATACCTTTATCTATGGGAGTGTTGGGATTAAAAGAGAGATTATTTTGAGCTAAACTACTATCAGCAAATGTGTACCATCTATCTCCTTTTGGCAAAGGAACATACTTTTTTATAGCTTTTTTCCCCATAGTTATCTCAATTGCTTTAATACATTCTTCTAATAAAATAGATTTTCCACCAAAGTTGTAGATGGGATGTCGAGATGAATAGTTTTGCTGCTTCAGAGGCTCTATAGTTGTTTTTAATAAGCAATCAGTAATATCGTCGATATAAGTAAATGAGTGCTTAATGTTTCCGTGGTTATGAATTATTATTGGTTTATCTTTATAAATTAAATCAACAAATTTAAAAAACACAGTGTCAGGTCTTGACCATGGACCGTAAACTTTAAAAAAACGAAGTCCAATTATAGGTTTTTTGTAATAAGAATAATATGACTGTGCCATTGCTTCATTTGCGATTTTAGTTGCGCCATAAATTGACACTGGAAGATCAGTTTGTTTGTCTTCTTTGATAATGCTTCCTTCTTCGCTTTGTCCATAAACTGAAGATGATGAAGCATACATGAGTAAGGTTGAGTTGTTGTGGCTATAAATTTCAAGAATATTTTGAAATGCTACAATATTGTCATTTATATACTCGTTAGGAAACTCAAATGACCTAAGAACACATGCTTGAGCAGCAAGATGGATTATTATGTCTATATGACCTATTTCTTTTTGCATTAATTTAACAGAAAATGATTCAGCCAAATCAATTTTATGGTGATGATAACCTTCGTATTCTAAAAGAACATTTAATCGGCTATGTTTCAGAAAAGGATCGTAATAACTGGCTGTCATCAAATCTATACCATGTACAATATATCCTTTCTCTAGAAGTCTTTTTGCAATATGAAACCCAACAAAGCCTGCTGAGCCTGTAACAAGAAAAATTTTATTATTAATTAGTTTTTTCATGATTTACTCTTATTTTTTTAATTACTGAAGTTTATTTCAGCAAAAGCACTATGAATTCAATAATTTAGTATACAAATTTACTACTTTTTCAACTTTATATTGATCTAAAATTGATTTTGGTATGACAGGGTTTTTACTTTTTAAAGATAAAACAATTGCATTGGCTAACTCTGAGCTGTCCTGCATTTTTACAAGTTTGCCATATAGTCCATTGTTGAGGATTTCTCTTGGTCCGCTTGGACAGTCAGTACTAACTATTTTTAAATCTAACGCAAGAGCTTCTATAAGAACAGTTGGAAGCCCCTCTCTGGTTGAAGATAAAACTAACAAATCAGATTTTATAAAATATGGATATGGATTACTTTGAAAACCCAAAAATGATACTTTGTTTTTAATGTTTAACTCATCAACAATTTTTTCTAATTTTACGCGATCAGGTCCATCTCCAACAATCAAGAGTTTGGATGATACTTTCTTTTGAACTTTGCTAAATGCTTCTAATAAGTTACCAACATCTTTTTCATAGGATAATCTGCCCACAAAAATTATTATTGGTTCTTTTGAACTAAAAAATGAATGATTTTTAAAAATTAAACTCTTTGAATATATTTCATTATTTATAACAGGGTTAGGTATGACACTAATCTTTGACAATTTTACATTTCCGTATTTTGACATTGCTTGAGAAACTCCTTTGGAAACAGCAACATGTTTGTCTGCAATTGGATAAAGTATAAAAATTAGCATCCTCCAAACTATTCTTTTTATTAATGATAGTTCTTTTAAAGAAGGTCCTAAGGACGGATGGTCTACAATTATAAATTTAGATGGTGAACGAGAGAAAATTGATGCAATAAGCGCAATACAATTAGCGTGATATGATGCAGAGATAATATTTGTTGGGGTATTTATTCTAAGTTCGTCTAATAAATGTAAAAATGAAGAGCTGACTGACCCTTTTCCTATATATTTTATTATAATTTTTTTTTTTATTTTTTTATCAATTTTTCCATTCATAGAGGCAGTCCAAATTTCAACATTATTACTTTTTTTCTGTAAACCTGATGCCAAAAGAGTTGTTACTCGACCTATGCCACCCTCAAGAGATGGAACATAAAAGGCAATATTGAGTTTTTTGTGATTCATTTTAGAATTTCTAACTTAAAGCTTTTTTATTTTTTTACAGTTATCATTAAAGTTTCTGCAAAAACTGGACTTATCATAGTCATAAATTTTATGACATATACCATTAATTTTCCTCTGAAATTCATCATATTTTTATCGGAGGAGATTTCGAGGGATGTAAAATAAAATTCTTGAACTTTCAGGTTATTTTTATTGATTAGCTGTGTGAGGGTTTTAAAAGTAAAAGCTACACTATGATCTGGGTGTTGATGTTCTTTTCTAAATAAGGCAAATAAAAAATTCATAAAATAAAATGCATTTGGAACAGAAATTAATAGTGTAGTTTTTTCTTTCATTATTTTTTTTATATTTTGAATAGCAGTTTCTAAATTCATTAAATGTTCCAATGTTTCTCCAAAAATAATAACATCTGGTATAAAATTTAAATTCTGAACTTCATTCATATTATTAAGAATGATTCTCGAGTTTGGAATTTTTTTTGAATTAAGAAATTTTGCTGCTCCTTCTATTAAGTCAATACCTAGTTGTTTATTAGAAACATCACTAATTCTCTTATACAAAAGATTCCCTTTTTCCCAACGCTCTCTAGTAAAAGGATGGTCGCAGGCCCCTATGTGTAAGACGTTTTTACCTCTACAAATATCCACAATATGTTTGTCACGATTGTTAATATATTTTAAAAAATTTGGTGGTATATTTCTATCGAATTTCATATTACTCACCTTAATCTCCATTGTGTTCCCTAAACTTTATATCATATATTTTTTTGGCTAAGATTTTAATTTTATCAATCAATTCATTACAGTTACCTTGATTATAAATTGAAATTTTTTTTATGTCAGATTTTAAATTTTTTACTTTTTCAATTTCATCGTAAATAGTCACAGCTTCATAAAAAAACTT
Organism: uncultured SAR116 cluster alpha proteobacterium; assembly: GCA_902595515.1. Taxonomy (GTDB): domain Bacteria; phylum Pseudomonadota; class Alphaproteobacteria; order Puniceispirillales; family Marisalimonadaceae; genus Marisalimonas. The sequence continues at coordinate 8,604 of CACJQK010000026.1, forward strand.
TTTTTTTAATTCATATTTCATATCGTCAAAAAAAGGTAGATTAATATTCCTTTTATTTTCTCTTTTTAAAGCTTTAATTGGATCAGTTTTGACATAAATCAGTATTGAATTTTTTGGTAATAACTTCTTAATCAAAAGCTTTATTTTTGTACTCGATATTTTAGAAATAATGGAAAGAGATACAAGTTTGCCTATAATACCTTCGTCATTTAAGATATTATTGTTTGAATTGTTTATGTGATATCGCATCACTGCAGCATCAATTATTAAACGATTAATCAAATTAAACTTGACACTTTTCACATGTGGTGTGTTTTTGAAACTACGTCTTATAAACAATAAGTATAATAAAATTATCTCAGGTACAAAAAGAATTATTAAAAACATATTATAAAATATTTTTGTCCGTAGCCAAAGATTTTTATTTATAACTTCTCGTGATCTTAATAAAATCTTTACTTTATACATTTCATCAACCAAAGATTTTGCTACTGTAGTTTTTCCTGCTCCAGCTACTCCAACTAATTCGATGTAATTTTGAGATTTAAATTTCAATTTAAAAATTTTCTTATGACAAATTCCCGTAATGAGAATAATAAAGAGTGTTTAATGTATGAAAAAGATAAAAATTGAAACAATTTTGAAAATACAGAAACTTTTGCAAGATTATTAAATTCTTCACGAATCTGCGCCACTTCTTTGGGGAAGCAGATGTCTATGTACTCCCATGACTCATGTGAATTATCTGTTGAATGTACGGCACCCTTTTCACCTTCATCAAATTCCGAGCGGAGTGTCTTCTTTAGCTTACGAATTTTAAACCTTTCGTACCCTTTTGCATATGCCGGCGGCATTTTTACGCAATTTTTATCTATAACCACCAAAGCTATAGCTGGAAGCCATCCATCATTTGTTCCATCAGGATTTTGTCCCCAAGAACCACCTCTCAATAATTCTGAAGCCTCAGCTTTGTCTTTTCCAGTAAGAATTTTTTCTCTAATAATTAAAAAACCGTTATTTTTAATAATTTTTAATGTCTCACTTAAAAGACCTTTATTGTATGCCCATTCACGTAGCATAAAAACCGCCATGCCCACAGGCCCTCCCCTACTAAGTGAAAAAAATCTATCATGTACCCATGAATTTGTTTCACCCATTTTTGCAAGTGTATCTAACTTTGGTCGCCAACCAACAGATGCCATATATTCGTCAAGATCTTCCATCGTTTTACCAGGATCAATTTTTAATAATTTCGCCTTTGACTTTATTACATCTAGATAGTTATTTTCAGGATATTTTTCAGTATGTTTTTTTTGGGAACTAGGTATACCAGCAGCATAACCCTTTTTAGCATGGTAAAGTGAATGATATATAAAACTTTTAAGACCATCCTCAGGTGAAGGTATACGTGAACCTGCTGGTCCATTTGTTGCATTATCTAAAATTTGTTTTGCAAGATGGGGAGGAAAATAAGGTATTGAACCCTGTTCTCCAGTTACTGTATGAAGTCCAAGACGAATATCCAATGATACACTAGAAAGTAAATGCTTGTTCGTCTCTAGATATGACTTTACCTTTTCTTTGTCTTCATTAGATAAAAGTATATCAATATCTCCACCTTTTCTATACAAAGAAGGTAAATTCTCGTAGAATCTTAGAACAACATAATTTATTTTTTCAGCTTTTAGCCATTTTAGGAATTTGGAAACACCTATCTTATAAGGAAGCACAGGGATTTTTTGACCTAAAATGCCTTTTTGCCTTATTAAAATCCATCTTGTTTTTTTCCCATTTTCATCTTTTATACTAACGATACGATCAACTTTTAAAAAGCCTGCAATAAGCCTTCTTAGTAGACCAATTAACCCAAGAAACCAAGAAGTCTTGATAGCTAATCTTACAAACACATAACTTGGAGCGCTTGGGTACATTGCAAAAAGGACCTTAATTGCTTTATTGTCTAAAAAACAAATGTCAGCCACACAGTCTGCAGCCTCAAGTATAGCGCCATATGGCTTTTTACTTACCTTAGAATTTTTTTTTGTTTGATAATTATTTTGAGTGTAAAGGGTAACTTGTTCTGCTCCGTATTTCTGAATAGCAGATGCAATAGCTAAATCTACGTCGTATAAATCCACAATTTTTTTTTCAAGAATTTGTTTCATTTTCAAAAAGTTTGACTTTTAGCCTCTCGAATATTTAAATCTAATTTAATAACCAAAACATAATTATTAATAGCAATTGTGAAACTTTAATTAATTATTCTTTAATAAAGTTATGTTAATCCATTTTCTTACTACAAGAAAGTAAAGACAATCAATAACATTTCTTAAATAAAGTAATTTTATGTAAAATGTTATTCTAAGTTTATCATTTTCTTATTGATTAACTTTGTGTATTTTAGATTATCTAATATTACTTAATATTTTTAATTTTTACTTATGCGAAGGTGGATTCTATAAATATAAAAAAACCGGAGATATCTATATTGATGTCAGTATATAATGAATCATTTAACTCCATTTACATAGCTATAAAAAGTATTCTTAAACAAACTTTTAAGAACTTTGAGTTAATTCTGATTAATGATAATCCTAAAAATGATGAAATTAACAAAACTTTAAATATCATCTCTAAAAAAGATAATCGGATCAAGTTGATCAAAAATGAAATTAATAGAGGTTTAGGATATTCTCTTAATCAGGGTGTTTTAAATGCAAGTGCTGATATAGTTGCTCGAATGGATACAGAAGACTCATCGTTACCAAACAGACTTGAAAAACAGATTTCTTTTATGAAAAAAAATAGTGATGTAGATCTTCTTTTTACTCAATGGATAGATTTGAACGAACATGAAAAAAAAGAATTAAGACAACCTTTAAAAAAAGATTTTAAAAATATAAAAAAATTTTTTTTTCTCAAATCTCTTCTTATGCACCCAACTCTTATGGCAAGAAAAAAAGTCATAGTTGATAATCCTTACCCAGAGATTAGTCGCCCTGAAGATGTTGTCTTATGGTTGAGACTTATAAGAAAAGGATATGTTTTTAGTATAGTAGAAGAGCCACTTTATGTATATCGCGTAGATAGACATAACATTCAGAAAAGATATGCTAAAATCAGAGTATCTTCTGAGAATTTAATTATACACTTGATCTCTGAGATTAAATATTATTGGTATAATATATATTTTTTATTATTTGTTTTCAGAACAGTGTTTGAATATGTAGTATCACGAAACTTTACAATATTTAAATTCACACATGCAAGAGCTGCTATAATATGGAAGAAATTATTTTAAATTAAAATCTTACTATTTGCTAGTTTTCTAATTCATAAAAATTTATTGAAAATTTTACAATGAGAAAATTCAGTTATTCTGTCATTTTTCTAAAATGAAGATTTTTTTTAATTAATTCATTGTAAGTTCCTTTAGCTTGAATTCTTCCTTGTTCTAACATTATAATTTGGTCACAATTCTTCACAGTAGTTAACCTGTGAGCAACCATGATAATTGTTTTTTGCTCCGCTATTGTTTCTATTGCTCTCATTACTGCACGCTCAGTAACAGTATCTAAAGAACTAGTAGCCTCATCGAAGATTAAAACTTCTGGGTTATGGTAGAGTGCGCGAGCAATTCCTATACGTTGTCGTTGCCCTCCTGACAGCCTAACCCCTCTTTCTCCTACTAAGGTTTTAAATTGTAAAGGCATATCTTTCATGATGGGGTCATATATTTGCGCCATTTTTGCGCAATGAGTAACCCTTTCAAAATTAATTTTTTCAATGGGGACTCCTAATGCAATATTTTCAGATATTGTATTATCTGTAAGAAAAATATTCTGCGGAACATAACCTAGACTTTTTTGCCAGGCTTGTAACTTATTTTTAGTAATTGGAACATTGTCTATTTTTAATTGCCCTTTTGAAGGAACAAGAAGCCCAAGTACTATATCAACAAGTGTTGTTTTTCCTGCGCCTGTACTACCTACTATACCAGTAGTACTATTAACAGGTATATTTAAAAATAAATTTATTAGAGCTGGTTTGTTTGACTTGGGATATAAGTAAGTAATGTTATCTATGGTAAAGAATTCTTTCGCTTTAATCGTCCTCGTATTAATCTTGCTCGAAGTTTTTTGAAGTTTACTATGTTTTAAATCTTTATGTAATTTATCAATAATCGCATGTCCATATCTAAGGCTGGCAATTCCCTCGTAGATGTGATGAATTGCAGGTTTCATCCGATAGGCTGCTAAGGAATATAGTCCAACAATAGGTAAAATATTTCCTAATAGAGTACTATTCATTCCACCTGAAGATATCATCAATGTTAAAATTAATAAAAGCATTGAGCCAAATATAATAGCTTCTATTAAAAAATTTGGTACTTGTTTAAATGTATGGTGATTTGCATGCATTGTAGCATATTTTCTAGAAGGCTTTGAAAAGCGATCAAGATAAATTTGTTCGTAACTCAAAAGTTTAATATCTTTAATGCCACCAAAGGCCTCGGTAGCAGATTTGAATCGTTTTTGGTTAGTATCAAGTAGTAAATTACCCATTTTACTGAGTTTATCTTTAAGAGTAAAAAAAACTAATACATAGAGTAAGCTTAGTATACTAACTGACGCTATCGTTAACCAGAGATTTACAATAAGTAATAATCCTGTCAGAGCTAATAGAACAAGACCTGAAGCAAACATACTAAAAGCTGGTCTAAAAAGATTTCCAACTAATTGATCGACCTCTGAAAGTATTGCGCTTGACATTTCACTACTATGTCGATTTAGAAAAAAAGAATATGGCTGTCGCAAATAACTTTTAAGTAATCTTGAACTAATGCTATGACGACGCATCTCGATATAGTGATTCATTAAGTAATGAGTAATAATCCTATATATGGCTGAAATAATAATCAGAAAAAAAGACCCAAAGCCTAAAAATATTAAAAAATTGTTATGAGAATTTATGCCCATGTTTTTTGCTAAACTGAACAACTTTATTAGTAATGGGTTTGTATTAATTATTTCTGAGTTTCCCAACACTGCTAAAAAAGGCATTACTGAGGCGACACCAATGGTTTCAATTATTGCCATACCCATTACCAAAAAAAGGATAAACATACCTTGTTTACGTTCGTTAGAAGATAAAAGGCTCAAAGTTTTTTTTAATGTATCCATATTCTCTTTCAAAATTAATATAAAAACATAATTGTCTATTTTAATTAATTATTATTAACAAAACTTTGTAGATGAAAATTCCATGTACTCCAACACATATCATTTAAGGTCCTTTTTGCTTTCCATTTAAGAATTTTTTCAGCTTTCTCTGTTTTGGCAAAGCAAATATCAATGTCACCAGGTCTTCGGTTTTCGATTTTGTAAGGTATAAACTTATTGCTAGTCTGCTCAAAAGTAATTAAAACTTCCAACACGCTATATCCTTGACCAGAACCTAAGTTAATAGTGTGCCATCCTTTTGTATTTTCAATTAAATTTAAAGCAGCCAAGTGGCCTTCTGCTATATCCATTACATGTATATAGTCTCTAACTCCTGTACCATCATGAGTATTATAATCATTTCCAAAAATTTTTAGATAAGGTAACTTTCCAGTTGCAACCTGACAAATGTAAGGCATTAAATTGTTTGGTATTCCTTTTGGATTTTCTCCTATTAATCCACTTTGATGTGCACCTACCGGATTAAAGTAACGCAAACAAGCAACACCAAAGTTCTGTTCAGATTTTGTATAATCAAAAAGAATATTCTCAATTTGTAATTTTGATTGTCCATATGGATTTGTTGGATTTGTGGAGTGTTTTTCATCTATGGGTAAATATTGTGGATTGCCATATACAGTAGCACTACTACTAAACACAACCTTTTTTAAATTAACTTTTTCTATTGCTTTTAGAAGGCTGATTGAACCAGCAACATTATTCTCATAATAGTAAATTGGTTTTTGTATCGACTCATTTACAGCTTTTTTACCAGCGAGATGAACTACAGCATCAATTTTGTAATCAACTAAAATTTCTACAAGTTTTTCTGTATCTCTAATATCGCCATGTATGAAAGGTATTATTTTCCCAGTAATGATTTTTAACGCTGTATTAACATTATGATTACTATTACTCAAATTATCATATAATACCACATTGTATCCCTTATGAATTAAAACTAATGCAATATGAGAGCCAATATATCCTGTTGCGCCAGTAATTAAGATGTTCACAAATTCTACTCAGTTCCATCACATAAAAATTAATTAAAAAATAACGCTATCATAATATTTTATTATTTTTTTTTCTATCATCTTTATTAAAATATTCCCAATTTTGAAATTGAGAAATTGCAAAACCTATAGCAAACCAAGTAAATAAATTACCCCACTGCCCATAAAAACTTCCAAATTGTTGTAAGGGAAAAAAAAGCGCAAAAGGGATAACAAATGCAGTAGCACTCATTGGACAGTCAAAGTTTTGTTTTCTTGCCTTAAAACATGTTTTAATTATAGAAAAAAATAACATACATCCAATTATTAGACCAATAATTCCTGTTTCGGCGAATAGTTGTATATAAAAATTATGTGGATGATTTCCACAGTAATTTTTCCCAGGCAGCCATTCTACAGAATTATAATCTAAATCTTTACATGTATTTCTTGTACCAGAAGGTCCAATTCCTTTAGCAGGAGTAAGAAAACCTTGGTGCAAACCACCTCTCCATGCTCCCCAATATGAATTGTTTTCAGAGGTGTTTAGCACGGGGATTTGTTCTGTAAACCTATTAACATATCGATTAGAAAGATCTGGTCGAATGAATATTATGGTTAATACCGCTAAAATTTCGAAAATTACCAATAATGCATATAAAGAAAACTTTGGTTTGTAAACTAAGCCTGCCAACATACCGCCACATGCACGTATTAAAAAATTAGTTCTTTCACCTGTTAAAATAGATACAATTATTGATATAAGAGCAATTATCCCAGAAAATATACTTAATCTATTTTTGTAACTGACCGCTACAGCGACTAAAACACAAAAAACTGGCAAGCAAAATTTAGATAAATAAGCGCCTGGGACAAGATCACCATACGGCCAAGTCAACCTTGTTTTTGGTTCTATTAAACTTTCTGAGATTAGTATTACACACATTATTAACATTCCAAGCATAATAGATAAAAACATTATAACTCTTATATCTCTATCTCTTGCTAACCAAGCTTGTGCAGCTGCAGCATACAATGGGAACCTTATCCAAACAAATCCTTGTTGGAATGTGAATAATGGATCTGGACCTGTAAGTGACGAAAATAGTCCAAAGATCCACAACAATAATGCACATTTAAACCAAAATTGAGAAGCCCATGACCAATTTTTCTTTACAATACATCTAACGAAAAAAATTATGCAAATAGCAGTAAGCCATAAATCAGCTGGATCTCTTTCAATTAAATAAATAAATGGACCTAACAGCCAAAACAGCGTCATGTATTTATCAAAAACATTTAGTTTTTTTATTTTTTCCCATCCACTTATCCAACTTAATTTAATGTTAAATTCAGGGATATTTGT
>CACJQK010000027.1 GCA_902595515.1 uncultured SAR116 cluster alpha proteobacterium
CCAGACGGACTTACCTGTATAAAATCTGCTTCTAGAGTAGATAGATTTTTAAAGAATTTTTCAATTTGTAATGACAGTATTTGACTATTTACTGACGCATTTGTTCCCTGATTAGCAAAAATAACTAAAAAAAAATAACTAAAAATTAGATAACATTTAAATTTCTGCAATTAACTATCCTCAATTAGAACTTCTCTTTTTCCAGCTCGTCCAGGTTTAGATATGACATTTTCATCTTCCATTTTTTCAATAATTGTTGCTGCTCGATTATAACCTATTTTTAAATGTCTTTGAATAAATGAGGTGCTAGCTCTTCTTTCTCTTGTAACTAACGCTACGGCTTCATCATATATTTCATCTTTAGTACTTTTATTACCTGTAAAGTTGAAGGAATCATTATCAACAAGATTTTCTGGCTCTTCTATTACACTTTCATCATAATCTGGAATAGATTGGTCAGATAAAAATTTAGCAACTTTTTCCACCTCACTATCTTCTACAAATGGTCCATGTACTCGCGTTACTTTTCCTCCACCAGCCATATACAACATATCACCTTTGCCAAGAAGTTGTTCTGCACCTTGTTCACCTAAAATTGTTCGACTGTCAATTTTGCTAGTAACTTGAAATGAAATTCTTGTAGGAAAATTGGCCTTAATTGTACCTGTTATAACATCAACTGAAGGTCTTTGTGTTGCCATTACGACGTGAATACCTGCAGCTCTAGCCATTTGTGCTAATCTTTGAACTGCAGCTTCTATATCTTTGCCTGCAACCAACATTAAATCTGCTACTTCATCTATAATTATCACAATAAATGGTAATGGAGTAAGACTGATTTGTTGATCTTCATAGATTGGTTGACCAGTTTCTGGATCAAAGCTAACTTGAATATTTTTCGATAAAATTTCACCCTTCTTTCTGGCTTGGATTAACCTTTCGTTATAATTATCAATATTCCTAACTCCTAATTTACTCATTGACATATATCTAGTTTCCATTTCACGTACAGCCCATTTCAAAGCAACGATCGCTTTTTTAGGCTCAGTTACAACTGGCGTTAGTAAATGAGGAATACCATCATACACTGATAGTTCTAACATTTTAGGGTCAATCATAATTAGTCGACATGTTTCTGGAGTATGTTTGTAAAGTAATGACAAAATCATTGCGTTTATCCCTACAGATTTACCAGAACCTGTAGTACCAGCTACTAATAAGTGAGGCATTACTGCTAAATCTACTATAACTGGAGAGCCCGCAATGTTTTTGCCAAGACAAACTGGAAGACTGAAATTTGTGTTGTTAAATGCTTGATTTTCTAATATATTCCTTAAAATAACAGTTTCTCGAGTTTTGTTAGGTAACTCTATACCAATAACGTTTTCTCCAGGTACCATAGCTACTCTTACAGCCTCAACAGACATAGATCGAGCAATATCATCAGCCAATGATATAACTCTCTGACTTCTTAATCCTGGTGCTGGTTGTAAATCATATCTAGTTACCACTGGACCATATCGAACAGTCTCTATATTTCCATTAATCGAGTAATCTGATAAAACGCCTTCTAGAACTTTCGCATTCATATCCAGAGTTTCTTTGCTTGGAGGTTTAATATCTTCTAAGTAGTCTCTTAACAGATTTATAGACGGTAAAACAAAACCACTTTCAGATCCCAAAGGCAGATCATCTTGGTAAGAACTAAATTTAACACCTTTTTTCTTTAAATTTGTACTGGTATCTATGTTTTTTATTAAGATTGGACTCTTTCTAGTTTTGGGCTTTTTTCTTACTAATTGATCACTTTTTAATTTTAAAAATTGGCTCTTAATTATTTGAATAAAATTCAGATTAATTTTTTGTTCTTTGGTCTCATCTATTTTGGTTTTGTTATTGTAGAAAAACAAATTGAAAAAAATTGTCAAAATCCAAATTATAGGCAAAACAATTGGTCTTAATATAAATATAAAAAAATTTATTTCTTTTGAACCTATTGATGATGTCCAAATAAATAAAGCTAAAGATATAAGAATTGAAATAACACCTAAAACTGATCTACATATACTCACATTTATATTCATTAAGTTAGAAATATTATTAGTTAAATTTAATAACAACCATTCTGATAAGCCATTTTGGTTGATTATTGGAAAGGTCAAATTAAATATTTTAATTAAATAGGTCTCAAGATAGCTGCCACCTAGAGAGCTAATGATAATCATAAAGATAACTGTTAAAATTTTAATTTTGAAAAAATTAATTTTTGATCCATTAAAAAACTTTAATGACCATATAAATAATAATAATGAAAACAGTAATCCAGGTAAAAGACCAAACTCTCTTATGACAAATCCAGATAAGAAAGCACCGGTTTCACCATATAAATTTTTAGGAATATTTTCAGAAAAAACTCCCCACCCAGAATCCTCAGGATGAAATGTAAATAAAATTAAAAAAATTGATATAGATGTCAAAGACAAAATTAAAGACAAAATTTTGTTAGTTATTTTAATGTAAAAATTACTATTCTCTATCACTTGATCTTTATTATTCCTCTAGGAAACCTTATTCCTGAATAGCATTCAATTTTAAGTATTCACAAATACGTCTCATTGTTTCTTCGATTATTTCGTTTTTTTCTACTAAAGATATTCTTAGATATCCTTTGCCAGGATTAAAGCCATTTACATCTTTAGCCATAAAGCTTCCTGGCATAACCTTGAGAGAAAATTTTTCCCATAAATTCCTAGCTGCCATTTTATCGTCTTTTACTTTTAACCAAAGAAAGAAACCTGCATCAGGTATTTGAAAATCCTTATAAAAAGGTTTTAAATATTTTTCCACAATTTCAAAATTTTTGTCATAGTGTAAACACGCTTTAGTGTTATGTTCGTCATCATCGTACAAAGCACTTGCAATTTTTTGAATAGGGATAGGTACTGGTGACGCACCATTAGAAACTAACAACTTATAATTTTCTATTATATTCTTGTCTCCAGCAATAAATCCAGCTCTCATTCCACAAGCGTTACTCCTTTTTGATAATGAGTTGAAAACAATTAAATTGTCTAAACTTTGTCCTAAAGCCGCAGCTGCTTCTAATCCACCAGGTGGTTTAGGTTTATTCATTCTATAAATATCGTTATAACACTCATCAATTGCTAAAATGAAATTATATTTTCTAGCAAGTAATATAGCCTCTTTTAAATAATTTATACTTGCAACGCACCCATGAGGATTGGATGGTGAACAAATATACATTATTACTGAAGATTTCAATAATTTTTCTGTCAAATTTGAAATATCTGGTAAATAATTATTGTCTAGAGTAGAATTTAACCAATGTATTTCAGACCCACTTGAAATGCTTCCTGCTAACCAAGCATGATAAAAGGGGTTGGTTACTAAAGCTGTTGTTTTCCCAGCTTTTAAGTTTTTAGCTAACAAACCTATCAAATGCAATGGTTCTCTTGTTCCCGGTACAGGAACAATATTTGTGTTTAAGTTTAAAAGTTTGTCTGCACCTGGATATCTTCTTTTTATGTAATTTATTATACTATTACCAAAAATGGGTATCGCTTCAGTTGGGGGATACTTTGCCCAATCTTTATGGTTCAATTCTAAAATACTTTTTGAAAAATTTGGAACTCCTAATGTAGGCTCACCTAGTGACATTTTTAAAATTGGATATTCAGGATTAGGTTGAGTATTTTCTAAAAGAAGTGATAACTTTCCAAACATCCATTCCTTTAAAATATTATAATCTGGGTTGACCATTTTACACCTTAACATAATTTTAACATTTATTTATTTATATTATACTGGTAAATTTTAATACAAATATTATTAGAGTTTATTGATAAAGATGAAGTTTATGGACATCAGAGACCTAGAAAATGAAACTTTTCATAAGATTTGTGTCGTGGGTGGAGGCATAACTGGTGCAATAATGGTCTTGCTGTTAAAAAAATCAAATATGTTTAAATTGAGTGAAATTGGTTGGATTAAACCATATTCAAAATCTAACAATGACTTAAGAACTACCTTTTATAATGAAACTAGTATGAAATTACTTAAAAATTTAGCTATTTTAAATAAAATAAAAAAAAATGATTTATCCCTTGTCAAAAAAATTAAAGTTTTTGGTATTAACAATGCTTCGCCTTTAGTATGGGATCATAAAGATCCAAACACACAATTAGGAGCTATTATAAAAAATAACATTATTTTAAATGTTCTTGATGAGCAACTTAAAGATATCAAACAATATGATAGTTTTGTAAATAATACACAATGCAATAAATATGAAAGAACGCTATATTTAGAAAATAAAACAACCGTCAAAACTCATTTTGTAATATCTGCAGATGGAAAAAATTCTTATTTAAGAGAATTACTATCTATAAATACTATAAATAAAAACAGTAAACATATTGCAGTTTCTGGATTTTTAAAACAATCTAAAAATCATGATTCGACTGCTATTCAAGCATTTACAAATTTAGGTCCAATTGGCATACTTCCTTATGACAATACAAACCTTGTAAATTTTGTATTAAGTATTGATAAAATAAAGTGTAGAAAAATATGTTCTGAAAAAAACCCAGAAAAATCTATATGTATTGAATTGAATAACTTTTTTTCACACATCAATCTTCATTTTAGTCCGGTAAAAAAAGTAAATAGTATTGAAAACAAATTGTCTTATTGGGACCTTAATTTGAATTATATATTAAATCCAACTTCCTTTAGAACAATTTTAATCGGTGACGCAGCTCACTCTATACATCCCTTAGCAGGACAAGGGCTTAACTTATCTTTAAGAGATTGTATTTCTTCATTAGGTGCAATTAAAAATTGTTTAAAATATGGGAATGATCTTGGCGATGAAACTGTATTAGAATATTATAAAAAGGAGAGAATACTAAAAACTTTTGCAATGACAGCTTTTACAGATTTTATGTTTTTAGGATTTACTTCAACTTCAAATAAAACTCAGACATTGTTGACAAAAGTTATGGAAAATTTAAATAGAACAAATCTTAAAAATATATTTAGAGATTTAGCGTCAATTTGATCTATAGTGTATTATAATAATCTTTGATATACTTATCGTGATTTTTTCCAAAATCGTATAATAACCTCCAACTATAAATTCCTGACGAGTAACTGTCAGAAAATATAATTCTTATAGCATAATTACCAACTGGTTCAATTTGATCAATTAGAACATTAGTTTTGTTTCTTACTATAGTTTTGGGTCCTCCATGACCTTGTATGTCTGCAGAAGGGCTTTCTACCCTTAGCAATTCAGATGAAATATTAAACTTAGAATTATCTTCAAAATGAATTAACAAAAATTTACCATTATCTTTTTTTTGAATAAATGTAGGAGTAACTTCCATATTATTATTTTCTCTATAAAGCTAATAAATTAAGTTTAACATCTAAATTAATGTTTACTTATATTCGAAATATTTTCTTCGCTAAGATAACTATCTAAAATAGTTTGTAATAACTTCTTTCGTTTTAAAATAGAAAGTGTTTCTAACAATAATTGTTTTTCATTATTTGCTAAAGGACATATCATTGTTATTTGGTCCACAAAATTATAATCCTTAAAATCATCAATTGCATCCATGTTGACTCTAATATTTTTTAATTTAAAATATTTTTTTAAAGTTGTTTTTAAAGTATCAAAGTCTGAAGATTTTACGTTAATTTTGAGATCTTCACTAAAATTTTCCCAACCTATGTTTCCTTCTCTAAAATTATTATCATTAATTTTTTCTGAAATTAAATTAAATCTACTTAATCCTTTTAAAGTAATTAAGTATCTATTATCTTCAGTTTCTTCAAATTTTACAATTTTACCGGCACATCCTACTCTAAAAAATGAAAGTTTATCATCAGTGTCTTTTGAGCTTTTGGGTTGTATCATACCAACTAATCTGTTTCCATCAGAAATAGCCTGATCTATCATTTTCAAATAACGAGGTTCAAAAATATTTAAAGGAAGATAAGTGTCTGGAAACATTACAACACCTGTGAGGGGAAATAACGGAATAATTTCAGGTAATTTTATTTCTTTTTTTAAATTATCAATCATTTAACTTTTCCTGATTAAGAAAATAATAAGGTTGCGAGCTTTTTTCTCGCAATAATTGTTTCTTCAGCTTCAATACCAGCTGATGAAAAAAATTCGAGCAACTGCTTTCTCGCTGCCTGTTCATTCCATTCCTTGTCTATTTTTATAGATTTCAAAAGCATTTCGAAAGAATCTTCAATTTGACCTATGCCAAATAAAGCAATAGCCATTTGCAATAGATAGTCTAAGTTATCTGGTTCTTTTTGAAGTTTTTTTTCTAAATCTTCGATACTTCCTTTTGCCTTAAAGGCTTTTTCAGAAGTTTCAAGCAATGAGATAGCTTCTTCAACTGGTTTGGAATCTTTGATTTCTGGTGCTAAATTATCAATTAACTCTTTTGTTTCGTTGAATTTATCCAAACCAATCATTGATCGAATAAGATTTCCAAAACCAGTTTGGTTTTCTGGATCTTTTTGTAATATTTTTTGGGAGATTTCTAAAGACCTATTCCAATCCCTCTTTTCTATAAATTCTTTTGCACTTAAAATTAAATCTTCAACTTCTTGTCCAGGGCCACATAAACTTGCTGATTTTTTGACGAATTCTACTATTTCATTTCTTGATTTGGATCCTTGAAATCCGTCAACTACTTTACCTTCAAAAAAAGTATAAATTGTAGGAATAGATTGGATCCTTAATTGAGTAGCAACATTTTGATTTTTATCAATATCAATTTTAGCTAAAATTAGGTCTTTTCCGTAATCTTTGACAGCTTCTTCTAACAACGGTGTAAGTGTTTTACACGGTTCACACCACGGAGCCCAAAAATCAACGATAACTGGCATTGTCTTAGAAACTTCTATAACTTCATTCATGAATGTATCTTCATTTACATTGATGATATTGCTTGTTGTTGGAATTAAGTTGTCATTTTCCATTATTTTAGCTCCTTAGTATGGAAATTTATATGGTTGTCAGTAGATGATATTTCAACAATTTATTACAAAATACTACAATTGACCAATTACTAAAGTGTCTGTATCTAAAGTATAGATGATAATTTAACCCAAAATAAAGATTATGATGTAAAAAATGACAAAAGAATTAAACATTGCCTTAATTGGTTGTGGTAACTGGGGAAAAAATATAGCCAGAAATTTACATGAAATGGGATCCTTAGCATGCATTTACGACATAAATAAAAGATTGTCTGAAAAACTTAGTCGTAAGTATAATTCACCTATTTTCGAATTAAACAGAATTTTTGAAAATAAGAACATTACTGGAATTGTCATTGCTTCTCCTGCAATAACACATAGAGATTTAGCAACTCATGCTCTAGAAAATGATAAGGATGTGTTAATAGAAAAACCATTTTGTTTGTCTTTACCCGATGCTCAAAAACTCTCACTGTTAGCTACAAATAAAAATAAAATTTTAATGGCAGGTCATTTGCTAAATTATCATAATGCATTTATAAAAATGAAAGAACTCATTAGAAATGGAAAAATAGGCCTTCCACAAAATATTCGAGCTAATCGTCTAGCTCTAGGAGCTGTTAGATCTAAAGAATCTGTAATATATGATTTATCAGCTCACGACATTTCTATGATACTTTCTATTACAGAAGAATTACCTATTGATGTGAGTGTTCAATCCATTCATCATCATAATAACATTGGACCAGACATCATCAGTGTTAAATTATCATTTTCAAAAGGCGTAACTGCCCTAATTAATTCTGATTGGATGTGTCCTTATAAAGAACATAAATTTTCTGTAATTGGAACAAAAGGCTCACTTATTTTTGACGATACAAAAAATTGGTCAGAAAAATTGTTGTATAATCCATCATTTGTAACATCTAAAAACTCAATAATAACTGCTCCATTAGAGAAAATTAAAACTAAGGAAAACGAACCACTTAAAAGTGAACTAGAAGAATTTGTAAGCTCTGTATATTCAAGAAAAAGTCCTTTGACTGATCATAAAGAAGCTTTAAAAGTTCAAAAGGTCATGGACATGATAGAAAAAAAAATTTAATAGGAAATGTTTACTTATGATTCCATTTATTGATCTAAAAGCTCAACAAAAATTAATTAGAGATAAAATAGATAAGCGTATTAATAAGGTTCTAGAACATGGACAATATATTTTAGGCCCAGAAGTAAGAGAACTTGAAGAAAGACTAAGCGCATTTACTGGTTCTAAATATGTATTATGTTGTTCTAGCGGAACTGATGCATTGTTATTATCTCTTCTTGGTTTGAAAATTAAACCTGGTGAGGGGGTAATTGTCCCTGCTTTTACTTTTGCTTCGTCAGCCGAAGTGATGCCTTTGCTTGGTGCCATTCCAATTTTTATTGACGTTAAGCGAGACACTTTCAATATAGACCCAACTAAACTAACTGACTCACTTCGAACTGCTAAAGATATAGGAATAAATGTAAAAGGTATTATGACTGTTGGCTTATTCGGACAGCCAGCAGAGATGGACTTAATAAATGAATTTGCAAAAAACAATAATTTATGGGTTCTTGATGATGCTGCGCAATCTTTTGGAGGAATACATAAAAATAAAATCGTTGGTAATTTATCTGAGGCAGCTGCGACATCTTTTTTCCCTGCAAAACCATTAGGTTGTTATGGAGACGGTGGTGCAGTTTTTACAAATGATAGAGAAATTTATGAGATCGCAAATTCTTCGCATATACATGGCATGGGGAAAAAAAGATATGAATACGATAGAATAGGAATGAATGCTCGTATGTCTACAATTCAAGCAGCGATTTTATTAGAGAAGCTTGAAATATTTCCAGAAGAGTTTTCGAAAAGACAAATAGTGGCAGATAACTATAATAAAAACCTAAACTCTCTAGACTTAGGAATTGAGTTACCAAAAATAAACAAAAATTTCAAAAGTAGTTGGGCTCAATATTCTATCTTACTTCCAGAAAATATTAATAGAGATAAACTACAAGAATTTTTAAAATCCAAAAACATTCCCACAGCTGTATATTATCCAATTCCTATTAATGAACACAGACCTTACAATAAATATCCAGTATCTAAAAGTGGTCTTGATGTGACATATTATTTGTCTAAAAATATTTTATCTCTTCCTATGCACCCATACTTAAAAGAAGATGAGATTATTTACATATCAGAGAACATAAAAAATTTTATAAAAAAGTATTAATGTAAATTATTTTTTGTTTTTCCTTGATAGTATAAATTAGGATGTTATATTTCAGAACAATTAGGCGGGCGTAGCTCAGTGGTAGAGCATCTCGTTGCCAACGAGAATGTCGAGAGTTCGAATCTCTTCGCCCGCTCCAATTTAATAAAATCATGTGATCATTCATGTTGATATTTTTCCATATTATGTTGAGTAGCAAATGTGGGTAGACAATTTTTTTTAAAAAAATTTACATTTATATGATTATGACGTTTTAATTTGACTAATCATTTAAATGACTATTTACATTAGAAAAAATTTAGATATTTTGAGTTTTTAATATGCCACATCTTCATTATTCTTATTCAGTTGAAATTACAAGTGTCCTGCAAACTATATTTGCTGCAGCAACAATTAAAAAGTTGTCAAAAACAAGTAGTTATAAACCACATTCAGTTTTGTTATATGTTGCGAATGACCATGTTAATGAAAAAACAATAAACACAAGCTTATCTAATTTTAAAAAATTGAATTTTATAAATGAAAAAGGGTTAAAATTTCATGATATGAGAATTAAAAAAATAAATTTTTCTTGTGATATTGCTATTGTGCGTACAAGAATAAATACAACTTATTACAATTATTGGAGTTATAGTCGAAATTTTTTTAATGAAGTTGGAAACTGTCAATTGCTAAAAACTATTTTAAGAGATTTAAGGTGTAATCAACTTATTGGCGTTGATGACGGACTTAGTAATTGGAGAATAGTTGGAAGAAATAAAAATTTTAGTTATTCAAATATCTGTAAAGTTTTGAGAGGAGATTCCCGTTTAAAATTTTTTATGAAAGACTTTGACAAAAAAGATGGTGTTTCAAGTTTCTCAATATTCGGAAAAAATAAATTCAATATTTTAAATGAATTTAAATATTTAGTTGATGAATTATCTTTTCTACACCCAAAAAACCGATTTGTTGAAAACTTATTTCTTGTTACTTGGCCAAGTATTGATAGAAGTTCTAACACTGGACATTCCAACTCTAGTATTTGGAAGACACAAATTAAAATTTTAATAAAATATTTAGATAAAATTAGTTGGGACCCTTCCGATAAGATTTATTTTAAAAAACACCCAAAAATTATGATATTGGAATCTATTTCAAACAAAAAATATAAATTTGAATATTTACCTTTTGACGACGGTTCGCCCGTGGAACTCATGATTTCAAAGATGAAAAACTTAAAGGTAGTTTTTTCTTTTCAAAATACTACAGCATATTTATTAAAATCTAATACAATAAATTGCTCCGCCCAACTAGAAATTATCAGAAGCAATGAGCCGGGCTTCTTTGAAGAACATTCAAAGACTTTTGATAAAATTTAATAAATTAAAATTGTATTATTTGCAAACACTATCTCTCATGAATAATTTATTATTGTTCACTGACTCTGATATATCATCTAAATATGTAATAAAAATTGTTAACACTCCAAATGAAAAAAATACCAGAATAGAATATTAATTTAATTATACTAAAGACTTGCTCTTTTTATAATCTAGCATCCATTTCTCAAAAACTAATATTGCTTCATCCATATCGGCAGTTTTGTTTGGATGTTTTTTTGCTCTTCCTAACATGGTGGATACGACATTTACCTGATATTTTTTGTCTCTGTCTTTTATTGCATCTATTGTATAAGTTGCTTTTTCTTTGTTCTTAAATCCAAGTCCTTTTAGAGTTGTGCTAGGATTGTAATCTGAATATAGAGATAGATTAAGAGGCTTTAACTTTCCCTTATAGTTTTCCTTACTCATTGGCATTGTATCTATAAGATCAAAAATGTTATGAGGTTCTAAAGTTAAATATTCTTTTTTTACAGTTCCATCGTAATCTATTAGTTTGATAGAAAATTTGACACTCTTTTTTCTAAAAGACATTAATTTGACATGTCTTTTATGAAATTCTTTTATATGCGTTTGATAAAGTTCTTTAGATTTTTTGTAGTCATTATCTCTGTAGCAAGTCGTACATAACAAAAGTATTCTACATTTCCATTTGTATTTCGTTAAATCCATTATTCATTAATTTGAATTAACTATTTTCCTGATCAACAATATCACTTTCAGTTTTACTAATTTGATCTTTCTTTTTTTTCATCTTGCAAACTTCTTTTAGAGCTAGACCAGCCATTACTCCTACGCCCATACCTATGATAGTTCCTTTAATTATTCCTAATGCAAACATTTTAAACTCCTAATTTTCTAACCATAAAACAAATTGATAAAAACAAAAAAGAATACCAAAGAAAACATATAATCTAACTTGAGATCTAAATATTGATATAACTATGATTGTTTGTATTATTGACATAGTAATTATTTAATCTTTTTTAAGTAATATTCAATATTTTGACTATATCAAAATGATATTTCGCAAATTATAATTTAAGGATTAGCATGATTAAGTTTGTAATTTTATTTTCAGTTATTTTATACCTACAAAACTTGGGATATTCTAAGGCTTGCTCATTTAACTGTGGAAGTGTTTCTTCAGACAAGTATAGCATTATAATTAAACCACCTGCCCACACTGGTTTCAAAAAACATAGTTTCCCAAATGGCCCAGTAAAAAAACACTCGTTTTCGTATATAAAAGATGCTTCTAATGCGAGAGCTGGCAAAGCTTTTCAAAGATTTGAATTAAGAGACGGTGATTGTTTTCCTGACAGAAGTGGAAGATGGAATGATTGTAAAATGAAAAGAGAACGTTTTGAATTTCATAGTAAACCAAGACAAAAACCAATAGGAAAGCAATGTTATGGATATAGTATTAAACTTGATAAAAATTTTAGATCACTTAATCCAACCAATACCGATATAGGTCAAGTTCATCAACAGGGCGGACCTAAAGGGACAGCAGGAGGACTAAAATCATTTCCTCCTATTATTCAAATTGGAGCAAAATACAATGTCGTTTATTTGGGTTGGTACAAATTATCAGGTGATCCTAAAAAAGTAATTGCCAAAAGAATTGATCATAGTTTAGCAAAAATTAGTGACATGAGAAATGTTTGGACAGATATATCGTTCTGTTTAGACTTTAAAAATAAAAGAATTGATGCATGGGTTAATGGTAAGAAGAAGGTTGAAATACTTCAATCTCCAATTAGATTTAAACCTGAAAAAATCTATTTTAAATATGGTATTTATAGAAGTTTTATAAGTAGATTTAAAGAAAAAATATTAAAAGATCCTAATGGTAAAATGCCAACTCAGATTGTCTACTATGATGAAATCAGAAGAGGAAACTCAATTGAAGAGGTTGATATGAACTTAAATCCAAATCTTAAAATTGTTGATTAAATATGCTTAGTCTTCAAATAATTTAAAAGCAAAAATATAATTTATTTAACAAATGTAATGAATTATATTTTTACCCTTCAAAATTTCAAATTACAATGGTTGAAGAACAATTATCATTTAGGATTAGATATAAAGATCTAAATCAACTTCTATAATCATAAAAAATTACACCTCTATTATTTCTAGCTTTTATGGTGTAACTTTCTTGCGCTTTAGGAATTACTTTTTCTTCAATTATCTTTTGACAAGCTTTGTATGCATTCTCATTTTCATACTCAAATGTGCTAGTTAATCTGTGATTTTGTTTATTCCAGACTTGTGCAACAGTTCTTCTCACTAATCCTGCTTTAGATAACTCTTTCATTACATCTTCTGTCCATACTTTTTCTTCAAAAGTTGCCATCCAGTGTTCTAATTCTACTTTTGTTGCAAAGTCTAGTTCCATGCAATTCATGAACAAAGTTTCTTTAGTTATAGGTTTGACCATGTTTGTCACCTGTTAATATGCAAATTTAATATGCAAAAACATTAGATAGAATGCAAATAAACGATATTATTTCTTTTAAATTTAGCCTAATTTATTATATGTATTAATAAATACTCAACTAACTTTCAGCAACATATAAAAAAATGAAAATTTTATTTAAAATATTCCTACTCATACTTTCTATATTACTTATTCAAAATAAAGCGTTTTCTTACAGTAAGAATTCAGGAAAAGTTAGTATTAGTATTTCTGCAAATAAGACAGAAAAATTAGATAACAAGAGTGCAGACGCTAAAACAAGTGCTTCAGTGAGTATAAAAACCATGGAAAATATTACTAGCTCAGGTAAAAATAATATCCCTGTTAATAAAACTGCAGAGACACCGTCTGTAAAAGACATATCTAATGAACAATCATACTCTTATGACGATAGCAATAGCTCTTCATATGATGCTTATGATAGAAATAATAATTTTGGAAATAAAGTAAGTGGTTACAAATCCATTAGAAAATATGAAATAGCTAAACAGGAGAGATTATTTGATGCTATTGAAAATTTTAAAAATGAAGAGAGTTTAAATAAGAGTGATCTAAAAAGAATAGATAGTTTAGTTAATAGAAGAATTAAAGAAATAGCTGAAAAAATTAAATTCAAATTTGATAAAGATGATGAAAAAAGGATTATTGAATTTTCAGAAAAAACAAATTATGACATTGAAATAATTGAGAATAGAGCTGAATTAGTTGATTATGTTCAAAAGACTTTTGAGGTAATGGGAATAATCAATTGACCCCATCTGCTGCAGAGCCAATGCACACATATCTCACCACCCCCTGTGGCACATGCATGGGTAGATACATTTAAGTGATAATAATATAAGTATTTTTTTAGAAATAGTATTAATAACAATTTCTACGTCTACCTATACCTATTCTAAGAACAGTTATTTTACGGTAGACAAAATGAGAACATTGATAGATTTTTTTTATATAACTATATCATTGAAATTGCTGAACATTATATGTGATTTAAGATTGGTATAAGGTTATATAAGTATTTCGACTGCCTCTAAACTTCCATAAATAAGCTCAAGAAACACCTAATAAATCAAATTTGACTTTATCTAAAATGTAATAATCATTGAGGTTGTTTGTTATATTTTTTGACGCAATTAAAAAACCTATATATTTCTCATATTTAGGTGACCAAACAATTGAAGTTGCTTTTCCGATTTCTAAGTCTTTTTTTAAAATTGAGATATTATTAAAAAAAATTGGTTTATCTTCAATTTCAAAATTAAATTGAATTTTAAATATATCTTTTTCAAAGCCAAGCTGTTTTTGTTTCAATAAAGAAGACTTTCCAATGAATTCATAGTCTGTATCAAGATTACAAAAATTTCCTAACCCACAATCATAGGGCGTGTCTTTTGATGTCATTTCATTTCCATAACTAAGAAGATTATTCTCTACTCTCTCAATCATATTTGGACACCCAACCCGAATGTTGAATTCCTCTCCTTTTTCCATTATTAGGTCCCACAACATAATTGCTTTATTTGGATTAATTATTAAAATTTCGTAACCAGATTGTTTACTATAACCTGTTTTCGAAATCATGATCTCTTCTTCATTGAATGAAAGTTTGATGAAATTAAAATATTTCAAATTTTGTATTTCTTTACCAAATATTTTTTTTGCTAATTTTTCAGATTTTGGTCCTTGGATAGCCATTGTAAATATGTCGGTTTCTCTTACTTCAGAATAAAATTCTTTTGAATTATTAATTGCAGATATCCAATTAAACAAGTCTGAGTCAGATAAGGAAATTAAGAAATGATTATTAGCGATGCAAAAAACAACTGGGTCATTTAACAACCCACCTTCAAAGTTAACTATTGGTGCGTAATATGCTTTACCAGAAGAAATATTAGAAAAATCTCTACAAAAAAGATATTGCATTAATGACAAAGATTTACTGCCTTTAACTTCAATAATTCTTTGAGCGCAAACATCCCATAACTGAACATTTTCTATAAGATGATGATAATCATCTTTTAATGATTTGAATATTGTTGGTAATAATGTGTTATTATATACAGTATATTTTTTTACACCTGCCATTTCATTTCTAGAAGTAAAAGGCGTACTTCTAATCCGATTGGATGTATTAATTGAAAAACCATTAGACATTTGTTTGTACCCCCATTAAACAATATCTATAAATTACTTTGGACATATTTTATGAAAAGTAAATTAAGAAAATTACTCAATGAAAATAAATTTGTTTTTACTGCTGAAACTTCTCCACCAGATTCTGGTAATAAAGATGTTGTTATTGATGAAGTAGAATGTTTAAAAGGTTTAGCTGATGCTATTAACGTTACTGATGGAGCTGGGGCAAAATCTCATATGTCAGCTCTTGCAACAGCTGCAATTCTTGCTCAAAATGGCATTGAACCAATTTTACAATTTACTACCAGAGACAGAAATAGGATTGCAATACAAGGTGATCTACTTGGTGGGTGGGCATTGAATATTCCAAATATTCTTTGTTTGTATGGTG
>CACJQK010000028.1 GCA_902595515.1 uncultured SAR116 cluster alpha proteobacterium
CTCAATTGGTAGAGCACCGGTCTCCAAAACCGGGGGCTGGGGGTTCGAGTCCCTCCACTCCTGCCAAAAAATTTATTAAATTAATTATTAATTTTGACTTTAAAAAAAAAAAAATGTAAATAATTCATTTTTACTTGCATAAAAGGTTTCTCATGGCTAAAACAAATCCCGCACAATTCGTAAGGCAGGTAAGGCAAGAAATCAATAGAATTACTTGGGCAACTAGGCGTGAAACTATGTATGCGTCCCTAAGTGTATTGGTTATGGCTATAATAGCGTCACTATTTTTTCTTCTTGTTGATTTGTTATTATCAAGTATTGTCGAATTTTTATTAGAGTTTGGTAGTTAATAAGTTGTTAAATTTTAGTTTTTTTTTACTTTTTAACATTGGAAAATTATAATGGCCAAAAAATGGTACGTAGTTCATGTTTTTTCTGGGTCAGAGAAAAAAGTTTGTCAAAGTATTGAAGAGCAAGTTACTCTAAAAAATATGGAGTCTTTAATCGAGGAAGTTTTAGTTCCAACAGAAGAAGTTGTTGAGATTAGACGAGGCTCAAAAGTTCAAACTGAAAAAAAATTCTTTCCAGGTTATATTTTAATTAAAATGGAAATGACAGATGAAACTTGGCATTTAATTAAAGCTCAATCCAAAGTTACAGGTTTTTTAGGTACTAAAGGTAAACCAATCGCTATAAGTAATGCTGAAGCTAAAAGATTAATTGATCAAATCAGTGAAGGTATTGATCGTCCACGATCCAGTGTTGTTTATGAAATTGGAGAAGAAGTTAGAGTATCTGATGGTCCCTTTCAAAGCTTTAATGGTCTAGTTGAAGAGATTGATGAAGACAAATCAAGGTTAAAAGTAGCTGTTTCTATTTTTGGTAGATCAACACCAGTAGATCTTGAGTATAGTCAAGTAGAGAAAATTTAATTAAATAGGCAACATTGGATTGTTGCGGAGGAAAATATGGCGAAGAAAATAGATGGCTACATTAAATTAAACATACCAGCTGGTGCAGCTAATCCATCACCTCCTGTTGGTCCAGCCCTTGGTCAACGTGGGGTTAATATAATGGAATTTTGTAAAGCATTTAACGCTTCTACAGAGTCTTTGGAAAAAAATATGCCTATACCAGTTGTAATTACTGTTTTTTCTGATAAAAGTTTTAGCTTTATTACTAAAACTCCGCCAGTTTCTTTTTATTTAAAAAAAGCGATTGGAAAGGATAAAGGTTCAAGTGAGCCTGGTAGAGTTGTTGGTGGTTCAGTAAAAATAGACCAAATTCGAGAGATTGCAGAAAATAAAATGAAGGATCTAAACGCATCCAGTATAGATGGAGCAATTGAGATGGTAAAAGGTTCTGCTAGGTCAATGGGCTTAGAAGTTTTGGAGTAACATATGAAAAAGGGAAAATATATTTCTGATTTATACAAAAATATTGAAGGAAAATCTTTTAGCGTAGACGAGGCTATTAAATTTTTTGTAGATAAGAAAAGAAGTAAGTTTGATGAAACCATAGAAATATCTATGAACTTAGGTATTGACCCTAGACACGCCGATCAAATGGTTAGGGGTGTTGTATCTTTGCCTAATGGTAATGGTAAAACCATGAAAGTTGCTGTATTTGCCAAAGAAAAAAAGGCTGAAGAAGCAAGGTCAGCTGGGGCAGATGTCGTAGGTGCAGAGGACTTGGCTGAAGATATGCAAAAGGGTAATTTAAATTATGATAGGGTTATAGCTACTCCTGACATGATGGGTGTAGTAGGCAGGATTGGTAAAATTCTTGGCCCAAAAGGTTTGATGCCAAACCCTAAGTTAGGAACAGTAACATCAGATGTTAAAGACGCAGTGGAAGCAGCAAAGTCTGGTCAAGTCCAGTATCGTGCAGAAAAAACTGGAATTGTCCAGGCAGGAGTTGGAAAAGTAAGTTTTGGCCCCGATAAGTTAGTTGAAAATGTTAATGCTTTTATTGAGGCTATACAAAAATCCAGACCATCTGGTGCTAAAGGTACATTTGTAAAAAATATTTCTATCAGCTCAACAATGGGAGTTGGTATTAATGTAAATATATAAATTATTTATATATTTATTAGAAGATAATAATGCTTTATTATCTTCTTTCAGTCTAAATTAAGACTGAACCTGTCCAAGACTGTAGGTGAGTTTTTTCTTAATATCCTACATAGACAAACGAGGTATGATAATGCCTAATTTGACAGGGCGGGCCGTGGGTAATTTATTACCTTAAATGCAACAATTGTTTGAATTCAATTTCAAACTCAGATGTGGAGGCATATCGGTGAACAGAAACCAAAAATCCGATTTAGTCAAAACTTTACGTAGTACATTTGAAGATTCGGCATCTGTCGTAGTTGTTCATTGTAGTGGTCTTACTGTTGCGGAGAGTACTGATCTTCGAAATAAAATGCGAAATGATAACTGTAGTTTTAAAGTTACTAAAAATAAAATTACGCGTTTAGCATTGAAAGACACTAAATACCAACACATGGATGGAATGTTTACTGGGCAAACTGCTATTGGATCCTCTGAGGATCCTGTTACAGCAGCAAAAGTTTTGGTAAATTTCGCTAAAGAAAATGAGAAATTAGTTATAATTGGAGGAGGCTTAGAAGATAAAGCACTTTCAAAAATCGATGTGGAAGCTCTTGCAAAGCTACCTAGTCTCAATGATCTTAGGGGTAAACTAGTCAGTCTTCTACAAGCTCCAGCTTCAAAAATTTTAAGGCTTACGAAAGAACCAGCAACTAAAGTTCTAAGAACAATTTCAGAAAAATCCAAACAACAATAATCAATTTTTAGGAGAAAAAAATGGCAGATTTAGAAAAAATAGCAGAAGATTTAAGTTCATTAACAGTTTTAGAAGCTGCTGATTTAGCTAAACTTTTAGAGGAGAAATGGGGTGTGTCAGCCTCTGCTCCAGTTGCAGTTGCTGCAACCGCAGGAGCTGGCGATACCACAAATCCTTCTGAAGCAAAAACAGAATTTTCTGTTTCTTTAACATCAGTGGGTGATAAGAAGATAAATGTTATTAAAGAAGTTCGAGCCGTAACAGGATTAGGTCTTAAAGAAGCTAAAGATTTGGTAGAAGCCGCTCCTTCTATGGTTAAAGAAGGTGTTCCTGAAACTGAAGCAAACGAAATCAAAGCAAAGCTAGAAGAAGCTGGTGCTTCAGTTGAGATCAAGTAATCTTATCTTATTAAAATAATAATTAAACAAGCTTAATTTATTTAAGCTTGTTTACAATAATATTAATGCAGTAGCTATTTGTTACAATTTAAAAGGATTATAAATGTCATTCCAGCAAAGTACTTTATTGAACAGAAGAAGAATCAGAAGAACATTTGGTAAAATTAGTGAAGTTGCAAAAATGCCTAATTTGATTGAGGTTCAGAGAAATTCTTATGAACAATTCTTACAAATGTATATACCTGCTGATGAAAGAATTGATGTAGGCCTACAAGCTGTGTTTAATTCTGTCTTTCCTATTAACGATTTTGTAGGAAGATCAATGCTGGAATTTGTATCATACACGCTTGAAGAACCTAAATACGATGTGGATGAGTGTCATCAACGAGGATTAACTTACTCTTCACCTTTAAGATTAACACTTAGATTAATTGTATGGGATTTAGATCCTGACACTGGTGCAAAATCCATTAGAGATATGAAAGAGCAGGATGTCTATATGGGGGATATGCCACTTATGACACCTAATGGAACATTTGTAGTAAATGGAACAGAAAGGGTCATTGTCTCACAAATGCACAGATCTCCTGGTGTGTTTTTTGACCATGATAAAGGAAAAACACATTCTTCGGGTAAATTTCTTTTTGCAGCTAGAGTTATACCATATAGAGGTTCGTGGTTGGATTTTGAATTTGATCCAAAGGATATTTTAAATGTAAGGATTGATAGAAAAAGAAAACTACCTTGTACTACTTTCTTAATGGCTTTATTAGATGATACATCAGATAAATATTTAAAAGAATGCATTAAAAATAAACAAGAGCCAGATAGAACGAATATTTTAGGGATGACAAGGGAAGACATCTTAAATTACTTTTATGACACACAACTATTCAAATTTAATTCAGATAAATGGGTTACAGATTTTCTAGCTGATAATTATAAAGGTCAGAGGCTGAATTTTGATTTAGTTGACTCTAATAAAAACAAAGTTGTTGCTAAAGCTGGTGATAAAATAACACATCGTAGTGTTAAAACATTACTAGATAATGGTCTTAAATCTATCGCGATTAATGAAGATGAGTTGATTGGTAAATATTTAGCCGAAGATATTATTAATGAAAATAATGGTGAAGTTTATGCTGAAGCAGGTGACGAAATTACTAATGATTTCATTAAATTATTTAAATCAAATAATTTGGACACATTGAAAGTTTTATCTATCGATAATTCATCGGTAGGTCCTTGGATGAGAAACACTTTGGCTTTAGATAAAAATACCTCTAGGGAAGAGGCGCTAATAGATATTTACAGAGTAATGAGACCAGGTGAACCACCAGCACAGGAAACGGCTGAAGTTTTATTTAATAGTTTATTTTTTGATGAAGAAAGATATGACTTATCAGCTGTTGGCAGAGTTAAAATGTCTGCTCGGTTAGATCTTGAAGTTGATGACACAATTAGAGTTTTGAGAAAAGTAGATGTTCTTGCCATCTTAAAAGAATTAATATCACTTAAAGATGGTCATGGTGAAATCGACGATATTGATCACTTAGGCAATAGAAGAGTTAGATCAGTAGGAGAATTATTAGAAAATCAATATAGAGTAGGTCTATCCAGAATGGAAAGAGCCATTAAAGAAAGAATGAGTTCAGCAAATGAGATAGAGAATTTAATGCCTCAAGATTTAATTAATGCAAAGCCCGCAGCAGCATCACTTAGAGAGTTTTTTGGCTCAAGTCAACTGTCGCAATTTATGGATCAGACAAACCCACTATCTGAAATAACACACAAAAGAAGGGTTTCTGCTTTAGGTCCTGGTGGTTTAACACGTGAAAGAGCAGGATTTGAGGTTAGAGATGTCCACCCGACCCATTATGGTAGGATATGTCCAATTGAAACACCCGAAGGTCCAAATATTGGGTTGATAAATTCTTTAGCAACATTCGCTCAAATTAATCAATATGGTTTTATAGAAACACCATACAGAAAAGTTCAAAGAGGAAAAGTAACAAATGAAGTTGTTTATATTTCTGCTATTGAGGAAAACAAGTTTACAATTGCGCAAGCTAATGCTGAATTAGATAAGTCAAATAATTTTACTGGGGAACTATTGCCGGTAAGAAAAGGTGGTGATATAGGTTTAGCAAACCCAGAAGATATTAATTTGATGGATGTATCTCCTAAACAATTAGTTTCAGTGGCATCAGCTTTAATTCCATTTTTAGAAAATGATGATGCAAATAGAGCTCTAATGGGGTCTAACATGATGAGGCAAGCTGTTCCATTAGTGAAATCAGAAAGTCCACTAGTTGGAACTGGAATTGAATCAACTGTAGCTCAAGATTCTGGTGTTACACTAGTTGCAAGAAGATCAGGTATAGTTGACCAAGTTGATGCAACTAGAATTGTAATAAGAGCAGATTCAGTTGATGAAGCCGACGTTAGTCCTGTAGACATATACACATTGTTAAAATTTCAAAGAAGTAATCAAAATACGTGTATAAACCAAAGACCATTAGTGCAAGTTGGTGATATTATTAATTATGGTGATATTATTGCAGATGGTCCTGCTACAGAGGATGGTGAGCTTGCTCTTGGAAGAAATGTGCTTGTAGCATTTATGCCATGGAACGGCTACAACTTTGAAGACTCTATATTAATCTCCGAAAGAATTGTTAAAGAAGATGTATTTTCTTCAATCCATATTGAAGAGTTTGAGGTAATGGCTAGAGATACAAAGTTAGGTCAAGAAGAAATAACTCGCGATATACCTAATATTGGTGAAGAGGCATTAAGAAATCTTGATGAAGCAGGAATGGTATATATAGGAGCTGAGGTCAAACCAGGAGATATAATGGTTGGAAAAGTAACTCCTAAGGGTGAAAGCCCAATGACGCCAGAGGAAAAACTGCTTAGAGCAATTTTTGGAGAAAAAGCCTCGGATGTAAGAGACACCTCTCTAAAAGTTCCACCGGGGGTTTCAGGAACAATTGTTGATGTTAGAGTTTTCTCAAGAAGAGGTGTTGACAAAGATGAAAGGGCTAGAGCGATTGAAAGAGCTGAGATTGATAGATTTGCTAAAGATAGAGATGATGAAAAAATAATTCTAGAAAAAGGTTACTATGGTAGATTGAAAGAATTTCTTATTGGACAGAAAGCAGATAATTCATCTGTGAAGGACATAAAAAAAGGTCAAACTTTATCTCAAGACTTAATAAATAATACGTCACGTGTTGATCTAAGAGCAATTTCAGTAGATGATGAAAAAACTCAGAAAAAAATTGAAAAGCTGTCTACTCATTTCGATGAAGTAATCAAAGCCCTAGAAAATAGGTTTAATGATAGAGTTGATAAATTGCAAAGAGGTGATGAACTTCTTCCTGGTGTAATGAAGATGGTCAAAGTTTTTGTTGCCGTAAAAAGGAAATTACAGTCAGGTGACAAAATGGCTGGTAGACATGGTAATAAAGGTGTTATTTCCAAAATTATTCCTGCAGAAGATATGCCATATTTAGAAGATGGGACCCCAGTAGATGTGGTGCTTAATCCATTGGGTGTACCATCGAGAATGAATGTTGGTCAAATATTAGAGACACATTTAGGATGGGCTGCTTCAGGCTTAGGCAATAAAATTGGTAAAATGATGTTTGATGAAAGTCAAAATAAAAACAAAAACATCAGAGAATTTCTTTCACAAATTTATAGCCCAGAACAATACAAAACTTATTTTTCTAAACTAGATGAAAAAGGTATTATTCAGCAAGCAAATAATCTATCAAGGGGAGTCCCAATAGCTACTCCAGTGTTTGATGGTGCTAGTGAAACAAATGTTAGAAATATGCTTAAATTAGCAGATCTAGATGAGACTGGACAGGTTTGGCTCACTGACGGAAGGACGGGAGAAGTTTTTGATAGAAAAGTTACTGTTGGATATATTTATATGCTAAAACTTCACCATTTAGTTGATGATAAAATTCATGCTAGGTCAATAGGTCCATATTCTTTAGTTACACAACAACCTTTAGGTGGTAAGGCCCAGTTTGGTGGTCAAAGATTTGGTGAGATGGAAGTTTGGGCTCTTGAAGCTTATGGAGCAGCTTATACACTTCAAGAAATGTTAACAGTAAAATCTGATGATGTTTCAGGTAGAACAAAAGTTTATGAATCTATTATTAGAGGTGATGATGACTTTGAAGCTGGTATTCCTGAGTCATTTAATGTTTTGATTAAAGAATTAAAATCACTTGGGCTTAACGTAAATATGGACTTAGTAGATTAATAATAAAATATTAATTAAGATTGGAAATGCAAATGAATGAACTTATGAACACATTTGGACAAACAGGTTCAACTCAAAGTTTTGATCAAATAAGTATATCTATAGCTTCCCCTGAGGCTATAAAAAGTTGGTCATTCGGTGAGATAAGAAAACCAGAAACAATAAATTACAGAACATTTAAACCAGAACGTGATGGCCTTTTTTGTGCCAAGATATTTGGCCCAGTTAGAGACTATGAATGTCTGTGTGGCAAATATAAGAGAATGAAGTATCGAGGGATCATATGTGAAAAATGTGGTGTTGAGGTAACATTATCTAAAGTTCGAAGAGAAAGAATGGGGCATATTGATTTAGCTGCACCAGTTGCGCACATATGGTTTCTTAAGTCTTTACCCTCTAGGATAGGGTTACTTGTTGACATGACACTTAAGGATCTTGAAAGAGTTTTATATTTTGAATATTTTCTTGTAACTGAGCCCGGTCTTACCTCTTTAAACAAAGGCCAATTGCTCAGTGAGGAAGATTATGAAAATGCTCTTGATGAATTTGGAGATGAAAGTTTTGAAGTCTCAATAGGTGCTGAAGCTATAAAAAAAATATTAGTTGACATGAAACTTGATGAAGAAGTTATAAAAGTACGTGAGGAATTGATAAAAACTGGATCTGAAATAAAAAGAAAAAAATTAGTAAAAAGACTCAAACTTATTGAGTCCTTTCTGCAATCTAGTGCAAAACCTGAATGGATGATACTTGATGTTGTTCCCGTTATTCCACCTGAACTTAGGCCTTTAGTCCCTCTTGATGGTGGAAGGTTTGCAACTTCTGATTTGAATGATTTATATAGAAGAGTTATCAATCGTAATAATCGTCTTAAAAGGTTATTAGAGTTAAGAGCACCTGACATTATTATTCGTAACGAAAAAAGAATGCTACAAGAATCTGTTGATGCTTTGTTTGATAATGGTAGAAGAGGAAGAGTGATTACTGGTGTAAATAAAAGGCCACTTAAATCGCTTTCAGATATGCTCAAAGGTAAACAGGGTAGATTTAGACAAAATCTTTTAGGTAAGAGGGTAGATTATTCTGGAAGATCGGTAATAGTTGTTGGCCCTGATTTAAAGTTGCATCAATGTGGTCTTCCTAAAAAAATGGCTCTAGAATTATTTAAGCCATTCATTTATTCTAAATTGGAATTATATGGCTTAGCAAGTACAGTTAAAGCTGCTAAAAGGATGGTAGAGAAAGAGAGACCTGAGGTTTGGGATATATTAGAAGAGGTGATAAGAGAACATCCTGTAATGCTGAATAGGGCTCCAACATTACATAGATTAGGTATTCAAGCGTTTGAACCAGTTTTAATTGAAGGTAAAGCTATTAATCTACACCCTCTTGTTTGTACTGCTTTTAATGCTGACTTTGACGGCGATCAAATGGCTGTTCATGTACCACTTTCGCTTGAAGCTCAACTGGAAGCTAGAGTGCTAATGATGTCTACAAATAATATTCTTTCACCATCAAGTGGGAAACCTATTATAGTACCATCCCAAGATATAATTCTAGGTTTATATTATTTATCTATGATAAGCGATGGTCAAAAAGGCGAAGGAATGATTTTTTCTTCACCAACAGAAATTTTAATGGCACTAGACAATTCACAAGTTCATTTGCAAGCTAAAATAAAAGTAAGGGTAAATACTTTTGATAACGAAGGTAAAAAGTCTCTAAAATTAATTAACACAACACCCGGAAGGGCAAAACTTTCAACATTATTACCTTCTCACGATTCTGTAGATTACAATACTATAAATAAATTGATGACAAAAAAAGAAGTAACCAACGTTATTGATTATGTCTACAGACATTGTGGTCAAAAAGACACTGTTATTTTTTGTGATAAGTTAATGGCAATGGGCTTTAAACATGCATGTACAGCAGGAATATCATTTGGCATTTCAGATCTTGAAACTCCAAAAGAAAAAGCTGATTTGATGTTGAATGCTGAAAAACAGGTTAAAGACTTTGAACAACAATACCAAGATGGGCTTATAACACAAGGTGAAAAATACAATAAGGTTGTTGATGTTTGGTCTAAATGTTCTGATGATGTAGCAGCGGAAATGATGAAAAATATTTCAACTATCAAACCTGGTGAACCCGTAAATTCAGTTTGGATGATGGCACATTCTGGAGCTAGAGGGTCTGCAGCTCAAATTAAACAACTAGCAGGAATGAGAGGTCTGATGGCCAAACCTTCTGGAGAAATTATTGAAACCCCAATAAAGTCGTCTTTTAAAGACGGTCTTAATGTTCTTGAATATTTCAATTCTACTCACGGAGCTAGAAAAGGTTTAGCAGATACTGCTTTAAAAACTGCAAACTCAGGTTATTTAACACGAAGATTAGTTGATGTGGCCCAAGATTGTATAGTTACTGAAAAAGATTGTGGTACCGAAAAAGGCTTTGTTATGAGAGCAGTAATTGAAGGTGGTGACATAATTGAACCTCTTGCAGAAAGAATATTAGGCAGAACTACAGCTGCAGAAATTATTAATTCTAAAGATAATTCAATTATTTTGGATAAAGGTGTAATAATTGCAGAAGATGATATTGAAAGAATTGAGAAGGCAGGAATCGACCAAGTTAAAGTTAGATCTGCACTTACTTGCGATACTCAACCTGGAATATGTGCTGCATGTTACGGAAGAGATCTTGCTAGAGGCACGCCTGTAAACATCGGTGAGGCTGTAGGAGTAATAGCTGCTCAGTCTATAGGTGAGCCTGGAACTCAACTTACTATGAGAACATTTCATATTGGCGGAGCAGCGCAACGAGGCGCTGAGCAATCAAAAATTGAAGCACCTTTTGAGGGTAAAATTAGATTAGATAATACATCTTTAGTTACTACTGAAGACGGGAGTGAGGTTGTTCTGTCCAGGTCATCAGAAATGATTATATTAGATGAACAAGGAAGAGAAAAAGCTAGATATCGTTTACAATATGGCGCTAAATTGTTGAAAAAAGATGGTTCCAGAGTTAATGCTGGCGAAATTTTAGCTGAATGGGATCCTTACACTATACCAATTATTACTGAGAAAGAAGGAACCGCTCATTATGTTGATCTTGTTGAAGGTGTGTCAATGAGAGAAATAATTGACGAAACTACCGGTATAGGTAGCAGAGTTGTTA
The DNA here is from genome assembly GCA_902595515.1 of uncultured SAR116 cluster alpha proteobacterium. Classification (GTDB taxonomy): domain Bacteria; phylum Pseudomonadota; class Alphaproteobacteria; order Puniceispirillales; family Marisalimonadaceae; genus Marisalimonas. Next base: position 10,678 of record CACJQK010000028.1, read on the forward strand.
TGGATTGGAAGCAACAACCTGGTGGATCAAATTTAAGACCAAGAATCACTTTAAGAGATGAAAAAGGTGAAGTTATAAATTTACCAAATGGTTTAGAAGCAAGATACTTTATGTCGATGAATGCTGTTCTGAGCGTTGAGAATAAATCCAAAGTTAAAGCTGGTTCTGTTTTGGCTCGTATTCCTCGTGAGAGTTCGAAGACTAGAGATATTACTGGTGGTTTGCCACGAGTTGCTGAACTTTTCGAAGCTAGGAAACCAAAAGACTTTGCAATCATTTCAGAAAGTGATGGTGTTGTAGAATTTGGAGCTGATTATAAAGCTAAAAGGAGGATTAGAGTTGTTCCTCAAGGTGGAGAAGCTGAACCTGTAGAATATATGGTTCCTAAGGGCAAACTCTTAGCTGTTCAAGAAGGTGATTTTATAAGAAAAGGTGATATGATAATCGATGGTAGTCCTGTACCTCATGATATATTGAATATAATGGGTATTGAGGCTTTAGCTGATTATTTAGTTAAAGAAGTTCAAGATGTTTATCGGCTACAAGGTGTTAAAATCAATGATAAACATATTGAAGTTATAGTTAGACAAATGCTCCAAAAAATTGAAATAAGTGACCATGGTGGAACAACATTCTTAAATGGTGAGCATGTCAATAGGTTAGAATTCAAACGAGCTAACGAGAAAGCTGTAGAAGAAGGCCTTGAACCAGCTAAAGGTGTTTCTGTTTTATTGGGGATAACAAAAGCAAGTTTGCAAACAGAAAGTTTTATTTCGGCAGCTTCTTTCCAAGAAACTACAAGAGTTTTAACTGAAGCAGCTGTTTCTGGCAAATCTGACTTGTTATCTGGACTCAAAGAAAACGTTATAGTTGGTCGTTTAGTTCCTGCTGGTACTGGTTCAGTTGTTAATAAACTAAGAATGACAGCTCATCGTAGAGATAAAGAAATATTAGAAAATATTAAAGAAGATCAGCTTCTAGTAAATGAAGGTGATGAAAAGGTTGATTAAAGACGTAAAAAAATATTTTTAATAAGTTATTGTTTTTATTCTTGACCATTTAATAACTAAGGAATACAATCCCGCAATTATTGAGTTCTGGTTGTAATTTAAAATTAGACGCTAGCTCAATTAATACTTTACTTCTAATGAATTAATTACCTCATTAGTTTTATAAAAGGAACTATAAATGCCTACAATTAATCAGCTAATAAGGCATGGTCGCTTTAGACCAGTTAATAAAACGAAAGTGCCTGCGATGCAGTCCTGTCCACAAAAACGTGGTGTATGTACACGTGTATATACAACTACTCCAAAAAAACCTAATTCAGCTCTGAGAAAAGTTGCAAGAATTAGATTAACTAATGGTTTTGAAGTTACATCTTACATTCCAGGCGAAGGTCATAATTTACAAGAACACTCAGTTGTAATGATACGAGGTGGAAGAGTAAAAGATCTACCTGGCGTTAGGTATCACGTTATTCGTGGTACTTTAGATACTCAAGGTGTTGCTGATAGAAAACAACGAAGATCTAAATATGGCGCTAAGCGACCTAAATAACGAAGGATTTTTATATGTCAAGAAGAAGAAAAGTTGTTAAAAGACAAGTTATGCCTGATCCGAAATTTAATGACAAAGTTGTCTCAAAATTTACATCTTGTCTTATGTATGACGGAAAAAGATCTAGAGCAGAAAAAATAGTATATGGAGCTTTTGAATTTATTGAAAAAAAAGTTGGTACGGAACCTATAAAAGTTTTCCATGAGGCTCTAGATAATGTTCAACCTCAATTGGAAGTTAGATCAAGACGAGTTGGGGGAGCAACTTATCAAGTGCCTGTTGAGGTTCGCTCTGATAGAGCTTTGGCTTTGGCTATTAGATGGTTAATAAATAGTAGTAGAAATAGGTCAGAAAACTCTATGACTGAAAGATTAAGTGGAGAGCTTATTGATGCTTCTTCTAACCGTGGAGCTTCTGTAAAAAAGAAAGAAGATACTCATAAAATGGCAGAGGCTAATAAAGCATTTTCACACTACAGATGGTAATTAAATAGGTATAAAAATGGCACGTGGATATAACTTAAATAGATATAGAAATTTTGGTATAATTGCTCACATTGATGCTGGTAAAACAACCACATCAGAAAGAGTTTTATACTATACTGGTAGGTCCCATAAAATTGGTGAAGTTCATGACGGTAATGCTACGATGGATTGGATGGAACAAGAACAGGAGCGAGGTATAACCATTACTTCAGCCGCCACTACATGTTTTTGGACTAGAACTGAGGATGGGAAAAATTTTGATAAGTTTTATGGTTCTAATGAAAATGATGCAAAATTTAGATTTAACATTATAGATACACCTGGTCACGTTGATTTTACGATAGAAGTAGAAAGATCTTTGGCAGTCCTTGACGGTGCCGTAGTAGTGCTAGATGCTAACGCTGGAATTGAGCCACAAACAGAAACTGTCTGGCGTCAAGCTGATAGATACAAAGTTCCAAGGATTGTGTTTGTCAACAAAATGGATAAAATTGGAGCTGATTTCTTTAAATGCATCTCTATGGTTAAAGAACGAACAGGCTCAACACCATTGCCAATAAATCTTCCAATAGGAGCTGAAAACGAATTTTCTGGTTTAATTGACCTAGTTTCTATGAAAGAGTGGGTATGGGAATCAGAAGACTTAGGTGCTTCTTGGTCCATACGTGAAATTAGAGAAGAATTAAAAGAAAAAGCCAATACTATGAGGGCTGATTTAATTGAATTAGCAGTTGAGCAAGATGACGAGTGGATGGAGAAGTATCTTGAAGGTGAAGAGCCTGATGAAATTTCTCTAAGAAAATTGATCAGGAAAGGTACTTTATCTATGAATTTTGTGCCCATCTTGTGTGGTTCAGCTTTTAAAAACAAAGGGGTTCAAACAATGTTGAACTCTGTAATTGATTATCTTCCTGATCCTCTTGATGTACCTGCATACCTAGGATTTCTACCTGGAGATAAAACAGAAACTCGTAACATTGAGAGAAAAGCCAGTGACGAAGAGCCGTTTTCCGGTTTAGCATTCAAGATTATGAATGACCCTTTTGTTGGATCGCTTACTTTTCTAAGAATATATTCTGGTTCGATCAAAAAAGGTGATTCACTTCTAAATTCTACTAAAGGTAAAAAAGAACGTGTTGGCAGAATGATGATGATGCACTCAAATAATAGAGAAGAGATTGATGAAGCATTTGCAGGTGATATAGTTGCTTTAGCAGGTATGAAGGAAACAACAACTGGTGATACTTTATGTGATCCTCAAAAGTCAGTAGTTTTAGAAACAATGTCTTTTCCAAATCCTGTAATTGAGATTGCCGTTGAGCCTAAATCCAAAAATGATCAAGAAAAAATGTCTACTGGGCTAGCTAGATTAGCTGCTGAAGATCCATCTTTTCAGGTATCAACAGATTTAGAATCTGGCCAAACAATAATGAAAGGTATGGGCGAACTTCATTTAGATATTTTAATTGATAGGCTTAAACGAGAATTTAAAGTTGAAGCAAACATTGGTGCGCCACAGGTGGCTTACAGGGAAACTATAACAAAAGAAGTTGAGGTTGATTACACACATAAGAAACAATCTGGTGGTTCAGGTCAATTTGCTCGAGTAAAAATGACTTTTTCACCAAATCCTGATAAAGATTTTGAGTTTGTTAACTCGATAAAAGGGGGAAATATTCCAACAGAATATATTCCTGGAGTTGAAAAAGGTTTAATTCAAGCAAAAGAATCTGGTATAGTTGCCGGCTTTCCTGCTATAGACTTTAGAGTAAATTTGCATGATGGAGCTTTTCATGACGTAGACTCATCTGTCATGGCTTTCGAAATTGCTTCCAGAGCTGCTTTTAGGGAAGGTATGTCCAAAGCCTCACCTGTGTTACTTGAGCCAATTATGAAAGTTGAATGTGTAACACCCGAAGAATATATGGGTGATATTATTGGTGATTTAAATAGTAGGCGTGGTCAAGTCAATGGAATGGATGCAAGAGGTAATGCTCAAGTTATTAACGCAATGGTGCCTTTAGCTAATATGTTTGGTTATGTTAATAATTTAAGATCTATGAGTCAGGGGAGAGCTCAGTTCACTATGATTTTTGATCACTATGATCAAGTT
>CACJQK010000029.1 GCA_902595515.1 uncultured SAR116 cluster alpha proteobacterium
AAACTGTTATTAAGGGTAATAGAATAAATATATCAAGCGCTGTGAGTGTTACTGACCAAGATGGAGACAATATAACAGAATACCGTGTAAGGGATACAACTCGCGCAAATGATAAGACAAGAGACAACTTTTATATAAGTGGTAGTACTCGAGATGCCTCTGGAACAAATGGTTATCAATTTAATGCATCAGCTTTGAGTACATTAAGTTTAGTTGGAGATTTATGCCCATCTACTCAAAATTTACAAATAGCTGCCTATGATGGTACTGAATGGAGTGCTTGGAAGAGTTTTACATTAACTACAACTGGCCCAGTTTGTAAAGTTGGTGTTGATTTGGGTCACGCACTTAGTCAGGGTATTACAGGTTTTACCTATGATAAGTCCATTGAAACATTTTTAAAAGCAGATAGTGAATTTAATGCTTTTAATTCAAAACCATCATCTGATGGATTTTCACATACAAACACAAATCCTCTTGAACAACATAACTTCCATAAGGCAGCAGCATATGGATTAGATGGTGGAGGTAGAACAATTCATGTTGTTGACAGTGAGTTTAATGTAAACCATAGCCAATTAAGTGACAAAAACATCGAAACTTTTTATAGAGGAGTTTCAAATTCAAGTAATGGTGCAGATCATGGACTTGTTACAATGAGTGTAATTGGAGCAGACACAGGCGATGGACTAACAAGAGGAGCAGCCCCTAATATTAAGTTTAAAATTTCTGGTTTTGATAAAACAAAAAATGGATCATATACAGAATATAGAACAGAAGCTACTAATTGGGCTACGGGTTCTGTAGCACAAAATAATAGCTGGGGAGGAAGGTCTTATAGCTATGGTAATTTTTTAAATGATAAAAATAATTATCCATCATTAAGTAATGAAACTATTTTAAGAATAAGATTAGGAGAAAATAGTAATTCTAAAATAACTGATTATGTCAATAGCTTAAATAATTTTCAAAAAACAGGCGTAATAGTATGGGCTAATCCAAACGCTATAGAAGGGAGTGGAACATCTGGCGCCGGTATCTATAATGGACTTCCAGAAATATTTTCACAATTAAAAGAAGCATGGATAAATGTTGTTAATGTTGATTTACAAGGAACAAAAGGGTCTGGTTCCGAAACTTACAGATTAGAGTCTGAAAAATGTGGTGCAGTAGCAAAATATTGTATTGGTGGTGATGCTTTTAGAATTGACGTGCCGGTTCACGCTGATAATGGTACAACACAAAAAACACAGGGTACTTCTTTTATGGCACCACAAGTGTCTGCAGCAGTTGCATTAGTAGCACAAGCATTTCCTACACAAACACCTGAACAATGGACTGCAAGACTTTTAGCATCAGCCAATAATGATATTAAAAAAGCAGCATCTTTATCTGGAAGAGCGAATGGACATAGTTACATTGCTCATAAAACAGGTAATAATTATAGCTTTGATATAATAGGGTACGTAGATTTTGGAAATGGAGTAAGGCATGGTTATAGTGACGGAGCAGGGCATGGTATTCTTGATGTCTATGCTGCTCTACAACCAATAACTTCTGATAATTTTTCAAGTAGTTTATATTCAGCAAGTTCATCATCTTTATCTGAAAGCCGTTTTGAGATTGATAACTCCTTTATGGCAAGCTCAGGTATAATGGGAGATGCACTTACAACAAATTTAAAAAATGTTAATAATAAATTCTTCGATGCTATGGGTGGAGGATTTGATTATAGTGTATCAAATGATGTTTTAAAGTCCTCTGTAAGCACTTCTTCTCTTAACTTTGAAAGCGAGTTTAATTCCTTGTCAAGAGAATCTAAAAAAACAAAACAAGATAACAATTTTAATAAAAATTTTTCTGGAAGTATAATTGATCGATCTGATTTAGATAATAGAAAAAGATTTATTACTACACTTGATAAACCATTACCTTCAACTCAAAAGTTAATGAAAAATGTAAACAATGATTTGGCTGCATATTCCACGTTTGGAAGCTCCTTCATATCTAATAACTCAGGTGGTATTGGCGTTTCATATATAGAGGAAAATAAAAATAATAGATATTATTTTGGTTTTTCTGCTCCTGTAAAAGCATTTGATGGAGAAAATGACCGTGAATACGGAAATAGCAGAGATTTAGCTTTTGGAGTTGATTACCTACAAGATAAAAATACAGAAATTTCCACAGTTTTTGGGATTAGTTTTGAAAATGATAAATTACTTGGAATGGAAGGATCTGGTGCTTACAATTTAGATGGTAGTGAATCAAAAACACATTACATTGGAACTAATATAAATGCAGAACATGAAGAAATAAATTTATATGGACAATTAATTTTAGGAAACACCAACCTTAGCAAACCAACTGATAGTATAATTAATGGAGCGTCTAACGTTACATCAACATCATTTATAACGGGTATTTCTAAATACAATGTATTTAAAGAAGATAAATTAACGTTTCAGATTACACAACCACCAAGAATTGAAAATGGAAGTTTAGGATTGGATATAGTCACAGATTACGACAGTAAGGGTAATTTAACACATAATGGTGTCAAAGTTGATTTACAGCCAACTGGAAGGCAATTAGACTATAGTGCATCATATGATATAAATGTTAGTGATAAGTCATCAATTAAATATAAAGGAATATTAGTACAAGATCCAGGACATGAAAAATCTTCAAAGTCAGTAATTACTAATTTCATTGGTTTTAAATATGATAATCATAAATTTGGAGCAGGGATATCTAATGAAGAAGAAAATAATAAACCAAGATTTTCTTATAACTTTTTAATAAATAAAATTGAAACTAATGAGAGTTTTAATTTTGATTTAGAATTAAATCCTAACGATGACGACAATATAAACGCTAAAATAAATTATACTTTTAAATTTTAAGGTTTTTTTTAATCAAACTTTTTAAGATAGTTAAAACATATATTTATTTTTTTTATATATCTATATGTTATTAAACATAATTTTGTACTAGGGTATATCATGATTTATATATATTTGTCGCATAATATATATTATGTAAGTTAAATATCAATGACTAATCCGTCATATGCCGGATATGTATTTGGCGGACATAATTTGGTTACAACATCATGATCTGATTCAGGACTTAAATGAGTTAGATAAGCTACATCTGGATTTAATTTTGCAATCCATTCAAATGATAAATCAAAGTGTGCGTGAGCCATATGAGGTGATTGTCGTAAGCCTGTTATTATTAAAACTTTCATTTTACGTAAGTATTCAAAACTTTTTTCAGGAAATCCTACTACGTCAGTACAATATGCAAATACATCATTAAAAATGAAACCCAATGTATCGATTACTCCATGATTTTGTTTAATAACGTTAATTTTAATATCATTTATAATTATCTCTTCAAAATAATCTATTTCATGCAACTCTAATGGTGGCTGAAAGTACGACTGTGATGTCTCAGATTTGTTAAATAAGTAATTAAATCTTTTTAGTAAAAAGCTTGATGTTTCTTTATTAGTAAAAATTTTTATTTTTTTTCTATTGTAAAAATAAAAAGGACGTAATTCATCTAACCCTGATACATGGTCCGAGTGACTGTGGGTTATAAGTACTGCATCTAATTTTTGAATATTATGTTCTATAAGTTGGTTTTTTATATCAGGCCCAGAATCTACTAATATAGTTGTATTTTTACTTTGTATGAGAACTGCACATCTTTGTCTTTTATTTTTGGGATTAGATGGATCGCATTTACCCCAACCTAATTGACCTAAAGCTGGAATTCCAACTGATGTACCTGTGCCTAATACAGTAATTTTAATATTATTGTTCATTAACTAATCTTATCAAAAATTTTAAATGAATTCATGTACAATTGATCAATAAATGAAGAAAATTCACATTTTCTAATATCAGCCAAATACTTTGCAGTTATTGAACAATTTTTTGGTTCATTTACAGAACCTCTTAATGGCGTTGGAGATAAGTAAGGTGCATCTGTTTCCACAAGAATTTTATCATCAGGTATTAACATAGCAATTTCTTGAATTAATTTTGCAGATTTAAATGTTACAATTCCAGAAAAAGAAATATAAAAACCTAAATTAAGCCCACATAAAGCTAAATCTTTTCCTGAACTAAAACAATGAAGAATTGCCTTAAAAGGTCCTTTTTTGTATTCATTCTCTAAAATATTAATCATATCTTTATCGGCATCTCTAGCATGAATAATTAATGGTAGATTAGTTGTTCTAGATACGTTTATTTGAGTAATAAAAGACGCTTTTTGCTCTGCTTTACTATCATTTCCATAATGATAATCTAATCCACACTCCCCTATTCCAACACATTTTTCATTTTTTGATAGATTAAGTATCATTTCGTAATTTGAGTTATTTTTATCTTTTAAAACCTCATTTGGATGCACTCCGACAGTATGATAAACTTCTTCATAATTTTTGGATATTTCAATTATTTTATCAATTTTATTTAGGTTTGTTGATATGGTGACAATTCTTTTAACATCATTTTCCAAGGCATTTTTTAAGACTTCATCTAATCTATTATATAATTCTGGAAAATCTAAATGTGCATGTGTATCAATTAAGTAATTTTTCATTATATGAGAGCAACTTTAAATTCTTGGAAACAACGGGTTAGGAAGTGATATTTTAATATTACCATTTAAAATAAAACTTATAGATTTAAATTTACGTTGATCGTCTGGTATTTTTATATGATCTAGTATTTTTTCAGCAGTATCTGGAATAAATGGCTGAAGTAAAATAGATATTTGTCTTATGGTTTCAACTAAAGTAAATAATACTACTTCCATACGTTCAAAGTTATTTTTCTTTAGTGACCATGGTGCTTGTTCGTCAACATATTTATTTGCATTAGAAATAACTATCCAAATATTTTTCAAGTATTGATCAAATTTTTGGTCGTCAATTAAGTCTCTATAATCATTAATACTATTTTTAATTGAATTAATTAATATTAAATCTTCTTCACTAAATTTGTTTGGCTTTAGAGGTATTTTTTCATTACAATTTTTAAAAATCATAGATATAACTCTTTGAAATAAATTTCCAAAACTATTAGCTAGGTCACTGTTTATTCTATTTATAAGTTGAGAATTTGAAAAATCACCATCATTTCCAAATGGCACTTCTCTCAACAAAAAATATCTAATTTGATCAATGCCATATTTATCAACTAATTGAAAAGGATCAATTACATTACCTAAAGATTTAGAAATTTTATTACCTTCATTGGTCCACCAACCATGAGCAAAGACTTTTTTTGGCAAAGGTAAATCTGCAGCCATGAGAAATGCAGGCCAGTAGACTGCATGAAATCTAATAATATCTTTTCCAACCATATGTATATCAGCAGGCCAAAATTTATTAAAAACTTTATCATTTTCTTCATTTGAATACTCACAAGCAGATAAGTAGTTTGTAAGAGCATCCAACCATACATACATTATATGATTTTTATCGTTTGGAACTTTTACTCCCCAAGAAAAACTAGTCCTACTAATTGACAAATCTTTCAAACCACTTTTCACAAAACTTATAACTTCATTTCTTCTAGATTTAGGAGATATAAAATCTTTATTACTTTCATAAAATTCAAGAAGTTTTTGTTCCCATTTTGAAAGATTAAAAAAATAAGATGGTTCTTCAACCCATTCTACAGGTGCACCAGACGGAGCTTTACCATCAACGATTTCAGACTCTAAAAAGAAAGCTTCATCACGAACAGCGTACCATCCAGAATATTTATCTAAGTAAATGTTTCCATTGCTGAGAAGCTTTTCCCAAATTTTTTGACATGATTTAATGTGTTTTTTTTCAGTGGTTCTTATGAATGAATCATTTGAAAAATTCATTAAATTAAGTAAGTTTTTAAAATTTTCAGAAACCTTATCCACAAATTCTTTAGGGTTTACACCATTATTTTTTGCTGCTGTCTCAACTTTTTGTCCATGTTCATCTGTTCCAGTTAAGAAAAAAACTTCATAGTCATCAAGACGCTTAAATCTAGCAATTACATCACATGCTAAAGTTGTATATGCATGGCCAATATGAGGCACATCATTCACATAATAAATTGGTGTAGTAATATAATATGTTGATTTCATTTAATACCTTCTGAATAATAACTATATACCAGATAATTCTTTTAATGATGCAATTAAAACATCTGATTTATTTAAGTTTACTACATGAGCCAGGTGCATATTTTTATTTATTTGAGATTGTAAATCTATAATCTGTTTAGTGTTTTTATTATTTGAAATTTTTTGTATTAATTCTTTTTCTTTATCAAGGGTATAATCAATGTAATTTTGATGTTCAATATAAAAAATAGTTTTTTGAATTAAATCGTTAATGATCAAATCCATGACATTAATTAAAAAAATATTATCTTTTGTGTTTAATGCTTCAACAATATTTTCTTTAAGGTTTAAATGTCCATTAGAATTAATAAGATCATCCAATAAATTTTTATAAAAGACAAAAATATTATTTGTTATAATATTTTCTGCCATTCCAGGCGACCCAAAAGAGATATTATTTACAAATTGTAATTCCTCTTTTGATTTGTCTTTATATTCATCACATATAAATTTATTAAAGTCAGATTTACATAATGAGTTTACATAGAAAAAAGCACATCTTGATTTTATGGTTTCTAGTATATTAACTGGATTATTTGAAATTATAAATAAATATGAGTTTTTTGGTAATTCTTCTATTGTTTTCAAAAGTAAATTCTGAGAATTTAGGCTTAAATCTTCAATAGTGTCAATAATTCCAATCTTTATCCTTGAAATTGAGTCTGTTTTATAAAAAAAATTTTTAAATTTTCTAACATTTTCAATTGGTATAGTTTTTCCATTGTTCTTGTTCTCGTCATTTAGGTAAAAAAAATCTGGATGAGAATTATTGTCAAATAAATAAAAAGATTTAGTTATTTTTAGTTGATCTAAATCCAATTTATTATCTTCAAAAAAATCTAGATTTATTTCTTTTGTAATTTCTAAGTTGCACAAAATGAATTTTGTTAATTTGAGTACAAAATTTCTTTTACCTAACCCTTTGGGACCGCCAATTATAATAGTATTTATTTTTTTAGTGCATATAATTGCAAAAATTTCTTCTTGTAACTTTTGATTTAAAAAAAATTTTTGATTTATTAGAGAGTTAATCATTTATAGTTAATAATTTTTTTACATAAGAGCTAATTTCATTTGAAATAAAATCTTTAGTATTATCTGCATTAATCTTAATAATACGATTTGGATTTCTTTTTTGCAAAGAGTCAAACCCATTTAAAATTTTTTGATGATAATTTAATCCTAAATTCTCAAATCTGTTTTCAAAAATGTTTTGTCTTTTTAGAGTTCTTTTCAGACCTTTTTGTGGAGACAAATTCAAGAAAAAGGTTATGTCTGGATATAAATCATAACAATATTTTTTGTGTAACTCTAACAAATCTTTTTCACTTACTTCTCCTACTAGTCCTTGATATACAATTGTAGAATCTATAAATCTATCACACAAAACCACAGAACCATTTTTAATTGCTGGTAATATAATTTTATTTACATGTTCGCGTCTTATAGCATTAAACATCAATGATTCTGAAAAAGGATCCCATGCTTTTTTATCACCAGTTACTAGAAATTTTCTTAATTCTTCTGCCTCTTTGGTTCCACCAGGTTCTCTTGTGGATACAACATTGAATCTACTATTAATAAGATCTTTTCTTAATAAATCTATTTGTGTGCTTTTTCCAACACCCTCACCACCCTCAAATGAAATGAAAATACCTTTTCTTAAATTTAAAGTCTTATTAATTTGCAACAATGTCTCCGTAAAGTAAAAACTTTAAAATAGATTTTACTCTAATTAAAGATGACATTTTACCTACATCCTCAGAAGAAATTAAGTCTTCTTGAAAAGTTTGTTGCCCCGGTATATTAATGTAAATCTTTCCAAGAGTAGAACCTTTTTTAATCGGGGCAGAAATGGGGTTCATCCATTCTAGCTTAATTTTAGTTTTATTTAATTCAAAAGGTGAAATAATTTTTTTGAAGGGTTTGCTAGCAATTAGATTCACTTTGTTTTTTTTTCCCAACCATACATTAGCCTCAACAAGACTTTTTTGATTACTAAATAAAGATAATAGAGCTGTTTCTCTAAATACTATATTAAAAAGTCTTTTGCTTTCAAATCTTCTTTTTTTCTTACTATTTAATCCATTTATAACAATTGTAACCCTTCTATCATTTCTTTTTACTGAACCTATTAAACCATATCCAGACTCGTTTGTATGCCCAGTTTTAAGACCATCCGCTCCGTTCATATTATATAGTAATGGGTTTCTATTTGATTGTTTAATTTTGTTATATGTAAAGATTTTCTCTTGATATAACTTGTATAACTCAGGAAAATCTTCAATTATTCTTTTTGTAAGAATAACTAAATCTCTAGAAGTTGTTTGCAAATCAGGATGAGGCCAGCCTGTGGAATTGGTAAAATATGTATCTTTCATACCTAATGTTTTAGCATATCTATTCATTTCTCTTGCGAAAGCTTCTTCATCACCTGAGATACCTTCGGCTAAAACAACAGCCGCATCATTTCCTGATTGAACAATCAAACCTAGTAATAAGTCTTTAATTGTAACGTTACTATTTAATTCTAAAAAAGATCTAGATCCACCCATTCTCCAAGCTTTATCTGATACTAAGAAAGTGTCTGACATATTTAAAGATTTATCTTTAATTCGATCAAATACTATATAAGATGTCATGACTTTTGCCATTGATGCAGGTTTCATAAGCTGATCTGCATTTTTTTCAAACAACACTTCATCAACTTCATGGTCATAAATAATCACTTGTTTTGCGGGAGTTTTAATATCTAAAATTTTTGAAGAACTTTCCTTGATATATACAAAACATAAAATTAAAAAAGTAGAAATTAAAATGATTGGTAATTTATAAACATTTGACATTTAAAACCTCAAGAGACTTATTCGATACTTATTTTTGCACCCTGCATTCCTTTTTGTAACAACAAAGAATGTAATTGATCAACTTTTTCTACACTTAAAAATGGACCAGCCTTGACTTGGTAGAGTGTCTTATTCAATTTATAAATTTTATATATCTTTACTTTATCAATATAAGATACTTTTTTTTTCATTATTTCTGCATTTTTTTTTGAACTAAAAGAAGCTAATTTTATGTAAATTTTATATTCTTTATTTAAATTTTTAAGATTATAGTTTATTTTTTTTGTTACAATTTTTTGATTTTTAGTGTCCTTAATTTTTACTGCTACTTTATTGGGGATTGTAATATTAGGTAATTCTGTTTCTTTTAAATCATTTATTTCAGGAAAAGATCCTTGTTTAGCAAGTTTTTCTAAATAAAGGCTCTTCTCCCTTAAAACTTGAACCCTTACAAGACCTGTACCTTCTTTTTTTAAATCCAAAATATCAGCTGCTTTTGATGATAAGTCTATAATTCTTTCATTAACAAAAGGACCTCGGTCATTTATTCTAAGCACTATTGATTTATTATTTTTTAAATTAGTTACTTTTACTGCGCTAGGTAGAGGTAAAGTTTTATGAGCCGCTGTGAGGGCATATTGATTATATATTTCACCATTAGCAGTCAATTTACCATGAAACTTTGGTCCATACCATGATGCTATGCCTGTTTTATTGTAATAGAGATCTTTTTTTGGATAATAATATTTTCCACCTACATTATATTTTCTCCCTATTTTATAAATTGGTTTTTGTATTCTTTTTTTTTCTTCTTTTGGAATTAAATATTTTTTTCCTAAATTAGCTGCCACCTCTATACTTGAGGTGCAACCTTGGATTAGAATTAGAAAAGTAATAAAAAATATATTTCTAGAATTTTTACTAAAATAAAATAATTTATTTGTTGTTGAATACATTTAATTATTTTCTTTTATAGAATCCGCTAATGTTCCGACTGCTATAGCAAAATAATTAGATCGGTTCCAATTTAAAAGGGAGTCAAAATTTTTATAAGCCAAATAAGCATAATTCTCATATTTATCAGGTATAATGAGCCTAGCTTTTACTTTAACATTAGGTAATTTATATCTATTTGCTTTTAATATCCCCTTTGATGCCCAATAACTTAACAAATTATATTTTTTTTCATCTGTTTTGCCATTGTAATTTCCAATGAAAACTTTTCTACCCCATGTTAGTTGATTAGACCACCCTACTCTTTTTAAATAATTTGCTGCTGACGCAAAAACATCTGATTTAGATGTCCATATGTTTTTAGATCCATCTTTATCCCAATCGGTAGCATAATTAATAAAGCTAGATGGCATAAATTGACACTGACCCATAGCGCCAGCCCAGGAACCTGTCATTTTATTAAAAGAAATATGACCTCCATTTATAATTTTCAATGCATTTATTAATTCTTTTTTGAAGTAATCATATCTTCTTCCATCATAAACTAAAGTAGTTAAAGCAGAAATAACAGAAAAGCCTCCTGTTAACCTTCCAAAATCAGTTTCAATACCCCACAATGCTACTATAAATCGGGGTTGAACTCCGTAATGTTTTGATATTTGATCAAGTAATTTTTTATTTTCATTGTATTTTTGATTTGCTTTTTTAATTCGAGTTGGTGTTACAACTCTCTTAAGATACTGATCAAGAGTTAATTTAAATTCTGGTTGTGACTTATCAAGTTCTATAACTCTTTTGATAAATTTTGTTTTATTTTTAAATTCATTTATTACTTCGTTAGAAATCCCTTTTTGTTCAGCTTCTTTTGATACTTGTTGAACAATTTCATTAAAATTTGCTTTTGCGAAAGTTGAAACAGGGAATAATAAAATAACAATTATGAATGGTAAAAATTTAAAAACATTTAAAAAATTCATAATCATGTCCATTAATAAAATCTTTTTAATTAATAACGTAAATTTAATAAAGTTAAAAACTAATTATTGAAAAACTGATTATTAATTATAATAATTGCTATAGAAAATTAATCACTTGCCATCATTAATAACCTAGTTTAAAAAACGCAATAGAGGATGGGTGACTGAGTGGTTGAAAGTACCGGTCTTGAAAACCGGCGAAGGTGAAAGCCTTCCGTGGGTTCGAATCCCACCCCATCCGCCATAAAAAAGTTTTCTTTCATTTTATCCATTCTGCTTCAACATTTCCAGCAACTAGTCTTTTGTACTTTGTATTTTTAGGAAGTGGAATTAAAGATCCAGCAATTTCTGTTTCCTTTCGAAGTTGGTCAATAGTTTTGTCTTCTGCATAGGATTTTTTCTTTTGTTTTCAATAATATTTTTGAGTACTGTCTTTCTATCCAATTTTGAAATACCTCATAATAAATCTTAATTTTTAAATTCATAAATTAAAAACTAAACCCTCTCGCAGAAACAGGCCATAAATCAATCACTTTTGAATCTTTAACGACTACGTACCAATCATGTAAATTACAAGTAGGGTCACAATGCCCAGGAATCAAAAGGATTTTATCATTAATTTTAAGAATATCATTAGGATCAGTTATTATTCCATGCTCGTCAGAACATTTTATGTATTCTAAGTCAGAATTAATTGTTTTTGGTAAGCCACTATCGACTGCTATTGACTTTAATCCTGCATCAACTACAGCATGATTTTTTAATGCTTTTGACATTACGCCAGTAAGAATGAATAGAGAATTCTCAAAATTATTTGAGTTATTGATTTTTCTGTCATGTTTTAAAGATGAATAATGAGCATCCATAAAAGCATACGAACCTACTTGTATTTCATCATATATATCTTCCAATACTTCTAAATCAAAACAACCAGTGCCAACGCCTGTAATAAATGGTGAGTATTTTATAAAATGTGCTTTTAATTCTTTAATTTTATAACAAGTGTTTTTTACTTCTTTTTGTCTTTTTTTATAATCTTCAATATGCTGAATAGCACCATTATAAGCTTGAAAACCAACAAAATTTAAGTTGGACATTTTTTTAGTCGTTTCTATCAGTTTATTTATTTCATTAAATGATTTGATACCACATCTATTTGCACCGCAAGAATATTCAATATAAATATCAATTAAAGAATTATTTCTTTCAGCTGCTTTTTGAATATTAATTAAATTTTCATTATTATCTACACAACAACCTATTCTTAATTCTTTGGAAGTTATTTTAGCAAGTCTTTCTAATTTAAAGGTGTCAGTTATTTGATTGGTTATTAAAATATCTTTTATTCCAGCTCTTACAAATATTTCTGCTTCACTAACTTTTTGGCAACATATTCCATGTGCACCGCCCTCATCAATTTGATATTTAGCAACATCGATTGATTTATGCATTTTGGCATGAGGTCTCAATTTTATATTATTATTGAGTACAAATTCTTTCATTTTGATTATGTTATTATCAAATGTATTAAGATCAATAATCAAAGAAGGAGTTTGAACCTCACTAATATCCATTCCTACTTTGGCAGGAATATCAAACCCTACCTCAAATACCTCTAAATTCATAAAAAAAACCTATATTAAATATTTGTAATCTTAGTATAGTTGAATTATTAGTGTTATGTATATATTATAATTTAAACAAATTTTGGAATTAAAATGAAATTTTTACACACTATGATAAGAGTAACAAATATAGAAGAATCTTTAGATTTCTTTTGCAACAAACTTGGCCTTGTTGAGATTAGAAGAAAAGAAGTTCCAGAAGGTAAATTTACGCTTATATTTCTCGCTGCACCAGAAGACGAAGACAATGCAGTAAAGACCAGATCACCTGAAATTGAATTAACCTATAATTGGGATCCAGAAGAGTATGGAAGTGGTAGAAATTTTGGTCATCTTGCTC
The DNA here is from genome assembly GCA_902595515.1 of uncultured SAR116 cluster alpha proteobacterium. Taxonomy (GTDB): domain Bacteria; phylum Pseudomonadota; class Alphaproteobacteria; order Puniceispirillales; family Marisalimonadaceae; genus Marisalimonas. The sequence goes on from CACJQK010000029.1 coordinate 12,932, forward strand.
TTTCTGTGAAAAATATCTATGAAACATGCCAAAAATTAATGAATTCTGGAGTAACTATCAATAGACCACCTCGAGAAGGAAGAATGGCATTTATAAAATCTCCAGATAATATTTCAATAGAATTGCTTCAACAGGGTGATAACCTTGAAATTAAAGAACCTTGGTCAAGTATGAAGAATATTGGAACTTGGTAATTTTCTTAAATTAGAGCATTAATTACTTCATTTTATTAAAAAAATAAACTAATAATAAATTATTAACAAAGGGTTTTATAATGTATAAAAGTTTCACTTGGATTTGTGTTTTATTATTAATTTCTAGTTGCAATAAACAAACAAATGTAATTCAACTTAAACCAAGTAAAACCAGCAGTTTTGTATATCAGGACAAACCTTTTGAGCTAAAATGGAAGATTAAGAAAAATTCTATCACAAATATTCCATCAGATGTTCTTAACAATATTAAAAATGTATGTGAAAAACACAACAGGTTTGTTTTAATTAAAATAAAAACATTTGAAAATGATACAGCATTGGGCACTTTTGATTGTAGAATTTAATTAAGTTTTTAAATCTTGAAGCTTATCTATAAACTCTAAAGTATTTTCAATTTTTTCTTCTCTACTTTTTAATTGTTTTTTCATAAAAAGTTTTTGATCTGGTCTAATTTTTATTAGACCAGAAGATTTGGTGATAAAATCAAATAGTTTTTCAGTATCTTTAAAAAAATTATTTTTAAAACCTAATAAAATACCTTTTGGTCCTGCATCAATAAAACTTATATTATTTTTTAAACACTTATTTTTAATGACTAATGTTTGAAGTAGATTATTTACTTCTATAGGAGGAGGTCCAAACCTATCATATAATTCTTCATTAAACTCATTTATCTCCTCACTACTTCTTAAATCTCCTGCTTTCCTATAAAGTGACATTCTAGTTGATAGATCATATACATAAGTATCCGGAATGAGCACTGCCAGGCCTAATGATATTGAAGGAGACCAAACTTCTTCTAATGGTGCTTCTTTATTTTTATAAGAGAAAACAGCATCCCTAAGCATATCTTGATACAACTCAACTCCCACCTCTTTAATTTGACCAGACTGTTCATCACCGAGTAAATTTCCAGCTCCTCTTATATCCATGTCATAGCTGGCAAGTGAAAAACCAGCTCCTAAATTATCAAGGGTTTTAATTACGTCTAATCTTTTTTGAGAGTTTTTATTCAAAACTTTACCTGCCTCGACTGTGAAATATGCGTATGCTCTTTTTTTACCTCTTCCGATACGGCCTCTTAATTGGTAAAGTTGAGAAAGTCCAAACATGTCAGATTTATAAATTATCATTGTATTGGCGTTGGGAATATCTATTCCTGATTCGATAATATTTGTTGAAATTAATACATCTGATTTTCCATCTGAAAAGGAATTAATTGAACTATCTAATTCATCTATCTTCATTTGACCATGAGCAACTTTTATCGATAGATTAGGTGCTATTTTTTTCACTTTTTCATATAATCCATCTATATCTTTTACCCTCGGGCAAACAATAAATGATTGTCCCCCCCTATTTTTTTCACGGTTTAAAGCATCTAATAAAACAACTTTATCCCATTCAAAAACAAAAGTACGAATTGATAACCTATCTACAGGTGGAGTGCTAATCAAACTTAATTGTTTTAGTCCAGACAAAGATAATTGAAGCGTTCTTGGAATTGGTGTTGCAGTCAGAGTTAACACATGAATATTGCTTTGTAATTCTTTAATTTTTTCTTTTTGAGCAACTCCAAAATGTTGCTCTTCATCAACAATTAATAGTCCTAAATTATTGAAATCAATATC
>CACJQK010000030.1 GCA_902595515.1 uncultured SAR116 cluster alpha proteobacterium
AAATTTAAGTTTATACTTTTCTGCCTCTGAGGCTATACCGAGAGTTACATCAGCTTGCCCAGATAAAACTAATGAAACTGCGTCAATTTCAGAATAAACAATTTCTGTTTTAACAAAATCTGATAAATTTAAATTTTCACTTTTCAACAAATTCTTTAAATAATTATCCGCACCTGAACCAGGTTGTCTAGTGACTAATCTTAGACCTTTAAAATCTGTTATGCTCTTTTTTGTTTTATTATGGGGTTGAAATATCAAACCTCTTTCTCTTTTTGCCCATTCCATAAGAACAAAATCTTTATCATTTAAATATTTTTCAACACTAGGAATATTCCATTTTTTTGAACTAAAATCATAAATATGAAGTCCTGATGCAATTCCTTGGTTTAATTTAAACCTTTCAAGCCCCTTATTACTACCATCAAAAGATAAAGCTATACCTGATCCGGATTTTTTTATTGCATATTCAAGGAGAGGATCATGACTTCCTAAAATTATGTCCGGTAAATAATTTATATTTTCAACAGTGTTATTATTACCAGCTATCCAGTTAGCTACTTCTTCTTTAGAAAACAATAATTTTCCCATTACTCTCGAAAATGGCACTTCTTCTTTAGAAACTAGATCATAAACTTTTCTTGGTTTAACTCTAAGAAACTTCGCTAATTCATCAGTTGTAAAATAATCAGACAAATGTTTATACCATAAAAATATTTAGTTTATTTTAGCATTATATTCTATAATCAGTTAATGAAAAGTAGATCAACAAACATAAAACGTTCTTCCTTACCACCCAACTTGGTAAATGAATATGAAAATGGTATTCGGATTAAAGTATATATTCAGGGGCACATGATTGGTGCAGGTAAGATGGAACTTTTCCATTTAGTTCATCAAAAAGGATCGGTAAGGGCTGCAGCAAATTTTATGGGAATGAGTACCAAGCGCGCAAAACTTTTGCTCAACACTATAGAAGAAGCATTTCCAACTCCTATTTTAGAGAAGCAAAAAGGAAATAAAGGAACACTTTTAACATCTTTTGGTAAAGAATTATTAGCAAAATATTTAAGTTTAAATAAACATCTATCAGAGGAAGCAGAAAATTTTATTCAGTGGGCAGCTTCTAAACAACGTTAAAAATTAGGTTCAAAAATGAAAAATATTAAAGAATTTCTAATATCACCAGATTTAGAGAATGATAATTTAACAAAAGAGATTGAAGGAATTAACGAAGCCGGAGAAAGTATAAACCTTCCTGTAGTTAAAGAAATACCTTTAACAATTTATTTAAACAAACAGGAAATAGTCACTGCAATGACTCTTGGTGACATGCCTGATCTACTTGCAGTCGGATATTTATTAAACCAAAACATGCTTAAAAAAAATGATGTGATTTCTGAAGTTACATACGATGATGACTTACAAGTTGTAATAGTAAGGACAAAAAGAAAAACAAATTATGAAAAAAAAATGGAAAAGAAAATAAGGACAAGTGGTTGTGCTGTTGGAACAGTGTATGGAGATATAATGGATGATTTCACTTCTATAAATCTTGATAAAACAACTAAAATTAAAACTTCTTGGATTTATTCGATTTCCAAAAAAGTTAATACTAGACCAAGTCTTTATCTCAAAGCTGGTGCGTTACATGGATGTGTTTTATGTAAAAATGACATCCCACTAGTTTATGTTGAAGATGTTGGTAGACATAATGCTGTTGATAAAATTGCAGGGTGGGTTTTTTTAAATAATGAAAATACTGGTGATAAAATTTTTTATACTACTGGTAGACTCACCTCAGAAATGGTAATTAAAACGGTTCAAATGGGTATTCCTATTTTAATTTCTAGATCGGGATTCACGGAGTCAGGTGTTGCACTTGCAAAACAAGCTGGGCTTACATTGATAGGAAGAGCAAAAGGGAAAAGAATGATTATTGCTAATGGTATTGAAAGAGTAGTTTTCGATAGTGATGTAAAATCTGTAAACAATGAAGATGCGATATCAGCACAAAGATCTATAATTAGTTAAGGCTATGAAATTTGGAAAATATTAATGAGATTATCCCATGTGTTATCCTTGCAGGAGGTAAAGGAAGAAGAATGGGAGGAAAAGAAAAAGGTCTAATTAATCTCCTTGACAGACCACTCATCTCTTATGTTTTGGAGAAAATTTCGGGAAAAGCTGCCCCCATTGCATTAAATATTAATACTAACTTTGAAAAATTTAAAAATTTTGGTTACGAAATTCTTGAAGATCCACTTAAAGGACATCTAGGTCCATTAGTTGGCATTCTGGCTTCCTTGAATTGGGCAAAAAATATTAAGAAAAAGTGGGTTCTTACTTTACCATGTGATACACCTTTTCTACCTCAAAATTTAATTGAATCTCTATTGAAAGTAAAAAATGAAAATCCAGACATAGATCTAGTTGTAGCTAAATCAAGGGGATTTAACCATCCTGTGATAGCATTGTGGAAGACTGACAATAATTTAATATTGAAAAAAGCTATTGAGGAAGGAATTAGAAAAATTGACATTTTTACTTCTCAACTTAAAACCGCTTATGTGAGTTTTGACGAAATTGACGAATCAAAATCTGATCCTTTCACAAATCTAAATTCGCCTAAAGATTTAATTATTGCAATGCAAATACTTGGAAAACTTCCACCCATTTTTGGTCTTGCTGGTTGGTCTGGCTCTGGAAAAACAACATTGTGTGCTAAATTAATAGAAAATTTCACAAAAATTGGAATTAATGTAGGAACGCTTAAACATGCTCATCACAAATTTGATATCGATAAACCAGGTAAAGATTCTTACAACCTCAGGAAAGCTGGAGCCCGACCAATGATTATTTCATCTAAAGAAAGGTTTGCTCTTGTTCAAGAAAATGACAGTGAAGAAGAAAAAAGTTTATTTGAAATGTTAGAAATTTTTGCAAAAAGTCCTTTAAATAAATGTGATGTAATTATAGTAGAAGGTTATAAAAACGAAAATATTCCAAAACTAGAAGTATTTAGACGCGAAATTGGGAAAACATTTTTACATAGTGATGATAATAATATTTTTGCTATAGCGTCAGATGAAAAGTTAAATACAGATATTCCCTCTTTAGATTTAAACAATATAAGTAGTATAACTGACTTGTTAATTAAAAAGTTTGAAATTGCTTAAATACAGACGGAGCAGAAAATGTCTAAAACTGAAACTAATAACAATACTACAAAGCCCAAATTTTTAAATCTTTGGCCAACTCAGTTTATGGAAATGTCATTACCTGGACATGAAAACGCAAATTCTGTAATTGCTGATATAGTCCTGTCAAACAATGCTGCACAAGAGAATATGACAGAAAATTATATATCTCAAAATATTTTGGAATTGGATCATCCTGCTATGTTTTGGCTAAAACAATGTATTGATAGGGCTGTTTATGATTATGCACATGAATCAGGAGTGAATTATGAATTAAACTGGTCTATCCAAGGCTGGGGTAATGTTAATATGAAAGGAGATTATCATAATCTTCATAACCATCCACATTCTTGGTTGTCAGGAACCTATTATATAAACGTTCCTGACCAATCAGATGCTGAAATATTTAGATCTGATCTTAATCCAGCTTCAATTAGTTTTTTTGATCCACGCCCTCAGGCCAATATGAATTCAATAAGAGGTGATAAACAAGTAGACCCTGAACACAGAGTATTACCCAAGTCAGGAGATTTACTTTTATGGCCTGCGTTTTTGCATCATCTTGTGCATCCAAATATGTCTGATTTTCCAAGAATATCAATTTCTTTTAATGTAATTGTTAAATGGGATAAAAACCTTATACCAAACTAATTTAAATCATAAACATCGATGTTCGAATGGATAAAATTTGAGAAGCTCTCCTACTTTTACAGTTTCATAATCCATAGGTATTTCTACTATACCGTCTGCACCAGTTAATGAAGAAATCACACCTGCTCCTTTTCTTCCATGTATTTTCAAAAAATCTCCATTATCTTTACTTATAATTTTAGCTCTCAAATACTCTGCTCTACCTTTTCTTTTCCTATGCTCAAAACCTGAGGGAATTTTTACAACTAATGGTTCTAAATCAACACCACCAGCTAGTTTAATTAAGAGTGGTTTTATTAATAACTTTGAACAAACAAAAGCAGCTACGGGATTTCCTGGCAGACAAAAAATAAATTTGTTTTTCTTTCGTCCAATTGCCATAGGTTTTCCAGGCTTCATAGCTAATTGCCAAACTAAACATTCAGCACCCACGTCTTTAATAGCATTTTGTGTATGATCTTCTATCCCGTCTGACGCGCCCCCAGATGAAATGACTACGTCATTCTTTGATAAGGCATCAGCAAATTTTCTTGCTAACTCATTTCTATTATCTTTTACTATTCCAAAATCATGTATATTTAAAAATTTATGATCTAATAAAGAAAGTAACATTGGTTTATTAGAATCATATATTTGGCCTCTTGATCTTTTGTTAACTTTACTTGAAACTAACTCATCTCCTGTTGAAATAACTGAGACATTTAATTTTTCGTATATATCAATTTGATTATTTCCAGATGCAGCAAGTTGCCCAATATCAGCTGCATTAAGTAATTTTCCTTTTTTAACAACTACCTCACCCCTTTTTAAATTTTCGCCTATTGGTCTCATATTTTGATTTTGTATTACTTTTTCGTTAATTATCACTCTATTATTTAATCTCTTACATTTTTCATGCATTACGATTGTATCCACACCTTTAGGCATTATAGCTCCTGTATAAATTTCTATCGCCTGATGGGGTAAAATTTTCTTTTTGTAAGGATGTCCTGCTTTCGCAATACCAGCAATTTCAAATTCTGTTTCTGGACTATTTAAAAATGTTTGATGTAAAATTCCATAGCCATCAACTGCTGAGTTTGCAGTTGTAGGTAAGTTTAATCTACTTTTAATTGTTTTATAATTTATACGTTCTTGAGCTTTATGGATAAGTGATTGTGTCTTTTTATTTTTTTCAACAATTGACTCTTTTAAAAGATCTCTTGCAATTTCTAATTTGGTAGGTGTTATTGACATAGAATTCTATTTTATCTGAGTGGCATATTTATTCAAAAACTTTTCTATTAATTTAATGTCAATTGCAAAATTAACTCCAGCATCAATGTCTGCTTCCTTGGTGTATATTGCATCTACCATACCTATCAGTTGACCCTCTTTATTTAATAAAGGTGCCCCTGAGGCACCTGGATTTACAGCTGCATCTGTTTGAATAAAATCCTCAATTGGGTTGAACCCCAATCCTGTTCTATTAAGTCCAGATACTATCCCACATGATAAGCTTTGACCTAATCCAAAACTATTACCTATTAGACAAACTTCATTACCATATTTAATTTTTTTCTTTGTAACTAGGACACTTTGGCCTTTGTTTTTTGATTTTAAAATAGCTATATCAGTTTTAAAGTCAGTCAGAATTACATCAACTTTCTCTGATTTATTATTATAATTTTTAATTTCTACTATTTTTGCATTTTTAATTACATGCGCAGCTGTAAGTATATAGTTTGTCATTTTTTCTTTTTTGTTCAATGAAAAGTAAAAACCTGAACCAGCTGGTGCAGTTCCAGCTGGAGCTCCAAAACCTGGACTATTGTATCCTGGCCAAGTTGGCAAAACTATTACAGTTGATTTGTAAGCTTTTTCCCAAACTTCAGAATAATCATGAGCAAGGGTACTAAAATTTAATAAGAATATAGTTAAATATAAAACTGATTTAATAGTTTTATTAACCATCTAAAGATTTATAAGTCTATAATCTTACATTTGAACTTGACATAACACTTGCAGTATCCATGCCCGTACTTGTTAAAATCACGTATACACCTACTCCAACTATTATCGCGAACACACTACTTGTAAAAAACATTTTCATTTTAAACTCCTTTGTTTAGTTTGTAGCTTTTTTTAAAAACATTACAAGATCTTGTCTGTCTTGGATTTTTTTCATTCTTTGTATTGGCATTTTAGTACCGGGCGTCACTTTGTCAGGCCCCTCATCAAATAGCCTATTAATACTTTCTTCATTCCATATTATATCAGATTCAATTAGAGCTTTTGAATATTTATATCCTTCTAATGTTCCAGCCTTACGTCCAAAAATTTTATAAAGTGTTGGGCCTGCCCTCTTTTTCCCATTTTCTACAAGAGTATGACAAACACTGCATTTCCTGGCAAATTGTTTTTCACCGTTACTAACCTCTTTTATAGGGTTAAATCTTCTCGCTGGCCCAGGTCTCTCTAAAAATTTTGGAGGAAAATCAAATATTTGCCACCTTGTTAAGAAATCGTCTAAACCAGCCACAATTAATGAAGAATCATTAGGAAAAAGGATATTGTCCCATATTGGTCCATTAACTGCATTGAAATCTCTAACTAATGACCATTTTTTCGTATCTAATATAATCATTCTTCCTTTTGCATTTCCAAAACTAATCATATTTTCATTTTCTAAGTAGTACATTGATAAAATTGGTACTCTATCTTCTTTTATATTTAGAATGGTTTCGTCCTTATCAAATTTGTTTATTTTTATTTGTCCGTCTGTAGAACCAAAAGCAATAAAATTAAGTTGTTCATCTACTTCAAACTTTGAAATTCCCCAACCATTTTTAACGATTGGCCTTACATACTCTCCACTATTGGCTTTCCAAAGTTTTATATCACCATCATATCCTGAACTATAAATATGTTTGTTATCTTTAGAGTATTTAACAGCATATACTGGTCCTTTGTGACCTACTAACGAGTTAATTAATTTTCTTTTTTTTAAATCCCATACTCCTACTGTTCCATCCCAACTTGCTGATATTAAATATCTACCATTATTTGAAAATTCTAAATCTGCAATTTTACCTCTATGATTACCTAATTTAATTGGCTGTATTTCTTCATTTAAATTATTAATATCCTTTAATGCCCACAATAAAATATTGTTGTCATCCCCTCCTGACGCTAAAAAGTCATTATTTGGCGAAAATTTTACAGTGTTAACAGCTGCATCATGACCAATTAAAGTTAATTTTTCTTTAATTGGATTTAGGTCCCAAATTACAACTGAATAATCAAAGCTAGCGCTTGCCATTAAATTATTACTTGCAGATACAGCTAAACCCTTAACAGGACCACCGTGGGCAGTATATTGCTCAATACTATGTGAAGTTTTAACCAATAATAAGAAAGATACCATAATCAAATTAATAATTATGATATCTTTTAAAAAAATTTTTTTAGGTAGCATTTACTATAATATTTTTACTCTGCAGGTTCTGGCTTAGATTTTTTATCTTCTTCCATTTCCTTTACCCACAAACCGTGATGCTCTTTTGCCCAGTTTTTGTCAACTTCGCCACTATTCATAGCATCAAGGGCACCTTCCATTCCAACAGATCCTATATAGATATGTGCAATAATCATTATCATAAGACCTAAAGAAACTATTCCATGCCATACCTGGTTGAATTGCTGTTCTTGAAGAAGTGTCAAGTCTGTAGGTAAACCTAAACCTAAAACATTAAGTATAGCAAAAGTATCAGCAAACATAGTTGTTTGGAATGGAAACATTAATGCTATACCTGACATGCTTACTGACAGACCACCAATCATTGTAATCCAAAAGATCATTTTTTGACCAGCATTGAACTTCTTGGCAGGTGGATGTAATCCAGCTTTAAAAATACCACCACCCATTTTTATCCATTCCCAATCAACTTTGTTAGGAATGTTATGTCTTACCCACAAAACAAAAGCTAAAGCAAGACCTAACATAAAGGCAAATGCCAAGTAGTTGTGAATATACTTACCTCCAATAGTTATTGCAGTAAATATTTCCGGTCCAAAAATTGGTAGTAAAATGTATTTACCATACATAAGATTAAGTCCAGTTAAAGCTAACAAAACAAATGATCCAGCCATTAACCAATGAGCAAATCTGTCAATTGCAGCAAACCTTAAAATAGTGTCACCTGACAATCCAGAATCTACTTTTATTTTACCTCTATACATGTAAAAGGCAAAAAGCACGCCAATAATTGCTAACAAACCTATACCACCATATAAAGTAACGGGTCCATTTCTAATAGCCCTCCAATTGTCACCTTCAGATTGAATCATTACAGCAGACAATTGATCTTTCATTTGAGTTGAACCAGCATTGCCAGTTCTGATATATCTCCATAAATCGGCGTCAGACTTCAGGCCTAGTGCATTACCTGGCACCTCACCTTTAACTTGAGCTATTGATGAATTTGAATTTGTTAAAAATGTAAAACTAATTACAAATACCATTGTAAATGCAATAAATAGTTTTCTGAACATTAATTCTCTCCCTTAATTACTTCTTTGCCTAGAAGTATGCATCTTAAGTTTATTTACTTGTTCTGTAGTTAGAATATCGTCTTTTTTACCTAAGTACACACCTTTTTTGTAATTTAGTATTCTTCCTTGTTCTTCCTGACATGAACTTAATAAGAACGAAGACAGGAAGATTGAGATAATCAAAAATGCTTTATTTATATTAATCATTACTTACCCCAAATTTTAAAGATAAAAGAATAAAAAAAGGCGGATAAATCCGCCTTTTTAAGTGAAATTTTAACCTTTTAACTGGTATGCAGTACCCCAGCCCCAAGCGCCAGAACCAAAACCACGAGCAACAACTCTCTCTCTGAAGATATCAGCTACTTCGTCTCCATCACCAGCAAGTAATGCCTTTGTTGCACACATTTCTGCGCATGATGGTAGTTTACCTTCAGCAAGTCTGTTACGTCCATACTTTTGGAACTCTAACTCACCCATATCAGCTTCAGGGCCGCCTGCGCAAAAAGTACACTTATCCATTTTTCCTCTTGATCCATAATTTCCAGCTTGAGGAAATTGAGGAGCTCCAAAAGGACAAGCATAGAAGCAGTAACCACAGCCGATACATAGATCCTTGGAATGTAACACTACACCCTGATCTGTTTGATAAAAACAGTCAACTGGGCACACGGCCATGCAAGGAGCATCTGAACAATGCATACAAGCTACGGATATTGATCTTTCTCCTGGCTTACCATCTTGAATGGTTACAACCCTTCTTCTATTAATACCCCATGGAACTTCATGCTCGTTCTTACATGCTGTCACACAGGCGTTACACTCAATACATCTTTCTGCGTCGCATAAGAATTTCATTCGTGCCATTTTTTAAGCCCTCCTTTAAGCTAGTTCAATTTGACACAATGAGCACTTAGTCTCTTGCATCTGTGTTACTGAGTCATATCCATAAGTAAATGCAGTGTTTGCTGCTTCACCTAGTACATATGGATCTGAACCTTCTGGATACTTTGATCTAAGATCCTCACCTTCCATATGACCACCGAAGTGGAATGGTAAGAAAGCTACACCTTTGGCAACACGTTCGGTTACCATTGCCATAACTTTAATCCTAGCTCCTTCTGGAGTTGCAACCCAAACCATCGCACCGTTTCTAATTCCTTTAGAGTTGGCATCAAATGGATTGATTTCAACAAACATGTCTTGTTGCAATTCAGCTAGCCATGGATTTGATCTTGTCTCATCTCCACCACCTTCATATTCAACCAATCTACCGGAAGTTAGAATGATCGGATATTTAACAGAGTGATCCACATCTTGAATAGATTTATACAATGTTGGGAGTCTATATGCCATTCTATCAGAATATGTAGGATAATCGGCTACAAGGTCTCTTCTAGAAGTGTATAGTGGCTCTCTGTGTAATGGGATTGGATCTGGAAATGTCCAAACCTTAACTCTTGCCTTAGCGTTTCCAAATGGAGCACAACCATGTTTAATAGCAACTCTTTGGATACCACCAGATAAGTCAACTTTCCAGTTAGTTTTATCTCCAGCAACTTTATCAATTGCAGCTTTTTCGTCAGCTGTTAAATCTTTATCCCAGCCAAGTTTTTTAAGCATTGCCATTGTAAATTGTGGATAACCGTCTTTAATCTCAGAACCAACCGGATATGAACCTTCAGCTAATAGATTGTTACCTTCGTGTTCAACACCAAATCTTGCTCTAAAACATAATCCACCTTCTGCCACTGGCTTTGATGTGTCATATAACAATGGTGTACCAGGGTGTTTCATTTCTGGGTTACCCCAACAAGGCCAAGGTAAACCATAATAATCACCATCAAGTTCGCCACCAACAGCTCTTAGTGTGGTTTTATCAAAAACATGTTGATTCTTCATGTGAGCTTTTAGTCTCTCTGGTGATTGACCAGTATATCCTATTGTCCACATACCACTATTGAACTCTTTAGTTACGTCTTCAATATAAGGCTCATCATTAGTTACCTTAATATTTCTGAACATACGGTCTGCAAACCCAAACTTTTTTGCAAACTTGTATATAATGGTATGATCAGGAAGTGAGTCAAAAGATGGCTCGATAACCTTCTCTCTCCATTGAAGTGATCTATTGGATGAAGTAAGGGATCCGTATGTCTCAAACTGAGTAGTAGATGGGAGTAAATAAACGCCATCTGTTCTATCAGATAAAACAGCAGAAACTGTTGGGTAAGGATCAATTACAACCATAAGGTCTAACTTCTCCATTGCAACTTTCATTTCCTTCATTCTAGTTTGAGAGTTAGGAGCATGTCCCCAGAATACCATTGCTTTTAAATTATCTGGCTGTTCTATATTTTCTTTCTTTTCAAGAACACCATCAATCCATCTTGATACAGGTATACCCTTCTGGTTCATCATACTCTTGGTTTTACCGTCTTTTCCTTTCATTGAAGAAAATCTTGCTTTAATCCAATTGTAATCTTCTCCCCATACTCTTGACCAATGTTTCCAAGCACCGGCGGATAAACCGTAGTACCCTGGTAAAGAATGGGATAAAATACAAAAGTCGGTAGCACCTTGAACATTGTCGTGCCCTCGGAATATATTAGCACCACCACCTGCGGTTCCCATGTTTCCTAAAGCTAATTGGAATGCACAATACGCTCTTGTGTTGTTATTTCCGTTAGTATGCTGAGTTCCGCCCATACACCAGATAAATGTACCAGGTCTGTTGTTAGCCATTATTTTAGCTACTCTTTTTAACTGAGATCCAGGAACTCCAGTAACTCTTTCTGTTTCTTCAGGATTCCATTTCTTTACTTCAGCTCTAACGTCATCCATACCATAGACACGTTGCCTAATAAATTCTTTATCTTCCCATTTATTTTCGAAGATATGCCACATAATTCCCCAAATCAACGCAACGTCTGATCCTGGACGAAATCTTACAAATTCGTCAGCGTGCGCAGCAGTTCTAGTAAAACGTGGGTCGCATACAATTAATGGAGCATTATTTTGCTCTTTTGCTTTCATTAAGTGCATTAATGACACTGGGTGCGCTTCTGCTGGGTTTCCACCAATGACAAACATGGCCTTAGAATTGTGAATGTCATTATAAGAATTTGTCATCGCACCGTAACCCCAAGTGTTAGCAACACCTGCAACTGTTGTTGAATGACATATTCTTGCCTGGTGATCTCCGTTGTTAGAGCCCCAATATGCATAAAATTTTCTAAATAAATATGACTGCTCATTATTAAATTTAGCAGAACCTAACCAATAAACAGAATCAGGGCCTGATGAAGTTCTGATGGATTCCATCTTGTCGCCAATTTCATTTATGGCGTCATCCCATGACATTCTTGTCCATTTGCCACCTACAAGCTTCATAGGATATTTTAATCTTCTTTCTCCACTTGCTGTTTCTCTTACAGACGCACCCTTAGAGCAATGAGCACCTAAATTAATTGGGCTATCCCAACCTGGCTCTTGGCCTGTCCACACACCATTTTGAACTTCAGCCATAATCGTACAACCAACTGAACAATGCGTACAAACTGTTTTCTTCATGGATACTGCAGAGGTTGAAAATGAAGCCTTTGCTGGCTTAACATTTGAACCTGTGAGTGCTGCTACGGTGGCTAATCCCCCTACCGCTAATCCTGAACCTTTCAAAAAAGTACGTCTATCAACGACTTTTTCTGAGGTTTTACCGATGAAAGATGAAGTTTGGGAGCCTATCGCCACCCCTTTCGTCTTCTTTCTAAGCATATTTTTCCTCCTTAAAATTGATTAATTAATATTAGAACCTAGCGGTCTCATAATAAGTTTTTACATGCTTTGTTTTCTGGTAGCCTGAACCAGTAGTATTCATAGTCTCGTTAGCAGATGCTGTTTTGGTAACAGTTGCAGCCACTGTTGCGGCGGCAGCTGTGATAGCGGCACCTTTTAAAAAGTCTCTCCTACCATTCTTAGATTTATCAATCTTCATTTTACACTCCTTAATAAAAAGCTCATTAATATGAGCTCATGAAACAGGGGCCTATCGCTACCCCGAGACATTCATTGAGAACGACGCACGTTCAATTTCCATAAATTCTTTTCCAATAGTTCCAATTGGTGAATAAAACACTGCAATTTTGGAACTTTCTATATCTCTCATAAGCAAGTCAACCCATGGAGCTAAATGCTTATTAAAAAAATCTTTTTGCTCTGTAATAGAATATTTTTTTTCAAACTTTCCAAGTATCAAGCCAGACATCATGTCAAATATGCTCGCGATGTGATCCTCGGGCTCCTTAACATTTTCCTCTAGCTTTATTCCTATTTTTTGCATATCCTGTCTTAATTTTGCCAAAGGCTTGTCTTTTAAAAATCCAGTCAAATAGTAAGATGCAAAGGGTAGTATTTCACCCCTACCGACACCTACAAAAATTCTAACATACTCATCTCTAATAGTTGGGAGATCAAGAGAAGTAGCTAATTTAGAAAGTGTTTTTATGGATTTTCCAATGGGAGAATCATCAGAATCAAGCATTGTTAACTGATTTACTAAATTTTCGTCAGGTTCTGCTCTTAAAAGATTAGCTAAAAATGAATACATGTCAGCACGTAACTGATCTTCTTCATTAATATTATGTAAAATTTTAG
>CACJQK010000031.1 GCA_902595515.1 uncultured SAR116 cluster alpha proteobacterium
TCGCATTACCGGTTTGTTGTTGGCTGAGGCTATCGAGGTAAAGAGAAATGAAAAGATAAAGAAAAATGACAATAAAAAAGAGTTAACGTTTTTTACAAAAAAAACACTTTGAAAAATATTTCCAATAATTTTAGTCCAAATATCCTTCATTTTAAAATTCAATATATATATATATATATATATTGAAATTAATTCTTACTCAATATTAACAAGTTAAATAAGCTAATATTGATATTAAATTTTTAATTATTTTTATGATTAGATGTTTATCAGTGTAATTTATAAAAAATTGTACCAATTAAATTTATAATATATTGTAGATATTAATTAAATTGTGAGGAGATTTTAATGTCGATAAAACCTTATGGTTCAACTGCAGGAAGAGATCATGGCAAACCAGGAAAAGAAATAAGGCCCTCTTCAAAAACAGTAGATGCACATTGTCACCTGCATGTACAAGAGGCTGCAGATATAGTTCAAGGACAATTCGATCAACAAGATATTCCTGCTTTCAGACATGCAAATCAAATAACAACAAATCAAAATATTCAACAGGTTAAGGATAGATTTATGGATCTAACTAATGTTGAAACTCGATTAAAAAAAATGGACTCTCAAGGGATTGACACGCAAGTTCTTATACCTGTTCCTTTTCAACATTATTGTAACGTTAAAAGTAATGCTGGATTTAAAGCTATTGAAACGATTAATAACAAATTGTCAGAAACTGCTAATGGAAGAAAAGACAGGTTTGTAGCACTTGGAACTCTTCCAATGCAGAATGGAGATCTTGCTGCTAAAGAGATGGAAAGATGTGTTAATGAACTTGATATTAGAGGTTTTCAAATCATTACATTCCAAGACGGGAAAGAGTTATCACACCCCTCTTATGATGGCATATGGGAAACTGCTTGCAAGTTAGATGTACCAATTTTCCTTCATCCTAATGGTTATCCAGAAGGAGAAAGACTAAAAGATCATTATTTTATTAATATAATTGGCAATCCAATGGATACTACGGCAGCCCTTCATCATTTAATTTTTGATGGAACGATGGAAAAAAATCCAAATTTAAAAATTTTTGTTGCTCATGGTGGTGGTTATCTTCCGGCATATTCTGCAAGGATTGATCATGCATGGGGTGCCAGACCTGATTGTAGGGGCAATAATCTAAAGCACAAGCCGTCCGATTATCTTAAAAGAATGTATTTTGATACTGTAGTGTTTTCATTTGACCAACTAAAGTATCTTATTGATAAATATGGCGCTGATCATATTGTTATGGGAACTGACTACCCCTATGATATGGCTGAAGATGATCCCATTGAACATGTTATGGGCACTGAAGGACTCTCAAAAGATCAAATTGAGATGATTACTGGTGGTAATGCGTGTTCATTATTTAAAATTAAATAAGTAGTCTACTTTGAAACAAAATATAATTATTGGTGGTTATCAAGGTTCTTCATCACTTCACACTAAATCTGTTCAACATTTTATCAATGAAATAAGTAATAATTTCGCAATTGATTTTGTAATGGATGTCACAATTAATGGAGATAAGGCCTCAAGTTTAATCGAGAAGACACAACAAGGAGAAATACACATTTCATACTTGTTATCTAGTTATTTTGAAGAAATATTACCAGAAATTAAAATTTTAGATTTACCTTATTTGTTTAATAACAGAAATGAAGCACACAATTCATTAAAATCAGATTTCTTTGATTACATAGACACAAAATTAAAGGATAAAAATTTAAAACTACTAGGTTTTTGGGACAATGGTATCAGACACATAAGTTCTAAAATAAAATTAATAAAAAATTTGTCTGATTGCAGAGGACAAATAATACGTACGACCCCTAGCCCACTTCACATAGAAATTTTTAGAAAATTAGGATTTACACCGAAACCTCTAGATGTCAGGGATTTTAAAATAGCTATAGAAAATAACGATATAGATGCGCAAGAAAATCCTTTAACTAATTACTGGAATTTTGAGGTTTATAAAAAACAGGAGTTCGTTACTTTAACATCTCATATATTTGGTTTTTGTTTGTTTGTAATTAATGATAATTATTTCAATAAATTGTCCGATTTAAAAAAGAATTTATTAATTAAGAAATCAAAAGAAGTAACTGATTATCAAAGACAATTAGCTATTGATGAAGATGATATTTTAATTAAAAAAATAAAGTCAGAAAATATTGAAATTGCAAATATTGATGATGAGTGTTTAGAGGATTTTAAAAGTGTTACTAATGCTTTTCATGAAAGTTACTTTCAAACTTATCCTCATATGAAACAATATATTAAAACGGAATAAATAATTTATTTTACATGCCTCAAGAAATCAAAATCAGCCCCTTTATCTGCTTGAAGCACACTTTCATGAAATATTTTATCGTAACCCCTTCTTTTAATTTCTTTATTACTTTTTTTGTTCTTTTTTCTGATAGCTATTTCTTCATCAGTTAACTTAAGTTCTAATAATCTTTTTTTAACATCTAATTTAATAATATCACCACTTTCAACAATATCTAAAGTTCCACCAGCTGCAGCCTCTGGACAAACATGTAATATAATTGTGCCTGCTGCAGTGCCACTCATTCTTCCATCAGAAATTCGCACCATGTCTTTTACGCCTTGCTTGGCTAATTTTTTAGGAATAGGTATTAAACCTGCCTCAGGCATACCTGGAGCCCCTATAGGTCCAATATTTTTTAAAAGAAGAATACTATCCTTAGTAACATTTAAATCATCACTATCAATTCTATTGGCTAAATCTTCAAGATTCTCAAACACCTCAACAACACCTTCATGAGTTAAAAGTTCTTTACTTGCTGCTGATTGTTTAATTATAGCTGATCCTGGAGCAAGATTTCCTTTTAATACTGCTATACTTCCCTTATCGAAAATAGGATCTTCAACTTTTCTTATAACATCTTGCTTCCAATTATAATTATTTTTCTCAATAATTTCTTGGATAGTTTCTCCAGTGACTGTAATGGCATCTAGGTAAAGATAATCTTTTAATTCATTTAAAATTCTGGGTAGCCCTCCTGATTTAAACAAATCTTCCATATAACCTGAACCAGACGGCTTTAAGTCAACAATCATAGGTGTGTCTTTTGTCATTTTGTCAAATTCATTAAGATTAATGTCTAATCCTAATCTACCAGCCATAGCTGTTAAATGAACTATTCCATTAGTTGATCCGCCAATTGCAGACAAAACAGTCAATGCATTTTTGAAATTTTTTAGAGTTAAGAAACTTTTTGGGTTAAATGATTTGTTGGCTATTTCAACAGCCACTTTACCAGTTTTCTCTGCGATTCTTCTACGTTCAGCAGAAACGGCTGGTGCTGAAGCCCCATTTGATATCATCATGCCAAGAGCTTCAGTAATTAGTGCCATTGTGCTGGCAGTGCCCATTACACCACATGTTCCAACAGTAGGGACTAACTGATTATTAACTTCATTAATTTCAGCAAGATTTATTTCTTCTGCTCTAAATTTTGCCCAATAACCTCTACAATCAGTACAAGCTCCTACTCTCTCTCCTCTATGAGAGCCAGTAAGCATAGGTCCAGTAACTAGTTGAATTGCAGGAATATTTGCACTAAACGCGCCCATTAATTGAGCAGGAACGGTTTTATCACATCCACCTATTAAAACACATGCATCCATTGGTTGGGCTTTCATCATTTCTTCAGTATCAATTGACATCAAGTTTCTTAGATACATAGAAGTTGGATAAGCAAAAGATTCATGAATACTTATTGTAGGAAATTCTAGTGGAATAGCACCTGAAGATAATATCCCAGCCTTCACACTTTTTATTAAATCAGGAACATTTCCATGGCATGGATTATAGTCACTGTATGTGTTAGTAATTCCAATAATAGGCTTATTAAGCATCTCTTCTGAATAACCCATCCCTTTGATGAAGGCCTTTCTCAAAAAAATCGAAAACTCACTATCCCCATAGTTTGTTAGGTTCTTATACATGCCTGATTTTTTTTTAGTCATAACAATAGATCCTTAATAATGTTTTGATTAATATGCAGGTAAATTAGTTTAATAATTCTTTGGTAATATTATCCTTGGTAAATGGCAATATTTTTATTCTTTGACCAAGTGCCTTACACAATGCGTTTGAAATAGCAGCTCCAGTTGGTCCTGCCACCACTTCACCTACACCTAAATAAGGAGAACCTTTCTGGTCAATTACACTTGTAGTAAAAACAGGAATGTTATCAAAACCTATTATTTTATAACTATCCCAATCCTTGGAAATTATTTCTTTTGAATCGAAAATAACTTCTTCGTATAAAGCCCAACTTGCTGCTTGAATAAATCCACCTTCAACCTGTGCTTTTATACCATCTTCATAAGCAATTTCTCCGGCATCTACAGTTATCCAAGCATGATTTAATTTAATTTCCAAGTCATCGGTAACATTTAATTCTACACCTACTGCGCAATATGCTGCGGAGTTTTTATATCTTGAAAAAGCTATGCCTCTAGAGCTACCTTTTTTAGATTTAAAAATTTCCATTTTCTTTTTTAGGTTTTTAAGCACATCAATGGCACGCTCATCATCTAAATGATTTATTCTAATATCAAAAGGATCTACATTTTTAATTGATGCCAAATCATTTAAAAAACTTTCAGACGCTGTTACATTAGCGAAAGCACCTAAAGTTCGTAATGCAGATGTCCTCAATGGCAAATCATGAACTAAGTTTTTTACTAATCTTGTTTCTTTGAAATTGTATAGTGGATCTAAATTTCTGTGAATACCCATATGAGCAGATGTTTTAGGTTTTGATTTTGTTATTACAAAATTATTGGTTAAAAATTTATAGCTTGTGAAATTGTTTAATTCTATATCTGATGGTCTTGACAAATATGTATCTGAATAAGCCTCATTTGACCAATAAACAATTTCTCCATCGTCATTAATAGCTCCAAAAACTTTGTTTAAAGATGCACTTCCATAAGGCTCCCATAAATGTTCATCTTCACGTGTCCATTTTAATAAGATATGACGCTCAGGATATGCCTTTGCAATCACAGATGCTTCAAATGCCACGTCATCAGCTCCATTATGACCATAGCAACCTGAGCCAGGCATAAATTTCAAAGTGACAAGATTTGGATCAATATCAAAATACTTACTTATGGAGTATTTTAAAGCAAAAATTGATTGGCTATGTGAAAATACAGTAAATTCATTGTCATTATAAATAGCGCAACTTGCAGACGGCCCTATAGGTCCATGCATTAAATAACTTTTTTTAAAGATCGTTGATAATGATTTAATTTTTGGATCATCAAAAGATTTTTTTTCTGTTATCTCTTCATAAAAAGCCTCTCCTCCAGATTTCACTAGCAGTGATTCCTTTTCATTTTTTTCAAGAGAATTAAATACATTATCACCTGATAATTGCTTTTTTTCTTCCCAAAAAATATTGTTTTTAGCAATTTCCAAGAATTTGATAACCAAAAATTCGTCAAGCGACAAAATTGCAACAAAAGAGCCTTTAACAAAAAGTATAATGTCATTCTCAACAAGTCTTTTTTTAAAGTCTTCATTTATTTTTGTTAATTTGCAGTGATAAGAAGGAGGCCTTACTATTCTAGCATGCAACATTTTTGGAAAATTAATATCATGAACATATTTATATTTTCCTGTAACAATATCATTAATAGTTTTTAGCTCTATTTTTTGATTATTTTCATAATTAATTCTTTTAAGAGAGTTCTCATCAAAATTTTCAGGAATAATAATTTTTCTAAAATCATCTGTTTTAGCAAAATCCCAATAAGAAATAGTTTTATTAGAATTCTTATCTTTAATAACTCCATTTTCAAAAAGAATATCTTCATTTTTAATTTTAAGACTTTCTAATGCATAATTTAAAAAATTTATTTTAAGAGTAATAGAGGCAGCCTTGATAGCAGATCCTGAATTTGCAACAGATAGACTGCTAGCTGTAATACCTTCATTGGGTGAAATATCTGTACTTAGTTTAATAATTTCTATTTGATCATATTTAATTTCAGTGATTTTAGATGTGATTAATGCCAGTGTAGAGCTGATATGTTGCCCAATATCGATCTTACCAGAGTAAACTTTTAAAGTTCCAGGATCACTAAAATCAAACCAATGACTTAATTTGTTGTAGGCATTAATACTAGGGCCGCTATTAAATTGATTCATGATATTAATTACCCTAATTTTCTATTAAACTATCAATTGCCTTTAATACAACAGAATGAGAACCGCATCGGCATAAATGGCCATCTAAAGCATTTTGAATTTCTTGAGACGATGGTTTTTTATTTTTATCAAATAGTGCTGTAATGCTTACTATAATTCCACTTGTGCAATATCCGCATTGAGCTGCATTAAATTCCTTAAAAGCTTTTTGAACATTATTTAATCCATTATCGTTTTCAAGGCCTTCAATTGTTGTAATTTCGCAATTTTGATAATCTTTAGCCAATAAAGTACATGAAAGTCTTTTTTCACCATCTATTAATACAGCACAACTTCCACACTGTTCTAGACCACATCCTAGTTTTGTCCCAGTTAGACCAAGTTCATTTCTAATTACAAAAATTAAAGATTTATCTTCAATTATAGATATTTTTTTTAAATTACCATTTATTTTAAAGCTACAATCAAGATAATTCATATAATTTTATATCCATAATTAATTAATTTTATTTTCATTTAAAAACTCATCTGTAAAAAGAATTATTTTACCGAAGTGTCTGTTATTATTCATAATATCAAGCGCTTCTTTTGCTTTTATTAAATGCATTTTTTTATAAATAACGTGCCTAATCTTTCCTGCTAAAACACTTTCCCAAAGATCGTTG
This sequence comes from uncultured SAR116 cluster alpha proteobacterium, assembly GCA_902595515.1. Lineage (GTDB taxonomy): Bacteria > Pseudomonadota > Alphaproteobacteria > Puniceispirillales > Marisalimonadaceae > Marisalimonas. The sequence continues at coordinate 6,898 of CACJQK010000031.1, forward strand.
TTTGCCAATGAAGCTACCATTTCGTTTTCTTCAACGGATCTTGTTCTACCAGTTGTCCCAATATAATGAAGTCTTCTTTTAGCATGAAGATCGTAATTAAAATTTCCATTCATACCAGCAAGTCTTCCAATATTTACAATATGACCATGTATTTTTGTTGCTTCCATATTTTTATTTACAAAATTACCTGAGAGCATATCAACTAATATATCAACCCCCTCTCCGTTTGTAGCTTTTAAAACATGATCAAGCCAATTGTCACTGGAAGTATCTACAAGAACATCAGCACCAAATTCTTTTAGTTTATTTAATTTTATTTTATTTGTTGAAGAACCAAAAACTTTACTTGCTCCTAGTGACTTTGCTATCTGGAGCCCAATTAATCCTACACCACTAGTTGCGCCCTGAATAAAAACTGTTTGACCTTTAACAAATTTTCCATTTGTCACAATAGCATCATGCATAGTCTGAAGACTGCCTTGGATTGAGGCACCCTGTTCCCAAGTAATTCTATCAGTATCAAGTTTTACTATTCTTTTAAAATTACCAACTGCATATTCAGCCCAACCAGATCCTCCTCGGCACATAACATTATCACCAATATTGAAATTATTTACGGACTTACCTAATTCAACTATTTTGCCAGCAAACTCACCTCCAATAATTTTATGCTCTCCGCCAGCATGACCAAATGATTGACCTTGAGTTTCTAACAAGTCAGATCTATTTAAACCACATGCGTATACTTTTATTAAAACTTGATCAGGTTTGATTTGAGGAACAGGAAGTTCTTTGATTTCTATTTGATTGTTACTAAGTGTAACTGCTATCATAGAAAAACTTTCAATAAATTTTGCTTACCTAGCAGTCCAACCTCCATCAACAAGTATACTTGAGCCTGTCATTAAAGATGAAGCATCAGAGGCCAAAAAAACAAATGGACCCATCAAGTCAGTTACTTCGCCTAATCTACCAATTGGTATCATTTCAATAGTAGTTTTTTTAAAGTCTTCATCTTTTAAAAATGGTTCAGTCATCGGGGTTTGAATAAAGGTAGGACAGATTGCATTAACCCTTATACCATCAGGCCCTAATTCAATGGCTAAGGATTTTGTGAAACCTTCAATGGCAAACTTACTTGAACAGTATGTAGTCCTATTAGGCCCGCCTACATGCCCCATTTGTGATGAAACATTGATTATAGATCCTTTTATCTTACTATCTAACATTTTCTTAACAACTAGTTTTGATAGACTGATTACAGACCTTACATTTAAAGACATAACATAATCAAAATCTTCTATTTTTGTATCTATAAGTTTTGCTGGCCTATTAGTGCCGGCATTATTTATAAGTATATCAAAAGGCTCAGCATTATTTATAAAAGCTAATACCTCATTATCATTATTGACATCCAATACTTCGTAAGATGCTTTAAAGCCTTGGTTATTTATGTGATCCGTTAAATCTTTTAATTCTTTTTCTGTTCTAGAAACCAATGTAACGTTTGCACCAGATTCTGCTAAAGCAATAGATGCGCCCATTCCAATTCCTCGACCAGCTCCAGTAACTAAGGCTCTTTTTCCATCCAATCGAAAACTTGGTAATTTTGGATAATTCATATTTTCTCCTATTCTGCAGCAGCATATGGCTCAATATTTCTTCCGCCATACCTTCTTACTCTAACATTAGCCTGCTCACCATGGCCGGAAAAACCCTCCAATGCACATAACCTTGAGCAATACTCTCCAACAAGAGCAGAGGCCTCGTCAGTTAAAACTTTTTGATAAGTACAAGTTTTTAAAAATTTACCGACCCATAATCCGCCAGTGTATCTTGCAGCAGTTTTAGTTGGTAAAGTATGATTTGTCCCTATAACTTTGTCACCAAAAGCAACATTTGTTCTCGAGCCTAAAAACAAAGCTCCGTAATTAGTCATATTTTTATGAAAATAATCAGGATCTTCTGTCATTACCTGCACATGCTCAAACGCCAAGTCATCTGCAACTTTAACCATTTCATCAGTATTGTCACAAACTATAACCTGGCCGTATTCTTTCCATGAAACTTTAGCAATTTCGGCTGTTGGTAGAATTTCTAGCTGTCTCTCAACTTCTTTTAATGTTTCAAGAGCAAGTTTTTCTGAGTCAGTTAACAAAATAGCCGGGCTAGTAGGTCCATGTTCTGCTTGACCTAATAGATCAATTGCACATATTTCTGGATCAGATGATTTATCGGCAATTATAAGTGTTTCTGTGGGACCTGCAAACAAGTCAATTCCAACTCTACCAAATAATTGACGCTTTGCCTCGGCAACAAACATGTTACCAGGACCAACTAACATATCTACACCATTTATGGTTTCGGTGCCGATAGCCATTGCAGCTACTGCTTGTATTCCACCTAAACATAATATCTTATCTGCTCCACCCATATGCATAGCGGCCACAATAGCAGGATGAGGTTCTCCACCTTGCGGAGGTGCAGATGCTATAATATCTTTTACCCCAGCCACTTTAGCTGTTAAAACTGACATGTGTGCAGAAGCTACCATTGGGTATTTACCTCCAGGAACATAACAACCTACTGCATTCATTGGTATATTCTTATGCCCCAAAACTACACCTGGCATAGTTTCTACTTCTAAGTCTTTAATACATTCAAGTTGCTTTTTTGCAAAATTCCTTACTTGAGTTTGTGCAAATTTAATATCTTCAATATCTCTCTTAGATACTTTGCTTATTGCCTTTTCTATTTCTTCTTTACTTAAAATAAAATTGTCAGGTGAATAATTATCGAATTTAATTGAAAGCTCTCTAACTGCTTCATCACCTCTTTTAGCTACATCTTGTAGAATTTTTTCAACTGTCTGTCTAACCTTTGCATCCGCTTCTACAATTTCTTTCTCAGATTTTCCATTTTTTAACCACTTTGCCATTTATCCCTCATTAATTTTTAATTATTATTTGATCCTATAATTTTTTTGGAATATTTCAATTAAGAAATCTGACCATTCCAGTATGTCAATGGTTCTAATTCACTTGAATCAAAAGAGGTTATTTCTCCAACTAAAATTTGATGGTCTCCTCCAGAATAATAGTTCCATTTTTTACAATCAAACCAAGCCAAGCTATTTTTAACCAATGGAAATCCATTTTCGCTTTTTTTCCAATCAACGTTTTCAAATTTATCATCGAGTTGTGAAGCAAATTTATGACAAAGATCATTTTGATCTTTTGATAAGATATTTACAGCATAACCTTCTGCATTCATAAATGAATCATAACTTGGCTGTTTTTTATCTATACACCATAGGACTAATGCAGGCTGAAGTGATACAGATGTAAAACTATTTACTGTCATTCCAATAGGATTCCCATCATTATCAATTGAAGTGACTACAGTGACACCTGTTGAATATTTTCCTAGAGTCTTTCTAAGAAACTTTGAATCTGAAGTTTTCATTATTACAAATTCTCTTTTTTTAAATTAAAACATGTTTTCTTTAGCATATTAATATGTATTATATGTAATTATTTATTTGTATGAATTATATCAATTTAACTGATAGCAATTAAATTATGTCTGTATCAATTAAACAATTAAAAGCTTTTGTTGCAGTGGTTGAAGAGAATTCTTTTAGTTTAGCCGCAGAAAGGCTTAATGCCACACAATCAGGTATGTCAATGTTAGTTCAAAATTTAGAATTAAGTATTGGCAAAAAGTTAATTAATAGAGTTCCTGGTAAAATGGTTTTAACTGAGAGTGGAAAAAGTTTCTATAAGTATGCTTTAGAAATTTTAAGTTTGATGGACAAAGCCCTTATTGACGCTAAAACTGATACTGAAGACTTATCTGGAACTTTTAATTGCGGATTAATGCCAACATTTACTAGATCAGCACTTCCTGCAACACTTTCTAAATTTCTTAAAGAATACCCAAAGGTAGATGTTAAAGTAACAGAAGCTTACTCTGGTGTTTTAGAGGATATGGTAAGAACTAATAAACTTGAATTTGCTATAGTCCCTTCAGTAAAAAACCCTACAGGATTGAATATTGAATTCGTATCAAGTGATTTGAATTTTCTAGTCACGAAAAAAAGTTCTGAATTTGAACATTTAAAGCCTATAAAACTTTCAAAACTTGATAAAATTAAAATTATTCTACCTGGTGTTGAAAATTCTAGAAGAATTTCATTGGACGAATACTTCGCAACTCATAATATTAAGATAGATAAAACATTAGAAATGGATGGTATGATAGGTACACTAGAAATGGTTGCTTCTAGTGATTGGTGCGCTATTCTACCAGCCGTTTTATGTGATTTAGATATTACTGGAAATTTAAGAACATTATCGCCACTCACCTCCCCTAATTTCACTACTGAATATGTTTTAATTACATCAGCTAGTAAAGAGCTAAGCTCTGCAGCAAAATTATTTAGTGAAAAGATATGCGATGAAATTAAGTCAATTACAGAAAAAATGAATCAAAAAGTTAGACCTATTTAACAAATCATGTAAAGTGATTAGAATTATATGATTTTATGATTTGAATACAAATAAAGTAATCGTAAAGTAATTAATACACACGTGCTACTCGGGGAAATAAATTGTTAAACCATATAAAAAAAACACCTGAATATCT
>CACJQK010000032.1 GCA_902595515.1 uncultured SAR116 cluster alpha proteobacterium
TAACTTAATCACCAAAAATGGTGAAATAATATTAGAAAAGAAGTTAACTAAGTTTAAAAATAATCTTCCTATTGTAATTGGTGAAAAAGCTCATAAAAATATTAGTCAGATTTTGAAAATTTTAAATATCCATGAAAATTTTACTAAAAATATTTGGTCTCTTACTTTTGTAAATGAAAGAAGATGGGATATTCACTTTAATCAAGGACTGACAATTCGTTTGCCAAGTACAAAAGTGAAAGAAGCTTGGCAAAAAATTGTATCTCTTAATGAAAAATTTGACATTTTGAAACTTGGTTTAATTGAAATTGACCTTAGAAATCATAATAGAATATTGGGTAAAATAAATGTTGACAAAAAACTTATTTTTAAAAAGAAAATTTCATGACTGTTATGACTAGTATAAGTAAATCTAAAAATATTTTTACTGTTATTGATGTTGGTAATAGTAAAGTTTCTTGTTTAATTGGTACTTCTGTAAAAACAAATGATGTGCAAATAAAAATAATAGGATTTGGACAACATGCATCTCTAGGAATGATTAATGGTCATGTAACTGATATGAAAGAAATTGCAAATTCAATTGCCCGTGCAGTTGAAGGAGCTGAAATTATGGCTGGATTTCCTATTAATAATGTGATCTGCAGTCTTTCGGGTGGCAGGCCAATTACTAAGATTATTAGAAATAAATTAAAAATAGAAAATGGAAGAGTTGAAAAAAGGGATATTTTAAAAATATCAAAGATTAATAAAGCTCCAGCAATCAATAATTATGAAATTTTATCCTCAGAAGTAATTAAATATTATTTAGACAATAATACTAGCGTAGATAACCCCATAGGAATATTTACAAATACTCTGACAGTTGAAAACAGTTACACTTATGGTCAAAAATCTATAATTAAAAATATCTCGAGCGCAATAAATTTATGTCACTTATCTGTAGATAAATTCTTTATAAGTCCAGAAGCATCAGGAATTTCTACAATGGTTCAAGATGAGAGAAAAAATGGGGCTGTTGTAATAGATCTTGGAGCAAATATTACAAGTTTTGGAGTATTTTTAAATAATAAAATCGTTTTTTCAGATTCAATACCAATCGGTGGGTTGCATATTACTAGTGATCTAGTTAGGGGACTTGGAACAAAATCAGAAGATGCAGAGAAAATTAAAATATTACACGGATCAACACTTTCCCATGAAACAGATGAATTCATAAATATTGAAATTCCAATAATTTCAGATAATGGGGAAATAATAAATCAAAAAATCCCCAAAGCAATGGTAACTGCAATCATTAAACCTAGAGTAGATGAGATATTTGAACTAGTAAAGAATAGACTAAGTCAGTTAACTCCAAATTCAAATTTTGTAAACAGAATAATTTTATGTGGTGGAGGCGCAAATCTTAACAATATTCGCGAACTGGCATCTAGACACTTCAAGTCTAATGTCAGAATTGGAAGGCCAATTGGTTTAATCGATTTACCAGAAATTGCCCAAACACCAACTTTTGCTTGTTTAACAGGTTTACTCATAAAAAGTTTAGAAAAAGAAAAAACATTAAGCCCAAAAAGGTTAGATATGGGGTTATTTAGCTATTTTGGGAAAGTAGGAAACTGGTTTGATAAAAATTTATAAAATTTAATTTTAAACTGCAACTAAGTAAGGAGAAGAAAATGACACTTAATATAACAATACCAGAAAATATTAATGATACAAAACCCAGAATATCAGTAATTGGCATTGGTGGCGCAGGAGGTAATGCAGTAAATACAATGATCAACGAAAAAATAGAGAATATTGAATTTATTGTAGCAAATACTGATGGACAAGCTTTATCGAGGAGCCTTACATCAAGACAAATACAACTTGGTAAGAATATAACTTTAGGATTAGGGGCTGGCTCAGATGCAGAAACTGGAAAAAGAGCAGCTGATGAATCAATAGAAGAAATAATTGCTGAATTAAGTGACGTAAACATGTTATTTATCGCAACTGGTATGGGTGGAGGCACAGGTTCTGGTGCTGCCCCTGTAATAGCTAAAGCTGCAAAAGAAAAAGGTATTTTAACTGTTGCAGTAGTAACTAAACCTTTTGATTTTGAGGGTAAAAAGCGAATGGAGGTAGCTGAAAACAGCTTATCGTTGTTAAAGGAAAATGTTGATACATTGATAGTAATTCCCAATCAAAACCTTTTTAAAATTGCTAATGAAAAAACAACATTTTCAGAAGCATTTAAAATGGCTGATGATGTGTTGTATCAAGGTATTTGTGGAATAACAAATTTAATTACAAATCCAGGTATGATCAATTTAGACTTTGCAGACATTAAAACAGTTATGGGAAATATGGGTAAAGCAATGATGGGGACAGGCGAAAGTTCAGGAGAGAATAGAGCTAAAAATGCTGCACAAGCCGCACTCAATAATCCTCTCTTAGATGACACTAATATAAAAGGCGCTAAATCAATATTGCTTAATATTCAAGGTGGCCCAGATATGGCTTTATTTGAGGTGGATGAAGCTGCAAGTGCAATAAGAAACGAAGTGGATGAACATGCCAATATTATTTTTGGATCGTCTATTGACAATAATTTAGAGGGTATATTAAAAGTTTCAGTCGTTGCAACTGGTCTAAATACAACTGAAAATTCAATTCAAATACAAAATCAAATAAATGATGATGAAGAAATAGCTAAAACACTTAGCTTAAATACAGAAACAGAAAACTTTGAAATTACTTCAGAACATTCTTTAATTAATAATCAATTAGATCATTTCGGAAAAGACTCAGTTGATCAAATAGATTTAGAAACAGAAATTGATAAGTTAGAAAATAATTATAAAGGTATTAATAATGAATATGAAGAAAAATTAAATTCTCAAAATGGTGAAACCGAACAAAAAAGACTCTTTGAACAAAAACCTGTGAATAAATTCACTCAATCAAAACCACAATCTTTACTTAATCGTGTGTCGTCAATATTCGTTGGCAAAAAAAATAATGATATAAAATTAGAACCAAATTTAAATCAAGAAAAGGAATTATCAGTGCATAAAAATATAATTAATGAAAGTAAAAAACCAGAAATATTTTTAAAAGATAAAAAATTACAAAATGAAAAATTTAATGATGTACATTTAGACCAAAATAAAGTTACGAAAACCAATGAAAATCAATTTGACAGTCCTGATCTTTTTAATGACCAAAATCAGGATGTGTCTGTTAATCATCAAATTGATCTTACAGAAATAGAGCAAGAAAATAAAGATATAGACGAAAAAGTGCTAGAAATACCAGCTTTTTTAAGAAGGCAGGCAAACTAATACAAACTGAAATATTTCGTAATTATATGTGATTTGTATTTAATATAAAAGATATGTAGTTATATATCCAAGGTATTAAGTATGAATTTTGTAAATAAAAATATTGTTGATCATAATCTACAGCAAAGCACGCTAAAAAGAAAAATTCATTTTTCTGGTGTTGGAGTTCATAGCGGTAGAGCTGTTTCTATGAGTATCGAGCCAGCGAAAATAAACACCGGTATTATTTTTGAAAGAACTGATGTAAATAAAAATAACAAAATTAAAGCTGTTATTGATAACGTAGTTGAGTCAAGTTTATGTACTAAAATTGAAAATGCTAATGGTATTTCTGTCTCTACGATTGAGCATTTAATGGCTACTTTTTATGCATTTGGTATTGACAATGTTATTATCAAAATTAACTCCTCAGAATTACCAGCGTTGGATGGAAGTTCTAGTGAGTATGTTAGAAAAATTGCTAATGTAGGCATAAGATTACAACATCAAAATAGGAAAGTTTTCAAAATCCTAAAAACAGTTATGGTTAAAAATGGAGATAGATTTATCTCTATTTCACCATCCAATGACTTATCAATTAATATTTCCATCAATTATCCAAAAACAATTATTGGTCACTCGCAATATTTTTATAAGCACTCAAAAGAAAATTTTATTAATAGTTTATCGATGGCTAGAACTTATACTCTTTTTGAAGATATCGAAAAAATGAGAACAGCTGGTCTTGCTATAGGTGGTAATCTTAATAATGCAATTGTTGTGGATAAACATAAAATACTAAACCCAAATGGTCTTAGAATGGAAAAAGAATTTGTAAAACATAAAACTTTGGATTGTATTGGTGATTTCTATTTACTAGGGATGCCTTTAATAGGAAAAATTGATTGCTTTGCACCTGGACATAATTTAAATCAATTACTTATTAAAGAAATTCTTAAAAATAAAGAAAATTACACCATAAAAGATAAAGTTACTAATAAAGAAACTAATAATTTTTTTGATTTAGTTGATAAGTATGACACCTCACAAAACGCTACTTGTGTAGCTTAATATTTTTATATATATTTAGTTTTTGATATACAAACCTAATTATTAATAATAAAATTAATAGTTCAGGCAATAAATTAGAAAAGTTTATTATGAAAGATATCATAAAAAAAAACTTTATTATTTTAAAAATCTTTTCAATTTTACTATTCTTTGCAAGTTGTACTTCTATTAATAAAAATGAGAATACAACTAAATTATCGGATAAAGAAATTTATTCTAAAGGACTAAATTCTATAAAAGAAGATAATTTTAAAAGAGCAATTTTAGAATTTGACGAAGTTTTTCTTAATTATCCTTTTTCTTCTTTAGCAGCAAAATCAGAAATTATGTCAGCCTATTCTCTTTTTCAAAATAATGAGCTAAAGAAGGCTATAATTAAACTGAATAATTTTATAGAAATGAACCCAAAAGGTGAACTAACAGAATATGCTCACTATTTATTGGCTATGTGTTACTATGTTCAAGTATCTATCGAAGGAAGAGATCCTAGTCTATCAATTAAAGCTTTAAATTCTTTTAAATTAATTACTTCAAAATATCCTAATTCAAAATATGCAAAAGATTCTAGGCTTAAGATCCAATTTTTAAATAATAGCCTAGCAAGAAATGAGCTTAATGTTGGAAAGTTTTATTTAAAAAAAGGTGCTCCAGCAAGTTCAATAAATAGATTTAAGATAGTTTTACAAAACTATCAAAATACTTCTGTCATTCCAGAAACACTATATAGACTAAGCGAAGCTCTTCTAATGATAGGACTAAAGGATGAGGCAATTAAAAGTAATGCTATTTTAGATTATAATTTTCCTAGAGATAATTGGACAAAACTTAGTAAAAATTTGCTAAAAAATAAATCTGAAGTTGGTCAAAATAAAGATGATAAATTTTCAATTATAAATTATTTAAAAGATTTTTTTTAATAAGAAATGCTTAAAGAATTAATTGTAAAAAATATTGTCCTTATAGAGTCAATCAAAATAGAATTCAAAAAAGGACTTTCAGTTTTAACAGGTGAAACTGGAACTGGCAAGTCAATTTTACTTGATAGCTTGGGTCTAATTGTTGGTAACAGAGTTGATTTTAACCTAATTAGACATGGTGAAAATGATGCCTCTGTAACTGCAATATTTCAAATTGATGAAAAACATCCAGTAATTAAAGTTATAAAAAAATATGATATAGAATTTGAAGATGAGCTAATAATTAGACGTCAGATCAAAACTGATGGAAAATCAAAATGTTTAGTTAATGATACAATTATAACAAGAAATGCGCTTATAGAGATAACTGACTATTTAATTGAAATTCAAGGTCAATTTGAAGATAGAGGTCTTTTAAACATAAAATCTCATTTATCACTATTAGATGATTTTTCTAATCACAATAAGTTAATTGACCATACTAAAGTTTCATTTAATGAGATGAAAAAATTTAAAAATTTGGTCAAAGAGACAGAAAAGAAGGAAAAAGAATTAAATGACGATAGTGAATGGATAAAAGATTCATTAGATCAACTAAATATATTAAATCCTAAAATTGGTGAAGAAGCAGAATTGAACCAAACCAAGCAGCTGTTAAGTAATCGTGAAAAAATTTATAATACAATAATTAGGGCTAAATCTATTATAGAAGATGAAAACGGATTAGAAGATTTAATTAATAAATTGTTAAAGGAATTGGAAAATCTCAAATTTTACAAGCAACCTAATTTAGTTGAAGCAATTGACTCTATTTATAGGACTAAAATAGAAATTGAAGAATTAAAGATATTTGTAAATAGAAAAAGTACAGACTTAAATGAAAAAACAGACAACTTAGAATCCATTGACGATCGACTTCACGAATTACGTTCACAAGCAAGAAAACATAAGTGCGAAGTTGATGACTTGATAAAAATAAAAATAGAATTAGAGAAAAAGTTAGAAGAACTTAAGATAAACAGCTCTAACTTAAATGAACTTAGAGAGAAGTACAAAAAAGCTGAAGAAAATTTTAAATTAAATAGTAGATTATTGTCAGAGAGTAGACAAAGATCTGCAACTAATTTATCAAAAAAAATAAATGAAGAACTCCCTTACTTAAAATTAGAAAATGCAAATTTTGAAATTAAATTTGAAGAAATTCATTTTGAAAATTCTTCTATTGATGGAATAGATAAAGTAATATTTTTTGCCTCAACAAATACTGGAATGGATAAAAAGCCAATTAACAAAATTGCGTCTGGTGGTGAACTTTCCAGATTTTTACTTGCTATTAAAGTTGTACTTGAAACTGAAATACAAAATAGAACAATTATTTTTGATGAAATTGACTCAGGGATTGGCGGTTCAGTTGCGAACGCTGTTGGTCTAAGATTGGCAAAACTAGGAAAGACATATCAAACAATGGTGGTAACACATTCTCCACAAGTAACTTCAAAAGGACATAATCATTACCTTATAGAAAAACAAGATATTCAAAATAAAGTTATTTCTAAAGTTACTGAATTAAACATTAATCAAAGAGTTGAAGAAATAGCAAGAATGGTTTCTGGACAAACTATTACAAATGAAGCTAGAGAAGCAGCTCAGAAACTATTAGATAATTAACCTAATGGATACAAAAATTTTCAATAAATTAAATCAATTAAAAAATAAAATCGATTTTCATGATAATAAATACCATTCTGAGGATAATCCAGAAATTTCAGATTTTGATTATGATAAACTTTGTCGAGAATATGATACTCTAATTAATGAAAATCCAGAATTTAAGTTTTTGGAACGCAAAACTGTTGGCTCACAAACCTCCAACCAATTCCAAAAGTATAATCATAGAAAACCAATGACTTCACTTACTAACGCGTTTTCTTTTGAAGATGTAAATGATTTCATTGAGAGAACTCTAAAATTTTTAAATTTAAAAAAAAATTTTCAGATTGATTTTATGTGTGAACCAAAAATTGATGGTCTGTCAATATCACTTCTTTATGTAAATGGAAATTTATTTAATGCTGTGACCAGAGGAGATGGTAAGACAGGCGAAATAGTAACTGATAACGTCAAGACTATTAAAGATATACCACATAAATTAAAAGGTAATTATCCAAAGTTCATAGAGATAAGAGGTGAAATCTTTATGCAAAAAGCTAATTTTGAAGAACTTAACAAGTCACAAATAGAAAAAAATGGGAAAGTTTTTGCTAATTCAAGAAATGCTGCAGCAGGATCCATACGACAAAAAGACATAAATATTTTAAAAGAACGTAAGTTAAATTTTTATGCCTTCTCCGTAGGTGAATATACAAATGATTTTAATATCAAAACTCAGTTTGATCTTTTAAAAAAATTTGAACAAATGGGTGTCAACACAAACCAAGAAAACTTTAGAGCAAGTACAATTGAAGATATAAAAAAATTCTACTCTTTGATGATATCTAAAAGAAATGAGTTAGATTATGAAATTGATGGTCTCGTATACAAGGTGAATGATAAAATTTTACAAGAAAGGTTGGGAAATTTGTCTAGATCGCCAAGATGGGCGATTGCTCACAAACTTCCCCCTGAAATAGTAGAAACTTTACTTTTAAATATAGAAACACAAGTTGGCAGAACTGGCGCTCTTACACCAGTTGGTAAATTAAAACCTGTAAAAGTTGGGGGTGTACTAGTTTCAAATGTAACACTGCATAACGAAGACGAAATTTCAAGAAAAGATATTAGAATTGGAGATATTGTAAAAATTCAACGTGCTGGAGACGTTATCCCAAAAGTTACTGAAGTAATAAAAGAAAAAAGACAAAATAATTCTAAAGTTTACGTTCCACCTAATTTTTGTCCATCATGTGGAGGCAAAACATATAAACCAAAAAATGAAGCAATTAGAAGATGTCTTTCTGGGGTCAATTGCCCTTCTCAAACAGTTGAAAAATTAAAGCATTTTGTTTCTAAAAATGCTTTTAATATTGAGGGTTTAGGGGACAAATTAATACTCATGCTCTTCAAAGAAAAAATCATAAATGATTTTAGTGATATTTTTAAAATTTTTAAATATAGAGAATTATTAGAAAAACGTGAAGGTTTAGGAAAATTATCTGTTTCTAACCTTTTAAATTCCATTGAGTCAAAGAAAAGAATCTCACTAGATAAATTAATTTATGCTCTAGGGATCAAACAAATTGGTGAAAACAATGCTAAGTTGTTGGCTTTAAATTATAATTCTTTTGAAAATTTTTGTAGTGAAATGGAAAAAGCTAATGATAAGTTATCTGAGTCATTCCAAAAGCTTGTCTCAATTGATCAAGTTGGTGAGAATATTGCTGAGGATATAATCTTATTTTTTAACACATCCTCTAATCTTGTAATGTTAAAAGAACTCTTGAATTATATAAGAATTGAAAATGTTGAACAAAAATTAATTAATTCTCCCTATAAGGACAAAATAGTAGTATTGACTGGTACATTAGATACCATGAGCCGTGATGAGGCAAAACAAAAACTAAACAACTTAGGAGCAAAAGTAAGTAGCACTGTTTCTAAAAATACAGATTATGTAATTGTTGGAGACCAACCTGGATCCAAAGCAAAAAAAGCAAAAGAATTAAACATCCCCATAATAAATGAAAATGAGTGGATTGAAATAATAAAAACAACTGAAGTTTAAATTGTTGTAGTTTTTCTTTTCAAGAATAAAAGTAATTCTTTATCATCTTTGTCAATTAATTTTGATAAATCTTGATATACTTTCTTATGGTAATTATTAATCCAATTTATCTCAAACTCTGATAACATACGCTTATTAATTAGATTTAATTCTAAAGGAACTCTGGTTAAATTTTCAAAACATAAAAAATTTTTATTTGCCTTTTCTTTTACAAATTCTAAGTTTTCAATCCTAATACCGTACTGACCTTTTTTATAATATCCTGGCTCATTAGAAATCACCATGCCTGATTCAATATAACATTCAGATGTTTTAGAAATTGAAATTGGCCCTTCATGCACACTTAAAACATGACCTACCCCATGTCCTGTTCCGTGAGCATAATCTTTACCTTCAGACCATAGTGCTACCCTACCTAGACTATCTAATTCCCTTCCTTTAGTACCTACAGGGAAGGAAGCAGATGCAATTGCAATGTGCCCCTTTAAAACTAAAGTATAATCATCCAACATTTGCGATCTAGCTTTCCCAACTAGAAGAGTACGAGTTATATCAGTAGTTCCATCTAAATAATGAGCACCTGTGTCAATTAAATAAAGACTACTTTTATCAATTTTTTTATTAGAAGAATTACTTGCCTTATAGTGAATAATTGCACCATTCTCTTCAAATGCTGAAATTGTAGCAAAGCTCTCACAAATGAATGTTTTATCTAGAGAACGAATATCAAAAAGTTTCTGAGACAAGCAGATCTCAGTAAGTTTATTTGAATTAACATTTTTTTCAAACCAAAATAAGAATTTCAATATAGCTAAACCGTCTTTTATATGAGCATTTTTAAATCCACTTAATTCTAAAGGATTTTTTATGGCTTTAAATTTATCTACTGGGCAATTGATAAATTGGTATGGTAAATAATTTTCCTTTAAAATATGATAAATTTTTAACGGTAAAAAATTTGGATCTATAAGAAATTTTTTATTTTTTAAATTTAACAACAAATTTGAAAAATCATCTAACTTATAAATTTTTATTTGCTTATTTTTACAAAAATGTTTCTTAAGCATATGATTTTTTGTAAAAATAAAACCTTC
>CACJQK010000033.1 GCA_902595515.1 uncultured SAR116 cluster alpha proteobacterium
GTTGATAATAAGACATATGCTTTTTCTAGATCACTTGCTTTTGAAAAAAAATCTAACCTTTTGGAAATAGAAATAATTGCTAAAATGTTAGTGAGCTCTGGCTTGGAGCAGATGAAGAAAAACGGTATCCAATTTGTAATAGGAGACAAACAATTTGTTGATAAGAAAGAAAAGAAAATTGTCATCTCACTAAATTATTTCAATTCATGTGAGAGTAACAAAATTATTGATGTGATGGAAAAAGAGTTTCCAGGTTTCATTCACATGGAAACTGAAGGTCATAATACACAGAGTAAAACTAAATTAGCTTACTATACTGTCTCTACAATATATAAAATAAAAAAATGGCTTGGTCTGACAATCAATGAATATGGTTTTAATCCAGATGATTTTTTTATTAAAGTTTATAAATCAAAAATTGATATCAACAAACTCAGCAAATCAAAATATTTTTATGTTTGTGAATAAGATGAATAAAATAAAAGCTACATTATTAATAATATTTTTATCTTTGATATCTATGAATGCTTATTCTGCTGAGCAAAAACCATTAATTTCATTATATGTATTAGGAGAAAATAAAAACAACAAATCTATCAAAATATCTATTCAATCAACCCTTAATCAAAGCGGTTTTGTAATTAAAGATGGTAATAGGTCTATTAAAAATTTAGATTTAAAAAACACAAAAAATCTAGATAAGCTTCTTGAAAATTCTGATATTTTAAGTGACATTATTGATGCTGAATTATTGATTACTTTAAAGCTTAATTATCAGCGTATCAATAAACTCTCATCAAGTGTTTATATTTCCTCAGAAATATACAATACCCAAACAAAAAATTATATATCTACCTGGTCAACTCCACGGAAAATTATTAATTTTCCTAAAGATTGTGATGATATTTGTGAAAACCTTTTATTAAGTGAAAAAGTTATTCTATTGTCAGACCAACTTGGGAATAGTATCTTAAGAATTCTGGATGCCAAGCTTAAAGAACAGAAAAATTATAGTAATATTTCGAAAGTTTATAATTTTAAATTTTATGATTTTAAAAATAAAGATATCATCTATTTAACAGATATAATGGTAAATGAATTTCCTGGATTTATCAAAATTACTAATGAACAAAGTTTTGGTAAGCAGAATAGTTGGTCTTACTATTCATCAACTGATTTAATGAAATTAAAAAAATGGTTAGTGATTTCATTATCAGACATTGATCTTAATATAGATAAGGATTACGAGTTATCGGTTTCTGAAAACAATATTTTTGTTAAAAAATTCCCATCATTTAATTCTATAGGGTCAAAGGGGAACACAAAGAAATTTAATTAAATCAAAAAAGTTTCTAATTTTTCCATAACTTAAATATGGAGAAGAATATGAACTCGGATTACTCACATAACCCTCTAACTGAAGTTGCCCTAGCATTATCAATGGCATTTTTTGCTTTGATGGTCCTAACAATTTTTGCACTTTCTCAAAAACAATTTAAATCAATTGAAAATGATAATATTTCAATAAATTCAAAATCTTCAATTAATAAAGATAAAAAAGATAAAAAAAGAATATTAGTTTTTTATCATAAAAAAAATTTTTATGACCAAAATCTAAAAATTTGGAGATTAGAAAATCAGGATAAACAAACCGACAAATACACATTAGCTGTACCAAAAGAAATGTCAGTCAAAGAATTATTTGAAATTAAAAAAATTTTTCAAGATTTTGACCTGCGAATTGCTGAGCAAAACCAAGAATGGAATGATGCTTTAAAGAATATATCAACCAAAGTGGATAAATTATCATGAAATTTGTATTAACAACAATTATAATTTTATTAACTTCTTTAGCGAATGCTAAAAATTATAATCGTCCATATATAAAAATGTTACTGATTGAAAATGCAAGGGTTTCAGAATATGTAACCCCTGCTTTGGCCATTGCTGTAGCCAAAGTAGAATCTAATTTAAGGCCAGATGCAGTTAGTACAAAAGGTGCTATAGGTGTTATGCAAATAATGCCACGTACAGGGTTATTAGAATTTGGTGTAAAAAGAAAGGATTTATTTAACCCAATTATTAATATAAAAATAGGTATTAAATTTTTAGACCAGTTAATTAAAAAGTATAAGGGGAATATTGGAGTGGCCTTATCTCATTATAATGGTGGCTCAGCAGTTGGAAAATGGCCTAATGTAAAAATTATTCCTGCAACTTATCCTTATGTTGTTAAAGTGTTAAAAAAGTCTAATGAATTAGCTAATAAGGCGCCTTCTTTAAGAATGAAAAAAGATTTAATTCAAGCTAAATTCAACTTCATTCAAGCTAAAGAAAAGTCAGAAATTGATTTGTTAGTTTCAAAAATTGACGATTGGTTAGAGATATATAACAATTACAAACTTAATAATATATACTAAGATATGAATTTGCTATTAATTTTAGTCAGGTTTTTAAATGCGTGATAAACTTTTTTTTGATGACTGGAAAGAATTTACCCTTCAAAAACCAGATGAGGTTATTTTAAATCATTTTGAAAACATTAAAAACAAAACTATTTCAACTGGATCTCTAAAGTATCCAAATTTAAAAGAAGTTAACAAAGTATTTGCACTTTTTATAACCCATAATTATGGGTCAGTAATTTATGAATTATGTAATTTTTTAAAATATTTAAGTCAAAATAATTTACCTTTTTACAATATTATGGTCATGGAAAGTAATGATCTTTTAAAAAAGATAAAAAAAATAAATTTTATAAACATATTAGTATGCTCTGATACTGACTTGAATTCTTGATATAAAATTTCGGGAGTGTCAAAAATTCGATCTGAAAAATTAATGAATTCTTCTTTTTTATTTTCTACTAATTCCCATACTTGTTCTTCATTCTTCATTTTACTCTCATAATTTATTACATTTTAGTAAATTAACTAATCAAATTTTCAATTGAAGGGCTAGCTTTTAATAAATCTTTTGTATATTTATCTCTAGGGAAATCAAACACTTCATCAACGACACCTTGCTCAATAATTTTTCCTGATTTCATAACAATAACCCTGTCAGCTAAATCTTTTACTACTGGTAAATCATGAGCAATAAAAATATATGACAACGAAAATTTGTTTCTCAAATTTAATAATAATTTTATTATTTGAGCCTGAATTGAAACATCAAGAGCTGATACTGCCTCATCACAGATAATTATTTCTGGATTAAGTGCTAAAGCTCTTGCAATAGCAATTCTTTGCCTTTGCCCTCCAGAAAATTGATGGGGAAACTTGATGGCGTCATCTGGATGCAAGCCTACACTTATCAAAAGATCTGATACTTTACTTTTATATAATTTTTTATCTAAAAAGTCTGAATGAATTACCCATGGCTCAGATATAATGTCATATATGTTCATTGTTGGATTTAAGGATGCGTATGGATCTTGAAATACCACTTGAACCTTCCTTCTAAAATTTAATAAATCTTTTTTATTAAAATTTAAAATGTTTTTTCCATGGTATAGAATTTTCCCATTAGAGGGACTTGCCAATCTTAAAATTAAATTAGAAATAGTAGTTTTACCCGAACCTGATTCACCTACAATTCCCAAAACTTCATTAGGATACAAGTTAAAACTTACATCATCGCAAGCAATAGTATCATAAAATTTGGAAATATTTTTTATCTCTAGGATAGGTTTAAACAATTTTTTTGATATTTTCTTTTTCTTTTTTGTTGTTTTTCCAGGAATAGAATCCATTAACTGCTTTGTATAAGTATGATTAGGATTAATAAAAACCTCCCTAGTAATCCCTTTTTCAACTATTTTGCCTTCATTAAGTACTATCACCTTGTCCGAGATTTCTGCTGCAACAGCTAAATCATGGGTAATTAAAATAAGACCCATATTTCTTTCGTCCCTGAGTTCACCTAATAATTCTAAAATTTTTGCTTGAATTGTAACATCTAAAGCAGTAGTTGGTTCATCTGCTATAATTATGTCTGGTTCTAAGGCCAGAGCCATTGCAATCATAACTCTTTGTCTTTGCCCTCCAGAAAATTGATGGGGAAAATCTTTCGCTCTTTTTGATGGATTTGGGATCCTAACTCGTTCTAATAATTTTACAGCCCTGTTCCAACTCTCTTTTTTTGAGAGATTTTTATGAACCTCGAAACATTCAGCTATTTGTGAGCCTACTGAAAAAACAGGATTAAGGTGAGATAAAGTATCTTGAAAAATAATAGCTACTTTACTTCCCATTAACTTTCTTCTGTCAGAATCTGAAAGTTTTAATATATCAAGATCATTTAATAAAACTTCCCCACTTTTAATCCTTCCTGGTGGACAAGTTAGAATACCCATAATTACAGAAGCAGTAACGCTTTTACCTGATCCACTCTCTCCAATAATTGCTAATGTTTCGCCTTTTTTTAAATCAAAATTAACTGCTCTTACTGCATCAAAAGAGCCTTCAGTGGTATCAAATGAGACTGAAAGGTTATTTACTTTTAGTAATGATTTATTTGCATCACTCACTTTTGTCACCAATGTTTTCTAAACGCCATCTTTGTCTGGGATCTAAAACAATCCTTAACCATGAAGATAATAGATTTAAGGATAAAGCTACTAACATAATAATTAGACCTGGAAAAAACGCTAACCACCATGCAATTTGTAAGTAGTTCCTTCCTTGAGCCACCATTAATCCCCAAGTAACTTCCGGTGGCTGTATCCCAACACCTAGGAAGCTCAGCGCAGATTCACCCAGCATTACAAAAGCAAAGTCTAATGTTGCTATCGTAATAAGTGTTGGAATAGTTAATGGAGCAATATGTTTAAAAATTATCCTAAGGTTTGAAGCACCCATTGATATCGCAGCTGAAACAAACAACCTTTCTCTTATTTCAAGAACCTCTGCTCTTGCAGTTCTCATGTATATAGGCATCCTAGTAAAGGCTAATACAATAACTAAATTCAGCAAGCCAGGATCAAACATATATAAAACAATTACAGCTAATAATAGTGAAGGAAAACTCATAATTATATCAGCCGCTCTCATAATTAAATTTCCAACTTTACCACCATAATATCCAGAAATCAGTCCTAACATTCCACCCAAAGTCATTGACAAAATAACTGCAGCACCAGCTATAAACATTGTGTTTTGTGTAGCCAAT
Source organism: uncultured SAR116 cluster alpha proteobacterium (assembly GCA_902595515.1). GTDB lineage: Bacteria > Pseudomonadota > Alphaproteobacteria > Puniceispirillales > Marisalimonadaceae > Marisalimonas. Next base: position 5,173 of record CACJQK010000033.1, read on the forward strand.
ATAAGTCTTGCAATCATACTCCTACCAAGTGCATCAGCTCCAAAAAAATACATGAAGTGATGATCAAAAGAAAACGGTTCTAAGTTTCTTAATCTTAAATTCATTTTTGTATAAGACTCACTTATTAGAGAGGGCCCAAAAAAAGCTAAAAAGACCATAAATATTAAAAAAATAATAGATATTAAGGCTAACTTATCATTCATAAACATAGAAAATATTTTTTTAAATTTATTAATGAAATTATTTTTTTCTAAAATTAGTTGCATATTATTTATGCCTTATTCTTGGATCTAGAACTGCGTATGCAATATCAATTATAATATTTATAGAAAGTATAACTATAGCTGTTACTAAAATTGAAGCTTGCACAACAGCAAAGTCTCTTTGCATTATTGAATCTATCATTAATTTACCAATTCCCGGCCATCCAAATATGGTTTCTACAATTACTGCACCATTTGCAATAGCTGCAGCTTGATCACCAGCAACTGTAATTACAGGCAACAAGCCATTTCTAAGAGCATGTTTGAAAATTACTATATTTTCTTTTATACCTTTGGCTCTAGCTGTTTTAACAAAATCTGAACTTAAGGCAGTAATCATTGATCCCCTTACAACTTGAACCAAAAGTCCTAGTGGTCTAATAACCAAAATACCAATAGGCATTATCCAATATGGAACCCCTCCAATACCAGATGTAGGCAACCATCCTAGAGAAACTGAAAATATTAGTATAGCTGTAATCGCAACCCAAAAATCTGGTGCACTTGCAGCAGTTAACGAGACAACTCTTGATATTCTATCAAAAATCCCATTTGGACTATATGCAGCTAGTGATCCAATAATGATAGCGCCTAAAAGAGCTATTGTCATTGCCACAGCAGCTAAAGATAAAGTAACTGGAATAGCCTCTAAAACTATGTCAATAGCAGGTCTTTCTTTCCTAAGGGAATAACCTAGGTTACCATCAGTTAAGTCTCCTAAAAATTTTCCAAATTGAATATAAATAGGATTATTAAATCCATGTTTTTCAGAAAATTCTTTTCTAACCTCTAGTGGAGCATCTATAGGTAGATACAAGTGTCCTGGATCTCCAGTTAAACGGGCCAGAAAAAAAACCATCACAAAAAGTCCAGTGATAGCTAAAATACTAGAAAAAATTCTTTTTGATAGATATTGTTTCATATATTTACTGTAATTAAAAATTAAAGTTTCCAACTAGAAATATTTCTAGTTGGAAACGGATTTATTTTATTAATTAAATTTTACCTGTGAGATTTGAATTTCACTATTAGTAGAAATTGTAGGCGTAAATTTAATTCTAGGGTTTACACGAGAAAATCCTACCATGTGAAACATTTGAACATCAGGTATAATTTCTTCATGTAATTTCTTTTGTGCTTTGCGCCAAGTGTCTCTTCTTTTGGTTCCAGTAGCAGCCGTTGCCTCTGTGATCCAAGCGTCTACTTGTTTATCGCAAGTTGTAGATTGAGCACCTTTACATGCATATTTATTAAACATTGAAAAAACTGCGTCACCATTGTTATTATCATGTTGACTTTGTTGTAAAGCTGGACCTCTATCTTCAGCATAAGGTCGACTTAAGAAATTAAGCCATCCTGCAGTTTCCATCATTTTAATTTTAATGTTGAAACCAACCTCAGTTAACATAGCGTGCATAGCTTCCATTGCTTCTGTGGAGTTTGGATAGATACCTAACCTTCCAATCAAAACAATTTCTTTATCCACTGGCACACCATCTGCCTTAGCAGCTTTAACTAGTCTTTTTGCTTCAGCAGGATCGTATGGCCATGGCTTAAGATTTGGGTTGTGACCGTTGATACTTGGAACTACAATTTGTGTCATTTTGACAACACCTTTAGGAAAAATTGTTCCCATTAATCCATCTAAGTCAATGGCTAGATTCATAGCTTTTCTAACCCTAATATCGTTTAAAGGGGCCCTTGTCATATCAATCCTAAGTCTAGAAGTTTCTGAGTTAAAATAACTGAAATCCATTTTTGGATCATTTGCATCTTGTACACCAATGCTTGCTGCTATGTCAGCTTCACCAGTTTTAACCATAGCGGCTCTAACTGCAGACTCATTTCTCCAAACATATGTTGCATTTTCAACTTCTGGTTTATCTCCCCAATATCCATTAAATCTCTTTAGTGTAACAGATTGACCTGGGGTCCATGTGTTAAATAAATATGGACCAGTTCCTTTAGGATCACGAACACCTTTCGCCTCTTGAGTGTTTGGGCTAACAACTGTCATCGTACCCATTAAAGCAGGCATAATAGGTTGAGGTGATTCGGTTTTAACTGAAATGGTATGACTTCCTATTGCAGAAGCTTTTAATTTGATGTTTCCAAAAAACTTCGTTCTAATTTCACAGTCATACTTAGGGTTTAATGCTCGGTTAATTGACTTGACAACAGCCTTTGCATTTAAATCTTCGCCATCATGAAACTTAATACCTTTCCTAATATTAAACTCCCAGGTAAGATTATCAGTCTGCTTCCAAGATGTTGCAAGCCTGGGTGTTACAGATCCATCAGCAGGATTGATTTCCGTCAATGTTTCAGTAACATTTTGCTTAACTATTTTCCCAACAACAGATCTTGTAGCTTCACAAGGATCTACAATGTCAGGTTCTTCAGCTATAACAATAGTTATGTCTTTGCCAGCAGAGAAAGCTGGAGAAAACAAACTTCCAAATGCCATAATTGTAGCTGTAGAAATTACAAATGATAAATTTTTTAATTTCATAATTTATTTTCCTCCTTAGATTTAGTTAATAAGTTTGATAAATTTAGTTTTACCTCCTTTCAAATTATTTTACTTTAATAGTAATATTAATTTAATTTAAGACTCTTTCAAGCTTTTGAAGAGTTTTTAAATACTTTGGCTTTGGCTCATCTCCATATGTGTAGGGCCAATTTGTATATGAAACTTCTCCAATATAAATACTTCCTTTACTATCTAGTGATATTCCATGAGGTGCCTGAAATTGGCCTAATTCAAAGCCAGCACCATTTTCACCACCCAAACGTGAAATTAAGTTACCATTATTGTCTAGAATACTTAACCTTGGGCCTAAATTTTTATATTTTCTATTTACTAATAGTCCTGGTCCCAACTCTCCAACAATACAAATTGGGCATTTACCTCTAGGCATAAATAAACCACAAGGTCGGTGAAGATTATTCCACTGTGTCTCGTATTTACCCTCTGTGTTAAAAACTTGTACTCTGTGATTTTCTCTATCTGCTACATATATCCAGCCATCATCATCAGCCACAATATTATGGACAAGATTAAATTGACCAGGACCCGTACCAGACTCACCAAATGTTTTAATAAGTTTTCCATCAGGAGAATACTTATGCACACAAGCATTTCCATAACCATCAGATACAAAAATGTTATTATCTGGACATAATGCAGTATGGGTGCACCTATGAAATGGCAAATTAGACATAAATTCTGATGGTTTACCGGGAACTCCAATTTTAAAAATTAATTTTCCATCAGGTGCTATTTTTTTAACTGTATGATCTCCATCGTCAGTACAGTATATATAATCATCAGGACCAATATGAATACCATGTGGTCTTGAAAATAGGTTTTCACCCCAAGATCTAAGATAATTACCATCTATGTCAAATATAATCATAGGATGTCTTCCTCTATTAAAGACATGAACTTCATCTTTACTGTTGACTGCAACTCCAGCTACATCCATAAATAGCCAATTTTCAGGGAGTTTAGCCCAGTCTTCAACAACCCTATATTTGAACTTTCCTTGACCGAGTAATACTGACAAAACAATACCTCCTAGTTAAATTATTAGGTTTAAGACATAATTTGTCTATAAATTAATATGAAGTATTGAAAAAAAACCATATTAATAGAATAATTAAATCACATTAAATAAAGTTTATAAAAAAATGAAATCTATATTAATTACTGGCGCCGCGTCTGGAATTGGGGCAGCAACTGTAAAAA
>CACJQK010000034.1 GCA_902595515.1 uncultured SAR116 cluster alpha proteobacterium
AAAAATTCAAGGTCAGTACTTAATTAAAAATAATAAACTTTATTTAGATAAATTAATTATAAATAATAAACCAATATCAAATAGAATTCTATTGAGTCAATTAAATAAAAGATGTTAAAGTTTAGCTTGAATTTTTGGCTAATATTATGAAAATAAAAAGAAGATATTTTAATAAAATTTTAACATCAACAATTCTTGCCAGTTCTTTTTCATTTCGAAGTTTCGCAGAAAACTATTCAGGGCCTGTTAATTGGGCAGGGGTAAGTTTTTTACTTCCATTTAATGAAATAGAAAAATTAATGCCTGTAACAAAAGTTGCATCTGAGTTTAAAAGTAATGTTGATAATGCTTCATATTTTAATTCTTATTTAAATAAAAGCTTAAGAGAAAAGCCCATCAAAAATATTGATTTGCGATTAGAAGGTTTTGCTGAGAATGCCACTTTAGCTTTTACATATGGCTTTTCTGCCGAATTTGATTTTGGGGAGTTTAAAGATAATGAGGTAAATAAAACTGCTTATCTAATGTATTCCTTTGGACAAAGTTTGTTATACAATGTTTATGATAGAGTTATAATTTCTTCTGTTCCGGTAAGAGCAATTTCTACTAATTTAATTTCTGAAAAAGAAAAAGCAAAATATCCAGATATAAAAGCTGAGCTTATGAAAAGAGCTTTTTATAATAAATCAAGCCCTCAATCTACAATGCTAGAGCAATTTAGAATTATGGTTGGCAAACAATCATTTAAGAAAAAAGAATGGGAAGGCAAAAAACCAAGGGTGGTCTTTGTAAGTCTTGCCGAAGATGGAAATAATCTTTTTAATAATTTTGGTCTTTCAAAAGAACAATTTATGAGTTTTTTAGGACAATCTTCAACCTTTGCATTTGGTTATAAATTAGAGAGTCCAATTTTACCCTTTATGATGAATGCAGCTTTAACAAATACAACAATCAGTAGGTTTGATTTTGCAACTAAACTCTATAATAAAATTGATGTAAAGTTACCAAACCCAGATTTGGAAATCAAAATTTATCACCAAGGATGGGAATTTGCGGAAGAAACATACCAAGAAAATGCTAAATCTCTGTTAAAAGTCAGCTTAGGCATGGCTATAGAAATTGAAATATATGATAATTTTGATAAGAAAGTTTTATACAAACAATATTTCTTTGCTGAAAAGACTTATATTGAAAACAAAAATAAAGTAATGCGATCAGATGCCGCTAACGTTTGTGAACTTACTGAAGCTATATTAGAAAGAGCATTTTTAAGTATCAAAGATAAAAATTATAGGAATAAAATTATTTCAGGAGATAGCGTGCAATCTCAGTATACCTCTGCGATTTTCCAATTAGATACAGATAAGCCTGAAGAAGTGAGTCAACAATCAGAACTTGTTTTAAATGCACTTCCTCAGATAAATAGTTTTTAGACTAACTTTTTCTTTTTTTCCTAAATTTACTTTTGAATTTAGTGTTTTCAGTTGTTACGGGTTTTGGGAGCGTGATGCTAGTTCTTGAAGCATAAGATTTTACCCCAGAATATACTTCACATGCAACTTTTTCTGTTTTGCCTGCGACGCCAACTATTTTAGTTAGCTCATAAAAACCAGCTCCACCAAAACCACCACCAGCCATCATATTAGCCATTAATGATAACATAAAATTATGATTTTGAAGAATCAAAACTTCATTATCATGCGCAAGGTTAGCAATCTGAATTTTACCTTGTTGATCAACAGTCTTTGTGGAGTTAAGAGCTTTTTGTACTCTTAAATTCATTTCTTCATTAATAATAACCATTCTCTCAACTAGCTTATTATCTGATGCAACTTTGCTTGCTAGAACAGCGTATTGTGCTTTAAGTTCGCTTAATTGTTCACCTAAACCTAAATTTTCACCAAGAGCATTAATTATAGCATGTTGTCTATTTTGCTGAGCAACCACAAATGGCCACCAACCACTTTTAGGGTCATTCTTTTTTGATTTAGCTAATTCTGCCATTACTTGCTTGTTCATTCTTCTAGCATCAGCTAACTGTGATTGATATTGTTGTTTATATGGATTCCTATTATCGGCAGCGATTTCAAAAAATACAGTCTCAGCCCATTTAAAAGGATTTAACCCTTTAAAAGGTCCGTCAGTATTTAGTTTTCTTTTTTTATCACCTGCTCTTTGGTAACCTGTTAAAGCACTCATATTACCAGCTTCTATATTTTGCTTAACATTAATACCATAAAATTGCCATGCACCATAAACAGTTAAAGCACCAATATTATCTGGTCCTGCTGTAGCTTGTTTAATGTATTTTAAACCTAAATCTTTTTTACCACCATTATCTCTTAAATAGTAATGAACAAGACCATAAGCAAAAATGGCGTCAGATTTGATTTGTTTTTTATTTTTATTAAAACCTGCTTTCATATCTACGATAGCTCTTATTTTAGCAAGATCATCAATACTTTTACTTTTTAAAAAACTATTAAAAAGAACTTCAATTTCTTTTGTTTCAAAAGCACCATCAAATGTATTTAATGATGAAACATAAGGATCATTGCTTGATGAAGGCATAGAGTTTAATATTTTTGTTATTTCATTTCTATTTTTTCCAAAATCCTTTTCAACTAAACTAGCATCAGCTTTTGGTAAATTTTTAATTGTTTGTGGTATATTAGGTTCACATAAGCCTTTGGCTAATTTTTTATTAGAACTAATTCCTGACATACTTTGCCCATTAGTGTTCATCATTGTGGAGCCTTTATTTTGATTAAGCCCTTTAAGCATTCCTCCTAATGGATTAGATCCAGAATTTGTTTGGGGAATTTTTAGTTTTTCACCAACATCCTTTTGAATTTTATCAGTAAGCGATTTGAGATCAAAAGCATGAGCATTTTTAGATATAGCTAAAACTAAAAATATATAAAAAAAGTTCTTAATAAATTTTAACATTTTGTTTCCTTATCCGTTAAATTATTTGAATGCACTTGAGCCAGTGCCAGCTCCTTTAAAGCCACCTTTTGAACTGCCACTTGATTTTGGACTAGAGCTTGATGATTTTTTAGGAGTATTGGATTGAGACTTGGCTTTAGCTTGACCTTCTTTAAATCCTTTTTGAAAAGAAGATTTATCCTTTTTTGCATCATCAATTGCTTTGTCAAAACCTGCTTTTACTCCCTTAGATCTTTGATTTTCTCTAATCATATCTTGAGTAACTCTTGCTTGAGATGCTTCCATTAATTGAGCTTGTCTAACTGCTTTAGATGAAATTCCATAAATCGATACAAACATTTCCTGGCCTGAAATAGGATGAGTGTATTTTTTTCCTTTTAATTGGGACATACCTTGAATATCAAGGTCTTCAACTTTTTGAGAAATTGTTTCAGCAAAAGATGTTACGGACTGATTTTCTGTTTCACCAACATTTCCTGTAGTAACTTCTTGTAATTTCTCTCTAGCACTTCTTTTAGAAGAAGCTTCTGAAAATAATACAAATGCTATTTGCTTTTGAGCGCTCAATTGAGCTTGTCCTTTTGCTGTTCTTGTAGCTTTTGAGGATTTGCCTTTAAGAGGACTGGAACCAATTGATATTAACCAGAAGTTACCTTTATCATCAAAAAACTTCCTTACACCTTGTGCTGTAGACCAATCTGTAGAATTTATAAAATCTTTGACCGATGAAGAGCCTGGGTCATAAGCTACCTCTTGACCAGAATAAAGCAATCTTGCTCTTTCTTCTTCTTTTGTTGTCCATATGCTTACAATTGTAGTGGCATATTGCTCACCATCCCAAGATTCAAAGCTTGCTATAGGAACAAGACCAACCACATTCATTTTCGAAAATGTTTCAATAGAACTCACATTTTCTTGTTGTAGAGATCCTCTAAGGGTTTCTAATTCATTTTTTAAATTATTTAGATCAGTCTCAGTTGCTTCTAAATCTGCTTTTGCTTTTGCAAGATCATCTGCTAGTTTTTTCTCAACTTTGCTTGCGTCAAATTCTGGGTTTATTCTTTTAATAGTCGCAGTAATTCCTTCCTTTGCTAACGCTGAAAAATCAATTCCATTGAACTTAGCGGCCTCTGCTTTATTTGCTTTCCTAAGAGCAAGTTTATAGTTTCTGAATGCCTTATTAATTTTATTCTGTGTAGCCTTCATTTTTTTATCAAATTCAGTAGAGAAGGGTGACTCTGGCATAGTTATAACATCCTCTGCTGACATAGTGGTTCTTATAAACTCTATAAATTGTCTTTTAGCTTCAAGAGATGCCTCAGAAGCTTTAATTCTTCTCATTGTTAAGAAGTCGGGATTGCTTGCAGGATCAGGCTCAGGCAAAACTGCTGTTCCCACAGCTACAAACAAGCCATCATTGTCACCCTCAGTTAGGCCAACTTCGTTTAAAAACTCTTGTGCTAAGTCTTCTGATGATGCGCTTTCGCTATAAAGAGGTGCCTCGGATTTTTGTGTCTTCTCAATTACTTCATTAGTTGTTTGCGATGCAACTGCGTAAGAGTGGCTTGATATTGAAACTATTAAAATTAAAATTGCTCTAATTAATATTTTCATAAAATTCTCCTAATTAATATTATGTTTTTTAAAAACTAATTCCTTTTTAGGGAAGGCGAAAACCACAATATATTTATCTTTAAATCTTCCATCTTCAATTTTCCTAGAATTTTTAAAATTTAGTTTTGACTTATTTGAAACGTTAATTTCTTTTTTGTTAAAGAATTTAGAGGTGTTAATAAAGAAAGACTTGAACTGGTTTATGGAATCAAACATTCCTTGTCTGGATAATAATTTCCTACTAGATCCTTTTTCCCATTCATAAATAATCTGAGAAAAATAAAAATTTTTAGTTTCAAAAACTTTAGAATTTTTAAAATCATTATTTCTAATTGTTTCAAATTCATTTTTAATGGTTGAAGCTAAACTAGAAAAATTAAAAATTACAAAAATAAAAATTATTAATATTTTTTTCATTTATTACCAGTCTTTATCCTTATCTATTTTTTTCATCATTTTTTTGTTTTTTGCCTTAATTTTTTTTATTTTTTCTTTTGCAATGTCAGAAGCAGAAGGCAGTTGTTCAAATATTGGCCTTATAATTATACCTTGTTGTGCATCTAATAAAGTTTCTTTATCTTCTAAATTAATTAATTTTAAAACGGATTGCTTAGATGAACCTTCTAGAAATTGCGCTTTACCAACAATATTCTCAACCCTTCCAGAAAATTGATTTAATGTTTGATCTATGACCCTTGGTCCTAACTTGATGATATTATAAATACTTTTTTTATTAAAAAAGCTATTACCCTGGTCAACAGTCAATTTATTGTTCTTGAAGGCTATAAGTTTAGCAGGAAAAAAGGTGTCAGTTATTTTTCTTGCTAATCTATCAGCGATTAATTTAGAAAACTTAGATAAACTTCCTCCGGCTTGTGATAGTGACATACTCTCAGAGAAGATGATTTGTGATGTTGCAATATCAACAATGCTGATAATTAAATCTATTTCAGATTGTTTGGTTGATATTGTCTCTCCCATCAGTTTTGTTTTAATAGTTTTATTATTAATATTTTGGAGAGTGGTAACTATAATATAATCAGCACCAACTTTATTACCTAATTTTGCTAATTCTTCAGTTCTTACATTTGAGCCTTTAATAAAATTAATCTCTTTATCAATTTCTTTTGAGTTTTTTCTATCCAATAGGGCAAACCTATTACTCTTTACTAGCATTGATCTCAGTTGTGAATTAAATATTTTTTCGAAACTCTTTGCTGAGGATTTATCTTTTATTTGATTATTAATTTTAATTGGTGAGACGACAAATCTCATTCTTTTAAGCTCTGAAGATAGCTGTAATTTTGATACATTTACATTTAATTTAGCTTCAAACATTTCCCCAGATTGATTTTTCCCAACAGATATGATCTGCCAGCTCTGAATAACACCTTTTGTGTTTTGTTTTACTTTTTCTTGAAAGGATGAAGAGGAAGCAAAAGTTTCATCTCCATCTTTTACTGTTTCAAAAGAAACCATGCTAGAAGAGGTCTGAGATGACATTTGAAGGCCATTCACTTGAGAAATTGCTTGTACGAGACCGTCCTTGATTGCGTCTTTAGAATTAAAACCTACTCCAGTAATTGAGACTGAAACTACAGTTAGTTTGCTTCTTGAATTTGATTCAGTTGAAGATGTTGGGTTTAAATTTTTACCTGATACTTTGGTTTGTGGTTTTGCATTAGCTTGACCTTCTTTAAATCCCTTTTGAAAAGTATCTTTATCTTTTTTGGCGTCATCAGTTGCTTTGTCAAGTGCAGTTTTAAGGCCTTGAGATTTTTGATTTTCATTTATCATATTAACAGTAGCAGAATACTGTGATGCTTCCATAGCTCTGGCATTTAGCGTAGATGAAACAGATAATGAATAAACAGCCACATACATTTTTTGATTAGTAATAGGGTGGGTGACAATGTTGCTAAATCTTTTTGAAGCACCTTGAATTTGAAGGTTTTCAAGCTTTTGCGAAATTGTTTCTGCAAATGAACTTGCTACTTGATTTTCAGAAGTACCATCAGCTTTAGAAATTTCTTGAAGCTTATCTTTGGCTTCTCTACTTAAAGTAACATCACCTTTTAGTGCAAGTATAAGTTCCTTTTGTGCAAATAACTCCGCTCTTCCTTTAGCTGTCCTCATTTGTGCAGATGACTTACCCTTTATTGGCGTTGCTCCAATACCAAATAAAAAAAACTCACCTTTATCATCAATAAATTTTCTACCACCTATTGCTGATGCCCAATTAGTTGTTTGGATATAATCTTTAACACTCATATTTCCTCGTTCAAGCTTTATTGGAATACCTTTCAAAAGTGCTAGAGATCTTTGTTCTTGCTCAGGAGACCACATATTTATAACTGCAATTTCATATTGCCCATCTACAAATGACTCAAAATGAGCAACTTGATACGCACCTACAAGTGTCATCGATGATAATGTCTTGATAGAGGAAGTGTTTTCTTGCGAAATCTGACCTTGCAATTTTTTTGCTAGTTGTTTTAAAGAACTTATTTCACTCTCTAAGGCTAAAAGTTCTGCTTCAGCTTTTTTTAAATCTTCAGCTCTTTTTGTGCCGGAAGCATCTATTTTTATATCTAATTTTGAAATAAATTGAGAGAGTGGGCCAGCCATTACGGCACTAATAGATATCCCGTCTATATAATTAAAATTATTACTAAGTGTTTTATCGTAGCTGATTGCAGCCTTTTTGTATTTTCTAATTTTACTTTGTAATTTCAATTCTAATTTATATTTTTTTTCATCAAATTCAGTTGATAATCCAGAACTAGGAATAGTTATAAGGTCTTCTGCTGACATTGTAGTTCTAATATATGATATGATGTCGCCTTTAGCAGTAATATTTGCTTCAAAGGCCTTCATTGCTCTAACGTTCAAGAAGTTAGGATTTGTAGCCGGATCTACTTCTTCAAATACACTGCTTCCTATGGAAATAAAAAACCCTTTATTTTCGTTCCAGCCCTCTGATACTCCTGCATCTAGGATAAAATTCTGTGCTAATTCAGAGGCAGTTTTGTTTTCTTGAATAAATGGCTTAGAGTTAGCGATATTCCTAACTCTTTCAACTTCATTTGCGTAAGCATTAAAGAAGAAGAAAAATGATAGAAGAAAGAAGTAATGTTTTTGTAAAAAAAATGATTTTAACATTACCTACCTATTAAATTATATGCCTTGGGCTTTTAAGCTATTTACGATTTCTTGTGCAGCTTTTTCACCAGCTTTTATTAAAGCATTTTTTTCAGCTTCATTATCTTCTAATCCTTGTGATCTTACCTGGACTGGGCCGATGGATGCTACTACTTCAGGAAATCCGTCAATTATTTGGGATACATCTACTCTTACACTTGCTGATACTGTAAAGTTTCCACTAACCTTGTCTACAAGAGCAGTATTGACATTAATAGTACCTATAGCAACGAAACCAATGATTTTGTTGCATCTATCATTTTCGGCAATAGCGTCAAAAATTTCAGCTTCGGTGTCATCAGTTAATTTATCCAGTGTAGAAAATTCTTCTTCAATTATATCACTAGGAGGACCACCACATCTCTTTGCAAATGACGGGTATCTAATGCCTCTAAAACCATTATCACTTAATGTTTTGGCTATGTTATTATTTAAGTCAGATGAAGGCATTATAACCCATGCTCTTTCAGAAGATCTTTGCTTTATTTCAGTGCTTCCACCTGTAACTGTCTTTTTAAAAGCACTGGCCTCTTTGTTTACTGCAGTTGTAGTTCCGTCTGTAGTAGCATTTTTTTCAGCAGCAACTCCTTTTTCAACTTTTTGAATTTTGGCAACTTTATTGTCATATACTTTTGTATCAGTAGATAATGCTTTTCTAGCTATAAAAAATGAAATCATTCTTTTACGCTTTTTACCTGAACTAGAACTACTTGCTGTGTTATTACCGCCATATAGAAGGGATTCAAAAAGTTTACTATTAACTGTAGCTCGAACTTTAACGTTTAGTTTAAGATCTTTTTGATCTTGTTTTGACTTAGTAATGTTAATAAAACTATCAGTTTGTTTATCTATACTTTTTTTCACTTTAAGATATTGGTCTAATTTATTTCTTTCAGTAACACATTTACTAATAAACTTTTGTAAAACACTTTGCTTAGCTTTTGTGATTCCTTCTAAAATTACCTCAGGTGATGGTTTGGGAGTTCCAGAAAAAAAACCTTTTGGTTTTGGTATGTCAACACTCACAGTTGCATCAAATGTTGTATCAGCATTACATACTGCAAAAGCATTTAAAGGAAAGAATATCATAATTGAAAGGA
>CACJQK010000035.1 GCA_902595515.1 uncultured SAR116 cluster alpha proteobacterium
TATATGGAAAATAATATTTTAAATGAATTAAGAACACCAGTTTTTTTGGTTAATAAATCTAATGTGATTATTTATATTAATGAAATTGGGGAAGAGTTTTTTGGTAACAGCTCATCCTTATTAATAGGTAAAAAAATCAACGAATTAATTCCAAATGATTCTCCAATATTGAATCTTATTTCAAGAGTAAGAAAAAGTATAACTGGAATTACAGAAGAAAGTTTGGATTTTAGTAATTTAAATTTTCCAAATAGAAAAGTAAGAGTTCATGTCGTGCCATTATCATTCGATAGTAATAAAATAATAATTCAAATAAGTCAGTTATCTTTATCAGAAATGTTTCAGTCACAAAGAATAAATAGTAAAATTTCTAAATCCTTTTCATCAATGATTGATATGTTAATGCATGAAATAAAAAACCCATTAGCTGGAATCAAAGGTGCATCACAATTAATAGAAACTGACATAAAAAATAATTCTAATTTGTTAGAATTAACAAAACTTATTTCAATTGAATGTGATCGTGTTGAAGATTTATTAAATAGAATGGAGCAAATTTCAAATAATAATGTTAAATTAGATTATGAAAGCTTAAATATACATGAAATTTTAAACCATTGTAAACGCGTGGCTGAAAATAGCTTCGGTAACGATATAACCTTTATAAATGAATTTGATCCTTCTCTACCTAGATTGTTCGCTAATAAAAATCTTTTAATTCAAATAATATTAAACTTGTTAAAAAATGCTACAGAAGCAAGTTTAAAAAAAGGTAAGATTAAAATTAAAACTAGTTTTAATTCCAACAAAATTACTTCTTTTGGTAAAGAAGATATTCCTACTCAATTACCACTGCAAATAGAAATTATTGACTTTGGTACTGGTATACCAAGTAATTTATTATCTAGTATATTTGATCCATTTGTTTCTTCTAAAAAAACAGGAAAAGGTCTTGGATTATCAATTGTTGCTAGTGGTTTAGAGGAGATGGGTGCAGTTATTGATGTTTCGTCAGATTCTGGATTTACAAATTTTTGTATGAATTTTCCTCTTAAGAAATCTTAAATAAAAGGAGTTTTTATTTATGGAAGCTAAAAATGTTAAAAATATAATTGTAGTAGATGATGACAGAAGTATACGAGTTGTAATATCTACGGCCTTAACTAGAGCTGGTTATAATGTGAAATCAAGTGGTACTGCAGCAGGTATGTGGAGGTTAGTAGAATCAGATTTTGCGGATGTTTTAATTACAGATGTTGGATTGCCTGATGGTGACGCTTTAGATATTTTGCCAAAACTTCAAAAAAATAATCAAAATATAAAAATAATTGTTATGTCCGCTAGGACAACATTGTTGACTGCTGTAAGAGCAGAAAAAAAAGGTGCATTTGAATATTTGCCTAAACCATTTGATTTAGATGAACTTTTGAATTTAGTTTCAAGTACATTTTCACAACCTAAATCTACTAAAAATGAACAAATTAGTGATATTCCTAAAAATATATATGATTCTGGCCCAGTTGTGGGTAAATCAACTGCAATGCAAGAAATATATAAAATAATATCTAGAATAGTAAATACAAATTTTTCTGTGCTAATATCTGGTGAAAGCGGTACAGGTAAAAAACTTATAGCTAAATCAATCCATGATTTAAGTTCAAAAACAAATAAATTTTTTATTAATTTAGATGCAAAATTTTTTGATGATTATTCATTTGAAGATTTGATACAAAGAATGAATATGTTTACTTCAGTTAATATAAAGGATATTAATGATTTAAATGGTAGTTCAATTTATGTAAAAGATATTACTGAGTTATCTTCAGTACAACAAAAAAATTTTTTAACTTTTATTGAGAATGGTCTATCACAGTTATTCCCTGAAAATTCTAATTTAGAAAAGACTAGACTTTTTGTTTCAACAAAAAAAAACATATTGAATGATGTTGAAAAAGGATTATTTCGTGAGGATTTATATTATAGGTTAAATGTTGTTCCAATTAAACTACCTTCGTTGAAGGATAGATTTGAAGACATACCTGATTTATCCGAAACTTTTCTGAATGCCAATTATAAAAAAACTTTTATAAACAGAAATATTACATATGAAGGTATGAATTTACTTAAAGAATTTTCATGGCCAGGAAATATAAGAGAGTTAAAAAACGTTATTGAAAGGTTATGTTTATTATCTTCTACTGAGGATATACCTCTAAATATTATCAAAGAAGTATTATCGGAAGATAGGTTTGATGAAGAGGCTAAATATGAAGAAAATTTAGAATTATATTTTAAAAATTATCTTAAAAAATATTTTAAAGATTTTGACGAAAATTTATCTCTTAATAATTTACATAATAATTTTATATCAAAAATTGAAAAACCTCTCATCGAAACCACCCTAAATTTATTTAGAGGAAACCAAATAAAAGCTTCTAAATGTCTTGGTTTTAATAGGAATACATTAAGATCAAAAATAAATCTATACGGCATTGAAATAATAAAAAAAAGAAAGGCTTAAAACTGTGTATTAAAGTTATAATATAAACTATAATCAAATTTGTATTATTAGGTTATAAAATGAAATCCTATATTTTTAATTTTTTTAAACATAAATTGTTTTTTTTTTCATCTCTTATCTCAATATTAGTTTGCTCATTTATTTATAGTTCTTTACATCAATATAAACTGATATTCGATAATATGAACTTGTTTGTTTTATTGTTAGTTTTAGTTTTTTTAATTTTAGCTGTATTGTTTACAGTATTCTTTAAAAATTTTATTCATATTTTTAATCAAATTAAATTAAAAAAAGCCGGTCAAGAGTTTCATAAAAAAATACTGCTAATTTTTTCTGCTATTACCTTAACACCAACACTTTTTATTGCATTTTTTTCAATTTTTATTTTTGACACTGCATTAAGCGGATGGTTTAATAAAAAAATTTCAACTGCTATCTCTCAATCTGTTGAAGTTGCTAATCAATATTTAAATGAACATCAAAGTGCAATCAGAGGAGAAATATTAGAACTCGTAAATCTAATTAACGTCAATACAACTTTTTTATCATCTGATAAAAATAAATTTAATAATTTTCTTAACAATTATACAAGAAAACATAACTTATCAGAGGCAGTTATAATTGACTCTATTGGCAATGTTTTAGCATTTTCTGAATTTGTTTATGAGTATACTTATACTGAAATACCACAAAAATATTACGATATTGCAAATAACGACGAAATTTTTATTGTTAAAGAAGAAGATTCAAACAAAATTCGTGCTTTTATAAAATTGTCACAATACATAGACGCTTATTTACTTATTACAAGATTTGTTGACGAAAGAGTTTTAAATGCGATAGAAAGTACATCAATTGCAGTTTCTGATTATCAATCAATAGAGCTTAAACAGTTTGATATTAAAATTTCATTTATATTTATATTTATATTAATTACAATTATCTTACTTTTTTCTTCTTTGATTATAGGACTAAATATTGCAAATAGATTATTAGAACCTATCAGTTCACTTATTAGGGGCGCTGAAGAGGTTGGTGGTGGTAATTTAGATTATAAAATATCTAATGATATTTTATCTAATATTAATGTTAACGAAATTAAAAGACTTGTACAGGCTTTCAATTTAATGATCTCAGACTTAAAATCAAATAGAGTTGATTTGGAACACGCAAATGATCAATTAGATAAAAGAAGAAAGTTTTCTGAATCTGTTCTTTCAGGTGTATATTCTGGTGTAATAGGATTAGATAAAGATTTAAAGATAAACCTTCCAAATGTTACAGCAACAGAGTTATTAAATATTTCAATAAATGAAGATTATGGTAAATCAATTTTAGATGTCGTGCCTGAATTTAAAAATTTAATTAAAAATTTTTTAAAATCAAATAAAAACGTTGTTGAGGATAGAATACAAATTGTTAGAAATGATAAAATTTTAAATTTAATCACAAGATTAGTTGTTCAAAAATCAGATAGTTTGGTTTTAGGGTATGTTTTAACTTTTGATGATATTACTAGTCTAATTGCTGCACAAAAAATGGGAGCATGGTCTGATATTGCTAGAAGAATAGCACATGAAATTAAAAATCCTCTAACTCCAATAAGATTAAGTGCAGAACGTTTAAAAAATAAGCTTTATAACGGCAAAAAAATTGATGTGAAAGTTTTTGAACAATCTTTAAATATGATTACCCGTCAAGTTGATGACATTCATCATTTAGTAAATGAATTTTCTTCATTTGCAAGAATGCCTGCTCCAAAATTAAAATTAATTAATATTTTCAGAGTTATAACAGATTATATTAAGCCATTATATTCATCGTTCGATAATGTTACTATTGAAATCGACAACATTATTGATAATGCTCTAATAATGGCTGATGAAAAACAAATAAGACAAGCTTGTAGTAACCTAATTAAAAATTCATACGAAAATATTACACTAAATAAAATATCAAAGGGAAAAATAGCTGTTTTTTTTGGAATTGAAAAAGATTTTGCTTCCATTACAATTAGTGATAATGGCACTGGTATTGATAAAGCAATAATATCAAAAATACTTGAACCATATTATACCACAAAAGCCGGTAATTCTGGTTTGGGATTAGCAATAACTAAAAAAATTATAGATGACCACAATGGAATAATATTAATTAAACCATCAAAAGTATTTAAAGGAACAAGTGTAATTTTAAAGTTTCCTCTTATATCAAAACTAAAAAAAGAGAAACCTAAATGATAAAAAACAAAGTTTCTATACTCATCGTAGACGATGAATTAGATATATGTGAAATGGTTGCAGAAATTCTTAAGGATGAAAATTATAATGCAATTATTGCTTCTAGCTATGATGAGGCTGTAAAAATCATTAAAAATGAAAATATAAATCTTGTAATAACTGATATATGGATGAACAATAATACAAAGGCAGGACTAGAACTTTTGACGTTTAGTCAAAATTATAATTCTCTAATCCCAGTGATAATGATGTCTGGACACGGTAATATCGAAACAGCTATGCAAGCTGCAAAGAATGGAGCATTCGATTTTATTGAAAAGCCATTTAAAGCTGAACGTTTGATATTATTAATAGAAAAAGCATTAGAGGATAGAAATTTAAAATTAAAAGTTCTTGATTTTGAATTAAAAGAAAATGAACGTATGGCATTAATTGGAAGTTCAGCCAATTTTAAAAATATAAAACAAAATTTAGATAAAATTGCCCCAACTAATAGTAGGGTTTTAATTACTGGTCCTTCTGGTTCAGGAAAAGAATTGATTGCAAGGTGGATTCATAAAAAATCTAAAAGAAAGTTATTTCCTTTTATTGTTGCTTCATGTGCTACTTTATCTCCAGAAAGAGTTGAGCAAGTTTTGTTTGGCTGGAACAATGCAGGTTCTGAGGTAAATAACAATCAATCAAATGTTGGTCTATTTGAGCAAGCCAATAATGGAACACTTTTTTTTGATG
Organism: uncultured SAR116 cluster alpha proteobacterium; assembly: GCA_902595515.1. GTDB lineage: Bacteria > Pseudomonadota > Alphaproteobacteria > Puniceispirillales > Marisalimonadaceae > Marisalimonas. The sequence continues at coordinate 5,494 of CACJQK010000035.1, forward strand.
AGATTTGTGACTTACCTCTCCAAACTCAAGGAAAATTAGTTCAAGCAATACAAGATCAAAGTTTTTATAAAATTGGCTCAAACCAAAAAATTAATGTAGACGTAAGAATAATTTCAGCTAGTAACAATAATTTAGCTGAGTTTATTAAAATTGGCTCACTTAGAGAAGATTTATTTTACAGACTTTCAGTCGCACCAATTGAAGTGCCCCCTTTAAACAAAAGAGGTGAAGATATAGCTGATCTAATTTTTCATTTCTTAAATCTGCTAGCAAGAGATTTTGGAAATAATATACTTAAACTTTCTTCTGAAACACTCGTTATATTAAAAAGTTATGATTGGCCTGGAAATGTAAGGCAACTAAAAAACATTTTAGAATGGTTAAATATAATGTATGGGAAGCAAAAAGATTTTACAATTTCTCCTTCACATTTGCCACCTGAAATACTTGGTTATAGTAAGAACGAAGAAAATGTTCACAACTCACATCAATTAAGTTTATCACTAAAAGATGCAAGAAGAGTTTTTGAAACAAATTATTTAAAGGAACAATTAAAAAGGTTTAATGGAAGCATATCAAAGACATCAACATTTATTGGAATGGATAGATCTGCTTTACATAGAAAATTAAAAGAATTAGATATTGATATTAATAGTTTTTATTAGATTAAATTAATTTGGAAATTTTATGAAACAAAAAGTTATAATTTGTGGTGCTGGAAGAGTTGGTACTTCTATTACTGAGCATTTGTCTAATGAAGGATTTGATATAACGGTAATTGATGCTAATTCCGAAGCTATTCAACGCATTACAGAGTTATACGATGTTCAAGGAGTGCTTGGTCTAGCTTCTTATCCAAATGTGCTAGAGGATGCGGGTATTATTGACACTGACCTTATTATAGCTGTAACTCAATCTGACGAAATTAACATTGCAGCGTGTCATGTAGCAAAATCAATTTTTGGAACTCCTACAATGATAATACGCATAAGATCAAAAGAATATCTTGACCCAAAATATTCAAATTATTTATTAAAAGACGTAGGTGTGAACAGAATTATTTCACCAGAGGACGAGGTTGCAAATGCTATTGTTAATCAGTGGAGAACTCCTGGAGCATTTGATGTTGCTGAGTTTGCTAGATCACTAGTTACTATGCTGGGTGTTTCTTGTAAAGCTGATTGTCCTATCCTTGACACACCATTAAGAAATTTAGTTGAGTTGTTCCCTGATCTTAGTGTTACGGTAATGGCAATAATTAGAGGCACAAAATTGATAGTCCCAAGAGGTGGAGATGATATAATATTAGCTGGAGACAGAGTTTACTTGGCATGTCCTACTAATCAAATTAACAGAACATTAAATGCTTTTGGTCACATAGAGACAACCGCTGAAAAAGTAACTATTTCAGGTGCCGGTGCTATTGGAATTAGGGTGGCAGAAGAAATACATAAATTATCTCCAGAAACTAATCTTACAATTTTAGAAATTGACAAGGATAAAGCACGATATGCCGCAGAAACTTTAGAATATGCAACAATAATTTCTGGAGATTCTTTGGATCCAGAAATAATTTTGGAGGCCAGGTTGGGTCAAGGTGAGACCTATATTGCAGCAACTAATAATGATGAAGTTAATATTCTTTCTTCATTACTATCTAAAAGATCAGGAGCATCACATACAGTAGCTTTAATAAACTTGCCAGTATTCATTCCTCTTTTTAATTCATTGGACCTGGAAGGTGTAGTAAGTCCGCCAAATTTAACTGCATCGTCGATATTGCAAGAAGTTAGAAGTGGTCAAATAGAACATGTTCATTCTATAATTGAAGAATTTGGTGAAGTTATTTCCTTTGAGGCTCTAAAATCATCATCAATTATAGGAAAGCCTGTTAAAGATATAAAATTACCAAATGATGTATCTTTAGGTGCAATTGTAAAAGACGATGAAAGTATCGTATCGCCTAGAGGCGATACAATTATTAATGCAGGAGACATAGTGGTTATGTTCGTTCCAGTAAAATCAATGAAAAAAGTAGAAGAACTACTTTCAGTTAATTTGGATTTCTTTTAATGGCAAATATATCATATATAGATGGTGTTTATTGTAACATTCAAGATGCTAAAATTCATGTAAATGATAGAGGTTATCATTTTGGTGACGCTGTTTATGAGGTAATATTATATAATAATGGAATTTTCTACGATTACGATGGTCATATAAATAGATTATTTAATTCTTTAAAATTAGTTAATATTAAATTTCATTTATCAAAGCAGCAACTTAAAATAATAATTAAAAATTTATTTAAATTAAATAGAGTAAACTTTGGAAGTATTTATATTCAGGTATCAAGAGGTGTTGCTGATAGGAATCATAGTTTTTTCAAACTCGCTTCTAAACCTATATTAACGATGATTGTTTCAAAAAAGAAAAATAATATTGATAAAGATATCAAGGGTGTAAAAGCAATTACTGTATTAGATAACAGATGGTCAAGACCAGATATTAAGACAACTCAGTTATTACCAAATGTTTTGGCTAAAACCTATGCTAATGAAAAAAATGCTTACGAAGGAATTTTTATTGATAATGAAGGATATGTAACTGAGGGATCTAGTTCAAATATATGG
>CACJQK010000036.1 GCA_902595515.1 uncultured SAR116 cluster alpha proteobacterium
TTAAAAAAAATTGAAGCTGGTGTCGAATTTTTTCAAACACAATACGTATTCGAAAAAGATATTCTTAAAAATTATATGCTAAAATTGAAACAATTAAAAATCACTGACAAAGCTTATTTTATTATTGGATTAGGGGTAATTAAATCTGCAAAAAGTGCTAGGTGGATGAACAAAAATCTCTTTGGTATCAATATACCTGAGGAAATAATCAATAGAATCGAACAATCTACTGATGAAAGCCTTGAAGGTATTAAAATTTGTATAGAATTAATAGATAAATATAAATCTATTGAAGGTGTTAGTGGAATTCATTTAATGGGATATAAACAAGAAAAAGAAATAGCCTCTGTTATTTCAAATTTTAAATAAACAATAATCAAAATTTATAAAACTAAATTGCCTTAACAAGAATTTTATTAGCTGCCTTTTTCGCCTTCTCTAGAGTCGGAGCTAAAACAACACCCATTCGACGATATGATTTTAAAAATGGTTTTCCAAAGATTCTGTAATCTACATTTTTATCTTCAATTGCATCTTCAACACCTTCAATAACATAGTTACCCGAAGCATTTTCTTCTGCTAGGATCACATGACTAGCGCCAGATTGATTTATTTTAATTTCTGGTAATGGCATTCCCAGCAAAACTCTGGCGTGAATATCAAACTGACTATAATTTTGAGTAAACATAGTTACCATTCCTGTATCATGTGGGCGAGGACTTAGTTCACTGAAAATTACCTCTTCTTTTTTATCAATAAAAAATTCCACCCCAAATATACCTGACCCGCCTAAGTCTAAGACCATTTTTTTTGCAGCCTCTTGCGCCTTTCTAATTACGTCATTTGAACAATCAGCAGGCTGCCAGCTATATTGATAATCACCTCTTTTTTGAAAATGTCCAATAGGATCACAAAATGTAACTTCTCCATTTTTTTCTAAAATCGTTAATAGAGTAATCTCATAATCAAAATCAATGAACTCCTCAACAATTACACGTTTTCTATTTCCTCTCATGCCTTCGATTGCAAATTTCCAAGATTGTTTCAAATCATCTTTTGAATAAGCATAACTTTGACCTTTACCAGAAGAACTCATAACTGGTTTTACAGCTACTTTTGTTCCAATTTTATTGGCTTCTAAAATTAATTCTTCTTCCGTTTCTGCATAGGCAAAATTAGCAGTTTTAAGTCCTAAATGCTTTGCTCTATCTCTTATTCTATCTCTATTCATTGTTAAATTTACAGCTTTTGCTGAAGGTATAACGTTATAGCCATTTTTTTCAGCATCGATTAAAACACTTGTCTCAATTGCCTCAACCTCTGGAACTATAAAATCTGGATTATGTTTATTTATAACTGCGTTTAATTTTTCTTTATCAAGCATGTTAAAAACTTCATTCTTGTCACTGACTTGCATAGCAGGTGCATTTTCGTATGCATCACATGCTATTACATTACATCCAATTCTTTTGAGGCTAATTGCTAATTCTTTACCTAACTCACCACTACCTAACAGTAAAATTTGTTTCATGTAATAACCCTTTTAAGTTTAAATTGACTATATTCTAGCTTAATGTAATTGAATGACTTTTATAAAATCACTTATTCATAATATACTTAACAAAGAAATATCTAACATTTATAATAAACGTTTTGATACATTTAATAATACTCCTAAAGGAGTATTTTGGAATAGTAAACTATCACAAGACCTTAGATTAAATATAATTTTAGATAAAATATTACAAAACGCAAAAAGTGACGAATTCTCAATTGCAGATATTGGTTGTGGATACGGTAGATTGTACGAAATTATTAGAGAGAGAAAACTAGATGGGAAAGTTCAATATCACGGGTTTGATATTAATCAGAAGATAATTAATTTTTGTAGAAATAATATAGATTTTGGAAATATTAAGTTTTCAATAAGTGCTTTACCTTTAAACGAAACTGACTATGTGGTTATGTCAGGTACATATAATCTTACACCAACTAATAATATATCTTTGTGGGAAGATTACATATTAAAAAATCTTACAAGTAATTGGAAATTAGTACAAAAAGCTATGATTTTTAACTGCTTGATAAAAGAAAAAAGAAAAATAGAAAAAAAACTTTATTATACTGAATTATCTTGGATACAAAAAATATGCGAGAGAAATTTTTGTGATCCTGAGGTTATAAAGCATAATCTTCTTAAGGATGATATAACTATTATTCTTAAAAAATGATATCAATATTTAAGAGATATTATGAAACCGCTTAAGTGATATGAAAATAATTCTGGATCCTCTATAGGTATCAAATGTCCACATTCTGGAATTTCAATTCTTTTGACATTTTTCATATTTTTTATCAAATTATTTATGTCATCTTCAATTCTGAAAACTTTATCAAAATGCCCTGTCAAAACTAACACGGGTAAGTCAAGTTTACTCCAATCAAAATCCCAATTTGTTGTAAATCCACCATGCATAAGTTTTGATACCCCATTATTGTCATCCAATCCAAGATAATTCTCATATTTTAGAGCATTATCTTTCATTTTAGATAAAAATTTTGGTGAAGCTATTACTGGTAATGTCATATCTAAGATAAGAGAAGTTCCACCAAATTTTACAGCATTGGCCATTGCATTATTTATCCAATTTAGCCTTTCGCTGGGCTTTCGCAGAGTATTTATAAGCACTAAACCTTTTGCTTCAACACCTTTTGATAAAGACATCGCAGCATAAAGCCCGCCTATTGACAACCCTACTAAAACCATATTTTTTGGATTGATAAAATTAACTAAATTTACAAGGTCACTTACTATTAATTCAGCACTTAAATCTAAATTAGTTTCAAACTTACTTTTTGCTTGTCCTCTAAAATTATATACTAAATAACCGTCGTTATTTTTAATTAAATTTTTACAGATAGATCCGTTCCATGCAGATACATCGCCAGTCAATGCATTGACAAAGACACAAGTAAAGCCTCCATTTTTAGGTGGAACATATTCATAATAAATCTCGTTTTGATCATCAATTTTAAAGATGGACATATTTATTTCCTATTCTTCAGTAGTTTCAATTTTTAAATGTTGAAAGTGCGTTTCTAATTCTTGGTCTCTTAAAACAGAATATCTTTGAAATTCCTCTTCGCTTAAAATATTGACACTAGAAGTATCAACTGTATTAGTAATATTTTCTTCAGAATTGGATACTACTAGATTTTTTTCTATTTCTGACATTTCCTTTTTGACGGGTAACTCACCAACTCTTTCCTGAAATGTAACAATTGCCCTAATACCTCTTTCAATAGCTGATCTATCATCATCGTTTTCACTTTCATCAAAACCAACATAAAGAGCATGTATTATGTGTTGTTTAGGATCTGGTAAAAGACCAATATCAAAAATCATTTCTCCTTTAGGATTTAGATTCATATAAAACTCACTAAATCGTGCAAGAATTTCTCTAGTTCTGGATGGACCCGGTTCTATTGGAGGCGCTTTTTGTGGTGGTTGAGGAGCATTTATACTATTCCATATAGCAATACATATCAAAAAGCTGAATGTAACGACTAAGGCTATTATAAATGGTGTGAAATCTTCAAACATTTAATCTACATACTAATTAGGTTTAAATAATATAAGAGATTGAGCAATAAATTAATATAAAAATTGCTTCGTTATAATGTAAAATTTTTTAAAAAAAATTATTTATATATATCAGCTACTTATGAGATATTAATGCTTAATCTACTAACAGTGATTTGCAATTAGTACCTTTTTATTGTTATGATGATTCTTGAATTTTTAATTCAATTTACTTTAATTTTAATAAACCAAGGTTTGTAATTATTTTACAAGCGGAAATAGGAGAATAAAATGAAAAGGGTATTCGGAGCTGCATTTACTATGGCGGCAACCGTAGCCGTAGGCCTTAGTTGGGCTACAATAGGAAATGCTGCATGTGGAAAAGTAACTATAGCAGAGATGAATTGGGCATCTGCTGAGTTAATGGCCAATGTAGATAAAATAATCTTAGAAAAGGGTTATGGATGTGAAGTTGAACTAGTTTCAGGTGCCACAATGCCTACCTTTACTTCAATGAATGAAAAAGGATCACCTGATGTTGCTCCAGAGCTTTGGGCTAATGCAGTAGCAGTACCATTAAAAAAAGCTGTTGGTGAAAATAGATTAATTGTTGCTAACAAAGGTCCAATTACTGGTTTAGGCGAAGGTTGGTGGCTTCCCCCTCATACAGTAAAAAAACACCCAGAGCTAAAAACAGCTTTAGATGTTTTAAACAGACCGGATCTTTTTCCATATTCTGAAGACAAATCTAAGGGAGCTTTTGTTGGGTGTCCTGCAGGTTGGGGTTGCCAATTAGCTAATGCTAACCTTTTCAGAGCTTTTGAAATGGAGAAAAAAGGATGGGTTCTTGTTGATCCAGGAAGTGCCGCTGGTTTAGACGGTTCAATGGCCAAAGCTGTTGAAAGAGGTGAAAACTGGTTTGGGTATTACTGGTCGCCAACATCTATGATTGGAAAATATAAAATGCACAAGTTAGACTTTGGTGTGCCTTTTGGTGGTAAAGATAATTGGGATAACTGCATTGTAAAACCAGAGAAAGAGTGTGCAAACCCGAAAAAATCTTCTTGGGTTAAGTCTGAAGTTAATAGTGTAGTATCAACAAACTTTAAAAAGAACGCTGGTGTCGCTATGGATTACATTACTAACAGAGTTTATCCAGGTGAAATAATGAATGGAATGCTTGTTTTTATGACTGAACAAAAAGCATCTGGAAAAGATGCAGCCTTCGAGTTTTTAGAAAAGCATGGGAGTGTTTGGGAAAAATGGGTTTCTGCAGATATAGCTAAAAAAGTTAAAGCTGGTCTTTAAGTAATACCAAATATTATAATCACCATCTTTAGTATATTAAGGTGGTGATTATTTTTTTACAAAAAAGGAATGTAAAAATGGATTGGTTTTTTAATTTCCCAGACATGAGTAGATCTGATTTAAGAGAATTTAAGAAAACTGTAGATTTTGCATTCACTGACTTCTCAAGAACTTATGGACAAGGTATTGAAGAATTTTTTGAACCGTTACTAATGTTTTTAGTATGGTTTGAAAAGCTTTTTATTAATACCCCATGGCCTGTTATAATATTAAGTATTCTTTTAATTGCTTGGATAGGCTCAAGATCCATATTAATTGTTGTTGGAACTTTTATAAGTTTTATGTTGATTGGGTATTTCGGTATGTGGGAAGACACAATGTCAACATTAGCTATTATACTTGTTGCCACATTTCTATGTATAGCAATTGGTATACCATTAGGTATTGCTATGGCAAGAAGTAATAAAGTCCAAGCAGCAATAGTTCCTGTTTTAGACGTCATGCAAACAATTCCTAGTTTTGTGTATTTGATACCAGTTGTGATGCTTTTAGGTATTGGAAAGGTTCCCGGATTAATTGCAGTATGTATTTATGCTATTCCACCCATTGTTCGTTTAACGAATTTAGGCATTAGGTTAGTAGATAAAGACGTGTTAGAAGCAGCTGATTCTTTTGGCGCAAATTATTGGCAGAAATTATTTGGAGTTCAAATGCCATTGGCCCTACCAACTATATTTGCAGGTGTAAATCAAACAATAATGATGGCCCTAGCAATGGTAGTGATAGCATCTATGATTGGAGTTAAAGGTCTTGGTCTTCCAGTTTTAAGAGCAATTTCAAATCAGTATTTAGCTCTAGGGTTAATGAATGGTCTTGCTATTGTTATACTGGCAATTATTTTTGATCGTGTTACCCAAAAATTTGGACTAAGAATGCAAAAATATAGGAATGAAGGTAAGGATTAATATAATGGATTCAAAAAATATATTAATCAAAGTAAATCAACTTTATAAGATTTTTGGTGATGGTGATAAAAGTGCACTTGATCTGGTTAAAGATGGAATGGGTAAGGACGAACTTCTTGAGAAATCAAACTGTGTTCTAGGATTAAATAATATTAATTTAAATATTAAAAAAGGAAAGATACAAGTTGTCATGGGTCTCTCTGGTTCAGGCAAATCTACTCTTATAAGACATCTAAATAGATTAATAGAACCAACAAGCGGTGAAATACTATTCAATAATACAAATATACTAAATTTAAATTCGAAAGAACTCATTCAATTTAGACAAAATAATATGTCGATGGTTTTTCAAAAGTTTGCATTATTTCCACACAAAACAGTTTTACAAAATGTTGGTTATGGGCTTGCAATTCAAAATATTCCTAAAAATGAATGGTCTTACAAGGCTCAAAAATGGATTAAAAGAGTAGGCTTAGACGGATATGAAACATATTATCCAGGCCAACTATCAGGTGGCATGCAACAGAGAGTAGGATTAGCAAGAGCATTGGCAACAGATGCAGAAATTCTACTTATGGATGAAGCATTTTCTGCTTTAGATCCACTAATTCGTTCAGAAATGCAAAATATACTTCTAGACCTGCAAAATGAGTTACATAAGACAATAATTTTTATTACTCATGATCTTGACGAAGCTTTGAAGATTGGGGACAGAATAGCTATTCTTAGAGATGGAAGCATGGTTCAAGACAGTGATCCTCAGGAAATAATAATGAACCCCGCAGATGAATACGTTTCTGATTTTATCAAAGATATCAATAGAGCAAGGGTCATTCAAGCAAAGTCAATAATGACACTAACAAACACTAAAAGCTCAGGAGCAACTGTTAAAGAAGATATGGTGTTAGAAGATATACTTCAAATAATGTCAGATGCACCATCAAAACCAGTTACAATAGAAAATGCAAAAGGTAAAATAACTGGAAAAATTGAAATGGTTAATTTAATTGAAGGAATGAAAAGACCTAAATCACTTGGAACAAATATTACTGGTTAAGAGTTGGTCTTCCTATTTGAATAAGATTGAATCCACTTTCATGAAAACTGTCTGAGTTAAGTGCGTTTCTTAAATCAATTAAAATATTTCCTTTCATGTATTTTTTTAATCTTTCTGGTGACAAACTCCTGAATTCATTCCACTCAGTTAAAATTACAAGTGCATCACTATTTCTAATGCAATCTTCAATACTTTCTGTAAATTGGACATTTTGTAATAATTTTTTTGCTTCATTCATAGCTACTGGATCGAATGCAAAAATTTGTAAATTTTTTTCTTGAAGTTTAGGGATAATATCAAGACACGGACTTTCTCTCATATCATCCGTTTCTGGTTTAAATGCCAGACCTAGGATAGATATTTTCTTATTTGTGTAATTTTTTCCTAAAGCAGAAATTATTTTTTCTGCCATATCCATTTTTCTTTGAGTGTTATAATTTATGACATTTTCTACAATAGAAATTTTTGAACCATAATAATTAGCTGTTTTTACAAGAGCTTGGGTGTCTTTCGGAAAACAAGATCCACCATATCCAGGTCCAGGATGCAAAAATTTACTACCAATTCTTTTGTCTAAACCAATTCCTCTTGAAACGTCATGGACATCAGCACCAACCTTTTCACATAAATCTGCTATCTGATTAATGTACGAAATTTTTACAGCCAAAAATGCATTACCAGCATATTTGATTAACTCTGCTGTTTTTAAATCAGTAAATAAAATTGGAGTTTCAATTAGATATAATGGTTTATATATTTTTGAAATTACTTCTTTGGCTTTTTCAGTTTCACATCCAACAACAACCCTATCAGGTCTCATAAAATCCTCAATAGCATTACCTTCTCTCAAAAATTCTGGATTTGAAACCACATCAAATTTAACTTTGGGGTTTGTTTTTCTAATAATTTTTTTAATTTCATTTCCTGTGCCAACAGGCACCGTAGACTTAGTAACAATTACTGTATAGCCAATTAAATTTTTTGCTATTTCTTCTGCAGCATCATAAACATATGATAAATCAGCATGACCGTCACCACGTCTTGCGGGTGTTCCCACTGCAATAAAGACAATGTCAGCAT
>CACJQK010000037.1 GCA_902595515.1 uncultured SAR116 cluster alpha proteobacterium
CAAACTACATTGGTAGGCTGGTATCTTGTAATAAATAAAAGAGATCAATTTTTAGCTGTTATTAAATATTGGAAACCTAGTTTGCCAGCAGGTTTATCTGGTACAGGAGCTACATTTGGCTGGTTTGTAGCATTTGGCTTAACAACAGCGGCTGAAGTTAGGGCAGTTGGACAAATAGAATTAATTTTTTCAATTCTAATTTCAGTCATTTTTTTCAAGGAAAAGATTAAAATTACTGAACTTACGGGTATTATTTTACTTGGTTTATCAATTTTAATAATAATTTTCAAAGAAAATTTAAATTTTTGAATTTTGGATTTGAATTATTTATTTAGTTCATTTATTTAATTAATCAAATAATTGAGATTAATATGAGTAGACAAAGACCACTTTCACCACATCTTCAAATATACAAACCACAAATAACTTCTATATTGTCTATTCTTCATAGGGGAACGGGCATAGCATTATCAATAGGAAGTATAATTTTAGTGTCATGGATTGTAGCACTTACCTTAGGTGAAGACACTTATTTAATGTATTCAAATCTAATTAATAACTGGTTTGGTAAATTAATAATTTTTGGTTTTACTTTTGCTTTATTTTATCATTTAAGTAATGGTATTCGTCATTTATTTTGGGATGCTGGTTATGGATATGATTTAAAACATGCCTATATTTCAGGCGTAGCTGTAATAATTTCCTCGTTATTATTGACTTCTATGACATGGTTAATAGTCTATCTCAAAGTTGTTTAAAGAAAGTAATTAAAATGCAATCAAAATCTAACGGCGTAGTTCATTGGAAGTTACAAAGAATTTCTGCAATTGCAATGATACCCCTCGTAATTTGGTTTGTATCCTCGCTTGTTTTTAGCTTAACAAACACCTACGACCAATCAGTTTCTTGGTTGCAAAGCCCATTAAACGCAACAGGATTGGTGCTTTTGTTTGGGACTTTATACTTTCATGCTGCTTCAGGATTACAGGTTGTTATTGAAGATTATGTGCATAATGAGGGGTTGAAAATTATGTCTTTAATACTTATAAAACTATTATCTTTACTTCTAGGTGTTTTATCAATTCTTTGCGTTTTGAAAATTTATTTATAATTAGAAAGTTATTTTATGTCTGAATATGAAATTGTAGATCATGAACATGATGTCGTTGTTGTTGGTGCAGGAGGTGCTGGACTAAGAGCAACTTTGGGCATGGTATCTGGTGGCTTAAAAACTGCTTGTATTACAAAAGTTTTTCCGACAAGAAGCCACACTGTTGCTGCTCAAGGTGGAATTGGAGCCGCGCTTAATAACATGGGTGAAAATGATAGTTGGCAGTTTCACATGTATGATACAGTAAAAGGGTCTGACTGGCTTGGGGACCAAGATGCTATTGAATATATGTGTAAAGAAGCTATCCCGTCTGTAACTGAGTTAGAGAATTTTGGAGTTCCGTTTTCTAGAACTGAAGATGGTGAGGTCTATCAAAGACCATTTGGTGGCCATACTTTAGATTACGGCAAGAAAATGGCAAGAAGAGCTTGTGCAGCTGCAGATAGAACTGGTCATGCAATTTTACACACTCTCTACCAACAGTGTCTAAAATATCAAGCTGAGTTTTTTGTAGAGTACATTGCGCTTGATCTTCTTATGGATGATAATGGTAAGTGTGTTGGTGTTCTAGCTTTATGTATGGATGATGGTAAAATTCATAGATTTAGAGGACATCAAACAGTTCTCGCTACTGGTGGTTATGGTAGAGTATATTTTTCTTGTACTTCTGCTCATACTTGTACAGGTGATGGAAATGCTATGGTTTTGCGAGCAGGCCTGCCTCTTCAAGATATGGAATTTGTTCAATTTCATCCAACAGGTGTTTATGGTGCAGGTGTTCTCATAACAGAAGGATCAAGAGGTGAAGGTGGTTATCTCACAAACTCTGAAGGTGAACGGTTTATGGAAAGATATGCCCCTACTGCAAAAGATCTTGCTAGTAGAGATGTAGTATCACGATCTATGACTATTGAGATTAATGAAGGTAGAGGTGTTGGTCCTAATAAAGATCATATTTTTATGCATTTAGAACATATTGATCCAGCCACATTACAGATGAGATTGCCAGGGATCAGTGAAACTGCTAAAATTTTCTGTGGTGTTGATGTTACTAAAGAACCAATTCCAGTTTTACCAACAGTTCATTATAATATGGGTGGAATTCCGACTAATTATAACGGTGAGGTTGTAACAAGAAGAGGAAATGACCAAGATGCAGTTGTCTCAGGACTAATGGCTATCGGAGAGGCAGCATGTGTGTCTGTACATGGAGCTAATAGATTAGGAACCAACTCATTATTAGATATTGTCGTTTTTGGGCGTGCTGCTGCACAAAGAGCTTTAAAAACAGTCGAAAAAGGAAGTGCTCATGCGCCTTTACCCAAAAGAGTAACAGATAAAATTTTAGCAAGACTTGATAAAGTAAGATATTCAAATGGAGATGTTTCTGTGGGTGAAGTTAGAAACTCAATGCAAAATGCAATGCAAAAACATGCAGCAGTTTTTAGATCAAATACTTCAATGAAGGAAGGTATCCAAAAAGTTGATACTATCTCAAAAGGTATGGATAATATTGGTATAAAAGATAGATCAATGATTTTTAATACTGACTTGGTTGAAGCACTCGAATTAGAAAACTTAATGCAACAAGCAATTATTACTATGAAGTCAGCAGACCAAAGAAAAGAATCGCGTGGTGCACATTCGCACGAAGACTATCCTGAAAGAGATGATAAGAATTGGATGAAACATACAATAATGTGGCTTGATGAGAAAAACAAAACTAAGCTAGACTATAGAGACGTCCACTTAAATACATTAACAAACGAAGTGGCACCAATACCCCCAGCCGCAAGAGTTTACTAATTAAGAGGAGAATTTTTTGGCTGAATTTGCCCTACCAAAGCATTCTAAAATTGTTAAAGGTATTGATTACCCCTTAAACACTAATGCAGAAAATACAAGAAAAATTAATGTATATAGATGGTCACCAGATGATGACGAAAACCCAAGAATAGACAGCTATACTATTGATCTAGATCAATGTGGTCCAATGGTTTTAGATGCTTTAATAAAAATCAAACAGGAAATAGACTCAAGTTTAACTTTTAGAAGGTCTTGCAGAGAAGGAATATGTGGTTCTTGTTCAATGAATATAGACGGTACCAATACACTTGCATGTTTGAAGTCAATTGATGATGTTAAAGGTGACATTAATATATATCCTTTACCACATATGGAAGTTATTAAGGATTTAGTACCAGACCTATCTAAAGCTTATGAACAATTAACATCTGTTAAGCCATGGTTACAAAGTAAATCTGACCCAGAAAAGGGTAAATCTAGAAAACAATCACCCAAAGAACGTGAGAAAATAGATGGATTATGGGAATGTGTTCTTTGTTTTTCGTGTTCAACTTCTTGTCCTTCTTATTGGTGGAATGGGGATAAATATTTAGGCCCCGCTGTTTTGTTGCAAGCATATAGATGGATTGCTGATAGTAGAGACGAAAATACAGAACAAAGACTTGATGATCTCGAAGATTCATTCAAACTATATCGTTGTCATACTATTATGAATTGCACTAAAACTTGTCCTAAGGGATTAAACCCAGCTAAAGCTATAGGCGAAATTAAAAAACTTCAACTCGAAAGAAAGTAAGTTTTAAGGCTATTTGTACGGCTAATATTTTGAAAATAAATGAAGAAAAGTCACTCAGTCTAATTGCTTCTAATAAATCAATAAAATTTGATAAAGGTCAGGCTTTTGTTTCACAATTTTTTGATAATTTATTAGATAAATTTGATAAATTAAAAACTAAGAGTTTTATTTCTAAATTTTTTACAAAAAATAATACCAAAGAGATTAAAGGTCTTTATCTCTATGGTGGTGTTGGTAGAGGTAAATCAATGATGATGGATTTATTTTTTTACCAAGTTCAAATAAAAGAAAAAAGACGCTTACACTTTCATGATTTCATGAAGGAAGTTCATCAAAGAATTCTTGAAAAAAGAAAAATAGAAAAAAACAAAGACACAGTTCTATTAGTAGGGCAAGATTTGGCCAAGAAAGCAAAATTACTTTGTTTTGATGAAATGGAGGTAAAAGATATTGCAGATGCGATGATTTTATCTCGTTTATTTGAGGTTATGTTTGCACAGGGTACAATATTAGTTACGACATCAAACCAACCACCGGATGGTCTATACAAAGATGGATTGCATAGAGATAGAATATTACCATTTATAGAAAATTTAAAACTAAAAACTGATATTGTTAAAATTCCAGAAGGTGAGGATTGGAGAAAGAGATCTCTTAGTGGACAAAAATATTGGTTAAGTCCAGTTAATAAAACAAATAAAGAAAAAATTAACGAGATATTTAAAACCTTATCTATAGGTTTTGAGATAATATCTGAAAATGTTGAGGTGTCTGGAAGACAAATAAATATTCCAGAAGTTGCTGCAGGTGTTGCAAGAATCAGTTTTGATGATTTATGTAATAAACCATTGGCTGCTGCCGATTATATTGAAATAGCACTAAGATATAAAGGTATTATTATAGATAAGATACCAAACTTGAATGATAATCTTCGAAATGAAACTAGAAGATTCATATGGTTAATAGACGCTCTATATGATAAAAAATGTTTCCTAATTGCTAATGCAAAAGCTGATTTTTCTGATATATACACGGGCGAACATTGGAAGTTTGAATTTCAAAGAACTATTTCAAGAATAATTGAAATGTCACAACTTTAAAAGTTAATAACATGTATTCTGACCTTGATGCACTTTAAAAAAAAGAATAAAAGATTAGACAATAATAACAATTTAAATTTAGGTTAATATATTAACTCAATAAAAAATTAATGGAAAGCGATATGCGAAATAAAATAGCCTTGGTTGGATCAGGAAACATTGGAGGAACTCTTGCACACTTAGCTGCAATTAAAGAGCTTGGGGATATAACCCTGTTTGATATCGCAGAGGGTATTCCTCAGGGTAAATCTTTAGATCTTGCCCAATCAGGACCAGTTGAGAGTTTTGACAGTAAAATGATTGGTTCAAATGATTATAAAGATCTCAAGGATAGTGATGTAGTAATTGTAACTGCTGGTGTTGCAAGGAAGCCGGGTATGAGCAGAGACGATTTAGTTGAGATCAACACTAAAGTTATGAAACAAGTTGGTAAAGGAATAAAGGACAATTGTCCTAAAGCATTTGTAATTTGTATAACTAATCCGCTTGATGCTATGGTTGGAGTTTTACAAAGGGCATCTGGTTTACCGACTAACATGGTAGTTGGTATGGCAGGTGTATTAGATTCTGCTAGATTTAGACATTTTTTAGCTAAAGAGTTTAATGTTTCCGTGAGTGATGTAACAGCCTTTGTCCTAGGAGGGCATGGAGACACAATGGTTCCCTTAGCAAGATATTCTGCAGTTGCAGGAATTCCTGTGCCAGATTTAGTGAAAATGGGGTGGAGTACTCAGGAAAAAATAGATCAAATTGTACAAAGAACCCGAGACGGAGGCGCTGAAATAGTTGGATTACTAAAAACAGGTTCTGCATTTTATGCTCCTGCATCATCTGCTATTGAGATGGCTGACTCATATTTAAAAGATAAGAAAAAATTATTACCATGTGCAGCCTTTGTTGATGGATACTATAATCTAAATGGATTGTATGTAGGTGTTCCAGTAATTATTGGTAAAAATGGTGTAGAAAGGATTGTTGAAATAAGTTTTACTTCTGATGAAAAAGATATGTTCGATCATTCTGTTTCAGCCGTAAAACAATTAAACGAAGTTGCTTTAAAGTTTGAAGCATCATAAGCTCAGTTTAGAAAGGTTAAAGTTTTGGATATTCATGAACACCAAGCCAAAGAGTTGTTAAGACAATATGATATTCCTACGCCCTCTGGATACATTGCATTCACAATTGACGAAGCTATAAACGCAGCAAAAAAACTACCAGGGCCAATCTTTGTTGTTAAAGCTCAAATACACGCTGGCGGAAGGGGAAAAGCTGGTGGCGTAAAAGTTGTAAAAAATTTAGATGAAGTAAAAAATTCAGCTGACACAATATTGGGAAAAAAATTAATTACCCATCAAACAGGTTCTGAGGGAAAACTAGTTCAAAGGCTTTACATTGAAGATGGATGCAACATAAAAGCTGAATATTACTTTTCAATGGTTGTAGATCGAGTAACTAGTAGAGTATCAATAATAGCGTCTACTGAGGGAGGCATGGACATTGAAAAAGTAGCTAGAGAAACTCCTGAAAAAATCTTATCCTTTAATATAGATCCAACAATTGGCTTTCAACCCTTTCACTCAAGATTAATAGCTAATGAACTTAAATTAAAAGATTCTAGTTTTAAACAAGCAGGTAAATTTTTTAATCAATTATATAAACTCTTTATTGAAAAAGATGCTAGTTTATTAGAAATTAACCCTCTTGTATTAACTTCTGAAAATAGTTTAATCGCTTTAGATGCAAAGATGTCTTTTGACAATAATGCCTTATTCAAACACCCTGATATATTGTCACTAAGAGACGAAACTGAAGAAGATCCTGCTGAAATATTGGCTAGCAAATTTGATTTAGCTTATATAAAACTTGATGGAACAATAGGCTGTTTAGTCAATGGTGCTGGTCTTGCCATGGCTACAATGGATATTATTAAACTTAAAGGAGCCTCTCCGGCAAACTTTTTAGATGTTGGAGGAAGTGCTACTAAGGAAAAAGTTACTGAAGCCTTTAAAATCATTTTATCTGATGCAGCTGTAGAAGGTATTTTGGTAAATATTTTTGGAGGGATTATGCGCTGTGATATTATTGCTAGTGGAGTAGTTGCAGCAGCTAAAACACTCTCATTATCGAAACCTTTGGTTGTAAGATTAGCTGGTACAAATGTAGAAGAAGGAAAAAAAATCCTTAGGGATTCTGGATTAAAAATAATACCTGCTGATAACTTAGATGATGCAGCAATGAAAATTGTAAGTGCTGTTAAAGGATATTAATCAGATGTCTGTATTGATTAACAAATATACAAAAGTTATTTGCCAAGGATTTACTGGAGGGCAAGGAACTTTCCATTCAGAGCAAGCCATTGCATACGGAACTAAAATGGTTGGAGGAGTCACTCCAGGCAAGGGTGGCACTAAACATTTAAATCTTCCCGTTTTCAATACTGTCCAAGAGTGTGTTGAAGAAGTTAATCCTGATGCAACAGTTATATACGTTCCTCCTCCTTTTGCAGCTGATTCGATACTAGAAGCAATAGCATCAAAAATTCCATTAATAATTTGTATTACGGAAGGTATACCAGTCCAAGATATGATAAAAGTTAAACAATTTTTGAAACAGTCAAAATCCAGACTTATTGGCCCTAACTGCCCGGGTGTAATTACTCCCGGTCAATGCAAAATTGGAATTATGCCAGGACATATTCATACTCCTGGCAAAATAGGAATTGTGTCTAGATCTGGAACATTAACTTATGAAGCTGTTGCACAAACGACAGTCGCTGGTTTAGGGCAATCAACATGTATTGGAATTGGTGGTGATCCTATTAATGGAACAAATTTTATAGACTGCTTAGATATGTTTCTTAATGATGAGCAAACAGAGGCAATATTGATGATTGGTGAAATTGGTGGAAATGCTGAAGAAGAAGCAGCAAATTTCTTTAAAAATCATGAAAATAAAAAACCAATAGCAGGGTTTATTGCTGGAAAAACTGCTCCTCCAGGAAGAACAATGGGTCATGCTGGTGCAATAGTGAGTGGTGGAAGTGGTAGTGCTGACGCCAAAGTTAAAGTTATGAGTGATTGTGGGTTTGTCATGTCTGAATCTCCATCAGGTTTGGGTGAAGCAGTT
>CACJQK010000038.1 GCA_902595515.1 uncultured SAR116 cluster alpha proteobacterium
TTATGTTTTCATATCCATTGTGCACAAGATGATTATGCCAAGAACGAGCAACATCTAGAGGTTTTTTTCCAAGTACTATAAACTTTGCTCGAGGATTGAAGTTAATAATATTTTGCACTGCAACTTTTGAAAACAGATAATAGGCTGATGCCTCACCAATAGCTTTGTAACCAATAGATTTATCAAAAATTTTTTCATATTCTTCTTGTGTTTTTATACGTCTATGTTTTTCTGGAAAATCCGGACTGAAATATCTAGGCTCTTTTGGGTCAGATATAAAAACATCATGGTGTTTACTTAGATAAAAACACAATGACGTTGTTCCACATTTTGGTGTCCCAATTATAAAAAAGTTAGGTTTATTTTTCATTGGTATATGCTGTTGAAGTTTTCAAAATTAATCAATAGAATAATTTAAAACTTGATCAATAATTGGAAAATTTTTAAATTTATTGGTAGCGGAGGAGGGACTTGAACCCCCGACACCCGGATTATGATTCCGGTGCTCTAACCAGCTGAGCTACTCCGCCAATAATTGAATTGTTACTAAATACAATTTATTTTGTAGTCAAGCAATTACATTCATAAATTTATTTTATAATGAAACAATCATGTCTCTTAAATTATCTTTTATTTTTAATTTCATTTTTGGAGCATTTTCTTTTGTTGTTGATAAAACTGAAACATACTTAATTTTTCCAAAAGCTCTGAAAAAGTTATTAAAATGAGGTTGTGATTTGGGAAACTTAATTTCAAATTTTATAAGTTCAAACTGATTTTTTTTCATTTGATAAATAGGTTTCTCACTTTTCCAAGAAATTAAGCTTGGAATGATACCTGTCTCTAAAATTTCATTGTCTAAAATATTGTTTTTGTAATTTGGCATAGCAAACTGCCATCTATAGTTAGAACGAGAAGCATTAAAAAATGGATCGTAATATTCAAATGGTATTTTATTACTAATTTCAACTACATAACCAATAATCTGTGGGACTTTCTTTAATTTAAGCTGTAAATTTGGGTTATCTAGGTTAAACCACCTTTTGTGTTTAAAATTTTTCATTTCTGGGTTAATTGCAATAACTTCAAAATAAATCTCGTTGTTAATTCTTATCACTCTATTGTGCGTTCCCATATCCTTATGATATCCAATATCACTCAGTTTAGCTTGAAGTATATTTTCAACAAATTCCGTTCCTTTTTCTAAGCTGCAGGCACCTAACACAATATGATCTAATTTATGCATTAATAATATTATTATCAGCTAACTTATTAGGAGCTTCTGTTATCCAACCACCACCCAATACATGAGACCTTTTTTTGATGTTATAAAAAACAGCAGCTTGTCCAGTAGAAACCCCATATTGAGGTTCGTCAAAGTATAAAAAAACAAAGCTAAAGTCAAAATTAGCTTTAATTGTTCCTATTACTGGCTCTGATGAGTTTCTCAACTTAACTAAAACTTTAAATTTTGATTTTTGTGGTAAATCAATTATCCAGTTACATTCAGATATTTTAATTTTGTTACAAGATAAGAATTCTTTAGGGCCAACAATTACATTATTTTTTTTTGTATCAAGAGCTATTACGTATAAGATACTATTACTATCATCAACTCCTTTTCTACCACCAACACCAATTCCTTTTCTTTGCCCAATAGTAAAATCAATTATCCCATTATGTTTTCCTATAACATTTCCATTTACATCAACAATATCGCCTCTATCAACGCTATTTGGTCTTAGTTTTCTTACTACGTCTGCGTATTTTCCTTCAGGGACAAAACATATATCTTGGCTATCAGGCTTATCTGCTACATTAAGTTCGTGACGTTTAGCAATAGATCTTGTTTCCTCTTTTGTTAGAAAACCTAATGGAAACCTTACAAAATTGAGTTGTTTTTTAGTTGTAGCAAATAAAAAATAAGATTGATCTTTTGACAGATCTTTACCAGTATGCAAGCTTAGGTTTCCTGATTGATTTTTCCTTCTTATGTAATGACCAGTGGCCAACGCACTTGCGCCAAGTTTTTTTGCTCTAGAAAACATGTCTGTAAATTTGACCGTTTGATTACATCTTACGCATGGTATTGGAGTTTCACCCCTTAGGTAAGAATCTACGAAGTCATTTATAACTTGATCTTGAAATACACTTTCATAGTTCAACACATAATGAGGAATTCCAAGCCTACTTGAAACTAATCTAGCATCATTAATATCAGAACCCGCACAACATGCGCCTTTTTTTTTAAGTGCTTTACCATAATCGTATAGTTGCATCGTTAAGCCAACAACGTTATAACCTGCCTCCACAAGTAAAGCTGCAGTCACAGAAGAATCTACACCACCTGACATTGCAACAACAACTCTATGATTAGATGGGTTGCCCTCTAAGTCCATTTCATTAATTACTTGGTTAATATTTATCATTAACCTTACTCTTCAGGTATTGAAACTCTAAGACCATCAAGCTTGTCAGAAACTTCAATTTGACATCCCAATCGTGAAGTTGGTTGTAGTCCATCAGCTAAATCTAGCATATCTTCTTCATCTGGGTTAGGTCCACCAACAACAGAAAACCATTTTTTGTCAATTATTACGTGGCATGTACAACATGAAATTGATCCTCCACATGTTCCTTCAATTCCCAAATTATTATCTCTAGCAACTTCCATTAGAGATATACCATTTTCTGCTTCTACAGATTTTTCAATTCCATCTGAATTCACAAACACAAGTTTGGGCACATTTCACTCCATATAATTGTTTTTAATTACAAATTAGACCAACTTTGTGCCAATTTATCTAATTCTTGTGTGGTTATCAAGTTTTCTGAATTTAAAATAAAATCATTTGGAGGAAAAGAAATTCTTACTGAGTTTGAAGCCAGCTCGTCATATCCCATTGCACTAACCACATGACTTTGAGAAATTTTACCTGAACTACAAGCCGAACCAGAACTAACTGAAAACGATTCTAGGTCTAATTTCATCAATGCCAAATCCCCAGGTATTTTAGGTAAAGCCATTAATAGTGTATTCGCAACTCTTTTTGTTTTTTCTCCAAAAATAATAGTTTCAGGGCTTATTTTTTTTATTTTTTTTTGAATAAAATCTCTAAGAAATTTTACTTGCGAACAATTAGTTTCTTTTCTCATACCCATTAATCTAGCAGCTTCTCCAAACCCCCTAATTCCAAGAATATTTTCAGTTCCTGCTCGCATTCCTTTTTCTTGCCCTCCACCTAAAATTTGTGGTGTTATATTTGTCTTGTTATTATAAACCAAAGCCCCTACCCCAGTTGGGGCACCAATTTTATGACCTGAGAGTGTTAAAAAATCCAACTCAATTTCGTCAAGATTAATATTTATTTTACCAAGAGCTTGTGCAGCATCACAATGAGTTAAACATTGAAATTTTTTTGCAATATTTACTATGTCTTTAATTGGTTGTATTACACCAGTCTCATTATTTACCCACATTACAGAAACTAATATTTTTTTGTTATTTTTGAATATTTTTTTTAAATATAATTCTAGGAAATTCAGATCCACAATTCCATCTTGATTTACAGGTATTATGTGATCACTTTTAGATGAATATAACACTGCCAAATGTTCTATAGAGCTTACAATAATGGTTTCAAAATTACTAAATAATAGATTAATAGCTTCTGTGGCAGAACTTGTAAAAATTATATTATTTTTGTTTGCATTAATTAATTGACTTATGTTTGCTCTGGCAACCTCAATTATATCTTTCCCTTTTCTACCATAGTAATGTATTGAAGAAGCGTTTAATGGGCCAAAATCCATACAATCTATCAAAGACTTCTTTACTTCCTTTAATAGGGGTACAGTTGCATTATGATCTAAATATATTTGGTTTTTCACGACTTAAATTCAATACCTAAACAATCATTAAAAAGTTTTATATTTTTTTATTTTTTTTATTATCTAAAATTTTTATTTTCTTTTCTAAGTTGTCTACTTTCTTAAGTAAACTAACTAGCATTTTTTCTCTTGGGTCAGCGTCATTAGCTGATATTCCATAAGCTTTAAAAGTTTCTTTTTTCTTTGATCTTGCAAATTCTCTTGCTGGAACGCCTACAACAGTAACATTTGCTGGGACATCTCTTGAAACAACAGAATTAGCTCCTATTCTTGCATTATCGCCAACTTTAATTGCTCCTAAAATTTGAGCACCAGAACCAATTATCACATTATTACCTATTGTAGGATGTCTTTTTTGATTTCTTTGAGTGTCACTCTGTATTGATGGCATAATCCCCCCTAAAGTAACACCTTGATAAATGGTTACATTTTCACCTATTTCAGTTGTCTCACCTATTACTATACCTAATCCATGATCCATAAAAAATTTTTTTCCTATTTTAGCTGCAGGATGTATTTCAATTCCTGTAAAAATTCTTGCAAAGTGCATGATCAGCCTAGCAATGAATTTTAAATTGTATCTCCAAAAAATATTTCCAATTTTATAAAAAAACATTACATGAAATGTTGGATATAAAAAAATCACTCCAAGTCTACTCCCAGCAGCAGGATCTCTTTCTATAATAGAATCAATTTCATTCAAAAATTTTTTAAAAATCATGTTTATGTTTCCATCGATTAAGCCTATTAATACACATAATGATTAATATAAGTAATATCAAATTTAAATCTAAAATAAGTTTATTTACCAAATGATATTGACAGATCTAATTTTAATAATTATTCGGTGAATTATTAACCTTGAACATAAAATCAATAATGTTTTATAAGAGTTTTGTTTTATGTTATAAAGTTATTTATTCATTTTCTGGAGAAATAAATGCCTGAGGTAATTCTTAATGGCCCCCACGGAAGAATAGAATGTAGATATCATGCCGGACAATCGTCTGATAGCCCAATAGCTCTAGTATTACATCCTGAACCCAATCAAGGGGGTAGTATGAATAATAAAGTTTCATATGGTATGTACCATGAATTTAGAAATAGGGGTTTTTCTGTTTTACGATTTAATTTTAGAGGTGTAGGAAGAAGCGAGGGAATATATGAAGGAGGTGAAGGAGAACTAGCTGATGCTGCTGCAGTTTTAGACTGGGTGCAATCACAAAATATACATTCTAGATATACTTTCATTGCTGGTTTTTCTTTTGGATCTTGGGTGGGTATGCAATTGATGATGAGAAGACCAGAAATTGTGGGTTTTATTTCCGTGTCACCTCCAGCTGACAAATTTGATTTTTCTTTTTTAGCACCATGCCCTGCATCTGGTTTAATTATTCATGGAGAAAACAATAAAAGAGTACCTATAGAAGTCATTCAAAGACTTGTAGATAAGATATCTATTCAAAAAGGTATAAAGATAGAATTAGAATACATTAAAGAAGCTAATCATATGTTTTCAAATCATGATGAAGAATTAATGGAATCAATAAAAAAATATTTAAATAATGTATTGGATTCCTCTGAATATAGTGAGCTTTGAAAATAAAAAATTATGAGATTTCAAAATGAGTAAAATTAATAACTCTGATTTTATAACTATAATGAACGATCGCGGTTTTCTCCACCAAATTACTGACAAAGAAAATCTAAAAAAAGAAATGAAAAGATCTTCTATTGCTGGGTACATTGGATTTGATTGTACTGCACCATCATTGCACGTTGGATCTTTAATACAAATAATGATGCTACGCTGGTTTCAAAAAACTGGTAATAAACCAATTGTATTAATGGGTGGCGGAACCACAAAAGTTGGCGACCCCTCTGGAAAAGATATGGCTAGACCTCTTCTATCCTCAGAAAAAATCAAAAAAAATAAAGAGAGCATAAAAACAATCTTCAAAAAATTCCTGAAATTTGGGGAAAATGTAAGTGATGCTATAATGGTAGACAATGCTGATTGGTTAGAAGATTTAAATTACATATCATTTTTAAGAGAATATGGTTCATATTTTTCAATTAATAAACTTAATAATCTTGAGAGTGTAAAGCTAAGACTAGAAAGAGAGCAGAACCTTTCTTTTTTAGAATTTAATTATTCTATATTACAAGCTTTTGATTTTTTGCAACTTTCAAAAGATTATAATTGTAAAATTCAGATGGGTGGTTCTGATCAATGGGGTAATATTATTACAGGGTTAGAATTGGTAAAAAAATTTACTTCAGAACAAGCTTATGGACTAACTTCACCACTTTTAACAACTAGTAGTGGAACAAAGATGGGTAAAACCGCAAATGGGGCTGTTTGGTTAAATAGTTCTCAATTGTCAGATTGGGATTTTTGGCAATATTGGAGAAATACAGAAGATTTAGATGTTATAAAATTTTTAAAATTATTTACAGAACTTCCAATTTCTGAAATAAATAAATTAAAAAAACTGAAAGGTGCTAAAATTAATGATGCTAAAATTTTATTAGCAAATGAAGTTACTAAATTATGCAGAAGTCCCAAAGTCGCAAATAAAATTTCATCATCCTCGGCAAACTTATTTAATAAATTACAAATAGACGACACTCTACCTAGTATAAAAGTTGATATTAGTGAAATAAGCATTATTGATGCTTTAAAAAAACTTAATTTTTTAAATACTAACGGAGAAGCAAGAAGATTAATTAGAGGAAACGGGGCCAGAATCAATAACATTGTCGTTAATGATGAAAATTATACTTTAAATATTAAAGATTATGAGAATGGAAGAGCAAAAATTTCATATGGTAAAAAAAAACATGGTCTTCTAATTTTGAATTGATTAATTAATGCTATTTTACAAAAATATTATTGTTATCAAGCCAATCATCTGAAAATATATCTCTAAAAATTCCTGGAGCAAATGACATTTTATTTAATTTAATTTTTGGATTTTGCATTAAACCCGACATTCTAAATTGTCCTGCAAATAAACCTTCTTTTTTCAAACCTGTTAATAGTTCACCTACAGCGGGCACTACACTAATGATTCTAGAAATTAATTTCACTGGAGCTACGGAGCCCATTAAATCAATTGATTTTTTTTCTAAGTCTAATTGACCTTTAGCAGATATACCTAGGGACTCACTTGTTAAGTAAAGTTTGTCAAATTTAAAAATTTTATCATTAACATAAATGACCGCTTTACCTTCATCAAAAAATACACCTTCGCCGGATATTATTGAACTTATTCCAGAAAAACTTAATACAGATAAAGAATTGATTATACCAGGTGCATTAATAAGACTAAATTTTTTTGATTTTATGTACCCTTTATATTCACTATACTCATTATTCAAAAAATTAATATTTATATTCATATCACCACTTTTAATATTTTTTGTAAAACCAAGTACACTTAGAAGTTTTCCACCATCAGAGGTGTCAAATATTAAATTTGGAAAATTATTTTTCTTTTTGTTAAGGTTAATTTTTGTTTCTGCTCCACCAACTAAACCTAGACCCTCTAAGCTGGACACCATATCATCTATGTATATTCTGAATTTACCATTATCAATTATCGGTAAATCATTTAATAATATTTTCCCATATGCAGTTGACTTAAATGAGGATTTTTTAATTTTTCCATTTAAATTTCCTATCAAAGATATTTTTGGATTTAGCTTTATTAAATCAAAAGTTAAATCTAATTTAATATAATCATTTTTTTCAGTATTGTTTTGCATTTTTGCTTTGATATTAGATAAATCAATTTTTTTACCAGATGCAGAAATATTAAGAGCTTCAGCATTTC
>CACJQK010000039.1 GCA_902595515.1 uncultured SAR116 cluster alpha proteobacterium
TTTACTATTGTATTTCTACTAAGGTTAAGTACGTAAGCAACAGTAGATGAAATGTCTTTGATGCTAATAGCGTTTCCATCGTCTATTCCTGGCTCAAAATTTAAGTTCTCAAAAAAGGGAGTTCTAACCAAACCGGGGTTAATTATGCTAACCCTTATATTTTTGTTTGCTACGTCCTTACTTAATGCTTGAGAAAACCCCCTTAGTCCAAATTTTGCAGCACAATAAAGACTTCCATTTTTTGCACCTAATAAACTTGCTTCAGACCCAATAAAGATTATATCTCCCATTTTATTTTTTTTAAAATGAGGTAACAAAAGTTTAGTTATGATTATATGAGATGTTAAATTTGTAGCCATAAAATTATGTATTTGCAATGTAGAAAAATTTTCAAGAGGACCAAAATCACCATATCCTGCACTACTTATGAGACAATTAATATGAGGATGATTTTTTAAAATTTGTTTCAAGAGTATTTCTAATTTTTCACGAACACTTATATCACAGTTATATGTTATATAACTCTTGCTTTCTAAATTGGATTTATCATGGTTTCTAGCTATTCCAATTACCTGTGCTCCTAAATCAAGAAGTTTTGAGGTTATTTCATAACCTATACCACTTGAGCTACCAGTAACCAGAACACATTTATCTTTCATGAATAACTACCAAACAATTAGATAGAACATTTAAATATTTGATTTTCATTTATATACTTTAATGATAAGTTTTTACAATATGAAGTCATTTCTTCCTCTATCTCAATGTCATATGAAATCATTTTATTGTTAAGAGATAATGGACTAGAAAATAATGGTTCATTTGGATAAAGTTTAAAAATATCTTTATACATTCTCTTAGGAAATCTTAATGAGCCGAAGCTAACAGAATGTAAAGAATCGAGAGAAATTTTGTTATACATATATTCTAAAAGATCTTGATACAACTCTTTCCAATTTTTTCCATGTATTAATGGATCAAATCTTAAACCTATTTTCCAACCTCTTGCAGACAATTCAGAAATGACATTAATACGCTTTGAAATCGAAGGAGCTTTGTTATCTAACGCCTTTGACATTAATTCAGGCATAAGACTGTAAGCCAAAATAACATTTTGCATGGGTTTCATTGACAAAAAGGGTTCTTTTTGAACACTTTTTGTGCGAAATTCTATTTCAATTTGAGGGTATGTTCTAAAAACTGTTAAAATATGTTTTGCAAATCCTGTTACATTCTCAAATGCAAGTGAGTCACAATCATAACCAGAAAAAAAAGTTAATTTTGAATTTACATTCTTTTCTAAAGTTTTTTTAATTGCAATATCAAAATCTTCAAAGTTAACAAAAATTACATAATTAGCTGAAGAATACATTCCTTGCAGAAAGCAATATCTACAATCATAAATACAATTATACATGTGTGAAAAATAAAAATTTTTTGATGAACCTATTCCAAATCCTTCAGGAGCTGATAACACGAAACTATCTTTTTTATTAGCAAGAATTAAACTAGGATTAGCTTTTTGAATTCTAAAATTTTGATTTCTTTTATTAAATATTTCTCCATATTTATTTATTGATATAATTCGAGATTTTTTAAATTTCTCTAAAATAAATTTTGTTCTTGGATGGTTTTTAATTGCCTCTTCAACATATATTGTTTCTATCAAAATTTACTCCAATTAACTATATTCTTTTTAATCTTCGAATTTAGAACATTAATAACAGAATTAGACGATTCACAACTTTTGATTTTGTCTTCTAAATCTCTTTTATTACAAAAAACTTCAATCCGCCTTAATAAAGTTTCAAGTTTATAAGATTGTGTTACTGTGAAATGCCATTTCGAAGTAATTTCATAAAATAATTCTGGCTTTTCTGCTATTTGTGATTCTTCTTCAGATAATCTTTCGTAGTATGAAATAACATAAATAATATTAGAAAGATTTTTTTTTATTAAATTACTTATTTTTGACTTAGTAATTTCTTTAATGTCATTTTGTGGACCATCAGATATTACTTTCATTAAACAAATAAATTCTTTTGAGACTAACTTGCTAGCAATGTCAAAAAAAGCACTTCCTTCCATATCAATCAATTCATGAGTTGAATAATCTGATATAGGAATGTCAGATGTAAATAAATTCATCTTTGGCAAAGTTGTCTTAGGCATTGTTGATGGATATGTTGCTTTTTTTTCTTGATAAGTCGAAATCTTATCCACTAAACACAAATCTCCATAATTACCTTTATCTGACCCTGCAATTCCTAAATTTATCCATGATGTATGTTTTGATGCTTTACTAAATGAATAAAGATAGGCAGTTGAGGCTGCAGCATTACTTCGTCCAATTCCAGATATAATTAACCAATGTGTCTCTTCTTCATTCTTGAAGATTGGGTAGATAGTTTTTTCATTAAATGTTTTTAGTCTAAACTGATCAATAATTATTTGAGCTTCTTCTTTTAAAGCTACAACCCATCTAATCGATATTTTTTTTTTTTTAAAATTTTTCATTTTTAAATTTATCTAATTCCAATGACCAATAATTCAATTTATCATTATATTCTCTATAGATTTCTATATTATCTCTTTTTTTTGCTCCATTTGATATAATAGATAATTTTTTAATTAATATATTAAAAACACTTTTTTTTTGATCTGAAGTAAACCAATCATTATTTAAATTTTTTTCAAGAGATTTAATTCTAAATCTATCCATTCCCCAATATTTTCTTGAAAGTTGATCATCATGTCCTCCATATTTTATAACTAATGGATTATCTAAAAAACCAACTTCTTCTTTGGCTGCAATTCTTATCCACATGTCATAATCTTCACAAACCTCTAAATCTTCATCAAAAAAACCATAATCATCAAAAATTTCCTTCTTAATAAAAGTACTACTTGGAGAAACACAACAAATTTCCAAAGACTTTTGAAAAATATCTCCTCCTGATTTTTCATGTTTTTTCAGTTGATTTTGAAATTTATTATTTTTATACCAAATCTCATTCGTATGAATAAGCCTGTACTTTTTGTTATTATTATTTATGAAAAAAAGTTGTTTTTCTAATTTTTGTGGCATCCAAGCATCATCAGAGTCTAAAAAGGCAATCCATGTTGAATTACAATTTTTTATTCCTAAGTTTCTCGCTATACTTACCCCTTTTCTCTTTTCATAAAAATACATTATTTCAGGAAATAATGATGTTATAATTTCATATGTATTGTCTGTTGAAGCATTATCAACAATAATAATTTCTCTAGCACAAATAGTTTGGTCTAATACAGAACATATGGCTCTTTTTAGCAACTCGCATCTGTTATGAGTAGGTATTACAACTGATATATCGGCAATATTTTGAATATTTGACATTAACAAATTTTTATTTTAGGGCCTTTTTGCAAAACATTTTAAATTATCGTCTATATGATGAAATTTTTGTTTATCGATTGTAAAAATTGCTATCTTAGGATCAAAAATTGAAGGGTCATCAAATGTTCCAACTTTTAAAATAATTGATTCTGGTCTCATTGGATTTCTTGTTCCAATTGCCGTTCCGCATTTATCACAAAAAAGTCTAGTAACAGCGTTTTCTAAATCACTTCTTTTAAACTCTTTAGGTTTTCCACTAACAAATTTAAATCCTTCGAGTGGCATTATCATAATAACGTTAGGATTTCCACCAGTTATGTATTGGCATTCTCTGCAGTGACATTGAATAGAAGCTTGGACTTCCCCTTTAGATTCATATCGAATTTCACTACAGTAACATCCTCCTTTTATATTCATAATAATTAACCTCCCAACTTATTATCTTATCAAAACTATATTTTAATAACTTCTAAAACTTCAACTGATTCTTGGTCATACTTTATTTTTGGATCATAATAATCATGTGGTAATTTTGTAAGCTTTTCAATTGGTAAACTATCAACATAAAGTAAAAAGTTAATTTCAACATTTGCAGCATTATTAAAAGGTAGTTTGTTTTCAATATCAAATTCATCATTAAAAAATATATTATATTCTTTAATTTCTCTAAATGATCCTTTGTTTGGATCATTACCATAAAATGTAACCTCAAATCTTACATTCCAATTATTTTTATTAGATTGCTGCACTTCAGATCAATAATTAGCTTTATACCTTTAGTTTTTGTTTTTTTTCAGTAGATCTTGCTAGTGCTGGAGCTGGTATCTCTTCTGTAATTTCAGATTTATAACAAGTTAAAAGGTTCATGACTTCTTCTGCTTTTTCCCTTCTACTCCATGTATGTACAACATGATCTTCTAAGTCTTTATAAAGAAACCAATCTTTTTCACTTTTAGATAACCATACCTTTATTGCATAAACTGACATAATAAACTCCAAAGTTTACAATAAACCATATATACAATATACGTCATCAATTACGTTTTATGAAGTATAATATGCAATATTTATGATATTTCTATCATTCTATTCTTTACGATATAATTATATCAATACATTTTAAAGTTTCTTTATACCAAGGAAGTTTAATGAATAAAAATATAAAAATTATAATTGAATCAGTTGTAACTTTTTATGTAAATTTAGTTATTATAAAACTAATTGTAATGATTTTGTTTAAATTTGAAATTAAGCTATCCAGATATATTCAAGGTCTAATTAATATTTATTTTATTTAAAATTTTACTTAGGACTAACTCTGCTGCATCTTCTATTGTTAAATCAACCGTTTTAATGTGAATGTCAGGATTTTTTGGTATTTCATAAGGGCTATCTATACCCGTAAAGTTTTTAAGTTTGCCAGAACGTGCCTTAGCATAGAGGCCTTTTACGTCTCTTTTTTCCGCAACATTTAGAGGAGTATCAACATATATCTCTAAAAATTCACCTGATACCATCATCTCTCGTACCATAACGCGCTCAGATTTAAATGGTGAAATGAAAGCAACAATTACTATTAGGCCAGCTTCTGTCATTAGTCTTGCCACTTCACCGACACGTCGCATATTTTCCACACGATCTACATCTGTAAAACCAAGATCTTTGTTGAGACCATGACGCACATTATCACCATCTAGTAGGAAAGTATGATAATTCATTTTAACTAACTTTTTTTCAAGTACATTTGCGATACTGGATTTACCTGAACCAGAAAGACCAGTCATCCACAGAACAATTGGTTTTTGATTTTTAAGATTGGCACGTATATCTCGAGTAGTATCTATATTTTGCCATTGAACATTTTGCGATCTACGTAGAGCATAATTAATAAGACCTGCCGCCACAGTGGCATTTGACATTTTATCAATTAAAATAAAACTACCTAGCATTCGATTTTCAGAGTAACAAACATATGGAATTGATCTATCCAAAATTATGTTTGTGATGCAGATATCATTTAAATCTAATATCTTAGAGGCAATTTTTTCTAATGTGTTTACATTTATTGTGTACTTAGGTTTCAATACTTTCGCAGAAATTGTTTGCGTTCCAATCTTAATATAATATGAGCGACCAGGTATCATTGTTTTATCATCCATCCAAATAAGAGTTGTTTCAAACTGATCTGCTAAATTTATTGAAGAACTAGCATCAGTTATTATTTGGCCTCTTGAACAATCAACTTCTGTTTTAAAAGTTAATGTAATACATTCTCCTACATTCGCTTTTGTTAAATCCCCGTCAAATGTAACTATACGGTCAATTTTACTAGTCTTGCCAGATGGAAAGATTTTTACCGTTTCACCAACCTTGATTCTACCTGAAGCAATTTTACCACTATAACCTCTGAAATCATTTGTAGTTCGGTTAACCCACTGTACCGGCATTAGAAATTCTGATGTTTCACCGAAAGAATTTTCCGTTACAATAGTTTCTAGATGGTCTAGTAAATTTGAACCATTATACCACTTTGTATTACTAGATTTTTTTGATATATTGTCACCTCTTAGTGCAGATATTGGAATGGTAGTAAAATTTAAAATTCCAATACTATTAGCAAAATCTTTGTATTCAGAGTTAATTTTTTTAAAAATATCTTCATTGAAATTAACTAAATCCATTTTGTTTACTGCTATAACAAAATTTTTAATGTCCATAAGGTGACATAAATAGCTATGTCTTTTCGTTTGAGTCATCATACCTTTACGGGCATCAATTAAAATAATTGCTAATTCAGCAGTTGAAGCACCGGTAATCATATTACGAGTAAACTGTTCATGTCCTGGTGTATCGGCTACTATGAATTTTCGTTTTTTTGTAGTAAAAAAGCGATATGCAACGTCAATTGTAATACCTTGCTCTCTTTCTGCAGCAAGACCATCAACTAAGAGTGAAAAATCAATTTCTTGATCATGATTTAAAAAATTTTTACTGTCTACTTTAAGCTCAGCTAATTGATCGTCTAGTACCAAATTACAATCATAAAGTAGTCGACCTATAAGTGTAGATTTCCCATCATCAACAGATCCACAGGTAATAAATCTTAACAAAGATTTATTATGGTCAGCGTCAAGAAAAGTGTTAATGTCTTTCATGATTTTTTTTTTAAATTCATTTGTTAATGCCTTAAAAATTAAAAATACCCATTTTGCTTTTTTACTTCCATAGATGAATTATTATCCTTATCAACAGCTCTACCCTGCCGCTCTGAATTATTTGATGACATTATTTCTTTAATAATTTCTATTAAGCATGATGCATTAGATTCAATAGCTCCTGTTAAAGGATAACATCCTAAGGTGCGAAAACGGATTGAACGTATTTTTGGCTTCTCCCCCTTTTTAAATACAAAGCGATGATCATCTACCATAAGAATTAAACCGTTGCGTTTAACTGTTGGTCTTAGAGCGGTAAAATAAAGTGGCGCAATTTCAATATTTTCTTTGTAAATGTAATACCAAATATCTAACTCAGTCCAATTTGAAAGTGGAAACACTCTAATACTTTCCCCCTTATTTTTATGTGCATTAAAGTTATACCATAGTTCTGGGCGTTGGTTTTTAGGATCCCAGCGATGATTTTTAGTACGAAAAGAAAAGATACGTTCTTTGGCGCGAGATTTTTCTTCTTCGCGTCGAGCACCGGCAAAGGAAGCATCAAAACCAAATTTATCAAGAGCTTGCTTAAGTCCTTCTGTCTTCCACATATCAGTATGCACAGAACTATGTTCAAAAGGATTAATACCTTTGCTTTTTGCATCTGGATTTTGATAGACGATCAGATTCATACCAGCATCTCTAGCTGTTTTATCTCTGATCTTATACATATCTTGAAACTTCCAAGTTGTATCTACATGTAATAGTTTGAACGGAGGTAATGAAGGATAAAATGCTTTTTTTGCAATATGTAACATTACGGCACTATCTTTACCAGCTGAGAAAAGCATAACGGGATT
>CACJQK010000040.1 GCA_902595515.1 uncultured SAR116 cluster alpha proteobacterium
CAATATGGTTTGTTCATCAGGTAAAAATGCATATTTGTGGTCTAATGGTAATGCAAAAGAAAAAATTTTAGAGCATACAAGCACTATAGGAGGTATGGCATTTGATAGAAATGGAAAACGTTTGGCAGTTGCCAGTTATGGAGGGGTTACTCTTTGGGAGAAAGGTAACAGACGATGGAAATCTTCACGGCTTGTATGGAAAGGATCTCACAGCAAAGTAAGTTTTAGCCCTGATGGAAAATATATTGTGACTACCATGCAAGAAAGTGAACTTCATGGATGGCGTATTCGAGATAAAGTAGATTTAGCTATGAGAGGGTATCCAGCAAAGATAAAAAGTTTTGCATGGGTAGGAGACATTCCTCACCTTGCGACTGCTGGTGACCATCAAGCAATATGTTGGCCGTTTGATGGTAAAGACGGACCACTTGGTCGAGAACCAGTTTGTGTTGCTGATTGTGGTAAAAAAATATCAACTTTTATAGAACCTTTAACAGGCGAAAAGGCTATTTTTGTTGGCTTTAATGATGGTACAGTCTTATTATCAGAAGTAGATGATAGAAAAAATCCATTTGTTGTAAGAAATCCTAAAGGTTATGAAATATCTGCAATATCACTTTCATCAGATCGTTCTTATATTTTGATAGGTGATTTAGGTGGGAATATATTGTGGTCACCACTATGGGCAAATTAAATAATGAATGACATGTTCAATAAAAAAAAAGCGAATCCTGAAAATATTAGATATCTAAAAGAAGCAATTTCTAAAGAATTGAAATTACCTAAAACAACAATATTAAGCATTGCTGAACTTAGTTGTCATGAACCTGGTTGTCCTCCAAAAGAGACAGTAATAACTGCTAATGCAATTAATGGTAAAAGTAAAACTTGGAAAATCGAAAAGTCAATAGATGCAATAGATAATTTTGATATTGAAAATTTATTTAAGTATTAGTATTTACTTTATAAATAAATAACATCAAGTAGTATTTTGATCCAGGTAATTTTATTAAATAATAAATTCACTTTTACCTTCTCATAATCAAAATAGCTACTATTTATGACTTATATTGACTTTAATTTTATATCTTCAGGAACTTACCGAGTTCAATAATTATCTGTAAATTTATTCTAAATAATTTTTATATTTTAACTTATTTTGTGTCCACCAAATTGGTCTCTGAGTTTATTTTTTAATATTTTTCCAGTGGCTCCTAAAGGAATATTGTCTGTAAAAATGACATCATCTGGTATCATCCATTTTGCAACCTTGCCATTATACATTTTTAAAATCTCTTCTTTTGCAGGTGATTTACCTGGCATCGGCTGAACAATTACTATGGGTCTTTCTTCCCATTTTTCATGTGGCACAGATATAACAGCAGCATTAGCTACGTCTGAATGTCCAACACAAATATTTTCTAAATCAATCGAGCTTATCCATTCGCCGCCAGATTTAATTATATCTTTTGTTCTGTCTGTTATTGTCATAAAACCATTCTGATCTATTTTCGCAACGTCACCTGTATCAAACCAACCACCATCAAGAAATCTATCCTTTTCAGTATTATCTTCAAAATACTCTTTTAAAACCCAAAAACCTTTTGATAACAATCTTCCCTGGGTTTCGCCATCTTCTGGCAAATCATGTCCTTCATCATCGACAAGTTTCATTTGGTGTCCAAAAATTGTTCTTCCTTGAGGTAATTTTTGATCGTAATACTCTTTTCTATTTTTTGGCTCTTGCCCTAATGAAGGCATATTAACTGTCCCTAATGGACTCATTTCTGTCATACCCCAGGCATGTATTACTTCTGCGCCAAACTCATCTTCAAATCCTTCAAATAATGTCCTAGGGCATGAAGACCCACCTATTATCAATCTTTTGACTGTATCTATTTTTTTTCCAGAATCTCTTAAGTAATTTAATAATAAGAGCCAGATTGTTGGAACCCCAAGAGAAATAGTAACTTTTTCTTGATTCATTAGGTTAGTTAAACTTTCACCATCTAATTTAGCACCAGGGAAAACTAATTTTGTTCCACACATTGGAGCAGCATAAGGAGTACCCCATGCATTAACATGGAACATAGGAACAACAGGAAGAACAACATCTTTAGCACCATAAGGTATTACATCTTTTAAATTCATTCCATAGGCATGAAGAACGGTTGAGCGATGAGTATATAAAACACCCTTTGGATTTCCTGTTGTTCCAGATGTATAACATAAGGACGATGCTGTTCTTTCATCCATCTGAGGCCAATCAAATTGATCTGAATGATCTTTAATAAGATCCTCATAACAAATTACATTAATACTATCTTTAATATTAGGTTGAACCATATTCTTATTATCAGTCATAATAATAATTGCTTTGACCGTTTTGAAATTTTCAGAGGCTTTTTCAACCAATGGTAAAATATTTAAATCAACACATAAAACTTGGTCTTGCGCATGATTTACAATATAAGAAACTTGATCAGGATGAAGTCGTGGATTTATAGTGTGGCAGACTAGTCCACTTGATGAAGTTGCATAGTAGATCTCTAAGTGCCTATAACCATTCCAGGCTAAAGTTCCTACTCTATCACTTTGTTTCAAATCAAGAGACTTAAAAGCATTAGCTAATTTCTTAGTTCTTTTTCCCCCAATCAAAATAGGTATATCTATGGATACCCCCTTCAACTGTGTTGGAAACAATCTCTTGCTTGTTATAGTTTTTGATAGCATGTTCAAAAATGGTTGAAATTAACAGAGGGTGATCTTGCATTACACCAAACAAATGACTCTCCTATAAAATAATATTTAAATATATAATCATCAAAAATAAATTATTAATAGTACTATTTCAAAGTAAATTAATATAAATTATTTCTTTTTGTGCAAATATGTTGTGTCGTATTTTTTAGAGAGATATTCCCCAGCAATAATTTTATCTTTTTTTGATATTACTGTGTCATATTGTGGATTAAAGAAAAAAGGTATAGAAAATCTTTCTCTGTTATTACCATAAACACGATGAGGTGTGGCCTTTATTTTTTTGTTAGACCAAAATTCTAACATATCTCCAAAATTTACTATCAACTCCTCTTCCTCAGGAGTAACTAATTCCCACTCATTTGAAGGATTTTTAATTTCAAGTCCAGGATTATTATCTGTTAACAAAATTGTCAAACAACCATAATCAGTATGAGGTGCTATACCATAATCTTTGTTTGACAGTGATGATTTCCTTGGTGGATAATAATTACATCTTAACAACGACATTGGATTTTCAAATTTATCTCTAAAAAATTTTTCAGACAAATCTAATGAGCACTCAATGAAGGATAAAACTTTCATCCCAATTTGAGTACACAGATCATAATAATTATTAACGTTTTTTTTAAAAAATGGTAATTGATCGGGCCAAAGATTTCTAGAGTAATATGTTAAGTCGCTAAATTCATCATTAACTTTTTGGTGAGGCCCAGTATCAAAAATTTCTTTGAAATCTGGGTTATACCCTGGGTTGACTTGTTCACCTCTTGGAGCACCCCAGCCTCTATTAGAGGAAGTTAAATCCATATTTACTTTATTTTTTTCTTCAAACGGAAGATCAAAAAAGTTTTTATAGGTTTTTAAGATATTTTTTTTAACTTTTTTATCTATTGGTGTGTTTTTTAATAACAAAAAACCATAATGAGAAACAGCATAATTGAATTTTTTTAACTCATTATTAAAGTTTGCATCCCCTTGATTTGAAATTATCTCGTAATCTACTTTTGGTATTGTTAACTGCATAATAGTAAAGTCATAATCAATTTAAAAATTTCAAGATTTATATTTATAATATTTATTTAATTAAATAACTTTAAGTGTATATTTAAATTTAATAAATAAAGAAAGGTATTTAAAATGATATTAATAAATAATCCTTCTGAAATAAAAAATTTTATAAACAAACCTCTTACACCTAGTGAATGGTATCATGTTACACAGGAGAAGATAAATAAGTTTGCTGATGCAACCTCAGACCACCAATGGATACATGTTGATGAAAAGAGAGCAGAACAAGAAATGCCAGACGGAAAAACAATTGCGCATGGATATTACATGGTCTCTCTTCTTCCGAAATTAGCTGCTCAAAATGCACAAATTCAAAATACTTCTAAAACCCTTAATTATGGATCTGATAAAGTAAGATTTATAAACATGGTTAAAGTGGGGTCTCAAGTTAGGTTAAACAGAACAATAATTTCTTGCGAAGAAATGAAAAATGGAGGCTTTAGGGTAGTAAATAAATGTGAGTTAGAAATTAAAGATGAAATTAAGCCTGCTTTTATAGCGGAAACAATATCATTAGTATTCCCATAAATTAAGGATATATCATG
This sequence comes from uncultured SAR116 cluster alpha proteobacterium, assembly GCA_902595515.1. Taxonomy (GTDB): domain Bacteria; phylum Pseudomonadota; class Alphaproteobacteria; order Puniceispirillales; family Marisalimonadaceae; genus Marisalimonas. Next base: position 4,377 of record CACJQK010000040.1, read on the forward strand.
AAAGCTATAGTCTGCAACAATTTTGGTCCAATAAAAAATATTAAGTATATGGATGTGGAAGATCCTGTAATTGATGATGAAAGCATTCTAATTAATGTGAAGTCAGTTGGTGTGAATTTTCCTGATGGTCTTCTTGTTCAAGGTAAATATCAATTAAAACCTGAAACACCATTTATTCCAGGAATGGAAGTCTCAGGTGAAATAATCGAAATTGGATCAAAGGTTGCGGATTTTAAAATTGGTGATCGGGTTGCTGGATTATCAAGACTTAGTGGATATGCTGAAAAAGCAGCAGTGAAATTTTCGTCTGTGTATAAAATTCCAGATAGCATGACATTTGATGAATCTTGCGCTTTGTTATGTGCTTATGGAACATCCCATTATGCTCTAAAACAACGAGGTGAACTAAAAAAAGATGAAACTTTAGTTGTGCTGGGTGCATCAGGCTCGACAGGAATAGCAGCTATCCAAATAGGCAAAATAATAGGTGCAAAAGTAATTGCTGTCGCTTCAAATGCTGAAAAACAAAAAATAGCTAAAGATAATGGAGCTGATTTAGCAATTGGATATGATAGTTTAAAAGAAAATTTAAAAGAAATTTCTGGAGGGAAAGGCATAGATGTAATATTTGATCCTGTCGGTGGAGATATTTTTGATACACTTGCTAGGACAATGGGTAGGAAAGGAAGACTATTAGTTATTGGCTTTGCTTCTGGATCAATACCTAAATTTGCTGTGAATTTAGCCTTAGTGAAAGAATTTAGTGTGGTTGGTGTTTTCTGGGGAGCGTTTACAAGATCAGAACCAAAAGAGTATGAAAATAATATGATTGAATTATTTGATTGGTATAAAAAAGGCTTGTTAAAACCCTTAATAGAAGAAAATTACGCTTTATCAGAAGCACCTGATGTATTGGAAAAAATCCTCGCGAGAGGTACAAAAGGAAAAATTATTTTAAAGCCATAACCTTATTCTTTTTTGGCTAATAGACTAAAAAAATGTGATAAGAAAAATAATGTTGAACTAACTACTACTATTGATGGGCCAGAGGGTAAGTCCATTTTTACAGACAAATAAATGCCGAATATCACAGAAAAAATTCCAATCAAAGTGGCAACTACAACCATTGCCTCTGGTGAATTTACTAATCTTCTTGATGTCGCTGCAGGTATAATTAACATTGCTGTAATCAGTAATAAACCTATAATCTGAAGGGATAAAGCGACAACAATAGTCATAATTGTTGTTAACAGGACATTTACATATAAAGGATTTATTCCTTCAGATTTTGCTAAATCTTCATCAAGTGTTACTAAAACTAAAGATGACCAATTAGATAAAATTAATGTAACGGCTATAATTACTCCTATATACATTCCCCATATATCTGATTGACTAACCGTAAGTATGTCACCAAATAAAAAAGCATGAAGATCAATTTTGATTTTGTTAAAAGAAATAACTATAATCCCAATTGCTAATGCAAAATGAGCTATTACTCCAAGTAATGTGTCCGATGATAAAGATTTGCTTTGTTGTAGCCATAAAAATAAAATACCAAAGCATAAACAAACAAAAACGACGCCAAAGTTAACTCCAACGCCAATTATAATACCGATACCTGCACCCAATAAGGAACTATGAGCAATAGATTCTCCATAATAAGATAATCTTCTCCAAACCACAAAACATCCTACTAAACCTGAGACTAATGCTACCGCAATTCCTGCTATTATTCCTCTTATTATAAATGGATCGGTTATAATTTTCTCCAACTAGATTGTAATTTTTTTAATTTTCTTTGTTAGCATGCTGATATACTGCCATTATTTGAGCCATATCATTTCCAAACATTGACAAAAATTCAGGATCATTTGTAATTTGTTGTGGTTTACCACAGCAACATATGTGATTTGATAGACATATAACTTGTTTTGTTGAAATCATTACTAAATGTAAATCGTGAGAAACCATTAATATGCTTAATCCTCTTTTTGAATAAATTTCTTGTAAAAGTTTATAAAAGAGCATTTGACCAGAAACATCTAAATTTTGAGCCGGCTCGTCTAAAATTAATAATTCAGGATTGTTCAAAAGACTTCTTGCAAGCAGAACTCTCTGCATTTCTCCACTAGATAAAACTGATAATTGTTTATCGAGTATATGTTCAATTTGTGTTTCTAAAATTACTTTTTTTAAAGAAATTTTATCAAATTTTTTTTTCAAAGTAATAAACTTTTTTGCCATTATCGGTATAGTTTTAATAATATCTAAATTTTGTGGCATATAACCTAATTTTAAATTAATTTTTGACTTTATTACCCCACTATTAGGTTTATAAAATCCCATAATACATTTTAGAAGCATAGATTTACCAGCACCATTAGGACCAATTATGGTAATGAAATCATTTTTATTAATTTTGATACTAACGTCTTTTAAAATTGCTTTACCAGATTTTATAACGTTAATATTAGTAGCCGAAATTAGTGAGTTCATATAAAATTTCCAAAATTTATTAATATGCTTAATTTTATTTGAAATAAATAAGCAGAGTATTCTATACAATATTATTCTTGACACCGATAGTTAAGATTAATAAAAGAAATATGTTATGTTATATCATTACATATTATCAAAATTTTTCATAGAGGTTAAGTATGGCTAAATTATTAATTATAGTAACGACAATTTTATTTTTAAACGTTAAAGCTTTTGCTTTGGAAACTAAAGGTGTAATAACAACCATACAACCTATAAACTCTCTTGTGAGTGCGGTCATTGGAAATACTGGAAAAACTATTTCATTAATTCGTGCTGAAATATCACCTCATGAATTTAAACTTAAGCCATCAGACGTTAAAAAAATGCAAGATGGCAACATCATATTTTACATATCAAGCCATCTAGAGAGTAATGTTGTAAAAGTTTTTGATAATCTTCCCAAAAATATTAAAATTATTAACCTTATGGAAGAAACTGGTATCAAACACCTTACCATAAGAGATAATGAA
>CACJQK010000041.1 GCA_902595515.1 uncultured SAR116 cluster alpha proteobacterium
TTTAATGTATAGTATTAAAATTTATAATCCTAGATCAAAAGCTGTAACTAGAACCATTAGTGAAATTAAAAATAAAAATCCAAACTTCAACAATATCATTTGTATCTTTCCAGATATTGGCTTTCTAAATATCAATTCATAAGTAAAAAGCATAATGTACCCTCCATCTAATGCAGGTATGGGTAATAAATTAATCAACCCTAAATTAATTGACAAAATTGCCATTAAAAAAATTATTGATGCAAATCCTCTATCCAAACTTGTACCAGAAATTTTAGCTATCCCAATTGGGCCCATTACGTCTTTTTTATTAACTTCAAACATAAAAATTGACCTTAAGCCTTGTATCCATTCCAAAGTCATTTTAATAGAATCTTTTAAACCAAGTTTTAAAGCATCTGAAATCGGTAGCTGTTTTAGTTGAGGCTGTACAGCAGTTATCCCAATCCTTCCCACAATTTTTTGAGAATCTACATTATATCCTTGAGGAATAATATTAAGAAAAAAAATGTTATTATTTCTAAGTACTTCGAGTGATAAATTTATGTTTGGATTATTTTCAACAATTTTTTTTAATTCATAAAAATCATTTATTTTTTTATTATTTACACTTAAAATTTTATCACCTGAAATAAGCCCACTTTGCATTGCTGGCTTCGATTGTATTACTTCATTAATTATTGGCGGTGATACATATCTACCACTAAAAAAATAAAGACCCACAATTAATAGGATCCCTAATATTAAATTTGCTATAGGACCTGATAAGACTATAAAAAATCTTGCAAATAAGTTAGCTTGTAAAAAAGCATCTTTGTCATAAGAATCATTTTTAATTTCTTTAGAACCTTTGATAAGCTCACCTTTCATTTTTACGTATCCACCAAGAGGTATAAAAGAAAACTTCCACCTGGTATTTTTTTTGTCTGTATAGCCAAAAATTTCTGGACCAAAACCTATTGAAAAAGATTCAACTTTTACGCCAGATCTAATAGCAGCAAAATAATGTCCAAGTTCATGAATAAAAATTAATGGAGTTAAAACAATGAAAAAACCTACTAAAGAAGTTAGAAAATTACTTTCAAACATTTTAATTTAACCTCTTGATAATTTCTAATGAATGATTTCTAGCAATTTTATCTATTTCTATAACATCTTCTATGTTTTTTGGCACAAATGGATTATAAAAGTTCAAAGTTTCATAAACAACATTAAAGATATCTGTAAATTTAATTTTATTTTTTAAAAAAGCATCTACAGCAATCTCGTTTGCAGCATTCAAAACAATAGGAGAGCAAAATGGGTTTTGAAGTGCATCCCAACCAAGTTTTAAAGCAGGAAATTTTTTGAAATCTGGTTCAAAAAAACTTAAATTACTGACACTATTTAACGAAAATTTTTTTAAATTTAAATCTGATCTTGAGGGCCAATTAAGAGCGACACTTAAAGGTGTTATCATATCTGGGTAACCTAAGTTAGCAATAACTGATCCATCTTTATAATGAACTAATCCATGAATAATATGCTCAGGATGAATGGCAACCTCAATTTTTTCACCTTTTATATCAAACAGGACAGAAGCTTCAATAATTTCAAGAGCTTTGTTAAACATAGTAGCACTATCAACAGAAATTTTTTTTCCCATTTTCCAAATTGGGTGTTTTATTGCGTCCTCTGGCTTTTTATTTTTTAAATCTTCAATTGGTGTAAATAAAAATGGTCCTCCTGATGCAGTAAGTGTAATAAAGTCTAAATTAGAAATATTATGTGTATCTAAACATTGAAGGATTGCACTATGTTCAGAGTCAACAGGTAATATTTTAGCTTTATTTTTAATGCTTTGATCTAAAAAGATTTTACCAGCAGATACTAATGCCTCTTTATTTGCTATAGCCAAATCATTACCAATGCTTATTGCAGCAAATGCAGAATGTAACCCAGACATTCCAGATATTCCTGAAACAACGATATCACAACTAACTTTTGCTAATTCAATTAAATTGTGAGAACCTAAAGACAATTCATGTTTACCAAAATAATTTTTGGCATTTTTAGGATTAGATAAAACAACATTAGGAACATCAAACTCATTAACAATTTTACTTAATAATTTAGCGTTATTATTTGCAGAAACACCTATTAAGTTGTATTGTTCTTTATTTTTTCTTAATAAACGCAAACAAGATTCACCTATTGAGCCTGTAGAACCAAGTAAAACAATGTTTTTTTTATCACTCATAATTATATAAATTTTTAGTTAATAAAAAAATATGTAAAGGGTATGACTAAAAAATATCCATCGAACCTATCCATTAAACCTCCATGACCCGGGATTAGTTTACCACTATCTTTCACGCCTATATTTCTTTTGAAAATAGACTCTATCATATCACCCAAAAAAGCAAGAATACTAATTATGAAACCAAATATTAGTGAGTTTATTGTGTTTAGAAGAATTAATTCCTTAATTACAAAAGACACAAGGAGTGTAGAAATTAATCCAATTAAAGTACCCTCTATAGTTTTTCCAGTACTAATTTTTGGTATTATTTTATTTTTACCTAAAAATTTGCCACCAAAATATGCAAAAATATCCATAGTACTTACTAATAATACAATATATAAAAATATATTTATTCCATTTGGTTGCTGAAAAATACCTATCAATGAAAACGAAGATAAAATTATCAAAGTAGAAACAGTAAATTTTATCAAATTGGAATTACTATAAATTAAAAAAAATAAATTAATTAAAACAGCTAAAGAGAAACAAAAAATAAAATTATTTATAGGTATAGTAACAATTTGAAAATTATAAATTTCAAAAATTATAAATAAAAACAAAATCGTTTGCAGTAATACTATTTTAAATATTATTAATTTTTTATCTAGAGCAACAGTTAATCTTTCATATTCAAAAATAATAAGACTAAATAACAAAGAAAAAAAGATTGTAATAAATGGATTTCCTAACCAAATAAATAATAATAATATTAAGGATAACGCTATAGTTGAGATAAATCTTAATCTAAACTCTTTAACATTAAGTAGCGAAATTATGTTATAAGGAAGTTTAATTATCTCCACCATATTTTCTTATTCTTTTAGTATAATCCACAATACAATTTTCCAGCATAGATATGTCAAAATCTGGCCACATTTCTTTTACGAACATAAGTTCAGTATAAGCTAAATCCCATAAAAGAAAATTTGAAAGTCTCATTTCTCCTCCAGTTCTAATTAAAAGATCCGGATCTGGTAAATCTTTGTTCAAAGTATATTTTTTGAAATCATTTTCATTAATTAGTTTTAATTTTTTATTATTAAGTAAAATTTGATTAATTGCAGAAATTATATCTAAACGGCCACCATAATTAAGAGCTAAAGTAATTACTACTCCTTCATTTAATTTGGTATTTTCATAAATAGTATTAACTTTATCTTTAATATTTTTTTTAAAAGGTGATAAATCTCCAATAAATCTAATTTTGAAATTATTTTCAGTAATTTGTGAAATTGTGTGATCTAAGAATTGGTTTAACAATTTCATTAAAAAAGAAATTTCTTTACTAGATCTTTTCCAATTTTCAGTCGAAAAAACAAATACAGTTAAAAATTTTAAGTTAAAATTTTGGACATTTTTTATTATGTCCCAAAGATTCTCAGCACCCTTTCGGTGTCCCTCATATGACGGTAAGTTATTGGAATTCGCCCAACGTCTGTTACCATCCATTATAATAGCAAGATGATCTAATTTCATATTTAATTTTCTAAAATTTCTTTTTCTTTAAGTGATAAAACATTATCAATATTGCTAATGACTTTATTTGTAATTTCTTGAATTAAGTTTTCATCTTTGTGTTTTTGATCTTCACTGATTTCTCCATTTTTCTGAAGTTTACGAACATTTTCAATATAATCTCTTCTAATATTTCTAACTGCAATTTTGGAATTTTCAGCGTACTTAGCTGCAACTTTAGTAATTTCTATTCTTCTATCTTCAGACAAAGCTGGTATATTTATCCTTAATATATTTCCTTCTACCATAGGATTTAACCCTAATGGACTTTCTCTAATACTTTTTTCTGCAGCAACTACCAAGGAACTATCCCAAACATTTACCAACAATAATCTAGCTTCTGGAACACTTATAGTACTAACTTGGTTTAATGGCATTGAACTTCCATATGCATTTACAGTTACTTGATCTAACATTGATGCGGACGCTCTTCCAACTCTCAAGCCACTTAAATCTTTTTTTAAAGAATCAATGGCCTTACCCATGTGAGCTTTTATATCATTTGAATTTAATTCCATTATAAAAAGCCTCCTTAATCTGAAATGATTGTGTAAGATCCTTCACCATTTAATACTTTAGTTAGATTTTTGTTCTTATTTATAGAACAAACTAAAATTGGTATTTTATTTTCTCTTGCTAGAGATATTGCCGATGCATCCATAACTTTAAGATCTTTGCTCAAAACATCAAGATAATTTAGATTTTTATATTTAATTGCATTTTTGTCTTTTTTGGGATCAGCAGAATAAACACCATCCACGAGGGTTGCTTTTATAATTGCATCACAATTCATTTCTGATGCTCTCAGTGCAGCAGCTGTGTCAGTAGTGAAATAGGGATTTCCAGTTCCAGCTGCAAAAATAACAACCCTTCCTTTTTCCATATGTCTCTTTGCTCTTCTTCTAATATATTGCTCGCATACTGCAGATATAGGAAGAGCTGACTGAACTCTAGTTTGAATACCAATCTGTTCCATAGCATTTTGAATTGCTAGACTGTTCATCACAGTTGCCAACATGCCCATGTAATCACCAGTTGCTCTATCCATACCATTTTTAGTATTAGATATACCTCTATAAATATTGCCTCCACCTACAACTATACAAATTTGTATTCCCGATTTGACAACTTCATCAATTTGGTCTGCAAATGATTTAACAACCGAATTATTGATACCAAAGGCGTCATCACCCATTAAAGATTCACCAGATATTTTTAAAAGAACTTTTTTCCAATTAAAATTATTCAAATTTTTTCCTAGAATTCAGTAATTATTATTTAATACCAGCAGTTGCAGCAACTTCAGCAGCAAAATCATTTTCAGCAACTTCAATTCCTTCACCCAATTTTAAAATTTTAAAGTCTTTTAACAAAACTTGAGTTCCAAGTTCATTAGATAAATTTTTAATTAAGTCTTTAATTTTAGTTTCTCCGTCTATTACAGAAACTTGTTCATTTAAAACCACATCTTGAAAAAATTTTTTCATTCTTCCCTGTACCATTTTTTCTGCTATATCTTTAGGTTTGCCAGAAGAAATAGCTTGATCTATAAGAACTTCTTTTTCTCTTTCAATTAATTTTGTATCTAAGTCGTCAATATTTAGGGATTTTGGAGAGGTTGCTGCAATATGCATAGCTATTTGCTTTCCGACTTCAAACAATTTATCTTTATTTGCTTTTGATTCAATAGCAACAATTACTCCTAACTTTCCAAGGTCTTCTGTAACTTTATTATGAACATAGGAAACTAAGACTCCTTGAGAGACTTCAAGGTATTCAATGCGCCTTATATTCATATTTTCGCCAATTGTAGCAATATTATTTTTAAGTTCTTGATCTACAGTTCTATCTGAGTTTAAAAAAGGTAAGTTTTTTAAAGAATCGATATCGGATTTACTTGTTAAAACTAAATCACTGCAGGTTTTAACAAAATTCTGAAATAAATCATTTCTAGCAACAAAATCTGTTTCTGAATTTATTTCGATCATTCCACCTTTTGTGTCTTTTATAGTTATACCTATCAAACCCTCTGCAGCAACTCTACTTGACTTTTTTGCAACTGCTGCAAGACCTTGTTTTCTTAACCAATCAATTGCATCATCTATATTACATTCAGTTTCAATAAGAGCTTTTTTACAGTCCATCATGCCTGCACCACTTTTTTCTCTTAATTCTTTAACCATTGATGCTGACAAATTCATTTATATTCCTTTCAATAAAAATCTTTTGCTTTAATAATTATTATTAGCTTTGTTAAATAAATATTACTATGTTGTTAAAAAACTATTTTAATCAGAAGTAACGTTGTTTTCTATTTCTTCATTAATAACATTTTCATCAAGAGTTTTATTTTTTAACTCTTCATCATCTATGACGTCCTCGGCAATACTTCCATTTATTTTTTCTTCAGACAATTCTTCAGCCTCACCAACATCAATTCCACTTTGTTCTAAATTACTTTCTAATCCTTTTAGAACAGACGCTGCAACTAAATCACAATAAAGTGAAATCGCCCTTAATGCATCATCATTTCCAGGTATTGGATAATCAACACCAGATGGATTTGTGTTCGTATCACAAATTGCAAAAACTGGAATATTTAAATTATTGGCTTCGAGTACAGCGATAGCTTCTTTATTAGTATCTATTATAAAAATAGCATCTGGTATACCATTCATATTTTTAATACCACCTAAAGTTAAATCCAACTTTTCTTTCTGTCTTTCGATATTCAATCTTTCTTTTTTAGTTAAGCTATTGATTTCACCAGATGAAATCCTTTCTTCCAAATTTTTTAATTTTTTAATAGATTTTGATACTGTTTCCCAATTGGTAAGCATACCCCCTAGCCATCTGTGATTAACATAGTACTGACCACAGTTAATAGCTGCTTGCGCAATCAAATCAGACGCAGAGCGTTTAGTTCCAACAAACAAAAACTTTCCACCATTTTTTGCAATTGATTGAATAGATTCTAACGCTTCATATAGCATAGGGACTGTTTTTTCTAAATTAATAATGTGAATATTGTTTCTTTTACCAAAAATGTATGGCTCCATTTTAGGGTTCCATCTTCTGGTATGATGCCCAAAATGGACACCAGCTTCTAATAATTGTCGCATGGTAAACGTAGGTGATGACATATTTATTCCTTTTACCGGTTAATGTTAAAGTAATGTCTACGAACACCGGATGGTTAAAAACCAAACATTACACAAGATTGGTCCTAAATAGATCACTTTTTTAATTTTTGCAAGCTTTTAAATTTAACTAAAATTATGAAAAAATTATGTTATCTACTCCATTTACTCT
>CACJQK010000042.1 GCA_902595515.1 uncultured SAR116 cluster alpha proteobacterium
AGGTGTAATTTTATTTGTAATATTTATAATTGGATTAGCAAGTTTAGTTATAAATCGATACAAAACAAAATTACTAGCTTCACTTAAAAATAAATTTAAGATAAAATTTATTAACAAAATAACCATTAAACATGCTAAAAAATAATCAGGAGTAATAAGCCATATAGGAAAGTTATTTATCATAAAGATACCATACTAACATATTGTATAAATAAGAAATTATAATTTAAATTATATGTCATTTAAGCTAAAAAATCCTTAATACTAGTTATTTAGTAAATAAAAATATAAGTCTGAGGCAATCATATGAATAACCCACAATATATCTATTCGATGTATAAATTAAGTAAGGTTTATCCAGGAGGGAAACAAGTAATCAAAGATATGAGTTTGTCTTTCTTACCTGGAGCTAAAATTGGGGTTCTAGGAGGGAATGGAGCTGGTAAATCAACTCTGTTAAAAATCATGGCAGGTGTTGATAGTGAATTTAATGGTGAGGCAAAATTAGCTGATGGAATAAAAGTAGGTTATCTTGCTCAAGAGCCGGAACTAAATAGCGACTTGAATGTTTATGAAAATGTAATGGAAGGAATGGCTGAGGCAAAACAACTGGTTGATGATTTTAATGCTATTTCTCTAAGATTCTCAGAAGACTTAACTGAAGATGAGATGGACCAAGTCATTGCAAAGCAAGGTGAGTTGCAAGAACAAATTGATAATATGGATGCGTGGGATTTGGATAGAAAAGCAGAGATAGCCATGGATGCGTTGAGTTTACCACCAGCAGAGGCTAAAATAGATTATTTGTCTGGTGGTGAAAAAAGAAGAGTTGCTTTAGCTCAATTACTTTTATCAAGTCCTGATTTTTTATTGTTGGACGAACCAACTAACCATTTAGATGCTCTTTCTGTAGCATGGTTACAAAGATTTCTTCATAATTTTCCAGGTACTGTTGTAACTATTACTCATGATAGATATTTTTTAGATGAAGTTGCTGGCTGGATTTTAGAGTTAGACCGTGGTGAAGGTATTCCCTTTAAAGGCAACTATTCTGGTTGGCTAGAGCAAAAGCAAAAGCGACTTGAACTTGAGGGAAAGGCAGAAGAAGCTAGAAAGAGAAAAATTAATGAAGAATTAGAGTGGATAAAGTCAGCACCTAGAGCAAGACAAGCAAAATCAAAGGCTAGAATAACTTCTTATGAAGAATTAGTCTCGAAAGAACAGAAAAAAGAAATGAATAATGGAAACCTTGTAATACCACCTGCACCTAGACTTGGTAATGATGTAATAACTTTCAAAAACGTTAGCAAGTCCTTTAATGACAAATTATTAATAGATAACCTTAGTTTTAAACTTCCCCCAGGAGGAATTATAGGTGTAATTGGTGCAAATGGTGCAGGTAAGACTACTCTATTTAGATTAATAACTAAAGAAGAGGAACCAAACAATGGAGAAATTTCAATTGGTGAAACTGTAAGTTTAAACTATGTTGATCAATCAAGAGATGATTTAAAACCAGATCAGAACGTATGGCAATCTATTTGTGACGGATTAGATGAAATACAAATAGGAAAAAAGACTATTCAAAGTAGAGCTTATGTTGGTCAATTTAACTTCAAAGGATCTGACCAACAAAAAATTGTAAGTCAGCTGTCTGGCGGAGAAAGAAATAGAGTGCATCTAGCAAAGATGTTAAAAGATCCAGGAAATGTTTTACTTTTAGATGAACCGACTAACGACCTTGATGTAGATACATTAAGAGCATTAGAAGAGGCAATTCTTGATTTTTCAGGATGTGTAGTTGTAATTTCACATGATAGGTGGTTTTTAAATAAACTAGCTACACATATTCTCGCTTTTGAGGGTGGTAGTCATGTAGAGTGGTTTGAAGGAAACTATCAAGATTATGAGTTAGACAAAAAAAGGAGATTAGGTGATGAAGCGCTTAATCCAAAACGATTAAAATATAAACCTATCATAAGATAATTTAATTATCTCTTGTCATTTTATTCAATAATACGTCAAAGTTTCCTTTATTTTTCCTCAAAATAGATACAGCTTCAGCTTTTTGTGAACTTACTAATGATATACCTTCTATTTCTAAATCAAGAATTAGAAAGGATCCATTTTTGTTTGCTGCTAATTTCCACAAAAGATTTATACTAGGCTTTTTCTTATTAGGATCTTCAATTCGTCCTTTTACATAAATTAGTTTTTTACCACGTCTTTCAGATATTGTTGGTTTATAAGATAATGTTGCTAGAGTGTTGAGATGCTCTTCAATAGTAAGAACAATTTGTTTTAATAAAGCTGCTTTATACTTTTCTTTTTGTGTTTCTGACGCTTTTTTCCAAAAAGTCCCAGTTGTAGCTTTGCTCATAAAATCAAGATTAATATATTTTTTAATTAATAATTCGATTTTTAAGGATCTCTTATTGGGATCTAGTTTTATAGTGTCTATAGCATGTTTTTGAGCCTCTATAATCATTTGTTGAATAGTAGCTTCACCCATTTCCAAATTATCAGAAAAAGATTTATTAATATTAATGTTAAAAATTAAAAAAATTAAAAACGTATAATTTAAAAACTTGCTTATTTTTTTACTAATCCAAAAGTTTTTCAAACTCAGCATCCAAATCACTATTTTTATTTTCAATATATTTTTTACTATAAATTTCATTACGCCTATTTTGTAGGTAAAAAGATCTAACTTTGACATAAGGATCAGCTGAAAGATAAATGTTGTCGAGTGTTTTAGACATTTTACTTCTCTTGTCAATTATATTAATAGGAACTTCAGTTAAGTTCAAATCATCAATTGAATTAGAAGATAAAGTTGCCATATTTTGTCTGTCTAGGATTGTTCCAGTTAAATCCCTAGTCGTTTTTGGTCCAATTAAGGGCACCATCAAAAAGGGTCCTTCTGAAACGTTTAACCTAGCAAGGGTTGATCCAAAATCTCTCTTTTTAATAACAGTCTCGCCTTTGTCTAAATCATAAAAACCTAAGGTAAGCCCATTTAATAGAAACTTAGCTGATGATAAAATTGTATTTTCCATATCTGTTTGTAGAGCGCTGTTAATTATAGTATGAGGCGTGTCCATCCATTGAAGATGATTACTAACACCTGATCTAATTTTTGCAGGAACTTTTTTAACATAAGTTTTGGTTATTGGTGATATTATTTTCTGATCTAGATATTTATTAAATTGAAATACATTTCTATTTATTTTTTCGAATGGATCTTTGTTTTCAGATGTAAACTTAGTAGAATTTGAGCACCCATTTAAAATAAATAAAGCTGTTATGAATTTTACAAATAACAATTTATATTTTTTAGTCATGAAATGAACATACGTTAATCAATTAAATCATAATTTTATTATTATTAATTTATTATATTTGTACAAGTTAAACCACTAATATGTTAAAAATATGTTACTGTTGTTCTTAAATACTTTACAATAAAATATAAAAAAATTATGACCCAATTTTATAATCATCAAGCATATATAGACCTTAATGATTCTCAAAAAGAGGCTGTGAAAAATCTTGATGGCCCTTTATTAGTACTTTCTGGCGCAGGAACAGGAAAAACTAGAGTTCTTACTGCAAGACTAGCAAACTTATTATTCAGTAATAAGACTAAGCCATGGAATATTCTTGCAGTAACTTTCACTAACAAAGCTGCAAAAGAAATGAGAATCAGACTTGAAAGTTTGATTGGGCCATCAGCAAACTCGGTGTGGTTAGGTACCTTCCATTCAATATCTGCTAGAATATTACGAGAAAATGCAGAAGTTGTAGGTTTAAATTCAAATTATACAATTATAACGCCAGACGATCAAATTAGGCTTCTAAAACAAATAATGATTGATCAAAATATTGACATTAAAAAGTTTACTCCAAAAGCAATGTCTAATTTAATTAGTTCTTGGAAAGATAAAGGTTATAAACCAGATGACATAAATCAATCAGATAATGATTTCTTTGCTAATGGTAAAGCAATAAATATTTATAAAACTTACCAGTCAAGATTGGTAACTTTAAATTCTGCTGATTTTGGTGATTTACTGTTATATAATTTAACTATATTTACTGAACATCTAGATATATTAGAAAAATATCAATCTAAAATTTTATATTTTCTAGTTGATGAATATCAAGACACAAATACTATTCAATATTTATGGCTTAAATTATTTGCAAACAAATCTCAAAATATTTGTTGCGTAGGGGATGATGATCAATCTATTTATGGTTGGCGTGGCGCACAAGTTGGAAATATTTTAAAATTTGAAAAGGATTATACTTCAGCAAAGGTAATAAAATTAGAAGAAAATTACAGATCAACTGGCCTAATATTAGAAGCTGCCAACAGTATCATTGCCAATAATAAAGAAAGGTTAAGTAAAAAACTTAAAACTTCTTCTGGAGATGGAGACAAAATAGATTTAATTTCTGTCTGGGATGGTGTTGAAGAAGCTAAAATAACCAGCTTAGAAATTGAAAATTTACACTCATTTGGTTTTAGATATGACCAGATAGCTGTTTTAGTTAGAGCAGGGCACCAAACCAGATATTTTGAAGAAAGATTTGTAGATATTGGTATTCCGTATAAAGTAATTGGAGCAAAATTCTACGAACGTTTAGAAATTAGGGATGCTTTAGCTTATTTGAGAGTTGTTCAGCAACCTAATGATGATTTGGCTCTAGAAAGAATAATAAATGTTCCAAAAAGAGGATTAGGTACAGGTACAACCAGTTTAATACATTCATACGCAAAAAAAAATAATATTTCTTTTTTTTCAGCCTCTCAAGATTTGTTGATGACTGATGAGTTAAGACCCAATGTAAAAAGAACATTACAAAATTTAATAAATCAATTTATTGACTGGAATAATCATAACAAAGAAATTTCTCATACTGATTTGGCTTTAAAAGTTCTTGAAGAATCTGGGTATATAGACCACTGGCAAAATGAAAATTCAATTGAAAGCGAAGGTAGATTAGAAAATTTAAAAGAATTGATCAATGCTATGAGTGGTTTTGATAATTTATCAGGATTTTTAGAGCATATATCATTAGTTATGGATGGAGATAATGAAGCTGAAGCAGGTGAAGTTTCTTTAATGACTTTACATGCTGCAAAGGGACTTGAATTTGAGGCTGTTTTTTTACCTGGATGGGAAGAAGGTATGTTCCCAAGCCAAAGATCTATTGATGAATTAGGCTTATCAGGCTTAGAAGAAGAAAGAAGGTTAGCTTATGTAGGAATTACGCGAGCAAAAAAAAGACTTTTTATAACCTTTGCGGCCAATAGACAAATTCATGGATTATGGCAAGGGTCAATTCCATCAAGATTTATAAGTGAATTACCAAAAAAAATTATTAATGAAAATATTGAGGGTAATCTTGGAGCAAATGTGTCAAGTTATAATCAAATTGATTTTGACTTATCATCAAACAATTCTTCATATGGACCAGGGTTTCTCAGAGCAAAACAGAACGGCATTAGGGGTCTTAATGTTTATAAAAATTCTCAATTTGAGAAAAGTGTATCTAGCGCCAATTTAAATCTTAGTGTTGGCCAAAGAGTCTTTCATCAAAAGTTTGGCATGGGTTTTATTATTTCTTCAGATGGAGATAAACTAAATATAAATTTTGATAAAGCAGGTGAAAAGAAAGTAGTATCTAGTTTTATTAAAATAATAGAATAATACATATAGTTATGGATTTATGGTCAGTCAGAATTATTGTAAAGAATAAGTTCAAAGAATTATTTTCTGAATATTTTGAAAATTTTGATGGGTATATGTCATCAAGTCTATTTCAGGATAAAGACTTGAATAGTAAATATGTTATAGATAAGTCTTATAATTTATCAACGAACAAATTAGGTGAGTTTCATCTAAATAAATACTGGATATTAGAAATTATTCTTAATATTAAACCTGACAAAAAATTCATAAAAATCAAACTTAATTTACTTGCTAAACAACTTAAACTTAATGAATTTTATGTTTATAATAAAAAAAATAATGATAAAAATTTTTTAAATAAAATTTACATATCCAAAATTATTAATAAAGATTGGCTTAAAGAAAATAGATCATCATTTCCGTCTATAAATATTGATAACTTTTATATTTATGGTACTCATATTAAAAAAGAATGTTCTGAAAATAAAATACCAATAAAAATAGATGCGTCCTTTGCATTTGGAACTGGATCTCATGAAACTACAAGGAGTTGCTTAAATTCCTTAACTTATTTATCTAAAATTTATAATCCAAAATCTGTATTGGATTACGGTTGTGGAACTGGAATTCTTGGAATAGCATCAAAAAAAATTTATAAAAATAATAAAATTACCTTTGTTGATATAGATATAAATGCATTAAAACTCACAAAACAAAATCTTAGATTAAATAATATTATTAGCAGAGAGATCTTGCTTTCTAGATCAACCACAATGAAAAATTTCAAAAAAAAAAAAAAATATGATTTAATTTTTGCTAATATTCTTTTTGGTCCTCTAACAAGTTTAGCGCCTAGGTTTAAATTTATTTCAAAACCAAATTCATTTATAGTTTTATCAGGGCTTTTGAGTAATCAAATAACAAATATTGTAAATAGATATAAAATGTTTGGGTTTAAATTGAAAAAAAAGATTATTATAAATGGGTGGGGAACAGTAATAATGAGACGTCAATTTTAATTAAAGAGTAAAGTTTGAGTACAAATTTAAAATTACTAATAAATAGTATGAAGTTAAAAAAACTAGATGCACTATTAGTTCCTAGAGCTGATATGTATTCTGGTGAAGAAGTTCCAGAAAATGAAGAGCGTTTAAAATATATTACAAATTTCTCTGGTTCTGCAGGTCATGCAATAATATCTGCTATTTCAGAAGTAAAATCAGTTTTATTTAGTGATGGTCGTTATGAACTCCAATTAAAAAAAGAAGTTGATCCAAAATATTTTGATTGTTTGATAGGTGGTTTTAAAGATACTTGTT
>CACJQK010000043.1 GCA_902595515.1 uncultured SAR116 cluster alpha proteobacterium
GATTAGGTTCATATAATCCAATGGTAGCTAAAGATCATGCTGAAAGATTAGTCCTTGACGTTGAAAGAGCAAAATATTGGTTATCAAAAGGTGCTCAGCCAACATTAAGAGTTGCAAAAATGTTATCATCAGACGGCTTAGTTAAAGCACCAGTTATTAGAGATCAACCAATTAAGAGTGCTCCGGGTAAGAAAAGACAAGAAAGAGAAGCAGAAGCTTCAGAAAAATCAGCGGCTCCAGCAGAGGAGTCAGCTACACAAGAGGCACCTGTGGCAGAAGCTCCAGCGGAGGAAGCAGCCAAAGAAGAGACACCTACGGCAGAAGTTCCAGCGGAGAAAGCGATTACTGAAGAGACTAAAGTTGAAGAGGATAAAAAAGAATAAAATAACTTTGTCTAAAAAAAATTTAATTGAAATAGGATGCTTTGTAGGTGTCCATGGTATTAAAGGAGAAGTTAGGCTTAAAAGCTTTACAGAAATTCCAGATAATATTTTTTCTTTTAATGAAATTTTTACAGAGAGTTCTGAAAATCCAATAAAATTAAAGTTTATTAGAAAACTTAAACAAATATTTGTTTGCAAAATCGAAAATGTTGAAACAAGAACTGATGCTGAAAATTTTAAAGGATTAAAGTTATTTATATCCAGAAAAAGTTTACCAAAACTTACAGATAAGGAGTTTTACCATTCTGATTTGTTGAACTTTGAAGTTTACAATTTAAATAAAGAAAGCTTTGGCAAAGTCATATCTTTGGAGGATTTTGGAGCAGGGCTGTTGGTTGAGGTAAAAAATAATAATAAGACTTTTTATTTGCCAATGGGAAAAAATTTTTTAAAAAAAATTGATTATAAAAAAAAACAAATAATTTTAGATCTAGAAAAAGATTTAATTGAAAATTAAAAAGGAGTTTTTTTGTGTGGAATGCAACTGTTTTGTCATTATTCCCAGAAATGTTTCCTGGCACTCTAGATTTTTCAATAGCAGGCAAAGCTCTTAGAAAAAATTTGTGGTCTTTAGAAACTGTTAACATTAGACATTTCTCAGATGATAAAAATGGAAAAGTAGATGAAGTCCCATTCGGAGGCGGACCTGGGATGGTTATTAACCCAGAAGTTTTAGACAAAGCTTTAAAGTCTGTTGCTAAAGAAAAAGGTCCGAGAATCTATCTTTCACCAAGAGGAAAAAAATTTGATCAAGAATTCGCAAAGAAATTATCACAAGAAAAAGGCGCTGTGTTTATATGTGGGAGATATGAAGGAGTTGATGAAAGATTTCTAATTTATAATAAAATAGAAGAAGTAAGTGTTGGAGATTTCGTTTTATCTGGAGGAGAAATAGGCGCTCAATTAATCATGGACGCGACTATAAGACTTATTCCTGATGTCATTGGAAATGCTACAGGGTTAGTGGATGAAAGTTTTGAAAGACATTTGTTAGAATATCCATTATATACTTATCCAAAAGTATGGAAAGATATGGAAGTACCAGAGGTACTATTATCTGGAAATCACAAAAAAATCCAAATGTGGAAATTAAAGATGTCTGAAAAAATTACCAAATTTAGGAGACCAGATTTATGGTCAAAATATATTAAATCTTAACTAGAAAAAAATTTATTTATTTGCTATGAGTATTTTCACGAAAGGGTAAACAGATGAATGTTATTGATAAAATTCAAAAAGATCAGATGGAAAAGATTATCGCTGAAAGATCCATACCTAATTTTAGCGCAGGTGATACGATAAAAGTTGACGTAAAAATTGTAGAAGGTGATAAAGAAAGAATTCAAGCATTTGAGGGATTATGTATTGCTCGAAGTGGTGGTGGGTTAAACGAAAGTTTTACAGTTAGAAAAATTTCATATGGTGAAGGTGTTGAAAGAGTTTTTCCAATATTTTCTCCCAAAATTGCTGGAATTACTGTTCTTAAAAAAGGTAAAGTAAGAAGAGCCAAGCTATATTATCTGAGAGATAGAAGAGGAAAATCAGCGCGTATCGTTGAAAAAATACAGGTTTCAAAAAAAGATACTAAAACTCAAGTTGATCAACCCGTTTCCAAAGAAGTTGTCAAAGACACAACTTCATAAAGTTTATTAACTTTATAAAATAAATAAAATTTTAGTATTCTGATTATAATTAATGGAGTTTTAAAAATGAAACCCAGAACATTATTTGATAAAATTTGGGATTATCATCTTATTAGCACACAAGAAGATGGGGCATCTTTAATTTATATTGATAGACATTTAGTTCACGAAGTAACAAGCCCACAAGCATTTGAAGGTTTAAGAATGTCTGGTAGATTTGTAAATTCCCCTAACAGAACTTTAGCTGTAGCTGATCATAACGTGCCAACAACAAACAGAGATGGCGGAATTCAAGAGGAAGAATCGAAGATCCAAGTTGAAGCTCTAGATAAGAATGTAGAAGATTTTAGAATACCATATTTTAACATGATGGATAAAAGACAAGGAATTGTTCACGTGATAGGTCCAGAACAAGGTTTTACCCAACCAGGTATGACAATAGTTTGTGGTGACAGCCATACAGCAACCCATGGTGCTTTTGGAGCTTTAGCGTTTGGTATTGGCACTTCTGAAGTTGAACATGTTTTGGCCACTCAAACATTAATTCAAAAGCCAGCTAAAAACATGCTCATTAACGTCGAAGGAGAGCTTCAACCAGGTGTGTCTCCAAAAGATTTAGTTCTTGCTATTATTGGGGAAATAGGCACTGCAGGTGGCACTGGGCATGTTATTGAATATTCAGGAAAAGCTATAGAACAACTTTCTATGGAAGGTAGGATGACAGTTTGTAACATGTCAATAGAAGCAGGCGCAAGAGCAGGAATGATAGCCCCTGACAAAGTAACATTTGATTACTTGAAAGGTAAACCCATGTCTCCAAAAGGTAAAGATTGGGATTTAGCCATAGAATGGTGGAAATCATTGCCTTCGGATAAAAATGCATTTTATGACAAAAAAGTTACAATTGATGCTAATAAAATTAAACCAACCGTTACATGGGGCACTAGTCCAGAAGATGTTGTTCCAATTGATGGATATATACCAGATCCTTCAAAGATTGAAGATGAGGATGCAAGGGCTAAGGTGCAAAGATCTCTAGACTATATGGGATTAGTAGGTGGTCAAAAAATATCTGAAGTTGAAATAAACACTGTATTTATAGGTTCATGTACAAATTCCAGAATAGAAGATTTAAGGTCAGCTGCAAAAGTTATAGATGGAAAAAAAGTTAAAAAAGGCATTAGGGCCATGGTTGTTCCAGGATCTGGATTGGTGAAAAGTCAGGCTGAAGAAGAGGGTCTAAACTTATTATTCACTGAAGCTGGTTTTGAGTGGAGAGAGCCTGGTTGTTCAATGTGTTTAGCAATGAATGAAGACAAACTTCAACCTGGTGAAAGATGCGCAAGTACCTCAAATCGAAATTTTGAAGGTAGACAAGGGAAAGGTGGAAGAACACATCTAGTTAGCCCCGAAATAGCTGCTGCCTCTGCAATTACAGGCAAATTAACTGATTATAATTCAATCATGTAATTTTAGAGGGTTAATTATGGAAAAATTTAAAAATATAAGAGGTATAGCTGCTCCATTTAATTTTATAAATGTAGATACAGACAAAATAATTCCTAAACAATTTTTAAAAACAATTAAAAGAACAGGTTTAGGTAAACATCTCTTTGATGAGATGAGGTTTAATGATGATGGTTCTGAAAAAGAAGACTTTGTGTTAAATAAAGAGCCATATAGAAACAGTAATATTCTTGTTGCAGGTGATAATTTTGGATGCGGTTCAAGTAGAGAACATGCGCCCTGGGCTTTAACTGATTTTGGAATAAAATGTATTATTTCAACATCGTTCGCGGATATTTTTTATAATAATTCTTTTAAAAACGGTCTTTTACCTATTAAAGTCTCATCTGACGAAAGAGATGCTTTATTAGCAGATTCCAAAGATATGGAAAATCCTGAGCTAGAAATTGACCTTCCATCTCAGGAAATTAGAAGACCAAATGGAGGAGTAATTAAATTTGAAATCGACCCTTTTAGAAAAAAATGCTTACTTGAAGGATTAGATGATATAGGCATAACGATGCAACAATCTCGTGATATTAAAGAATTTGAAATCAAAATGTCTAATGAAAGACCCTGGTTATAATTAAAAAGTGAGTTTTTAAAATGTCATCTAATCGTACATTAATGGTTCTCCCTGGTGATGGTGTAGGTCCAGAGGTTGTTAAAGAAACTTTAAGAGTTATTGATTGGTTTGCAAAAAATAAAAGCATAAGTTTTAACATAAAAGAAGGTTTGGTAGGAGGCGCTTCTTTTGACAAGTATGGTACGCCTCTCTCAGACGAAACTCTATCAGATGCAGTTGATGCAGATGCAATTTTATTTGGTGCTGTAGGAAGTCCAAAATACGATGGAGTAGAATTTGAGAAGAGACCTGAAAATGGTCTTCTCAGATTAAGAAAAGAAATGGATTTGTTTGCTAATCTAAGGCCTGCCATGGTATTTCCGGCTCTCGTTGATGCTTCTTCCCTTAAATCTAATATTATCTCTGGCCTAGATATCTTAATATTAAGAGAGTTAACAGGAGGTATTTATTTTGCTGAGCCTCGAGGAATAGAAGAAATTGATACTCAAATTAAAAAAGGTTATGACACTAATCTTTATACTACCCCAGAAATTGAAAGAATTGGCAGAGTTGCTTTTGACATGGCAAGAGCAAGAAATGGGAAAATTACTTCTGTAGAAAAAGCTAATGTAATGATGTCAGGTGTTTTGTGGAGAGAGGTGATGACTAATCTTCATAAAAAAGAAGGGTCAGATATATTAATTAACCATATGTATGCTGATAATTGCGCAATGCAACTAGTAAGAGATCCTAAACAATTTGATGTTATTGTTACTGACAATTTATTTGGAGATATTTTATCAGACTGCGCAGCTATGTTAACAGGTTCACTCGGAATGCTTCCTTCTGCCAGTTTAGGATCTGTAGACCAAAATACTGGAAAGAGACATGCTATGTATGAGCCAGTTCATGGATCAGCTCCAGATATAGCTGGAAAAGAGTTAGCAAATCCATTGGCAGAACTTTTAAGTTTGTCAATGTTATTTCGCTATTCATTTGCAATGAAAGAAGAGGCAGATTTAATTGATCAGGCTGTTTCAAAAGCTTTAGATGCTGGTCCAAGAACGCAAGACATTATGGCTTCAGGAAGGGTTAAAGTTGGTACGAAAGGAATGATGGATTTAGTTATCAACAAGTTAGAGGAATTAACAAAATAAATGTCTTATAATATTGCTGTTGTTGGTGCTACAGGTGCCGTTGGGAGAGAAATGCTTCAAACTTTGTTTGAAAGAAAATTTCCATTAAAAAATATCTTTGCTCTTGCTTCAAGGTCTTCTATTGGTAAGGAGGTATCTTTTGGTGATGACAAAATACTAAAAGTTAGTTCAGTTGATGATTTTAATTTTGAAAAAGCAGATATAGCTCTTTTTTCAGCTGGTTCAAATATAGCAAAAAAATTTGGTCCAAGGGCGGGGGTTAAGGGTTGTATTGTTATTGACAATTCTTCTTGCTTTAGGATGGATAATGAAGTTCCTTTAATTGTTCCTGAAGTTAATCCTGAAGCAATAAATGGTTTTAAAAGTAAAAATATAATTGCAAATCCTAATTGTTCAACTATACAGCTGGTCGTCGCTTTAAATCCGATACACAAAAAATATGAAATATCAAGAGTTGTTGTTTCAACATATCAAGCTGTTTCAGGAGCTGGGAAACCAGCTATGGATGAACTATTTAACCAAACAAAAGGTATATTTGTTCATGATCAAGCTAAACCAGAACAGTTTACTAAAAAAATAGCATTTAACGTTATCCCTCATATTGATGTTTTTATGGATGATGGGTTTACGAAAGAAGAGTGGAAAATGAGGGTTGAGACAAAAAAAATATTAGATCATAATATTGATTTAGTTGCTCATTGCGTAAGGGTTCCAGTATTTATTGGTCATAGCGAAGCGGTTTTTATTGAATGCAAAAAAAATATTGATGAAAAAAATGTCAGAAATTTATTAAGGGATGCTAAAGGTGTAACTGTAGTAGATCATAGGGCAGATGAAGGATATGTAACTCCAGAAGAAGTGGCTGGTGAAGACGATGTTTATATTAGTAGAATTAGAAAAGATCCTTCAGTGAAAAATGGTATTGCTTTTTGGTGTGTTGGAGATAATTTAAGAAAAGGTGCGGCATTAAATACTGTCCAAATAGCTGAATTGTTGGTAAGTAAAAAAATTAAAGGAGTTCCACTTTAATGCTTAAAATTATTAAAATTTCAAAATAATTATTATGGAATTCATCTGGATTTTTGCCGCAATATTTGCTGCAGCCTGTCAGACTGCTCGTTCCGCATTTCAAAAAAATATGATTTCTAAATTAGGAGATTATGGTGCAGCCTATATTAGATTTTGTTATGCTTTACCTTTTACATCACTTATTTGGCTAATTTGGATAAGTATTCCTGGAAATAATATTCCTTACATTTCTTTATATTCGCTATTTTTATGTCTATTGGGATCAATTTTTCAAGTCTTATTTACATACGTTCTTATGAAAGTTTTTGCACATAAAAACTTTGCTACAGGAATAGCTTTTTCTAAAACAGAAGTAATTCTTATTGCTTTTTTAGAGATCATAATTCTAAGCGTAACTTTTTCTATTTCTATAATGTTAGGCATAATACTAGGTGTTATATCTGTATTATTTTTATCTTA
>CACJQK010000044.1 GCA_902595515.1 uncultured SAR116 cluster alpha proteobacterium
TGATTAAAATTTTCATTGGGTTTAGATGTTAATAGATAACCAAGAGAACATAATACGATTACGTTAAATACTAGAAATTTCATTTTTTCACCTATTTTGTTAATATTTTTGAAGACGATTTAAAAGAATGAACTCGAAAATGTTCATAAATTATAATTAAAATACTTCTTAATAAGCCTGACAAAGGTAAACCTATTACCGAAGTCATAAAAGCCATGCTAAATTGTTGGGTTAATTTAGAAATAGTCTGATTGATTGTATCAATATCTAATTTAGATGACGATAACTCGCCGATGCCAAGACTAATTCCAAGAAGAGTGTAAGTCAAAGCTAAGGTGGAAATCAAATTAGATACTTGCAAACCTGTTTCAAACCAAAACTTTCTTCTTCTATTTTCACAATTATTAATATTTATAATACTTATTATAGCAATTAAAGTTAGGACAGTTGTTATAATTATAAAGCTATAGCCTAGTGTCGACACTAACCATTCAAATACAAAGGAAGGATTAGCATTCGAATAACCTACACATAAAAATAGTATTAATACTATACCGCCTAAAAATATACTTATGGCTTGAGAAGATTGGTTAAAGCCAATTAATAAATAATTAATCATCTTCTAGAGATCCTAGTACTCATTATATTATCTGTTGTTAAACCCATTTTTTCAAACCATGTAATTGATACTGGTTTATTTCTTTCAAATGAGTTATGAACCAAGAAAGTTAAATCAAAATTCTCAAAAGCCCTTATTGTATGGGTATCTGGATTTTTATTTATTTGTTTATTATTTATTGTCATTCTTTCTAAATCTAATAATTTCATTTTTGATTTTTCTAATTTTTTCTTTCTTTCTGCTATAGAAATTGTCTTATCTAAAATGAGATTTAATGTCTTTGCTCTTTCTCTTTCGAGAGGCCCAATTGGGCTTGCGTTAGCATATGAGGAAGCAATAAATGAGATTAATAAAGTTATTTTAGCTATTGATTTATACATTTTTTTTCCTTTCTTATAATTTTGTAAACATATCAATTACGTTTTCAGGATCATTAAAATTTTCACCTGAGGTAACAGTTCCATCTAAATTTTGCATTATACCAGAGACGTTCTCCGCCAAATTCATAGCATCTAGAACTACAATTTTGGCCATATAACTCATCATTTGCTCTTTCATTTCTAAAACAGCAATTTCCGTTTCGATGTTGTATATATAATTGGCAATCGTATCTAATTTATTATCAGAGTTATTTGAAAGCACACTCTTTTCATTCATTGGATGGTTTTTAATCGCTATTTTAAGTTTTTCTATTGCATTTTTGTTAGTTTCATATTTCTTAAAATATTTACTTTTTTCGTTAATATTTAGAGATGTTTGCTCTATGATTTTTAAATCAAGTCTCTGCGCCCTTTCTAGAGCTTTACTTTTATTATTCAAAAAAGCACTTTTATATGTCTTATTTTGATTATTATATTTGATATTATTTTGTATTTTTTCAAAGAAAGCTTTTTTAGTCTCAAGTTTCTGTTTCTTCATAATGATCAGATTATTCATGTCCTTAATATAATCTCGTTTATTAAGAATGATCTGGTGTTTGATTTCTAAAGTTTCTTCTTTTGAGGCGTTAGGTAAGAAAGAATTAAGTTCATTGATTTTATCAATTTTACTTTTTATTTTACTATCTGTATCTCTCAAATTTAAGGCTAATTCAGAAGTTTTAAAATCATTATTTAAAACTTTATTCAAATGCTGAGGTGGCAAAACAAACATTTTCTCAACAATTTGAGGTTTCCAGTCCCCTCCACTTACATTAGCTAATGCTGGAAATGATCCAAATAAAGCTGGGGTGAAAATCAAAAGTAATTTTATAGTATCATTTTTCATTTTTAGTTCCTCTTAATTTTTAGACCAATAATTAATACGTTTTAACTCGGATCTAATAACTCGATTATTATTTGTGAGAGCAAATTTCCCTGAAATTGTGGGAGCACCATGATTTAGGATTGTCTCAATATTCTCAATGAAACTTGAGCCATCTGTATAAATTAAGTCTTTTTCAAAAGTATTTTTGTAATCTTTTAGATTTAATGACGCCTGAATTAAATTGCCTGCCTTAATGTAGTTTTGAATACTAAGTGCAATGTTCTGCATCCTTTCAACCTCGTTGATCATGTATGGATTACCTTTAATCAGCAAATCACAATCACTTAAAATTTTAGCACTTTTATTATATAGACTATCTGCTTCTTCATTCTTAGTGGCAGCAATCCTGTCAAAATTTCTTCCATCTTCAATGCAACTAGTATAGTTTCTTATATCATTACTAAGTTTTACATCTTGTAATTTTGTTTCTATAAAAGCGCTCTGTTGATTATCGATAATATTACAACTCATGAGAGATAAACTTGTAATACCTACCATTAAAAAATTTTTATAAATATTTTTCATATTTCAATTCCTATTCTGACTAGTTTAAATAAATAATGTCGTGTACAGAGTATGGCGTAGAAGATTGAATATTGATTATTCCTCTTTTTGTCCTAACTCTAAGATTATAATGAGAAAATTGACTAACTCTTTTATTTCTATAAAAGGTCTTCTCTTGACATGTCTCTGAGGAATAATTTGATGAGTTATCAATTGCCATCATTGACCCAAATAAGGCGCCAATAGTGCCTGCTCCATGAACATCGCTTAATTTATTACCGATAACACTGCCTATTAATCCTCCAACTGCTATGTTGGCAAAGTTATTGGGATTTCTATGTCTGAATTTTTCACATACAACCCTTGTATATGGCTCTTGGTAATTAGATGTAATATTTACTGGATTTACACCAATAACAACACCCCATCTAGATTTAAATTGTCCAGCAAGGGATAGACTTGCATTAGAAAATATGATTGTTAAAGTAATAATTATTAATTTTTTCATTGTTAATCTCTTTATTAGTTTTTAGTAATTTAGTTATGGAAATTTTTGTAAGATTTTTGTTTGGTTTAAAAATACTGAATAAATTTTTTTATTTTTTATTATTAATTTTTTTATGTTTTCAAACGAGTATTTCTCTAGCTAATGAAGGTAATAAAAAAATTGAGAGCTTTTCAAAATCCAAAAATTTTTTAAAGAATATTCATCAAGAAAATCCGTTAACTTTCTATTGCCAATGTACATATAATTATAATAAACCAAATTGGGAAAGCTGTGGTTTTCGTCCTAGAAAAGATAAAAAAAGGGCTACTAGAATTGAATGGGAACATATTTTACCAGCATCACATTTTGGTATAAAATTTGATACCTGGAAAAATGGACATCCTGATTGTATTAACGCTAAAGGGAAAAAGTTTAAAGGTAGAAAATGTACTGAAAAGGTTCATAAATTATATAGATTTATGCAAGCTGACCTATATAACCTTCAACCAACTATTGGTGAAGTTAATGGATTAAGGAGTAATTACCAAATTGGAGAGATCGATGAAGAAGTTAGAGAATTTGGTAAATGTGATATAGAGATAAAAAATAAAAAAGTTGAACCTGCTCCTAAAATACGTGGTGATATAGCAAGAACATATTTATATATGGAATATGCTTATCCAAAATATGTAATTTTTAACCAAAATTTAAAAATTCTTATTAAAAAATGGGATGAAAATGACCCAGTCGATGAATGGGAATGCTTTAGAGCAGAGAAAATTAAAAAAAATCAAGGTAATGTAAATAAAATTTTAAATAAAAGATGCCAAAACCAAAATAAGTTAAATGTTAGTAATTCAAATCTTAATTAAATGCAAAATACAACAATAATTTATAAAAATAACATTCAATCAGACGATTTAATAAACCAAAATAATGTTATTAAACAGAATTCTTATATAAGTAATAAAGGATCATTTAAAGGCAAAGGATCTTATGATGCTTTAAAATAAAAATTACCCTTTTATTTGAAAGAAGGTAGTTACTGAAAAAACTTCACTCAAGAGTTATAAAAAAGATATAAATCAACTAATTTACCATTGATTTGCAAATTCACTTGAGTATTGAAACTTCTTTATTGGAGTACCTTCACCTCTAGGAATTTCTGCAGTTGGGTTATTTTTAAAGTCATCAACACCTCTGGCTAGCTGTGTTTCAAAATGTGGCCAGATTGATAAATCTGCTTTGACGTTAACAGGCGCAAATCTCATAGTAATACCACAGCGTCTTCGATTTGAATGATTTGCTTCAGAACCATGAAGTAACCCATCATCATGTAGTGAAATTTCGCCTGCCTTTAAATTCAATGAAATTATGTCATCTTGGTTAATTTGATCATTTGAAACCTCTTGATCGAGTACCAAATTATTAGCATTATTGGTATGATGTTTAAACATACCTTGTTTATGACTACCTTTTACAACTTTCATAGCAGCATTTTCTTCATCAGTATCATATAATGCTAGCCAAACTGTTACTGATTTGGCTGGTGACAAAGGCCAATATTGAGCATCTTGATGCCATGGAACTACTGAACCATCGTTTGGTTCTTTAAGAAAAAATTGACCTCCCCATTGAAAAAAATTTGGACCCAATAGATCTTCCACGTAATCAAGAATTGCTGGTGTTCTACATAAATTATAAAATTTTAAACTTGCTTTATGCCACATATTAGTTTGATTAATATCAATGTCATTACTTAACCTAGAACTCAATGAAACAAACAAATCATTTAAATCATCTCTTGCTTCATCATCAAAGACTGGTAATCCGGTCAAATACCCATCTTTTAGATATCTGTCCTTTTCTTCATTTGTTAGTCTTCTAACTTTATTTGAAATTTTAAACATAAAAACCTCATATTAATTATTATTTTATAATACTTCAAATAAACCAGCTGCACCTTGTCCGCCTCCAATACACATTGTGACCACAGCATATTTAACTTTTCTTCTTTTGCCTTCCATTAATGCATGACCAACTAACCTTGCTCCACTCATTCCATATGGATGACCAATAGATATAGAACCTCCATTAACATTTAAGTTTTCATTTGGAATTCCTAATTTATCTCTACAATAAATTACCTGTACTGCAAAAGCTTCGTTTAATTCCCATAATCCTATATCATCCATTTTCAAATTATTTTGCTTTAATAGTTTAGGTATAGCATAAACAGGACCTATGCCCATCTCATCAGGTTCACATCCAGCAACAGCTACCCCGTGACATATACCAATAGGATTTAAATTTCTTTTCTCTGCAAGTTTCAAAGACATCAATACAGATGATGAAGATCCATCTGATAGTTGGCTAGCATTTCCTGCGGTTATAAATGAGTTTTCCCCCATTACTGGCTTTAAATTTCTTAGACCCTCAATATCTGTACTAGGTCTATTACATTCGTCTTTAGTTATTTCTACTTCTTCATAAGATATTTGATTGTTTTCTGCATTTTTTAACAGCTTTAATGTTTTAACAGGTATAATTTCTTTATTAAAAAAACCTTTATTCTGAGCGTTAGCGGTTCGTTTTTGACTTTGAAGTGCGTATTCATCTTGTTTATCTCTGCTAATATTATAACGTTTTGCCACAACTTCAGCTGTATCAATCATACTCATATATAAGTCAGGTTTATTTTTCATCAGTAATTTATCTTGAGATCTATATTTATTAGAAAATTCATTTTGAACCAATGAGATTGATTCAACTCCTCCACCGACAACTACATCCATTTCTTTACAAGCTATCTGTTTTGCACCAATTGCAATAGCCATAAGTCCCGAAGCACATTGTCTGTCAACACTCATACCCGGAACATTAATTGGCAAGCCAGATGATACAGCAGATAACCTGCCAATATTATATCCCTGACTTCCTTGCTGGACAGCAGCTCCTAAAATCACATCTTCTATTTCAGAAGGATCTAATCCTGCTTTATCTATTGATGCTTTTATAGAAAAACTAGCTAGTGTAGGAGCATCTGTGTCATTAAATGTACCTCTATAAGCTTTCCCAATAGGTGTTCTAGCAGTTGATAAAATTGCAGCTTGATCCATAGAATCCTCTTTTTGTTATCTCTTAAATATATGTTAGATTATTTTTTCCTGAAATATCTTTGCCTCTCATGTGATATATTTTTCTATCTTGATATTTGCTAGCATTTAATTTTGAAAATAAATTTTTATCTTTTACCATTTGATGGTCAAAAACACTTGATGTTGGCATAAAGCGCATTGTAATAGCTCTCCTAGCCATTGAAGAATTGTTTGCTTCAGATCCGTGAACTAAATAAACATCATGTAATGAGATTTGTCCTCTTTTAAGTATCAAATTAACTGCATCTTTTTCGTTATATTCACTTTCATCAAGTTCCTGATTTAAAGTTAAATTTTTATTATCATTAATATTATGGCTTTTAAGTTTTTTCTCTTTATGTGAACCTTTTATAAAACGCAAACATCCATTTTCAACGTTTGCGTCATCAATTGCCAACCATACAGTACACGTTGCTAGAGGTCTTATGGGCCAATATTGTCCGTCTTGATGCCATGGAGTTGCATGACCATTGATTGGAGGCTTAGCAAAAAAACTTGAATTCCATAAAGCAAAATCAGAACCTAAAATTTGTTCAACATAATTCAAAATAATCTTATTTTTGCAAAATTCTAAAAAACTTTCATCATAATGTAAGATTGCAGGACAATAATTTTTAAATTCTGGATGTTTTTTTAATAATTCATCGTGTCTTT
>CACJQK010000045.1 GCA_902595515.1 uncultured SAR116 cluster alpha proteobacterium
AAAATGAATGGTTGGTTCTTAAAAATTTCTGATTTTGCTGATGAACTACTTAACGAAATTGATAGTTTAAGTGAGTGGCCCGAAAAAGTTAAGACAATGCAAAAAAATTGGATTGGCAAAAGCTTTGGAGCATCTATAAAATTTTTTATTGAAAATTCATCTGATCATATTGAGATTTTCACTACTAGACCTGATACAATTTTTGGAGCTTCTTTTATTGCTATATCTCCACAACATAGACTTGCAAAAAAAATTGCCAAAAAAGATTTTAAAGCTGCTGATTTTATTAAATTTTGTGAAAACCAATCAAATAAAGAAATTGATATTGAAAAAGCAGATAAACATGGATACGAAACAAACCTTTTGGTATCACACCCTTTTAAAAAAAATGTTAAATTAAAAATTTTTATTGCAAATTTTATTTTGATGGATTACGGAACAGGGGCTATTTTTGGTTGCCCTGCACATGATCAAAGGGACTATGATTTTGCAAAAAAATATTCTTTAGATATTTTACCTGTTATCCAAACTGAAGAAAATCTTCCATATACAGGTGACGGTATTCATATTAATTCTGGATTTTTAGATAATCTAAATACTAAAGATGCAATAAAATTTTGTATTGATAAACTTCGAAAATTAAATATTGGTGAAGAAAAAATTTCTTATAGGATTCGTGATTGGGGAGTTTCTCGTCAAAGATATTGGGGATGCCCTATACCAATAATTTTTTGTAATGACTGCGGTGAAGTACCTGTTCCAGAAGAACAATTACCAATTTATTTACCTAATGATATAACCTTTGACAAAAAAGGTAATCCACTAGATTACCATCCCACTTGGAAACATACTAAATGTCCGATATGTCATAAAAAAGCTGTTAGAGAAACAGATACATTTGACACTTTTTTTGAATCAAGCTGGTACTTTGCAAGATTTACAGATTTAAATCCAAAAAAAGCATTTACAGAAGAGGCTATAAAATATTGGATGCCTGTTGATCAATATATCGGTGGTGTTGAACATGCTGTTATGCATCTCCTTTATTCAAGATTTTTTATGAGAGCATTAAAACGAGTAAATACTATTGATGTTGAAGAACCATTTATTTCTCTTCAAACACAAGGAATGGTATGTCATCAAACTTTTAAAACAAAAAAACAAAAATGGCTGTTTCCTAATGAGATTTTTAAAAAAGATAATATGTTCTTTCATCTAAACACAAAAGAACCAGTTGAAGCTGGAAGAATAGAAAAAATGAGTAAGTCCAAAAAGAATGTTGTAGATCCTCAACAAATAATTGAAAATTTCGGTGCAGATACTGCTCGATTTTTTATGTTATCTGACTCTCCACCAAATAGAGATATGGAATGGTCTAATTCAGGTATAGAGGGTTCTTGGCGTTTTCTAAATAAACTTTGGAAATTTGTTCAAGGTTTACCTAAAGGTATAAGTAATGACAAATTACCTTTAAATTTATCTAACAATCAAAAAGAACTCTTAAAGATTTTAAATGAGTCTATTATGGAAACAACGAAGGCTATAGATGAGTTTCATTTTAATATTGCCGTAGCATCAGTAAGAAGCTTATTTAATTATTTATACACCTATAAGATTAAAAACGATGTTGATAAAACACTCATTATTTATGTTACAAAAAAATTTTTAATTCTAATTAATCCAATGGTACCACATTTAGCCGAAGAATTATGGGATCACTTAGCTAAAGAACAAATTATTGCAAACCAGAGTTGGCCTAAAGTTGATTTAAATTATATGCAAAAAGATAGACAAAAGATGCCAATACAAGTAAATGGTAAAGTCAGAGCTGTTATTGAAATACCTATAAATTCAACTAAAAAAGATATAGAAAGAATTGCCTTAAGAGAAAAAAATGTTTTAAAATTTTTGATAAACAAGCCAAAAAAAGTTATAATAATACCAAATCGTGTTATTAATTTTGTTATTTAAGATGAATGTTAATGTTTTTTTTTAAAAAAATAATTATTATCAGTTTTATCTTATTAATTACCGGTTGTGCTACTAAAAACTTAAAAGAAATATCAAATCGAAGTAATTTTTCTGTCGAAATTTTAACAAATAATGATAGATATAATATTCTTTTCAAGGAAGGTTTAAAACGTTTTTTTTCTACCAAACTTAATTCACATAAAAAATATAAACTAAATACCTCAATCACTTTTCAATCTACAAATACATTATCGGTAAGTGGTAAAAACGTACTTCATTCAACCAAAGCTAGTATTAATTATAATTTAAGGAATAGTGAAACAAATAAGATAGTAGAATCTGGATCGTTTAATACTTTTCCTGCATTAAGTTCTTCTTCAAGTTCTTTATATACACAACAAAAAAGTATTAATCATATAAAAGAAAGATTAATTAAAAGTGCTGCAAAATCCCTTTACATGCGTATTAACATTATTATAAGCAAGCTAAGTTGAAAATAAATTCAGATTATTTTTTAGAGAACTTAAAAACAAATTTTAATGACGTTAATATTATTTTTTTATACGGTAATAATCTAGGATTAATAGAAATTCTATATAAAGAAGTATTAGATATCCTTAAAATAAATATCAATGATCCTTTTAGTGTTTCAAAGATAGATAGTGAAGAATTTAAAGATCATCCCTGGGTACTTTTAGACAATGTTAGTACTTTAAGTATGTTTTCAGAAAAAAGATATGTTTTATTAGATATAATGAATATTTCCATTACTAAAGATATAGAAAATATTATTTTAAAAACTATTGAAAAAGAAGATAATAATTATTTACTTTTAATTAAAGGTGGTAATCTAAAACAAAGAACTTTTATTAAATATTTAGAAAATATTAAAAATATTATGATAGTTCCTTGTTATGAAGAAAAATTAAAGACCATTTATAATGAAATTACCAGTTTATTTTCCAAACATAAACTTTCTTTTAAAGAAGATTTTATAAATAGTTTGTCTGTAAAATTTAACTCTGACTCATTGAATAATAAAATGGAAATCGAAAAACTAGATTCTTTTTTAACAAACAATAAAGATGTTACTGAAAAGATGATTTTTACACTAATCTCTAAAAATGAAAATGTTAATTTTAATAAAGTTGTTGAATACTGTACTAATGGTAATGTTAATGATGCATTAAATTATTTTGAAAGAATTTATGATAATCAAAATTCAGGCATTACTCTAATAAGATTATTTGTAAATCATTTTAAATTAATTGAGAAAATTTTATTACGTACTAATAAAGACAAAAATTTGGTAAAAGTTGTTGAAAACATTCGTCCTCCAATCTTCTTCAAAAAAAAAGAATTTGTAATTTTTCAATGTAAAATATGGAATTTAAAATCTATCAATATTATTTTAAGTCGCTTGATTAATCTCGAATTAAAATGCAAGTTAAATAGTATAAATGAGAAAACTCTTCTATCACAGTTTATATTATCAACATCTGTTCTTATAAGAAATAGAATTAAGCCTTAATTTTATCAATAATATAGTTAAATTCTGATATATTTTTACACTTCAACATTATATTGCCTTTTTGTTTCAAATTGTCAAAGTATATACTAACTTCTAACCCAGTAATTTCTACTAACTCTTTTTCTAAATTTATAATATCCAAATTCTTATTTTGTTTATTAGATGATTTTGTGTTTCTTTTTTTTATAAGCTTTTCAATATCCCTAGAATTAAGTTTATTTTTTAATATTATTTTTAGATAATGATCCGCATCTTTGAGTCCTATAAGTGGTCTTAATTGACCAATAGAAAGTTTTTTTTGTAATAATAATTCTTTAGCTTTATCTGACAATTGTAATAATCTAGTAATATTTGCAATATAAGAACGAGATCTTCCAACTGCTTTTGAAATGTCTTCTTGCGTGTAATTATGATTATTAACTAGTGATTGATATCCTTCTGCTTCTTCAATGGGATTTAACTCAGATCTTTGAATATTTTCAACTAATGATATTTCAGCAACTTTTTCATCGTCTATATCATCTCTTATAATTGCTGGAATTTTATGTATTTTAGCTAATTGGCAAGCTCTCCATCTTCTTTCACCAGCAACTATAAAATACTGATTTTTTTTATTTTGATTTGATTTTAAAATCACTGGTTGAATTATACCTTGATTCTTTATTGAAATTGACAAGGAGACCAAATCATCTTTATCAAAAACTTTTCTTGGTTGCCAAGGACCAGGTTTAATAAGATCTATAGGAACCATATTAAAGCTATCAGATTTCTTTTCTACATCTGAACCTAAAAGGCTAGAAAGACCACTACCAAGACCTATTTTGTTACTTTTACTATGTTTCATCTGAAATCTTTCTCTTGGTTAATGATTTCACCCGCTAAAGAAGCATATGCTTGAGATCCTGGGCATGAAATATCATACATTAAAACCGGTTGGCCATAACTAGGAGCCTCCGAAATCCTAACATTTCTTGGAATAATTGTTTTAAATACTTTATCATAAAAATGATTTTTAACATCATCTGATACCATCTGACATATTTTATTTCTTTTGTCATACATAGTGAGTAAAATACCTTGTAGTTCAATACTAGTATTAAAATTATTTTTTATAGACTCTAGTGTTTTCATGAGCTGAGTTAACCCTTCAAGAGCATAAAACTCTGTTTGTAAAGGGACAATTAAACTATTTGCTGCACATAAAGCGTTTAATGTAAGCAAACCTAAAGATGGCGGACAATCAATAAAAATATAATCATAGATATTATTTATCTCTTCTATTAAATCACGAATTTTAAATTCTCTATTTTTCTCATTAACTAGTTCTTGTTCAAGAACAGACAAGTCGGGTGAAGTAGGTATAATGTCAAGCTTAGGTATAATTGTATTCTTAATTGATAAATTAATATTATTTTTACGACAAATTATAGAATATAAATCTTTGTCTCTTTGATCATATTTTATTCCAAATCCAGTACTAGCGTTTCCTTGTGGATCAGCATCAATAATTAATGTCCTTTTATCACATGCTGCCATAGCTGTTGCTAAGTTAATTACAGTTGTGGTTTTACCTACACCACCTTTTTGATTTGCTATAGCAATTATTTGTGTAAATTTGTTATTCATTAAAATTCTGTAACTTTTTTGTTTTATTTATATATAATATTTTCCCATATCTGTCTGTTATAGAGGAATACTCTTGAAAATGAATGTGCTTATTTTTTTGTAATTGAAAAAGTTCATTTTTGTAATTTTTTCCTTTTAAAAACAATAGCTTAGGAAGATTTTGTTTTTTGTCAGATGATTTTCGTGCAAAAGTTTCAACATAATCCATTAATTTATGTAAAGGCGCTAATGCCCTACATGTTATTAAATCTACATTAAAAAAATTTAAGTTTTCAATCCTACAATTATGTATAGTTATATTTATATCAGTTAAAATTGCAATTTCATTTAAAAAAACACATTTTTTGTAATCTGACTCTACTAAATGTATATTTTTTTTTCCCATTATTGCAAGCACTAGACCGGGAAAACCTGCCCCAGAACCTAAATCTAAGATATTTCCATTTATATCTTTAACATATTTGTATAATTGTGCGGAGTCTAAAAAATGTCTTTCCCAAATATTCTTTATACTACTTTTACTAATTAAGTTAATTGAATTTTGCCACTTCAGTAATGTTCTGTAAAAAATACATAGTTTTTCATATGTTTCACGTGAAACAAATACATATGAACAAAATCCACTATAAGTATTAGTATTCGTTAACAACTTTTTCTAACTTATTTCGTTTTAAATATCTAAGGAGCAATAGAGTGGCCGTTGGAGTAAACCCTGGAAGGTTTGATGCTTGAGCAACAGTCTTAGGTTGCATATTTTTTAGAATATCTTTTATTTCATTTGATAATCCTTTAATTTTATTAAAATCAAAGTCTATTGGAATTAAAGTTTTATTTTCTTTTTGGTAAATTTTAATATCTTCTTTTTGTCTTTTAAGATATACATGATAAATACTGTCAATTTCTATTTGAGAATGCAAATCATTTGGAATTGCCTTAAGATCCGGCCAAATTCCAAAGAGATCTTTTATCTGATATTTTCCAGAAGATAATATATCTTTTGGTGATCTCGATTTACCAGTTCTTGCAATTGGTAAATTATATTTTTTTAATAAACTAGGCTTTGCGTTCAAGTTATTAATAATTTTATAGGATTTCTTTAAATCAAGTTTCTTTTTTGACCAATACTTTTTTCTTTTTTGTCCAATTAGGCCAAATTCTAAACCCTTGTCAGTTAATCTCTGATCAGCATTGTCAGATCTTAATAGAAGCCTAAATTCTGCTCTAGATGTAAACATTCTATATGGCTCTGGAGCGCCCCTATTTATAAGATCATCAATCATTACTCCAATATAAGCCTCTGATCTGTCAAGAGTAAACCATTTAGGGTTATTATTTAGATTAATTGTTGCATTTAC
>CACJQK010000046.1 GCA_902595515.1 uncultured SAR116 cluster alpha proteobacterium
TTATGATTGGTTGTTTATTGATATGGAACATAATAGTATGGATATTGATATTGCATCCCAAATTTCAGTTGCCGCTCAAGATTCAGGAATAACTCCAATTGTAAGAGTACCAGATTTTGCTCATCATCACGCTACAAGAGTTCTTGATTGTGGAGCGATGGGGGTGGTTTTCCCACATGTTGAAAATGCAGATATTGCTAAAAAACTAGTTTCATTCTGCCTTTATCCACCTAAAGGACATAGATCAATGACAGGAGTTTTGCCTCAATTAGATTTTAAACAACAGGAAATAGCAGATGTAGCAAGTACTATTAATGAAAATATGTTGATAGTAATTATGTTAGAAAGTCCAGAGGCTATTAATAATGTTGATAGCATAGCTGCAATTGATGGTGTTGATGTAATATTAATTGGTACCAACGATTTATGTATGGAAATGGGTATTCCAGGTGATTACTCAAATGTAAAAGTGAAAGATGCCTATAGTAAAGTGATAAAGGCATGTCAAAAATATGGAAAAACACCAGGTATGGGAGGTGTTTATAATGAAGAGCTTATGTCTGAATATATTAATATGGGAATGAAATTCATATTGTCTGGATCTGATCTTTCATTTATGATGCAATCTGCCCTCCAAAGATCAAATAAACTGAGGTCTTTTCTTAAATAATAAAAATAGCATTTTGAGGAGTTAAAAATGAATGTCGTGCCTTTATTTTCATCTTTAAATATAAAATCTATTACCTTGAGAAATAGGATAGTGTTATCTCCCATGTGTCAATATAAAGCTATAGATGGCATGATAAGTGACTGGCATTTGCAGCATTACTCAAGATTTGCTTTTTCTGGGTTAGGGGCTGCTTTTGTTGAAGCAACAGGCGTTACTCCTGGAGGTAGAATTGGTCATGGATGTACTGGAATTTGGAGTGATGATCATATAGAGGGTCTATCAAAAATTGCTAAAACTTTTAAAGAATATAATTGTGTAAGTGGAATTCAACTTGCTCATGCTGGGAGAAAAGCTAGTTTTTTAAGGCCTTGGGATGGAGCTTCTCCAATAACTAAAGATGATAAAGTAGAACCTGCATGGCAAACTATTGGTCCTAGTGCTATTCCAATTAATCAAAATTCACCCGTACCTAGAGAGATGTCATTGGAAGATATAAATAATGTCAAAAAAGCTTTTAAAACAGCTGCTCAAAGAGCAGATAAGGCTGGTTTTGATATAATTGAAATTCATGGAGCTCATGGTTATTTATTACATTCTTTTTTCTCTCCAATATCTAACCAGAGAAGTGATAAATATGGAGGATCATTTGAGAACAGAATAAGATTTGCTAAAGAAATCATTGCTGACATTAAGTCAGTTTGGCCTGATAGAAAGCCAATTTTTTATAGGTTATCTTCAATTGATGCACCTGGTGAGGGTGCTACTTTAGAAGATAATGTTTCATTAGCAAAAGTTTTAAAGCAAGCTGGTGTAGATGTAATAGATTGTTCTTCAGGAGGTATTACAGGATCACCTGTCCTCACTAAATCAAAAATTATTCCAGGGTTCCAAGTTCCATATTCTGAAAAAATTAAGAAAGATGCTGATATTAGCACCATGGCTGTTGGCGCTATAATTGACGGTGAACAAGCTAATAATATTATTGCAAATAATAGAGCAGATTTAGTCGCGATGGGTAGAGAGTTACTTGCAGATACACAATGGGTTTACAAAGCTGCTACACATTTTAATTTAGAAAATGCGAAGGATTATCTTCCAGATAGTTATTCTTTTTATCTAACTAGAAGAGACGAATTCTTAGATAGAACAGCAAAGCCTGCGTAAGTATCTAATTAAATTTTCAAATCATAAAAATCTACAGGTTTAAGCAACTTGTTTTCTTGGGACTCTAATGCTCCTAATTTTGCGCTTTCTTGAGTATAACTAATCCAATCTGGGTCTGACCACATAGCTGCTCTTTTCTTCTCTCTATCGTCAGCATTTTTATATACCCATATATGAGTATATTCATTTGGATTACCAGTCTCTGTGGTTGCAAAAAGTAAAGGTTGTCCTAAATGCTTTGATTGTGCTGGCTTACCCTTTTCACTATAAAGTTTAAGGTGTGTACTGATTGTACCTGGTTTGCATCTATAGGTTCTTACATCCAAAAGCATAAATTTTTCCTTCAAAAATTAAAATAAATAAACAATTAACATTTTTTATATATAATTTTAAAAGATTATTAAACTCTATAATTTCGGGGAAATGAATTGAAAACTGGTGAGACAATTAAAACAATTGAAAAATTAATTATTGATGCCTCAAGAGTTAATAGATATTTAAGTTATCCAAGAAAAGTACCTGTTTGGAAACTAACATTTTCTTTACCTGAAGAATGTGTTCTTTTTAGAGACGAAGATAATTCTGATATTGCAATAGAAATAGAAAATATGAAAGGTTTTGCAATAGTGCCAGCTTTGTCTGAAAAAGAGTCTTTGAGAAGGTTAAAAGGGCTAATACCTTTAATAGAATTAGAAGATAAAATCCTCAGATTATGAAAAAAATTTATGTTGATGCAGACGCATGTCCAGTTAAAGATGAAATTGTTAAAGTCGCTACGCGCCACAAAATTCAAGTTTTTATGGTTTGTAATGGCGGTATAAGACCATATAGAAATAATCTAGTAAATTTAATTATAGTCTCTGAAGGATCAGATGAAGCAGATAAATGGATTTTTGAAAAGATAAAATCTGAAGATATTGTTGTAACTTCTGATATCCCTTTGGCATCAAAGTGTATTGATAAAGGTGCTTCTGTTTTAAAACACGATGGTTTAATCTTAAATATAATGAACATTGGTAATGTACTAGCCACAAGAGATTTAATGTCTGACTTAAGGTCATCAGATCCCTTTTTACAAGGAAAAAGTAAAAACTTCACAAGAGCAGATAAAGGTAAATTTTTAAATTCTTTAGAGATTTTAATCATAAATTAAGTTAATTTTGTTTGCTAAATTTAAGATTATAGAATATGGATATATTTATCTAAGCCTAAGAAGGCAGTCAGTAAGTCTGACTAATACGATCGACTTCCTTGGTCATGTAATGTTCAATCTAGTCAAGCGTGTTTTGATTGAACAATAAAGCTTAATATTTAAGCTAAAAACGAGGAGTTTAGTATGCCAAATGGTACAGTTAAATGGTTTAATGCAAATAAGGGTTATGGCTTTATAGAACCTGAAGGTGGTGCAAAAGATGTTTTTGTACATATATCTGCAGTAGAAGCTGCAGGAATGAATACATTGAACGATGGTGCAAAAATCAGCTTTGACCTCGAAACTGGTAAAAATGGTAAAGAAGCAGCAGTTAATATCCAACAGTTATAATTAATGTATTTATTTTTTAAAATAAGGGCTTTTGGATCTTTTTTTTAGATTTTTAAAGTTTTTTTTGATTTAAATTATTTTCATTATTATAATAAATAATCATTGATGAGAATATTATGAAAACTCTAAAAATAACAAAACCAACAATGGAAAAAAGAGTTTCTAGATATGCTGAATTAAAGCCACTACCTATTCAAATTGATAAAAATATTCCTCAAGAAGGTAAAGATATTGTTTATGCAAGAGAATTACTTTCTGTAATCGGGCTTGATCCATCAGAAGGTAAAACCCCTATTAACTCAGGTGCACCTATTGTTGGAGCTGGCGGGATTACAATGACCCTAGCTAAATGTCCTGTTGGTCAAGGCCCGGGTCTTCATAATCATTTAGCAACTTTTGAGACTTTTACAGTTTTAGAAGGAAAGTTTCTTATTAAGTGGAATGATGATGGATCAGAAGAATTAATCTTAAAAAAACATGATACTATTTCAATCCCTCCAGGTGTTTGTAGATCTTTTACTAATATTGGGAAAGAAGAAGGCCTTTTACAGGTTATTATTTCAGGAGGTGTACATGACATGAATGATATTTCATTTACGCCTCTTGCTGCGAGTCAAATGGAAAAGATAGAACCAAATTTGTCAAAAAAATTTGAGGATGTTGGTTTTAAATTTAATGCTGGAATTTAGTTATATATTACCCAAACATACTTGCTAAAGGTACTGTTAATATAGAAAATAAAGTAGTTATCATCAATGCTCTAGTAATTGCATTAGGATTTACACCGTATTGGGTGGAGAAAATTAACGCCATTAACCCTACTGGAGCAGATGCAACCATGATTGTTGTCTCAGCAAATGTGAAATCAATATTATCTAAATTCCATATAATCAAAATTAACAAAATTGGATGAAGAATTATTTTGAACAAGATAATTAAATTTGAAATTTTTATTTCTGTTTTTTCTAATTTTTGGGAAAGGATAATACCAGCCGCAAAGAGAGCACATGGAGCCGCAGAATTTGCAATAAAGTCTAGTGCCCTATCAATACTAATAGGTATCTCAATATCAAGGAAAATTATAGTCAAACCTAAGATAAGTGCTAATAGTGGTAGATTAGAGAATTGTTTTATAAATATATTTTTTAAGTTTAGATTTTTAAATTTTATAAGATCTAATATTATTAGATTTATAACTAAAAAAATTACATCAAAGCCTATTATTGCTACTATTGGATGAATTAAATTTGCTTCATATTCATTTAATGCAATAGGGTAAACAAATAACAGGTGATTAGCAAATGACGAGGCCATACCAATTAAAATTGCTTCATTCCATTTAAGAGTAAATATGTATTTCCCAATTAATATTGCAGTTACATAAATAATTAATTCAGAAAAAACATAACTAAAAATAAGTGTCCAATTTATATTAGAAATACTTATAGATAAAATAATTTTTAGAGTTAATGCTGGTACTGCAACTACACCGACATATTTAATAATTGCAATGGAATTTTCTTTACTAAATATTGATTTTTTTGCTGAGATATAGCCAATTAGAATTAATATAGTAACTGGTACAAATGAGTTTATAAGTAAGTTAATCAATGAATTTTCTTATTAAATTGAGTAAGGCGTTTTAAATTTTTCTTTCTAAATCGCGTTATTATAAATCCAGAAGTAATAATTAAGAATGCACCAATAAATGTTTTCTGATTTGGTACCTCATTATACAAGATATAACCCCAGAAAGCTGCTAGAAGTACTGTTAAATATACAAATGGAGCCGCAAAAGAAGCATTAATTACTTTTAGAGCTTCAATAAATAAAAAATGTCCTGCTGTAGCTAAAAAACCTAGGCAAAACATTAAAAGAGTGTCGTATAAGTTTGGCCATTTCCAAAAATAAATTATGAAAGGTAAAGACAAAATAGTGCCAGTTAGAGCTGTAAATAAAAGAGTAGTTTGATTGCTGTCAGATGTATTTAGAAATTTTGTTGAAATAGTAAAAAAAGCAAAACACAAAGCTGCTAAAAATGGGAAAACAACGGCATAATTAAATGCACCTTTGTTGGGAGAGGCTATAATTAATGCACCAATTAAACCAATAATCACTACTAATATTTGCGTAAATGATATTTTTTCTTTTAAAATTAAAATGGCCAATATGGTAGTTATTACTGGACCAATCATATAAATTGAAATATTTTCTGCAAATTGTAGGTATGCTAAACCAGTGAACATAAAACAGG
This sequence comes from uncultured SAR116 cluster alpha proteobacterium, assembly GCA_902595515.1. GTDB lineage: Bacteria > Pseudomonadota > Alphaproteobacteria > Puniceispirillales > Marisalimonadaceae > Marisalimonas. The sequence continues at coordinate 5,632 of CACJQK010000046.1, forward strand.
TTGTTATCATTAATAATGCACCCCTTAGAATTTGTAATGGTTTATGGTTACTTTTAAGGTGTGTTTTAAACTGTTTGTTGAATATTATAAGTAATAAAATTAATTGAGATAAATAACGTGCAAATACAATTAAAAAAGGATTAAATCTTAATGCTAATTCTTTTGCTGTTAATTCCATAATGGAGAAGAATAAATAAGTTAAAATAAGTAGAATAGTACCCATTAGTGTATTTGATAATTTTTGATTAAAGTACTGAAGGTTAAAAATAGGCATTAT
>CACJQK010000047.1 GCA_902595515.1 uncultured SAR116 cluster alpha proteobacterium
TCAACTAGTTTTCGATGGTTTGCTAGATGATAATAGTAACTGGATTATCTTTCCTTTTATAATTGCTGTTGTTGCAATTATTAGAGGTATTGCGATGTTTTTCCAAATTCGTCAAGTCTCTAAAATCTCATTATCAATTTCGGTAGATATACAAAAAACACTAACTAAGCAATTAATAACTGCCGACCTGGATGAATTGAGTAAATTATCATCGGGTAACCATGTTTCTAGAATAATGAATGATGTTATTTTAATTAGAGATGGTTTTGAGAGAACTATAAATAACTTAGTTAGAGATACTTTCACAGTTATAGCATTATTGTTTTATCTTATTTGGTTAGATTGGCTTTTATCAATATTAGTTATAGTAATTTATCCACTAGCCTTAAGGCCTGTTGTTAGGATTGGAAAAAAACAAAAGATCATCGCAACATCTCTTCAAGAACAAATGGAAATTGTAACCTCTACACTTACTGAGATGCTTCAAGGCATAAGAATGGTTAAATCATATAATTTAGAGAACATGGAAATTAATAGATCCAAGGATGTATTAAACTCATTATTTAAAAAATTGTTCAGTTTAGTAATTGGAAGAGCAAAAGTTTTGCCTATTTTAGAAATTTTAGGAGGAGTTGCAGCAGCTAGTGTAATTGGCTTTGCAAGCTACCGGGTATCAATAGGTGAATTGTCTCCTGGAAGTGTAGTAGGTTATGTAACAGCATTGTTAATGATTGCGCAGCCTGCTAGAGCGTTGGGAACATTCAATACTGTTTTACAGGAAGCTCTTTCTGCTTTAGGAAGGATTTACACACAATTAAAAATCACTCCAAAAGTATTTAGTTTATCATTTGCTCCCAATTTAAATATTGTAAAAAATAAACCACCAAAAATAGCTTTTAAAGCAGTCAGCTTTGCATATAACAAAAAAAACAAGGTTTTAGATGATATTAACTTTGTTGTGAACTCAGGATCAAAAGTCGCACTGGTAGGGCAAAGTGGTTCTGGAAAGTCAACAATTATAAATTTAATTTCTAGATTTTATGACCCTACAGAAGGGCAAATTTTAATTAATGAAGAAAATATTAAGGAAATTAATTTAAGTTCACTGCGAAATAATATTTCATTGGTTAGTCAGGAAACAATAATTTTTAACAAAAGTTTTATGGACAATATTAGATTTGGTAACTTAGATGCCTTAGATCATAAAATTAAAAAAGCAGCTATGAATGCGGGTATTCACGAATTTATATATAATTCTTTAGACGGTTATAACACTGTTGTTGGAGAAGGTGGTAATAAGTTATCTGGTGGGCAAAAGCAGCGTATATCGATTGCTAGAGCCATTTTAAAAGACGCTCCGATTTTACTACTAGATGAGGCAACAAGTTCACTTGATTCTGAAACTGAAAGTGAAATTAATAAAACACTTGAAAAATTAACAGAGAATAAGACCACAATAACTATTGCGCATAGACTTTCTACAATAGTAAATTCAGATCAAATAATTTTATTTCGTAATGGTAAAATAATAGACGTAGGCAATCATAAAAAGTTAATCAAAAATTCTGATTATTACAAAAAACTTTATAATGCAGGCACGTAAAAAAACTATTCTCTTTTCAAAACATCATCTAATAATCTACTTACCCACCACACAGATCGAAAATTACTCTCTAACTTTTCAGGATTATACTTTTCTTTAACCCAGTCTATAAATTTCATTTTATTTTGTTTGTATTGTTTTAAATATTCTTCAACAAAACTATCTAATACACCTGGTTTAGCCCATTTTATGTGAAGATATTTCCAAGATAATTGTTTTTTGGCATTAATAGGATGTTTTTTTTTGTAAGTTAGGAAGTATAAAGCGCACATTATGCCAGCTCTGTCAGCACCTGATTTGCAATGTATTAAAGCTGGATATTCAATAGATTGAAATAATTTTTCAGCTTTAAATATCATGTCTTTTTCTGGAGCAGCGCGAGATCTTGCTCTAAAGTCTATCAATTTTATATTGTAATTTTCGCAAGCCTCGTTTTCTAACAACCATCCTCCATCTTTTCTTACACCCCTCAGGTTTATTATAGTTTTAATTCCAAGTTTACTATATTTTTTTATTCTAAGAGGTGTAGGCATATTTGACCTGTACAATTTTTCATCAATTTGATGAAAATTGTGATAACAAATTCTCAAAAAACCATGATCTTTAACAATCATGTCGAACCAAGCTAAAATTCTGTTAAATTTTATTTTTTCTGACGATTCTATCAATTAATTACCTGCGATTGTCATACGCTCGATTAATATAGTTGGAGAATTTATAGAATGTGAAAAATCAAGATCATTAGCAGGTTTTAGTGTCATGAACATATCCTTCAAATTTCCAGCAATGGTCGCTTCTGTAATTGGAGTTGACAATTCACCATTTTTTATCCAAAAACCACTAGCACCACGGCTATAATCACCAGTAACCATAGATATACTGCTACCAATCATATCAGTGACATAAAAACCATTACTTACACTTGAAATGAGGTTTTCTGGTGAGACCTCACCTGGTAATAGCATTAGATTAGTTGTGCCTGGTGCAGGAGGGCCACTCATCCCTCTTTTTGCATTTGCAGTTGGTGATATATTTAATTGTTTTGCAGATGATAAATCTAATAACCAATTTTCAAGCACTCCATCCTTAATTAGAATATGCTTAGAAGTACCTAGGCCTTCTGCATCAAACAATCTTGAACCTAGACCTCTTTTGAGAAAAGGGTCGTCAATTAAAGTTACAGATTCATTTGCAATTTTATCATTTAAAGAATCTTTTAAAAAGCTAGTTTTGCGTGCTATTGAAGATCCATTGATAGCAGAAGCAAAATGACTTGCTATTGATCTAGATACTCTCGGGTCAAAAATTACTGGATATTGTCCAGTATTTGGTTTAATAGCACCAATCCTTGCCAACGTTTTCTTTGCGGCTTCACGGCCAATATTTTCGCCGTTTTTAAGATCTTCGCCATAAACTTTTGAAGAGTAATCATAGTCTCTTTCCATTCTTCCATTTTTTTCAGCAATAACAACTACTGAAACGCTGTGATTAGACTTTTTTGACGATCCAAAAAAACCATTAGATGTCATCAAGAGTGTTTCTCCTTCACCCCATGTTGAATCAGCACCATCGCTATTAGTAATACCTTTAATGCTTAAGGCTATATCTTCAACCTCTGATGCTCTATCTCTTATTATATCAACACTTGGTTCTTTATTATCATAACTATCAATAAAAATATTTTTTTGTATTTGAAATTTTTGAAGTAACTCTTTACTTGCTATAAAGCTGTATTCGTCTGCTGGAGCAATTTTAGCCATTTCCACAGCTCTTTTTGCAACTTTTTTCAGAGCATCTTCAGAATTTTCATTAGTTGAAACCGATGATATTTTATTATCAACAAATACCCTTAATCCAGTGTCAAAGTCTTCATACCTTTGTATATTTTCATCTTTACCATATCTTCTAGTAATAGATACACCTCTACTTCTTGATAATACGCAGTCCGCACTTGTTGCACCATTTGCAATAGCTGTATCAATAAGAAGGTTCATAATATTTTTATCATTAAGCTTATTTTTAGACATTTAAAAGTTATTCCTATGAAAAAGAGAATTTACAAAAGATTTATATATGTTTTATTAGTATACTGTTCAAATTGTTGCAACTTTATAAGTGTATAAAAGGTAAATATGAAAAAAAATATTTTTATTGATGGAGAAGCTGGAACAACAGGATTACAAGTATATGAAAAGTTATCTAAGCATCCATATGTCGATATAATGCCAGTTGATCAATCTAAAAGAAAAGATATTTCTTATAAAAAAGAAATGTTGGTAAATTCTGACGTTACATTTTTGTGCTTACCTGATAGAGGTTCTATTGAAACTGTTCAAATTGCAGATAAGCTTGGAGAAAAATCTCCAATAATCATTGATGCCTCAACAGCACATAGAACTAACCCAAATTGGTCATATGGTCTTCCAGAGTTAGGGGATAATTACAGAAAAAGTCTTGAAAATTCAAAACGTATCGCATCCCCTGGATGTTATTCTACTGGGGCTAATGTTATTCTAAAACCATTAATTTCGCAGGGTATTTTAAGTCAAAATATTCCAATAATCATAAATGCTGTTAGTGGTTATTCAGGTGGTGGAAAGTCTATGATAAATTATTTTAAAAAAACAGATCATGAACCTTTTTTTAATTATGGACTCAAACTAGATCATAAGCATTTGCCAGAAATAATATATCATAATAAACTAGAGCTTATACCAATTTTCAGCCCATCTGTTGGAGATTTTATTCAAGGTATGATTGTTTCTATACCACTACATTTTTCTTGGTTTAATGATAAAGTTGATACTGCTAAAATTCAAAATTTAATAGAAGAATTTTACTCAGGAGCTGAATTTATTAAAGTTTTAAAAAAAGACGAAGGTATTAGCGATAATGGTTATTTTAGACCAGACAATTTAGTTGGAACAAATTATCTTGATATCAGTGTTTTTGGAAATGATGATAATGATCAGTTAATTATTTGCGCCAGATTAGATAACTTAGGCAAGGGTGCATCAGGCGCCGCCATACAATGTATGAATATTGCTTTAGGTTTTGAGGAAACTATAGGATTATAGTGATTTAATTTTTACATGATAAATGATCATCAAAAAAATACTCAAGAATTGTTTCCTAATTTTTCATCATTTGATAGAGCTTTAAACTATCCATACTTTGCACCTAACTATTCCTTTTCATTTTACAAAGGAGAATTCATTAAAGGTATTTGTGATGACTTAAATAATAGAATACCAATATTATCAGTTGGTTCTAATAGGTCGCCTTATCAATTAAAAAGAAAATTTTCACTAAATCAGGATATTTGTGTTACTCCAGCCACTTTATATGATTCTGATGTGGTCTTTGCAGCATCATTATCGTCCTATGCATCTATGCCTGCTACCCAATGGCCTAGTAAAGGAACTGAAGTAAATCTTAATGTATTATGGTTAAATGAGGAACAGTTAGAAACTATGCATCTAAGTGAAGCAATAGGAGTAGCATACAATTTTGTAAAATTAAAGTTAAACACTGTTATTATAAAAGACTTTGAGTATACCAAACACATATATGGATATATCTCAATTTCAGGTGTTTTTCCATTTAATGACAATAACCCAAAAAGGTTGTCAGTAATTAGTGGTAAGAATGTTAAATTAGAAAGTTATAGTGAAAAAAAAGCATTATTGTCTCTAATTTATAGTTTGGGCATTGAAGAAAATAAATTATCAGAATGGATTGATAAGGTTATTAATAATAAAATTTACAGAATTAGTCTTCATGAAAAGCTGAAGT
>CACJQK010000048.1 GCA_902595515.1 uncultured SAR116 cluster alpha proteobacterium
ACTCAATATCTTTACCAATTCTAGAAAATCTAATTGCTTTGTGCCACTTCCAAAATTCAAAAAAAGATGCATGATTATTATGTGAGAAAAAAATAATCTCTGCTTTACCAATTAAATTTTTCCTGGGAACAAAACCAACCTCAGATGTTCTGCTATCTCTACTATTGTCTCTATTATCACCCATGAAGAAGAAATGATTAGGTGGTACCTTGAATAAAATTGTATCGTCAAATGGATCATTATCACTAGACTCTATGATTTTATGAGAATTGGAGCCTTCAAAAATTTCATTATATTGTGTAAACACTTTTTCATCACCAAAAGTATTTTTCATCAATCCTATATTTGTCTTAATTCTTTTAGTTTTTTTTGAATTAATATATAGAATGCCTCCTTTTACCTGTACAGTATCATTTGGAAGTGCAACTAATCTTTTAATATAATCAATACTTTCGTCACCTGGTTTTCTAAAAACAATAACATCCCCTCTTTTTGGAGCTTTATATAAAACTCTATCTTTAATAGGTCCTAAACCAAATGGGAAACTATATTTTGAATATCCATATGAATATTTTGATACAAATAAATAATCACCCACTAATAAAGTTGGTATCATTGAACCTGATGGAATGTTAAAAGGTTCAAAAAAAATGGAGCGAAAAAAAATTGCTATTGAACCAGCTATTAAAAGAGTTTTAGAAAGCTCTTTAAAAGAATTTTTCATAAAATACACTCCAAATGTGTGGTTTATTTATATTACTTTATGCATTACCTAAACATCAGGAGCAAGTGAAATTATAACAAAAGCAATGACATAAGGGTTGTCATCTGATAGCGAAATATCAAATTTCAATTTAGCTCTTAATTTTTTTTCTTTTTTTTGAATATATTTTTTTGTTTTACCTGTGAAAAATAAATATGGTTTACCATCGAAATTATTTAAAATTTCAATTTCATTAAAATATATTCCTTCACCTCTATTTGAAACTAAAGCTTTCCAAGTTGCCTCCTTAGCTGCAAATCTTTTTCCAAAGTAATTTTCAAGCTTACATGATTTACTTTTTGCAATTTGAATTTCATTCTTTCCATAAATACGATTAATAAATTTTTTGTCGTATTTATTTATGGTTTTTTTTAACCGCCTTAGATCAAGAATATCTGTTCCAATTCCAATTATCATTTTACTGCTTTTGAAATAATCTCACGCATTTTTAATATTGAAGTTTCTAATCCGTCGAAAATTGAATTAGCTATGATAAAATGACCAATATTAAGTTCATCTATGTTTTTTATAGAAGCAATTGGACTTACATTTTCAAAAGTCAAGCCATGTCCTGCATGACAATTTAGACCTAATTCATTTGCCAACGCAGTACATTCAATAATTTTTTTTAACTCTTTTTCGACATTTGTTTTTTGAATGAAAGCATTTGCATAAACCCCAGTGTGAAACTCAATCGCGTTAACTCCTAATTTATGTGTTGCAATTAATTGATCTTTATCTGGATCAATAAATAATGATATATTAATATCAGAATTTGATAGTATTTTGATTTTTTTTTGTAAATTATCAAAATTATTTATAACATCTAAACCACCCTCTGTAGTGATTTCTTGTCTTTTTTCTGGAACAAAACAAACAAATTTTGGTTTATATTTAATTGCAATATTAACCATCTCAGTATTTGCTGCTATTTCTAGATTTAATGGAATATTTATAACATTTAAAATGTCACCTAAATCTTTTTCATTGATATGTCTTCTATCTTCTCTAACATGAACGGTTATTAAATCTGCTTTTGATTTTTCAACAATTTTTGCAGCCTTTATTACTTCTGGATAATTTTCACCACGAGCATTCCTTAATGTTGCTACATGGTCTATGTTAATTCCTAGTCTAATATTTCTTTTCACAATACCGATCTCTTATTTTTTTTAATTTTTCTTTTTTTATATGAAGAGATAAAGCTATAAATTATAACAAAAGTAATTATCCAAACTAAAGGTGCAATAACAATACCACCCACCAACATAGGAAAAAAAATTTCATATGTCTGATTAATAATCATTTCAAAATTTATATCCTTATTTAAGTTAACATGCTTAAAAGAAGTAACAAAAGTACCCACTTTATAGATAAGTCCCCAGATAAATGGGAAAGTTATTGGATTTCCAACTACTGTTCCGATTAAAGCCGCTATAAAGTTACCTCTGATTAAAAAAGCAAAAACTATAGCTAAAATAAAATGCAGCCCTAAAAGTGGAGTAAATGAAACCATTGAACCACAAGCAAAGCCTGAAGAAACAGCATATGAAGATGCCGGCAATCTTGCTAATCTCAGTTTATAATAAGATAAAAATCTGAAGAATTTATTTATTAAATTTTTATAAAAGAAATTAATATTAATTATCAAAATACTCCATTTAGTCTTTACCTCTTTGAACACTTTCAACAAATTGAGATAATCTCAATGCCGCAATGATTTGATTTAGATGAATTAAATTTTTAATTTCTAAATCAATATTAAACTTATAATAGTCTAAATCTCTCGACACTACCTGAATATTAGATATATTCCCATGATTCAAACTAATTATTTTTGTTACGTCAGCTAAGCTTCCAGGCTCATTTGATAAGACAGTAACCAAAGATCCTTTATGAAATGATTCACCGTCTCTGTCCCATGATATTTCAAGCCACACTTCTGGCATATCATTAAATTTTTCTAATGCAAAGCAATCTAATGCATGAACAGTCACACCTTTACCTGTAGTGACTATACCAACAATTCTTTCACCAGGTAGTGGATGACAACAATGTGCATAATGTATTGCCATACCAGAAATCGCACCTTTTATTTTTATACTTTTTTTTACATTGGGTTTTTTTAAAACTGGTAACTTGTATTTTAAATTTTGTTTTTCAGGATATAAATAATTTAAAACATCTCTTGATTTAATATTACCTTTGCCAATTTCAATCAATAATTCTTCTAAATCTGTAAGGCCAAATTCATTTATAACTTTACTCAAACTTTTTTCGTGCATTCTTTTGTTTTGCTGTCTGTATTCTTTTTGAAGTAATGCAGTACCTAATTGTAAAAATTCTTTAATTTCTCTGTTTCTTATAAATCTTTTAATTGCAGATTTAGCTCTTCCTGTAACACAAACATCTACCCACTTTGGGTCAGGAAAACCATTTTTAGAAGTTAAAATTTCTACCTGATCTCCGTTTTTGATTTCAGTTGTCATCAAACGGTTTTTGTTATTTATTTTTACACCTACTGCTGCATTACCAACTTCAGAATGAACAGCATAAGAAAAATCAATTGCGGTTGCTCCTACAGGTAAAATTATCAAGTTACCTTTTGGCGTGAAGCAAAAAACTTGATCATTATACATTTCTAACTTTGTGTTTTCTAAAAATTCTTCGGGCTCACTACTCTCCTCAATAATTTGAATAAGTTCTCTAACCCACTTAAATTTAATTCCTTCTGAGCTTTTTGTACCTTCCTTATAAATCCAATGTGCTGCTACACCATTTAAAGCGAATTCATTCATAATTAAAGTTCTAATTTGCACTTCAATTCTTGTTTTTTTGGGGCCAATTAGACTTGAATGTAGTGATTGATAACCATTGCGTTTTGGAGCCGAAATGTAATCTTTAAAACGGCCCATTATCGCTGTATACTCTTGATGCAACAAACCTAAACTTTTATAACAATCGCTGACATTGTCGACAATAACTCTAAATGCCATAATATCTGATAATTGGTCCATGCTTAAATTTTTATATTGCATTTTTTTCCAAATAGAATAACTACTTTTTATTCTTCCAATGACACGACTTTTGATTTTATTATTTTTTAAAAGAGTTTCAATTTCTTTTGTAATATATGGAATATTCAGTTCATCTTGAGAATAAATTAATTTCAAACGCTTTAATATTGAGTCACGAGTTTCTGGCTTTAATATAGCAAAACATCTATCTTCTAACTCTCTTTGTATTGCATTTATACCTAAACGTTCTGCAAGTGGCGCAAAAATTTCAAGAGTTTCATAACAAATTTTTGCTCTCTTATTAGCATTTTTAATACCTTCGATTGTCCTAATATTATGTAATCTATCAGCTAATTTTACTAACAAAACTCTAATATCATCAGACGAGGCTAATAAAAGTTTTCTAAAATTTTCAGCTTGAGCAAATCCAAACTTTAAATCTAACTTAGATAATTTAGTAACACCATCTACGAGCTTTGATATCTCAATTCCAAATTCATTCTTAATTTGTTGGAGTGTTACATCACTATCTTCTACAACGTCATGAAGAAGTGCTGTTATTACTGTAGAAGAGTCTAATTTCATTTCAGCCAAGAAATTTGCAACAGCCAAGGGATGAGTAAAGTATTCTTCACCACTGCCCCTATATTGATTTGAATGAGCTTTTTTAGATAAACTATATGCTTTTTTTATAGTTTCACTTGAAACTAAGCTATCATATTTAGAAATTTTTTTATAAAGTTGTGAAGCTGTTATACTCATTTATGAATATTACATGATAAAAGTAAACACATATACTAAAACACTTAATTTAATAAATTATTCTATTCTTCATTTTTTATTAAATCTTCGGATATGTCAACAAAAGTGCCTTCATCGTCAGTTTTATTTTTATTAACAATTAAATCTTGATCACTTATTGCTTCATTTTTCGTCTCATTAAGATATGCAGCAAATTCCTGCTCTAAGGTTTCATCTTCTTCGATATTATTTTCTTCTTTTATTAAATTTTTCTGCATAGAACGGATAAATCTCTCCTGCAGACTCTCAGCATCAACAGCTTCAGAGGCTATTTCACGAAGGGAAACAACAGGATTTTTGTCATTATCTCTATCGACTTCTATCGCAATACCATTTGAAATTTCTCTAGAACGTTGAGCAGCCGCAATAACAAGATCAAATCTATTAGGTACTTTTTTTACACAATCTTCTACAGTAACACGAGCCATAATAATACATCTCCTAAAATAGTATGATTTACATAAATAATAAATATTGAAAAATCAATTTAATTTTTTTTTTTTAAAATCTTTAATTTTTGATTTTTTAATTTTTTCAATATTTTACATACATCTGTCTTTAAAATTGGATGAACCCAGTTAGGGTCTAATTCAGCTAAAGGTTCCATTACAAATCTTCTTTTATGAGCTCTTGGATGAGGAATAATAATTTTCTCATTTGTCAATATTTTATTAGAATAATCAATAAGATCTAAATCTATCACCCTAGCTTCATTTACAAATTTTCTTCTTCTACCAAGAGTATGTTCTATTTTATGTAATACCCTTAAAACATCTAATTCATTTAAGATAG
>CACJQK010000049.1 GCA_902595515.1 uncultured SAR116 cluster alpha proteobacterium
TAGTTGTTTTGCCAGAACCATTAACACCCGCTAAAAGCAAAACGTGAGGTTTAGAATTAACTTTTTCGTAAAGGTTTTGTTCACGAGGCAGTAAAATTTGTTCAATTTCTTCAGCCAAAGTTTTTGCAATTTGTGTTTTTTCTATTTTTTTATTTTGATTTAATTCGAATTTCTGATCTTTAATCTTTTTTGCTATTCTACCAGCAACTTCTACACCAAGATCAGCTAGTATTAATTGATCTTCAATATCGTTAAGTGTTTCTTGATCAATTGTTTTTTTTCCAGTTATAGAAGCAATCGCAACTTCGACTTTCGACGCTGATTTGCTCAATCCTGACTTTAATTTTTTAAACCAATTTAACGCCATCTAGTTTGACACTTTTTTATATATTTCAATTTCCAATAGTTCCTAGCAATCCTTCAGGGACAATTTCTAAAATTTTGGCAGAAACAATTGTACTTGATTCAACTTCTTCTTTTAATTTTATTTTTGAAAAATTTGTAGCATGACCTACCGAATTATTTTCTATTAAAACATTTTGCGTAGTTCCAATTTGACTAACTAAAAACCTATTATATTGTTGATTAGCTAAATCTCTTAGTTCTTTAGCTCTTTTTTGTATAATGTTTTTTGGAACTTGCGGCATTTTAGACGCTGGAGTGTTTTTCCTTTTAGAGTATGGAAAAACATGAATGTATGTAATATTGGCTTCAGTTATAAGCTCTATACTTTTTTTGTGTGCTTTATAGTCTTCAGTAGGAAATCCAGCTATAAAATCACCTCCAAAAACAACATCACTTCTTCTTCTTTTTGCTTCTTCTACAAAATTAATTACATCTCTATAAAGATGTCTTCTTTTCATTCTTTTTAAAATTAAGTCATCACCGTGTTGAATAGATAAATGTAAATGAGGCATAAGTCTTTTTTCGTGTTCAATTGCATCCATCAAATCAAAATCAACTTCTGCTGGATCGATAGATGACAGTCTCAATCTTTTCAAATTTGGAATATTTTTTAAAATTTTTTTTACTAACAATCCTAAACATGGCTTCCCAAAAATATCAATACCCCAAGATGTTAAATCCACTCCTGTGAGAACAATTTCTTTTACACCACTTTTTAGTAAAGAATTAATAGCATTTATAACGTTTTGTGTTGAAACTGACCTGCTAGGGCCTCTTCCAAATGGAATGATACAAAATGTGCATCTATGGTCACATCCATTTTGAACTTGAACAAAACCACGTGTATGTTTGTTAAAAGATTCAAGGAGGTGTTTAGATGTACTTTTAACCTGCATTATATCTTGTACAAACACACTATTGTTGTCATTTAATTTATTTTCTGATGTAAACTCACACCAAAAGTTTTCATCTAGCTTTTCTTTATTACCAACTACAAAATCCACTTCTGGAATAACATTCCATTTTTGTGGGTCTATCTGTGCAGCACAACCAGTAACTAGAATTTTGGCATTTGGTCTATTTTTTTTTGAAGACCTAATAGCTTGTCTTGCTTGACGTTCAGCTTCACTTGTTACAGCACATGTATTAAATATAATTAGATCACTGTGACCATATTTGCTAGCTAAATCACTTATAACTTGACTTTCCCAAATATTAAGCCTACACCCAAATGTCTTGAGTTCAGGCAATGAGTTTTTATTTTTTTGAAATGTTTTCAATTATTCACCCATAAATCCTTCAAAAACTTTTTCAGTATCACCCGAAAGTGTTACAGAACCGTTATCAAGCCACTTAATAAACAAGTCTCCACCATCTAGAACAATTTTATTTTCTTTTGCACTTTTATTTAAAATAGAAGAAGCAACTAAAGTAGCACATGCACCAGATCCACATGCTAAAGTCATACCTGCTCCTCTTTCCCAGACTCTTACTCTTAAAGATTTATCCTTTAAAACGGATACGAATTCAATATTTGCGTATTCTGGAAAACTAGCATTTTTTTCTAAACGTGGACCAAGAGATTTTAATTTTAAATTTTCAAGTTCTTCTAAACTACTTATAAAAATAACTGCATGCGGATTTCCTATAGATAAACAAAATGCATTAAACTCATCTAATTTTACATTTTGTGTATCTTGTTCCTTTGATAATGGTATTTCATTCCAGCCAAATTTAGGTATACCCATATTCACAGTTACTAAATTTTGAGTTTTAGTACATAACAAATCATTGCTAATACTTTTAATAGTTAGAGAATCTAAGTTATTTTTTTTCATCAAATAATCAGCGACACACCTTGTGCCATTCCCACAAGCACCAGTTTCAGAACCATCCGAATTATACATTTTTACATTATAATTTTCAGGATTATCTGTGTTTTCAATAAAAATGACTTGATCACAGCCAATTCCAAATCGTCTGTTGCTGATTTTATTTATGAATTTGGTATCATGAATTGTAGGGTTATTAATATTATCAAAAATAACAAAATCATTACCTAAACCATGCATTTTAACAAATGGTATTTTCAAAATTTTCCCTTTAAAATATTCAACTTTTAAATTTCAATATCTACAATAATTGGTACATGATCGGAAGGTCTTTCCCATGATCTAGTTTCTTTACAAATAACACCTGATTTTACTCGTGGGAATAAATTTTTAGAAACCCAAAAATGATCTAATCTTCTTCCTCTATTTGAAATTTCCCAGTTTCTATTTCGATAAGACCACCAAGAGTAGAGTTTTTCATTATGTGGAACAAATTCCCTCATTACATCAACCCATTCTCCAATCTGAACTATATCTAATAAAGTTTCTGTTTCAATTGAGGTGTGTGACACAACATTAATTAATTGCTTATGAGACCAAACATCATTCTCAAAGGGTGCAATGTTAAGATCTCCTACTAAAATTTTATTTTTTTTTGTGTTTTTTAAAAAAAAATCTGACATTTCCTTTAAGAAGGATATTTTATGTTCAAATTTTTGATTGGTCAAAAGATTTGGCTCATCTCCACCCGCAGGCACATAAAAATTGTGAATCTCAATTATATCGTTTAGTTTTACTGAAATATGTCTTGTATCATTTTTTCTACACCAGTCAATATGTTTAGGATTTTTGAGCTTTAACCTTGATAATATTGCAACACCATTGTAAGAATTCTCACCTCTGTAATATTGGTATTTCATGCCAACTTTCTGAAATTCTTCAGAAGGAAAAAATTCATCAGGAGTTTTTGTCTCTTGTAGGCACATAACATCTATATTCTGTTCTTTTATAAACCTCAAAACATGATTTATTCTAAGCCTAACAGAGTTAATGTTCCATGTAGCTATTCGCATAGAAAGAACTTTAAGACAATTTTGAGACATATTTTAAACCAAAACTTCATTCTTTATCCAAACACTTAAATGCACACAAGACCAAATCAAAATAGCAATTCCTATCGGCAATATAAGTAATAATAAAACAAACGCAACGAAAATAGAAACAAGTAAATCCATCATACCATATTCTTACAAACCTTAAGATAATCTTTCACAGCATCTTTTAGTTCTTTAGATTCTTTGATTTTTATATGACAAAGTCAATCTGGCTGCATACTTATCTTCGCTAAGACGCTTTGTTTCTTTGGCAGATAGTTTGCAACATGTCTTAGCTTTATCAAATTATTTTTGCTGCAAATTACTGAAGTTGCTGCTTGATTACTTTCGATTGTAATGCTACTCGTTCATTAATAAGAACTTTAACTAATCAAATATTATCTTTTTCAGAATATCTACATTCTTTGTAAAGATAAAATTATGAGCCCTAATAGTATCGACTTTCGTGGAGGCAACTTTAATTACTTCACTGATTTCTATTTTTCTCAACTTTTTATTTGCTGTAAAAGCGTTATAACCGTATGAAAACATTAAATTAAAAGTGTCAACCAAATTTGGATTTATACTAATCCCACTGGGCTGATGTTGACACACGGTGATTTCTATTAAAAAAACGTTGTTTTCTGATGACTTTATAAGTGCGTCAGCCCCTTTTAGACAATTTAGTTCAGAACCTTCAATATCTATAAGAACAAGACATGACTTACTGTTAACTAAAGTTTCCGCTATACTATCAAATTTAGAAATTGGAACTAAATATTGGTTCTGTTGCCCTGCCCAGCCATAAATTAATGATGCTCCTGTTGATGCTCCGTACATTGGAAGTACACCATTTTTATTACTAAGAGCTAATGGAAAGAGATGAAAGTCAGTTTCAAATTTATTAGCCTCAATATTTTTAAGTAGGATGTTTACATTTAACTGATTTGGTTCAAATGCTACTACGGGAATTCCGCGGCTCAATGCTTTACAAACATAATATCCAGTATTTGCACCAATGTTTACGAAAACGTCGAAAAATTCAAAAAGATTCTCAACTATAGCTGTCTCGTGTGGTTCAAACTCACCTTTTTCCATCAAGGAACTACCATTAAAGTGAAAACCAAGTTTTTCTCTAAATACCACTTCAGCGTTTAAAGCCTTTGAGTCATGCAGATATCGATAGTAGTCTGTAGCACCTGGAATTTTTTTAATTAATGTCTTTGCAAATTTTAGAAAACTCATAATTTTTTCTCTTCTTCAGATAAAGAATTTTAGAGCATACCACCGGTAAAGCCAAACTATTTGCAAAGGCGCTTTACTTTTTTCAGTGTGTTAGCACATTCGTTATTAATTTTTTCATCCATTTGCTGTTGAATTGGTGCTATTACAACATACAACTTGTTGTAAAATACCATCTCACACTAGCATCGACTATGATCAGTTTCAAATTATAGATTTTATAAACAGATGAAAAGCACATGTTGTCTAGATATACTTTTACGTGCGGTATGATGAAAACAGTTTTTTTATAATGGCTATCCAGGCAACTATTTAAAATATTTTTTATTTTTACTAAAATAAGAAATTATCACTTTTTGGTTAATTCTCTGGTTATAGTTTTATTTAAAAAAGTCCCACTCTTCCAGTTTTTCTGTAATCAAAAAAGTTAAAACTGATCTTGATAAAATTCTAAAAAGTCTTTTCTGCTTCTTGCAAACAAATTATGTCAACATTTTTGTTTGAAATGAATTGAATTAATTTATCGACTCTAATTTTTATTGATTTTATATCCTATGTAACAATTTTCATTAAATCATAAATACCTTTTAATTAAGTTAACCAATTATATTTAAATTGATTAGTAAATCATTTTTTACATATTGAAACTCTATAATGTTTTTTGCTTCGGTATA
>CACJQK010000050.1 GCA_902595515.1 uncultured SAR116 cluster alpha proteobacterium
ATTAGAATGGTTTGAAAAAGAAAAATATTACCTCGCAAAAGGAAATGTTGTTTTAAAAAAAGATGGTGTGACTTTAAAAGCCAATATAATTAGAGCTGATTATGTTTTTAAAAATGGAGAAAATATTTTGAAAAAAATAATCGCAGAAGAAAAAGTTATGCTTACTAAAGAAAGTACAAAAGCAACCGGCCAATACATGACGTACGATTTAGAGGATAAGATTGTGATGATAACAGGGCCTTTTCAAACATTTTTATCTTCATTTGGATACGTAGAATCGAAAAAAAATATGACTTTTGATGATGTGAATAACAAAGCCGAGGCCGAAGGCGATGTAAAAATAATCTTATCAAATAAAACTATAATCTACGCAGATAATGTCAAAGCTCATTTTAAATCTTCTGACAAAACTCTGGAGAAAGCCATTGCAAAAGGAAATGTAATTATTGAAAATAAGGCCAAAGGTAACAAATCTAAGGCTGATTTGGGTGTCTATAATTCAGATAATGAAATAATAAGATTGACTGGTAATGTTGTCATCATTAACCAAAATTCTAAATTATTAGGCTCTAAAGGTATTACAAATTTGAAGACCGGTATTAGTAATATTGTTGGTGATCCAAAAAATAAAAAACGTGTTAAGGGAACTTTTGCTCCTATAAAAAAACAAAACAAAGGAGATTAAACTGTCTACTTTAGAAGAAGAACTTAAACGCTTGAAATCATCTGTTATTAATCAAAACAATAAAAGCAACCCTATACTACATGATTTAAATAAATCTGAAACTATTAATTCAAAACATGAATTAAAAGTAAATTCTATTTCAAAAACATACGACAAAAGAAAAGTAGTTAACGAAGTTTCTTTACAATTAAAAAAAGGTGAAGCTGTTGGACTTCTGGGCCCAAACGGTGCTGGTAAAACAACCTGCTTTTACATGATTGCCGGACTTATTGACACTGATGAAGGAGATATTTTACTTAATCAAGCTCATATTAATCATTTGCCAATGCATATGCGTGCAAGATTAGGTATTGGTTACTTACCACAAGAATCTTCTATTTTTAGAGGTCTTACAGTCGAACAAAATATTTTATCTGTATTAGAGGTTCAAAATCATTCAACCAACCAAAAATTTCAAATTTTAGAAGAATTATTGGCTGAATTTAACATCAATAAAATAAGAAACTCCTACGGAGCAACACTCTCTGGAGGAGAGAGAAGAAGGACAGAAATAGCACGTGCATTAGCCACAAACCCAAGCTTCATCCTACTTGATGAACCCCTCGCTGGCATAGACCCCATTGCTATTAATGATGTAAGAAACTTGATTTTCAAATTAAAATCAAAAAACATTGGAGTTCTTATAACAGATCATAATGTTAGAGAAACTTTAAGTATTGTGGATAGAGCTTATATACTTTTTGACGGATCTGTAATAATGTCAGGTAATCCTAATGAAATTAAATCAGACAAGAGAGTTAGAGATGTTTACCTTGGTAATAATTTTTAAATATAAAATTTTCTATAATAAAACTTGACTGAAGTTAAAGTTGATATTAATTACACATCAATAAAATTTATCTCATAAATTTAAAGGCTTAAAATGAATATCAATGATATGTTGTCTGACGACGCGATGTTAATTAATTTTGAAAGTACAAGCAAAAAACATATTCTCAATAAATTGTGCGAATTAGCTGAAAAAAAAATTAAAATAAATTCTAGAAATTTGTTAGAATCTATAACTAAAAGAGAAAAACTTGGTTCGACTGCTGTTGGAAACGGTGTTGCCATTCCACATGCAAATGTCTCTAACACTGATAAACCGTATGTATTTGTAGCAACATTAGTTAATGGCTTAGATTTTAACGCAACAGATGATCAACCTGTGGATATTATATTTTTATTAGTTGCATCTGATAATGATGATTCAGAGCATTTGCAAGCCTTAGCTCTTATCTCAAGGATACTTAGAAATAAAGAACTTACAGCCAAACTTAGAGGCTGTAAAAGTAAAGAAGCAGCTTTAGCCGTAATTTCACATTCCATTCGTGAAGCAGCTTAATAACTACTTATTTATTTGATTTAAAATAGGTTTTTTATCTATATAATTTAATATTGATGTAATCGCTTCAGTAGCTATGTCATTAAAGCATTCATCTGTCCAACATAGAGCATGTGGGGTAATGATAACATTTTCAAAATTTAATAATTTACTTTTTATAGAAAGAGGTTCTATTTCAGTGACATCTAAACCTACACCTGCAATTTTTTTACTTTGAATTGCATTTTCTAAATGTCTCTCATTAATTACTGGACCTCTTGATAAGTTAAAGATATAAGCACTTTTTTTCATTAATGAAAAAAAATCATTATTAATCATACCTTCTGTATTTTTATCAAGGTTGCAAAGAATAACAATAAAGTCACTTTTATTAGCTAATTCATATAAATCAACTTTAATCGCACCTAACTTAGATAATTGGTTTTGAGATTTGAAAGGATCATACGCTAAAATTTCATTAAAAAATGGTTTTGAAAGCTTAATTGTCTCTGCGCCTATATTTCCTGCTCCAATAACTCCTAATATCTTTTTTGACAAACCTATGCCCATGAAATTAGTTCTTTTATTCCAATTACCACTCCTTACAAGATTATCTTTTTGAAATAATTTTCCAGCTGATGCAAATATCATTGTCAGTGCTGCAACAGCGACTGGCCTACGAACTGCATTGGGAGTATTAGTAACTATAATATTTTTTCTTTTCATTGCTTCAATATCAACAGAATCAAAACCCACGCCAAATCTAGAAATTATTTTTAATCTACAATTGGAATCTGAGACACAATCTGCATTTGCTTTTGGTAAATTGAGAAGTATGGCGTCAAAATTTGAAGTTATTTCTGAGTTTAATTTTGATATTGTTTTATCCATCCAAGTTATTTTAATATCATCTCTATCTTTTAAAAGATTTAAAGGAATATCACCAAAACACGGTTCATTATTACTATTTAGCAAGTCTCCAGAAATACCAACTTTAAACATAATATTACTCCATAAATTAATTCATATAGTTATACTAAAATTTGAGAAATTGATTTAGATAAAATATTCATTTCGGTTCCAACTGCGATCATATTAAAACCAAGCTTACGGTAATACTCTAATTCTTGTCTATTATTTACCATAATTCCTAGACTTTTATTGTATGCTTTAGCAGCTATTATAATTTTATTAATGGCCTTTAAATAAATTTTAGAAGTAAAATCTCCTGGTACTCCTAAAAAATTAGTTAGATCAAAATGTCCAACCCAAAGACAATCAACACCACCTACTGATGCAATTTCTTCAACATTTTCTAAGGACATTTTTGTTTCGATCTGAACGATATTAATTAACGAGTTATTAGCTTTTTCAATATATAACAAAGGATCTTGATTAATATATTTGTCGTGTGCAAAACCAAATCCAGCTCCACGTATTCCTTTAGGTGGATATTTTGACGACTGAACAAATTTTAATGCTTCCTCGGGTGTGTTGACCATTGGAGCCATTATACCACGGGCACCCAAATCTAATGCTCTAGCTATATAATTATAACTTACTTCAGGGATTCTTATTAATGGATTGATATCATTAGAATTAGAGATCATCGAAAGAGTTTTAAATTGCTCTAGTGACAGACCTCCATGTTCCATATCAAAAATTATAAATTCACAACCCGCATTTTTAAGTATTATTGGTATTCCAGGACTGAAAAACTCAAAAATCATAGCTCCACGTATTTGATCCAGAGATAAAATTTTATTTTTTAAATTCATATTAATCTCCTCAAAAATTAAAAAAATTAATAACCAAGCTTTCTTTCGATTGTGTTAGGAGGTAATTTCCCATTCTCAATACATTTAATCGCATTTGCAATTTGTTTAGCTGCAGTTTCGGGATTTGTTTCAGCAGCAACATGTGGCCAAATACGTATATTTTTTTGTTCCCATAACTTATTATTTTTTGGTAAGGGTTCTTTACGATAAACGTCTAAAACTGCAGTGGATAAGTGACCTGATTTACAGTTTTCTATTAAGTCTTGTTCAACAACTTGCTCTCCTCTGCCGGCATTAATAAAACATGAGCCACTTTTCATCATTTTAAATGTAGTATTATTAAAAATATTAGTTGTTTGAGGTGTCAATGGCAAAAGGCAAACGTGGATGTCACAGGTGTTTAACAAAAATTTAAATTTACTTTTACCATTATAACAATTTATACCAAGAATATCTCTTTTAGTTCTACTCCATCCTTCAACTTTAAATCCTAAGTGTTTGAGATCTTTTGCAACAACGCTTCCTATTGCTCCAATACCGTAAATAGCAACTTTTATATTAGTGAAATTAATTTCTTTTCTTGATTTATATGTCTTAGTTCGTTGTTGATCATAATAACCAAAAGTATCTCTTATGAAGTTTAGAACAGATAGAATTACCCAATGACTCATTGCTTTTGCCATAAATGGATCAACAATTCTTATTACAGGTATATTTTCATCAATAATATTATCTTTTAAGATGTGATCTACACCCTGACCCAATGAAATTAATGCTTTAAGATTATTTAAACTTTTTACTCTTTGAAGTGGTGCTTTCCACAATAGTGCAGTATTTGCGTTTGTTGCATGATCACTAAATAATGAGACTAATTTTACTGACGGGTAGTAAATTTTTAGTCTATTTTCCCAATAATTCTTAAGCTCTAAACTACTGTCTTTACTGTAAAAAGCAACAATTGACATTTTTAAAATCTAATATTAAGAAAATGAATAATTTGAAAGTATGTATTTTTAAAACTCCACTATAATGGTGGAGCTAAGGGGGTTCGAACCCCTGACCTCTACACTGCCAGTGTAGCGCTCTCCCAACTGAGCTATAGCCCCAAGAATCTTTTAGTCTTTATCTTCCTCACTAATATCTACATTAATGCTGTTTTCATCTGAAATATCATCATCTTCTGTTACACCTTCGTCGTCAATAAAAGAAATGTTTTCATCAATAACAATACCATCATCGTTATTAGCAATATCATTTTGATCATCTTTGTTTATTTCAAGCAACGGTTCATCATCACTAACAACTTCAGTATCAGAGTCAGATTCAATATCATCTAAATTTGACATATCAACTGTCAAATCGTTTTCGTTATTGGA
>CACJQK010000051.1 GCA_902595515.1 uncultured SAR116 cluster alpha proteobacterium
TAAAGGCAGAGCGTCCAATAATTTATGCTGGCGGAGGCGTTGTTAATTCAGGGTCAGAGGCTTCTAAACTTTTAACTGAATTAGTTAACACACTAGACTGCCCAGTAACCCTTACTTTAATGGGTTTAGGTTGTGTATCAAACACGAATAAAAATTTTTTAGGCATGTTAGGTATGCATGGTACATATGAAGCAAATTTAGCGATGCATAATTGTGATGTAATGCTTAATGTAGGTGCACGATTTGATGACAGAGTAACAGGTAGGTTAAATGCATTTGCTCCTAACTCAAAAAAAGTCCATATTGATGTAGACAAATCATCTATAAACAAAGTTGTTAATGTCGATTATGGAATTGTTGGCGATTGTACGAAGGTATTATCAGTATTAGTTCGTGAAGTAAAAAAAATGCATAAGCAAAAAAATATTAAATCAAAAACAAAATGGTGGTCTCAAATAAATCATTGGAAAAAAAGAGATTCATTAGGTTTTAAACAAAATGGAAATAACATAAAACCACAACAAGCTATAAAATCTCTATATGATAAAACTAAAAATTTTGATACCTACATAACAACAGAAGTAGGTCAACATCAAATGTGGGCTGCACAATATTTTGGATTTTCTAAGCCTAACCATTGGATGACTTCTGGTGGACTAGGTACAATGGGATATGGGCTTCCATCATCCGTTGGTGTGCAAATTGCTCACCCAAAGTCACTAGTAATTGACATTTCAGGTGAAGCTTCATTTTTGATGAATATGCAAGAACTTTCAACAATAGTCCAATATAAATTGCCTGTAAAAATATTTATTTTAAATAACGAGTGGATGGGTATGGTTAGACAATGGCAAGAATTAAACCATGGTTCAAGATATAGCGAGAGTTATACCGCATCGTTACCAGACTTTGTAAAACTCGCTGAATCTTTTGGTATAACTGGATTGAGAGTGGATAATATTAATAATTTAGAGAATACTATAGATGAAATGATAAACATTGAGGGTCCAGTGATTGCAGATATTAGAGTTGAAAAAGAGGAAAATTGTTTCCCTATGATACCATCTGGTGCAGCTCACAATGAAATGATTTTAAGTTCTGAAGGCAGTCACAAAGACACTTCTGATGAAGGTCTTGCACTAGTATAAGGTTAGCACAAAATGTCTATATACCAAAAAAATGAAGTTAAAGAAGTTGAAACTTCTAGAACTTTATCTTTAGTAGTAGACAATCAACCAGGAACATTGGCTAGAGTCATTGGTCTTTTCTCTGGAAGAGGTTATAACATAGAAAGTCTAAACGTTACCGAAATTGACAAAATACGAAGCTTATCAAGAATATCGCTGGTCACAAGAGGAACATCAATGACTATTGAGCAGATAAAATCACAACTGTTAAGAATAGTTCCAGTCCATATAGTAAGAGATTTAACTTTAGAGGGACAATTTATAATAAGTGAACTTGCGCTAGTCAAACTTGTCGTAAAAGGTGCTAATAGAGTCGAAGCATTAAGGATTGCAGAGACTTTTAGAGCTAGAACACTTGATGTTACATTATCAAGTTTTGTTTTTGAACTTACTGGAAAGCCAAGTAAGTTAGACGCTTTCATTGATTTAATGCGTTCACTAGGAGACACAGAAATTTCTAGGACAGGTGTATCTGCTATCTCTAGAGGCTATAAAACAGAAACAAAACTACTAGATCAAATTTGATATTCCTGTTAATAAGATCATATCCGTAGTTAAATTTACAATAATTTATAAGATATACAAGGAGTTTTTAGATGCGAGTGTACTATGATAGAGATGCAGACATTAATTTAATTAAAAATAAAAAAGTCGTTATAGTGGGATACGGTAGTCAAGGTCACGCGCATGCTGCAAATTTAAGAGATAGCGGTGTTAAAGAGGTTGCTGTTGCTTTAAGATCAGATTCAACATCAGTTGAAAAAGCAAAATCTGCAGGATTTAAAGTAATGCCTGTTTCAGATGCTTCTAAATGGGCTGACGTAATAATGATGTTGACACCAGACGAATTACAAGGTGAAATTTATAGAAATGATATTGAACAAAACATGAAAAGTGGTGCCGCAATTGCTTTTGCACATGGTTTGAATGTTCATTTTAATCTTATTGAACCAAGAAATGATATTGATGTTTTTATGGTTGCCCCAAAAGGCCCTGGACATACAGTTAGATCTGAATACCAAAGGGGTGGGGGTGTGCCATGTCTAATCGCAATTGACAAAGATATATCAGGAAATGTTCATGATATTGGTTTATCTTATGCTTGTGCTATTGGAGGCGGACGTTCTGGAATTATTGAAACTACTTTCAAAGAGGAATGTGAAACCGACTTGTTTGGTGAACAAACAGTTTTATGTGGTGGTTTAGTAGAATTGATTAGGGCAGGATATGAAACTTTAACAGAAGCTGGATATGCTCCAGAAATGGCTTATTTCGAGTGTCTTCACGAAGTCAAGTTAATTGTTGATCTAATTTATGAAGGTGGTATTGCGAATATGAACTACTCAATTAGTAATACTGCTGAGTATGGAGAATATGTAACTGGTCCAAGACTTATTACATCTGAAACTAAAGCTGAAATGAAAAGAATATTAGAAGATATTCAATCAGGAAAATTTACAAGAGAATGGATGCTTGAAAATAAAGTTAATCAAACAAGTTTTAAGGCTATTAGAAAAAAAGCTTCTAATCACCCTATAGAAGCAATTGGAAAAGAACTTAGAGCAATGATGCCTTGGATTACTGCTAATAGATTAGTTGATAAAGATAAAAACTAATTTTTATTAATTCTTTGATTTAAATTATTAGTTTGAATATAATTTGAGATGTTTTTTTCACATTGATGAACTAAAAACTTTTAGAAGGGATATCATATGTTTGGATATGTACGTGGGTTATTTTCTGCTGACCTAGCTATTGACTTGGGTACTGCTAACACCTTAGTTTATGTCAAGGGACAAGGAATTCTTTTAAATGAGCCTTCAGTTGTAGCAATAACAGAAATAAGAGGAAAATCACAAGTTTTAGCAGTAGGAGAAGAAGCTAAAACAATGCTTGGAAAAACACCAGGTAACATCAGAGCAATAAGACCAATGGCAGATGGTGTAATTGCAGATTTCGACGTTGCTGAAGAAATGATAAAACATTTTATTAGAAAAGTTCATAAACGTTCAACATTAGTTAGTCCACAAGTAGTTGTTTGTGTTCCTTCAGGAGCAACTGCTGTAGAAAGACGAGCAATTCAAGAATCGGCAGAAGCAGCAGGAGCTAGAAGAGTTTATCTGATTGAAGAACCAATGGCTGCAGCAATTGGAGCAAATTTGCCCGTTACCGAAGCATCAGGTTCAATGGTTGTTGATATTGGTGGTGGTACTACGGAAGTTGCTATTTTATCCTTAGGAAATATTGTTTATGCACGTTCTGTTAGGGTTGGAGGTGATAAATTTGATGAGGCTATAGTTGCCTTTATAAGGCGCCACCATAATTTATTGATTGGTGAAATGACCGCAGAAAGAATTAAAAAGGGAATAGCTACTGCAAAAATACCTAAGGATGGTGTTGGAGCTAGTATTGAAGTAAGAGGAAGAGATCTAGTTAATGGTGTTCCAAAGGAAATTGAAATTAATCAAGCTCAGATTTGTGAAGCATTGGCTGAACCTGTTGGTCAAATTATAGAAGCAACTAAAACTGCTTTGGAACAGACTCCTCCTGAACTTGCCGCTGATATTGTTGAGAGAGGTATAGTTCTAACAGGTGGTGGAGCACTTTTAGGTGAATTAGATACCACCATTAGAGAAGCTACAGGTTTACCTGTTGTTATAGCAGAAGATCCTCTAACTTGTGTTGTCATGGGAACAGGACGCTGTCTTGATGAAATGAAGTCTCTACGAAATGTTCTTATAGGTGCTTAATATTAAATTAAAGATTAATTACGAGTGAGATAGGGTGGTTTCAGGCAAGCCGTCAAAAATTAAATTGTTTAAAAGTACTAAAAATTTTAATTTTATTTTAATTTTATTGTGTTTAATTTTAGTTTTTTTAGGAAAATTAGACCTTATAGCTATTAGAAACATGAAAGGTTTTCTTTCTGATTTTTTAGCACCTATTACTTACGCTTTAAACAAACCAGTTAAAGAAATTGCTGGAGTATTTGAAGATGTAAAATCTGCAGGTTCTCTAAGAGAAGAAAACATAAGACTTAAAACTGAAATTAGAAAACTCAATGTCATTAATAGTAAAACATCTAGTCAAGAACTTGAGTTACTTGAGCTTAGAAAACTACTGAAAGTTTTACCTGAAAGAAAAAACCAAATCATTACAGCGAGAGCTATAACAGCACCAGGAGGTGTCTTTGCGAATACCGTTTTAATAAATGCTGGTAAAGACTATGGTATAAAAATTGGTCAACCGGCTATATCTTCTCTTGGATTAGTCGGTTATGTGGTAAATGTTGGAATGAAGACAAGTAGAATTATTTTATTGATTGATATTAATTCTATGATACCGATATATTTTACTAGCAGCAACTGGCCAGCTATTGTTCAAGGTCAAAGTGGAGAATTATTAAAAATTAAATTTTTGTCATCTAAAGCTAGACCAATAGAAGGTGAAATCGTTGAAACATCTGGGCATGGTGGTAGATTACCTTCAGGTATAAACGTTGGGAAAGTTGTAAAAAGTTTTTCTGGAAATTTTTATGTTAAACCATCTGTTGACTTTTTAAGACTTACTTATATCACTATAATAACTAATAAAACCTCTTTACCAACTTTCTCAAGATCTTTTCAAGGTTTTGCCCCATTACAAAAGCCAAAATCATCCATTTCGCTCAAGGGTTTAAATCTAAGTGGTAAAAGAAAAATTGAAAGCACAGAAGATTGACTAATATTAATACTTTTTACTATCTCTATAAATTTTCAAAAAGTATATTATTTTTTTTAATATTATTTTGTTTGCTAAATTTTCAAAAATCATTGAGTTTTCTTTCATTTTTTGAAATTGCAGCTCCAAATATCATTTCAATAACTTTATATCTATCAATTACAAGATTTAGTATAAACCCAT
>CACJQK010000052.1 GCA_902595515.1 uncultured SAR116 cluster alpha proteobacterium
TAGCAACGCCACCTGTGGCTGCCAAGTCAAACTGATCATTTTCAAATTTGAAATCAAATTCCTGCATTTTTTCAAAAAAAGGTCTAGCTTCAAGAGCTTTTTCTACTAGATATTCTTCACCACCTTTTCTTCCGTAGTGATCTCCAGGACCAGTAATGCCTTGTCCAAAACACAAATAAAAGCCAGTCATATCATGTTTAAATAAAGCAACGATATAAAACCCATCTCTAGTATCAGTAGCTTCATTTTTATTCAAAATTGAAAAATATGGAACTTGTGTCCAATTACCTTGACCACAACTAAATTTTACTAAGAGATCGTCTCTATCTTGGACAACCTCTTCTTTGATCCAATCCCTTAATTCATAAAAAGCTTTATAAGTTGGCAGATCACTTCCAAATGATCCGCTTCTATAGTCATTTGGATAATTTAAAAATATTTTTTCAACAATAGATTTGAATTCATTCACTATAATAAGCCCTTATGTTTTTTGTGAATTTTAGTCTAATATATCTTAGGATAAAATCTATCAAATTTGTATGCAGATAGTCTTTTTGACGACTTGTCACTTAAATCATCTTTGCCCCTCATAAAACTTACGAACCTAAGAGCAATATTAGCCTTTTTCATTATGTCTAAATTTTCATCTTTCAAAGCCTCTAAAATCATTTGTTGAGATAAAATAAGTATATTTTTATGTGTATCAATTATCTCACTCAAAATAATTTCCGTGGTATCATTTACAGCCTTTTCAAAATGAGAAACTTGCCTCCAACGAGATAATGTCTCTTTTCTAATATTTAACTTTTTAGCAACTTCGCAAGACTTATGACCAGAGGCAAGTAAATGAACAGCAATGAGTTGATTTTCATTGAGTTTTATTGACATTTTGATCTTTAATAAATTTAGGTTTTGCAAATCCTCTCGTCTGTTTTTTCTTTTCTATCCATTCATAGATTTCATCTACGTCCCACACTGTTGTATTTGTTCCAATTTGAAAAGGTTTAGGGATAATTCCAGATTTAGCCCATCTGGTAATCGTAGATTCACTTTTGTTAAGAATTGTAGCGACTGTCTTTTTGGGAATACATTGTTTTTTAGTCATGACTCAAACTTTCTGGTTAAAAATAACCTGTTGTTTAGTCATCTGACTAATAATTATACCATTACCACTTGATACGGCCTTTTAAAAAGTATCAAAAAAATTCAAAACTTACAATAAGCTTAGAATTAAATTTTGGATGTGACAAAGTTTGCCCAATCTTCCATCAATATCTTCCTTTTTTCAAATAAATCAGATCTAAAATAAGCAGCTTGTGATCTTGTTGGCAGTTGGTGAGCTAGCGCAAATTCTACCATGTTTTGATCATAGTTACCTGTCTCTGCAGCCCATACTCTGAATGTAGATCTAAATCCATGGACAGTAAACTTCATATGGCGGTAATGATCTCTTACAAATTTTCCCATAGCATTATTAGATAAATGCTTATCAGGACTGCTACCTGTAAACACATACTTATAGTTATGTAGATTATGAGGTATGCCCAACAATTTTATTACCTCATAAGATAGGGGAACCTTATGCTCTTTTTTAGCTTTCATTCTAATTTCAGGGATTGTCCAAGTCTTTTGATCTAAATCTAATTCATCACTTTTTAAAAGTGTAACTTCTGACGTTCTTGCAACAGTGAGTATAAGGAACCTCAAAGCTCTGGTTGTTATCGTATCCATTTTACATAATTCAGCATAAAAAACTGGTAGCTTTTTGTAATGGAGTGATGGGAAATTATTTTGGAATCTGTAAGGTCTTTTAAATATGAAAGATATACTTGTTTTCCAATCAGCAATGTTAGATCCAACGTAATATCCAAGAGAAATACCATAACCCATGACACGGGATATACGTTGTTGAACACGAAATGCAGTTTCTGATTTAGTATTCCAAATTGGTTTTAGAACTCGTCTTATATGCTCAGTTGTAATTTTATGAAAGGGAACTTCATCTAATATAGGAAACGCATAGTCTCGCAAAGTGTTATACCATTGCTGAGCATGTTTAGGATTCTTCCAAGTACTTTTAACATCATCAATATAATCTATTGCTACATTACTAAAACGTCTTTTTGCTTTTTTTTGTTCTTGTTTTTTAAAAGTGTGTTTTTCTTCAATGGGATCTACACCATTTATTTTAAGTGTACGTTTTTCTAGTGCAAGGTTACGAGCATCTACAATAGATACTTCAGGGTAAGATCCTATAGCCATTTCTTTTGCTATCCCATCAAACGTATAGCGATAGGTCCATTTACCATAATTACGTGTTTTAAGCGTTAAATTGAGCCCTAAACCATCAGAAAACTTTTTATTTAAGGGAAGTGATTTAATTTTAAAATTATTGAGTCTCATTTTATACATCTCCGTCTACAAAAATGGTTGAAACAGGATGCTTTTCAATAGAATACGATAAATAGTGCAAGTAAATAAAAATCATTAAAATCAATGATTTATGACACGCCATGACACATCAAAGTTATCTTAATGGCGGAGGGAGGGGGATTCGAACCCCCGAAAGGGATTGCTCCCTTTAACGATTTAGCAAACCGGCGCCTTCAGCCACTCAGCCACCCCTCCGCGGGCTAGTTAAATATCTTAAGTGTCCTACTTCACGCTATATGCTCTCTCGTAATACAAAATGACAAAAATTATTTCAAGTTTTTTTAATGTATTATAGAAAATCTAACTATTTATGTTAAACATAGATTTATTGAGAGGTGATGCATGGATCTAATATCTGGAATGAGAGTTTTTGTTTCTATAGCTGATAATGGTTCACTTGCAAAAGCTGGTAGAGAATTAGATTTATCTCCCTCTGTAGTATCAAAACATATTTCTGCATTAGAAGACAGATTAGGAGCAAGATTACTTTACAGAACTACAAGATCTGTATCACTTACCGAGGTTGGTCTAGCTTATCTTGATAGAGCTAGAAGAATTATTGGTGACGTAGATGAAGCTGAAGCAGCTGTTTCAAGTGCTACCAATGCACCAAGAGGGCATCTTCGTATCACTGCTCCAGGAACATTTTCTTATAGGCATATAGCTCCACATCTTCCCTTATTCAGAGAACGCTTTCCTGAGGTAGAAATAGAAATGATTATTTCAGATGAGGTTGTTGATTTAGTTGATAACAATATTGATTTGGGTATAAGAATTGCGATAATGAAGGACTCATCACTTATTGCACGAAAATTGGCTCCAAATCCAAGAACTTTGTTTGCTTCTCCAGAATATATAAAAAAACATGGTAAACCAAGCCACCCTGACGAGATATTAAACCATGATATTATTTCATTTAGGAGTGGAAGTCCTTATAATGAATGGCATTTTTTAGTAGACGGTAAAATCAAATTGATACACGCAAAAGGAAAGTTACAGTTCAACCACGGCGATGCAATTCTTAGGTCAGCAATTAATGGTGGTGGATTAGCAATGTTATCTAGATTTGTTGTTGGAAGACACTTAGCTGCAGGCACATTGGTATCTATATTAGATGAATATGTCCAAGAGGATGTTCCAATCTATGCTGTTTACCCAAGTGGCAAACATTTATCTCCTAAGGTAAGGGCTTTTTTAGATTTTTTAATAGAAATTTATGGACCTATACCTTATTGGGATGAAGCTGGTGATCATACTTCAGATGCAGCAAAGCGTACTGTTATCTAATCTAAACATTCTGACCTGCAACATAGCCACTTGACCAAGCCCATTGAAAATTATGTCCTCCTAAATGTCCAGTGACATCAACAACCTCTCCAATGAAATATAATCCTGAGTATTTTTTACATTCCATTGTTGCTGAATTAATTTCTTTTGTGTCGATACCACCTAAGGTAACTTCTGCAGTCTTGTAACCTTCAGTACCAGTTGGCAGAACATTTAATTTATTTATAAAATTAGAAATTTTGTTTAGTGTGCTATTTGATGCATCTCCTATTTTTTGATTTGCATTATGCAAACTAGTAATAGCCATTGCTAATTTATTTGGAAGAAAATCTGATAAAACACTTGAAATATTTTGTTTTGGTGTTTTCACTCTTCTTGCTTTTAAAGTTATATCCATTGAATTTAATGGTAATAGGTTTACTTCAATACTCCTATCAGGTTTCCAGTAAGAAGAAATTTGTAAAATTGATGGTCCACTAATACCCCTGTGGGTAAAGATTAAACCTTCATTAAAAACTGTTTTATTGATTTTAACTGAAGCTTCAATTGAAACACCTGCTAGTGATTTGCAAAACTCTAATATATCATCTTTAAAAGTTAATGGGACAAGAGCAGGATAAAGGCTAGTAACTTTTAAGTTAAACTGATTAGCAATCTTATATCCATAATCAGAAGCTCCTATTTTGGGTATTGATAATCCACCTGTAGCGATAACAAGAGATGAACATGTAAATTTCCCTTTGTTTTCTGTTTCTAATATGTATAAATTTTCTCCACGGATTACTGATTTGATTTCAGTGTTTAAACTAATCTCAACTTTTTGGATTTCACATTCAGTAATCAACATTTCAATAATATCTTTTGCAGAATTATCACAAAAAAGTTGACCAAATTTTTTTTCATGAAATTTAATTTTATGTTTTTTTACCAAATCTATGAAATCATTTTGCGTATATTTTGAAAAAGCAGATTTACAAAAATGTTTGTTGTTTGATAA
>CACJQK010000053.1 GCA_902595515.1 uncultured SAR116 cluster alpha proteobacterium
ATGAAGGATGATGTTCACATTTGGCTAAGTCCTGAAAATGCCGTCAAAATTATAAATAAAGTTAATAAAGAGTTGAGTTTGTACTTTCCCCAAAATGCAAAAATCTATGACGAAAACTCAAAGATTATGATCGACAAGATTAAAAAGTTAAAGACGGAACTTGATAAGGAATTAGCTCCTATAAAAGATAAACCTTATGTTGTATTTCATGATGCATACCAGTATTTTGAGAAGGCATTTGGACTTAATGCAGTTGGATCTGTGGCATTAGAAGGTGATATTGCTTCATCACCAAAACAAGTTTCATATATAAAAGAAAAAATTGTTAAATTAAAAGCATCATGCGTTTTTCAGGAACCTCAATTTGACAATAAATTAGTAAAAATTGTAGTTGAAGGTACAAACGCACAAATAGGCACACTTGATCCACTTGGTGTTGGCATCAAAGATGAAAAAGATTTTTATTTGCAATTATTAAGGAACATGGCTAAAAGTCTTAAGGATTGCTTAGGATAATAATTATTAATGCTGAAATGTGAAAATATTTCTTTTGATATTGACGGACATAACTTATTTTCAAACATAAATTTAAATCTTAAAAATCAGAAGGACCTCTTAATAACAGGTCCTTCTGGTATCGGCAAAACAACATTACTAAGTATTTTATGTGGGCTTCAAAAGCCTACCAGTGGAAGCATAATCTACAATGACATTGACCTTTATAATCTAGCTGAGAATGAAGTTGATAATTTTAGAGGTAATAACTTAGGTGTTGTTTTTCAAAATTTTAACTTAATTAATTCTTTCACCGTAAAACAAAACTTAGAAATAGCTTCAAATGCGATTGGAACTAAAAGTTCAGATCAATATTTTAATCTTCTTGATCGAGTTGGGTTAGCAGACAAGTCACATATAAAAGTTGCGAATTTAAGCATTGGTGAAAAACAAAGACTTGCAGTTGCTCGTGCATTTGTTGGAGAACCACAATGGATTTTTTGTGACGAACCTACATCATCTTTAGACGATAAAAACGCCAATATTATTGCAAATTTAATTAAAGAAGAAAGTTCACGCTGTAAAGCATCACTTATTCTTATAACACATGATAGCCGTATACAAACTTTAATTAATTTCTCTAAAATTTTAAGATTAGGAGAAGAGCTATAAATATTTTTTATATATCGATTTTATATCTTAATTCAAAACCATTGAACTTTTTGCTAAGTGTATTTTTAATGATTATAGGGATTACAATTATAACTGTTTCTATTTTAGTAAATCAAATTACTAAAGAAACATTCAGTAAAAACAATCCAGGTTTAGACGCTGTAGTAGGCGCAAAAGGAAGCCCACTTCAATTAATTTTATCTTCTATTCATCATATTGACATTCCTACTGGAAATATAAGCTATCAAAACGCAAAAAAAATTATTAAACATCCAGCTATTAAAAGTGCAATACCAATTTCATTGGGTGATAATTTCCAAAATTTTAGAATAGTTGGAACCAATAAAAATTTTTTAAAGCTATACAAAGCTAATCTAAATTCAGGAACTGAATGGTCAAAACCAATGCAAGCTGTAATTGGTCATAATGTTTCTAAAGTCACAAACTTAAATATAAATAAGTTTTTTGTTGGTTCACATGGCTTGATTGACACAGGAGATGTCCATGCAGAACAACCATATAAAGTTGTCGGTGTTTTAAATAAGACAGGAACTATTTTAGATAATTTAATTTTAACAAGTTTGGATAGTGTCTGGAACTTACATTCCGATGTAAATAAAGGTAAATTAGAAATTACTTCATTATTATTAAAATACAAAAACAAAACTTCTGCTTTCTCTTTTCCTCGCTTAATTAACAAAGGCACAAATATGCAAGCGGCAAGTCCCAGTTTTGAGATTTCAAAACTACTAAAACTCACTAGTAATGCTCATAAAATTATTGATTACTTAAGTGTCTTAATAATATTATTATCTTTAGTAGGTGTTTTTTTCACATTGTTAAATAATATAAATGAACGCAGATATGATTTAGCAATTTTAAGAACACTTGGATTTTCAAGATTGAAATTATTTTCCATAATTTTATCAGAAGGAATGATTATTTCTATTGTAGGCAGTACTCTTGGCTTAATATTTGGATACTTAATTTATGAAAGTATGCACTATTTTTCTATAGTTGGTAGAAGTATAGAATTAGGTCAATTAAATTTTTTAAATGACTTATTTTTGATTTGGATAACTGTAAATATAATTGCCTTTATAACTTGTCTAGTTCCATGTATAAAAGTTTATAAGCAAAATATAAGAACTACTTTATTAAATAGTTAAAATTTACAAATTTATGACGTAAATTTATTGAAGGAAAAATTTTTGAATTTAAGTTTTCTAATTATAGCTATTCTAGCTTTTCTTAATCATAATGCATTTGCATTTGAGAAGTTTAATCTAAATGATATTGATCCTTATGAAAACATTATTGTCGAAGACATGTTTGAACCTCTTAAAGTTACTGGCGATGCCTTGCCATGGCAATTATTCAGTGAAACTAAAGAAATAGAAGATTGTACTATTGATAAAGATGGTTTTGACTACTGTCTTGTAAAACCAATTTATGACGAAAACATTAAAAAATACAATGGAGAAACAGTAACTATAATGGGATACATGTTTCCATTAGAAGAATCTGAAAAACAAAAAAAGTTTTTGATGGGGCCATATCCATTAAGTTGTCCCTTCCACTATCATGTTGGACCTTCTCAAGTTATAGAAATAAAATCTGATAATCCGGTAGATTTTTCATTTGATCCAATAACTATAAAGGGTAAGCTTAAAGTTAAATATAATAAAGAAACCGGCTCATTCTTTTATCTTGAAACAATTAATTCTTAAGTCATATCGTCTCAGAAACACCCCAAATATTGGTTACCTGACTTGATAAAACTCCACCATTACCATGCGCAACTGATAATTTAGCATTATCAATCCATCCTCCATCAAGTCTTTGTCCTACATCATCCCCAGAAGAATTCCTTAATTGTCGGAGTGCTTCCAAAGTTACAAAAAGACCATACATCCCAGGATGTACACAGGATAATCCACCACCATTTGTATTTACCTTCAAATTTCCTGATGGTCCAATATTGTTATTTTTAACTAATTCTTTTGCTTCACCTTTAGAACAAAATCCTAAATCTTCTAAGAACAAAAGAGTATTAATCGTAAAGGCGTCATACAATTGTATTGTATCCATATCACTGGGTTTATAACCAGACATTTCAAATGCCCTTTTTCCACTTTCTAAAGCAGAGGTCCTAACTAAGTCAGGCATCTCAGATATCATTCTATGATGATGTTCCATCGCTGCACCAAGTAAATATATAGGGGTGTTTTTTGTGTCTTTTGCGCGATCTGATCTTGTCATTACTATAGCAGCCCCTCCATCTGTAACAAGACAGCAATCTAATTTTCCTAAGGGATCAACTATAGGTCTAGCCGATAAAACTTTTTCAACTGTTAGTGGTCCATCCTTATGAGTATATGCTCGTGGGTTTAACAAAGCCCAATCTCTTGCTGAAACAGCAACATTAGCAAGATCTTCACGAGTTGCTCCAAACTCATGCATGTAACGTTTAGCAGATAAAGCATATGCAGTTACAGGCATTCTGGGCTGATACTGAGCCTCATAAGGCATGGCTTCAGAAATTGTTTTGAACCCACCTGCACTTTTTTGATTAGAGCCGTAAGCAATTACAGCTACATTTATTAGTCCTGCATCAAGTGCCATAGCAGCCGTCAAGACGTGGGATAAAAAACTTGAACCACCTATTTGAGTACTATCTGCAAATTTTGGCTTTAATCCTAAATATTCCGATAAAGACATGGCTGCCATAGAATGAAAAGCTGTAGCCGCAAACACCCCATCTACTTCATTTAATTTTATTCCAGCATCATCTAGTGCATCATGAACAGAATTAGCCATAATTTCCATGGCATTCCAACCATTAGCTAATCCGCAACCACTTTCGGCTAGACCAACAACCGCAGTTTTTCCCTTTAGTTTATTTATATCATTTTCTAACATATTTATTACCCTTTAATCACATCAAAAATTATAGCAAGCTCACCATTCAAATCGGATATTCTAGCCTTAACTTTTTGGCCTATTTCAACTTCATCTGGGTTTATTCCTTCAACTCTAGCCATCATCCTTGGTCCTTCATCTAAGGTTATCAGGGACAAATTAAAATCTCCTCCTTTTTCTGGCAATCTTCTATTACAGCTCGTACTATACACTGTTCCATAACCTGAAACTTGAACCCACTCTAGGTCTCTTTCGCCGCTGCCAGGAAAAGCAACTCGTGGATGAAAAAAGAATTGATTAAGACTTTTACTCCTCTGAATCATAAATTTACCTTCTAACAAAAAATTTTTAAATTGTTGTTCTGGTCCTATTGTTCCTTCAAGATTTTCTGGCATGATTTCTCCTTAAATTTTGATGTTATTTTTTTATAATTAAAGCATCAAGGGCTACAACTTCATTTTCTTTAACTAAAATTGGGTTCATTTCAACTTGATCAATTATGTCGTCATTAGCAGCAATGAAATTTGATAAATTTACTATTGAATTTTTCAGCGAATTGAGGTTCA
>CACJQK010000054.1 GCA_902595515.1 uncultured SAR116 cluster alpha proteobacterium
CAATATTATAAAAAAAAATACTGTTAAAGGTAAAACATTTAGAATTTTCAAATTATGTTTCATAATATTTTATTAAACATTTCTAAATCTTGATGATTTTTGTGTGACAGATAAGATGCCTCCGACTGCCATAAAAAAAGCACCAGCCCATATCCAAGATACTAATGGGTTTGAATATATTCTTAAAGACCATCCTGTTTTGTTGTCTCCTTCACCTAGAACTAAATATGTATCACCCCAAAAATCTGATAAGATTGCGGCTTCTGTTGTCTGACTTTTTTCATTAGTATAGAAACGTTTTTCTGGCCTTAGTTTACTAATATATTTATTATTTTCGTATAGAGTGAAGGTTGCTATTAGTGAGTTGTAATTAGGTCCATCTATATTTTCAATTTTATCAAACTTTAGTGATTTTGTTCCGATATTTATTATATCGCCAACTTTTTTTATTACATTATACTCGCTTTTATAAAATTGTTCTCCGGTAACTCCTGCAAGAAAAATTGCGACTCCAATATGTGCTACATGTATTCCTAAATTAATTTTTGAGATAAAGAAAAATATTTGTTTTATGTTTTGCAATTTAACCCTAGCCTCTCGAATTTTTGAAACTAAATCGGTAATAACTCCTGTGAAAAGCCAAATTGAAAGAGAGCCACATATTAATGCAAAAATTGATTTTTTTTCAATTAAGTATAATAATGTACCTCCTAAGAACGTTACAGCAGATAGAAATATTATTTTTTTTATAAAATTTTTATCTGTGTATTTTTTCCAATTTAAGAATGGTGCGATAGCCATCAAAAACACAACTGGTGCCATAATTGGAGCAAAAGTAGCGTTATAATATGCTGGACCAATAGATACCTTGTTTCCATTAATAGCATCTAAAAATAAAGGGTACAGAGTGCCTATTAAAACTGTTAAAGTTGCTGTAGTAAGAAATAAATTATTTACTAAAATTGCACTTTCTTTGCTGACTATATCAAAATTACTTTTTTCTTCATTAAAAGATGAGCTTTTAATTGTATATAAAATTAAAGGAATACCTATTGATATACCTAAAATTATTAAAATAAAAACTCCTCTTGAAGGATCGGAAGCAAAAGCATGTACTGACGTTAATAATCCTGATCTTACTATAAAAGTGCCTAATAAAGAAAAGGAAAAAGCCAGAATTGACAACAAAATTGTCCAGTTTATAAATATTAATTTTTTTTCGAGTATTCTTACACAGTGTAGTAATGCTGTTGCAACTAACCATGGCATAAAAGATGCATTTTCAACTGGATCCCAAAACCACCAACCACCCCAACCTAATTCGTAATATGCCCACCAACTTCCAAGAGCAATACCAATTGTTAGAGCAGACCAAGCAATTGCAATCCATGGTCTCATTTGACGAGCCCAATCTTTATTAATTTCCCCAGTAATAAGTGCCGCTACTGCAAAAGAAAATGATACTGATAATCCAACATAACCAATATAAAGCATTGGAGGATGAAGAGCTAACCCTGGATCTTGTAGCAAAGGATTTAAACCCCTTCCATCTAAAGGTATTTCATCAACTCTTTCAAAAGGGTTAGATGTAAATAATATGAAAGCTAAAAAAAGTGACAAAATTACAGTCTGAACTCCAATGATTGAAGCCAAAAGTTTTGAATTAATAGAATCTTTAAAAGAAACAAAAAAAGTAAAAGCAGATAAAATTAATACCCACAATAAAAGTGAACCTTCGTGATTACCCCATACCCCACTAATTTTATATATCAATGGTTTTAAAGTATGTGAGTTGTTAGAGACAATTAATAGAGAAAAGTCAGATGTAATAAAACTATATGTTAAAATTAAAAAAGATAAAAAAATAAATAAAAAATTTATAAGAGAACCTTTTTGAAGAACTCGCACTACATCTATGTTTGTATATCTCAAATTACAAAGCCAGTAAAAGCATAGCATTGTTGAAATAACAAATGTGATTATCACAAGAATATGTCCTAATTCAGGAATCATTTAATCAGAGTCACCCTTCCAAACATTATTTTTTTTTAAAGCATCAGCAACTTCTGGAGGCATGTAATTTTCGTCATGTTTTGCTAGTACCTCACTAGCAATAAAATTATTATTTTGGAACATACCTTCAGCAACGATACCTTGACCCTCTCTAAACAAATCTGGAAGAGGGCCTTTAAATACAACTTTAACTTCTTTTTTTCTATCAGTAATCATAAAGATAGTTTTTTCACCTTCTTTTTTTATTGAGCTTTCAAGAACCAAACCGCCAATTCTGATTTTATTTTGAATATTTTTAGTATCACCAAATTTTTCAATTAAATCATTTGGCGTATAAAAATATACAATATTATCTTCTAGGGCCATTAATATTAATTTAGTTGCTAGTCCAAGTGTTAATATTATGATAATTGTAATAAATAGGCGTCTATATTTGGCATTCATCTATTTTACATCGATCTATTTTTTAAAATTTAATTTTTTGTTTTGATAACTGTTTAAGTAACTTTTTAGCTTTTTGAGATTGTTTGGTTGAATGAACTAAAAGGAGACCTAAGCTCAGTAAAGTTAATACGTAGCTTGGCCATATATAAATTTCATAACCTTGCATCATCCAAAATGATTCATTCATATTTTAACCTGTTTTCGATATTTCTTCTAAATTTGATTTTAATAATAATGCTTCACATTTTTTTTGAATCAACTTGGTTTTTACGTTCAAAATTATCATATATAAAGAAAAAAAACTTAAAGCAATTACCATAAGGATAAGTGGTAACAACATTTTATCATCGATAGACGGACCTCCAATTTTAATAATGCTCGCTGGTTGATGAAGAGTATGCCACCAATCAACAGAGAACTTAACAATAGGCAGATTGATTAGCCCAACTATAGCTAGAACAGACGCTGTTTTAGAACCATCAATTTTTCTTTCAAAAGCATTACTTAGTAATATATAGCCCAGATAAAAAAAGAATAATACCAGCATTGATGTTAATCTTGCATCCCACACCCACCATGTGCCCCACATTGGTTTTCCCCATAATGAACCAGTGACTAATGTTAAAGCTGAAAATAGGGCACCAATTGGTGCAATTGAACTTGAAACTAAATCAGCTAAAGGATGTTTCCATACTAAATAAAAAACACACGAAATCGCGAGACTAAAATATAAAAATGATGCTAGCCAGGCGGAAGGAACATGAACATACATTATTCTGACAGCATCCCCTTGCTGATAATCTTTTGGGCTATCAAAAAGACCAAAATATAGTCCTGAGATAAGTGTAATTATGGCTATTGAAAGAATAAATGGCTGAATTTTTTCAGTTATTCTATTGAACCTATTTGACTTTAATTACGAATTACTAAATTTAGATTTATTAAAAAAGTAGAATTATATAATGCCTTTACAATCAAATTTTATTCAAATTTTTATTTCACACATTAAAAGAGAATTTTTGATAAATTTCCGATCATTAGTTGATGTCATATCAATTATTAGTTTTATGATTTTAATAGTAACACTATTTGTTCTTGGTATTGGTCCATTTGAAGAAAAATTGAGATTAATTTCTAACGCTATTTTTTGGATAGGGCTAATTTTAGCGATAATTCCTTCTTTAGAAAAAACTTTACAAAGAGATTATGATAATGGTTGGTTTGATCAAGCTATAACAAGTCCAACACCGATGGAACTTATTTTATTATCAAAAAGTCTCGCTTATTGGTTGATAGTAATAATTCCGTTGTTAATTTCTTTACCATTATTCATAGTTCTTTTAAACATTAACTTAAAATTGATACCATGGCTCCTTATAAGTATACTGTTTGGGGGACTTTCAATTTCACTTATTGGAATTATTGGCTCTGCTCTAACTTTAGGTGCAAAAAGAGGAAATATTTTATTACCAATATTGATCATACCTTTAATAATTCCTATCTTAATATTTGGAGTTGGCATCAGTGAAGCAGTTAGAATAAATGAGTCACCTTTAGGTAATTTATTTTTATTAATTGGATTTACATTAATATATCTTGTTATATCGCCTTTTATTTCAGCTTTTCTGATTAGGATAGCAATAAGTCGTTAAATCATTTTTTGCTAAAACATTATTCTTTAACTTATTTTCTAGAGCTTTTTTAGAAATCCCTAAGTTTTTTGCCGCTATCCTTATATTTTTTTCAAGATCTTTTTTCCAAGTATCATTTTTACTAGTTCGTTTATATAATTCAGTCCAAATTTCAAATGCTAACATTTCATTACCAATTTGTGATTGTGCTAATCCGTTTAAATAATTGGCTCCAGGATTTAATGGATCCTCAGATAGAGCTTCTTCAATTAGTTTTTTTGCCTTTGGTGTCACTTGTCCGTCAGCTTTTTTGATAATTGCTTGAGCTAATAGAGATTTGAGATTTGGAGAATTTTTGATAGACAATATTTTTTTTAAGGATGAGATCTCCACATCGGTTTTATTAAGTCTTGAAGCAGTCCTTGCTAATTCAAAAAGAATATCTAGATTTTTTGGATTTTGATCTGATAACAAA
>CACJQK010000055.1 GCA_902595515.1 uncultured SAR116 cluster alpha proteobacterium
TCAATCTAAAGAAAATATTCCTATTACACATGACACTGCTGCCATTTATGAACAATTAAAAAACAATAATGAATAAGGAGCATTTATGAAAGAAAATCAAAAACTTCCAGAAATTAAAACACTTTCTAGAGAATATATGAATAAAAGGATTGCTATTTTCTCGGAGCAAAAAGGATCTAAAATGGGTTTGCCTGATAGTAAATTACCTGAATGCACACGAGAATTAATAAATATAATAGGTTTTGAGCCACCAAAAGGAGATACTAAACATGTTTCTCCTTTAGGAAATGATAATGCCCAAATGCCAGCAATCAATATTTCTGAAGGATTTAATCTTGGTTTTTGTAGATGTAAACCTGGTAAAGGACCACTAATGCACAATCATGACACTAATGAGACATTCATGCCAATAACAGGTAAATGGAGATGTGAATGGAATGAGGGTGAAGACCATGATTATGCTGACTTAGGTCCTTGCGATGTAATCTCATTTCCTCCAGGTTGCTCTAGGCGTTTTATGAACGTTACCGAAGGTGAGGTCGATACAGAACATCTTCTATTAGTAGTTATAGCTGGAAATGCTCCAAAAGCCGAATTTACTGATTTAGCTTATGAAAGAATAAAAGAATTTGAAAATTCTTAATAATTAAGGTCTCAATATTATGATATGGGTGATTTTATGTAAGGATAAACCAAATTCATTAAAAGAAAGAATGAAAGTTATTGATGAACACAGGGCTTATTTATCTACAAATCCTATAAAAACACTTATATCTGGCCCATTAACTGATAAAGAAGGCAATATGAATGGTTCTTTTTTCATGGTTGAGGCAGACAACGAAAAAGAAATAAAAGTTTTTCAGCGAAATGATCCAATTTTTAAAGCAAATATTTGGAATGAAATAATTATTTCTCCATTTAACAAAAGGGTAGATAACCTATCAAAAATTAAAATTTGAGGTAACGATGTCTAGAAAGTTCTTGGATTTATCAGTAAGTTTAGAAGAGGGCATAAAATCAGATCCAGATTTTATGTTGCCTAAAATAAACTACCATCATCACAAAGAAACAGCTGAAGAAATGATGAGCTTCTTTCCTGGTTTAAAAAAAATAGATCTACCAGGGGGTGAAGGTTGGGCAATGGAAACAATAACTGTTAGCACGCACAATGGCACACATATGGATGCCCCATATCATTACCATTCAACCATGAATAATGGTCAAAGAGCTATTACGATCGATGAAGTGCCACTAGAATGGTGTTTTAGTGATGGTGTTAAATTAGACCTAAGATCATATGCAGATGGATATGTTTTAACTAAAGGTGATTTGCAAAAAGAAATAAAAAGAATTAATTATAATTTAAAACCTTTAGACATTGTCTTTATAAACACTTCAGCATGTGGACATTATGGAAAAGATGATTTTTTATCAAAAGGTTGCGGAATAAGCAAAGAAGCTACTATCTATTTGCTTGAACAAGGGGTGCGAGTTACTGGCACTGATGCATGGAGCTGGGATGCTCCGTTTTCTTACACAGCTGAAAAATATAAACAAACAAAAGATCCTTCAATAATATGGGAAGGTCATAGAGCGGGAATGGTTCAAGGGTATTCTCATATAGAAAAATTAAATAATTTAGATCTATTACCAAATTATGGTTTTAAAATTTCAGCCTTCCCATTTAAAATAAAAAATGGTTCAGCAGGATTTGTAAGAGTTGTAGCAATTTTTGAATAATTACCTATAAACCAGATCAGTAAGTTTACTAGTAATTTTAATTGCTAATGGTCTTACGTATAAAATGGCTGGGAAAGCAACAAGAGAAGCATAGAACCAATTTTTTGGCCAGACATCAAAGAAAATTGATAAATCTGTTAAAGCTAGATAAGTTACAAGTGAACTTATAAACATTGTTATAAATATTCCAGAAATAGCAGTAGAGATATATAATTGAAACTTTTCTTTTTTCATATAAAGACCTCAAAAAAAAAGACGATCTAAATTTAGATCGTCTCTAAGTATTTAATAATTTAAGTTAATTATCCGCCAATTTTATAACGCACTGGGAACTTATGGCCAGTCTTTTCCATTTCATCCATATATGCGTTCATTATAGCGGCACCATCCATACCATAATCTTTGGTAATATCCTTAGCTCTTGAATTTGGCCAATCTTTAATTGTTTCTGCCCAAATTTTTTGCTCAGATACTGGTAAATAGGTTACAGCATCATTGATACCTTTTTTCTTACCAAGTTTAACCAAATCAGTTAGACCTTTTTGATATCTCTGCTGTCCATCTTTAACAGCAGCTTTTTCATAGTTAACTGATTCTTCCATTATTATCTTAACTATTTCTGGTGGTAATTTTTTCATGGTATCCATGTTAATAGTAGTAATAGTTTGAGCCATTGCACCAAATCCAATAACCTTCCAATATGGAGCTTGCTCGTAGAATTTAAATCCTCCAGCATGTGCTGATGGGAAAATAATAACGCCTTTTGCAACTCCAGTAGCTAAGTCATTATACATTGTTGGAAGTGTAGATGTAACTGGAATAGAGCCAAATAAAGAAACCCAAGGTAAATTCGGTCCTGCAGCAATAACTTTAACACCCTTTAACTCACTAGCTTTTTGCCACTGCTTAACTGTACCAATTCCATAATCATCAAAGCCCTGCATAGCAAGAAACTTCTGATTATACTTATCCTCAAGCATTTTTGTTAGCTCTGGGAATTGTTTAAGAATTTTATGCTTTACTTCCCAATTAGTTACAAGATTTGTGGTTGTAAAAGGTACAAAATAATCAAAGTTCCATGGTAATAATTTTGCAGTTTCAAAACATACACAATATGAACCAATATCTAATAACCCTTTTTCGACAGCCTCTAAAGTTTCATGAACTTTCGCAAT
Source organism: uncultured SAR116 cluster alpha proteobacterium (assembly GCA_902595515.1). Lineage (GTDB taxonomy): Bacteria > Pseudomonadota > Alphaproteobacteria > Puniceispirillales > Marisalimonadaceae > Marisalimonas. Next base: position 2,916 of record CACJQK010000055.1, read on the forward strand.
TTTACCTGCGTAAGCTTCAATAATTCTAATTTTATGGTTTGTTTCTTCAGCAACTCTTTTTTTAATATTTGGAACTAAAATTTTTTCCATATTTGTAACATAAGCAGTTGGCTTTGATGGGTGACCAGATCCAACCCTTAGAGTAAAGGTATCTGCAAAAGAAGCAGATGCCATTATACCAGTAGCTAAAATGCTTAATGGTATAGCTTTTTTTAAATACCTAATCATAATTTCCTCCATAGGCAGTGTTAAGTTTAGTATTTAACCCCATGTTTTTACTAAACAAATTGTGTTGGCCAGCTGGCTAATTCTGGGATAAATGCAACTAATAACATTACAATTAACATCATTATCCAATACGGAATGGATCCTTTAAAAATAGATCCTAATGATACATTATCCCCTCCAGCTGCTAAAACTCCTTTAACTGTATAAACTATAAGACCAAAAGGTGGTGTAAGTAAACCAGCTTCAATTGCTAAAATTCCAAAAATTGCAAATGCGTATGGATTCATATCGCCCGCAAGTAATACAAATAATGGAACTGTTAATAAAATTATTGAGATAGAATCTAATAACATGCCTAATATAAGCCAAATCACAACCATCATTACTAAAATCATAAAGCTATTTAATCCGACAGAAGCCATTGCATCTACAATGACAGAGTCTATGTCTGACAAAGACAAAAATCTTGAATACATTCCTGCAGTAATTAATAATATCATTATTGGGGCAGAAGTTTTACCTGCATCAATAACTGACTCTACAATACCATTCCATCTCATGCCTTTAAACAAAGCAATACCAAAACTTGCAAGAGCGCCCATTCCAGCGGCTTCGGTAGGAGTAAATATACCTCCCCAAATACCTCCCAAAACAACAACTATTAATCCAAGAATAGAAAATCCAGATATAATTTGTTTGCTAGTCAGTTTTGTAAGGTCACCAATACTATCTGGCTCAGGGGCAAGTTTGGGGTTAATTACAGCTTTTGAAAAGTTATAAAAGGCAAACATAAGAGATAATATAATTCCTGGAATGACACCAGCAACGAATAATTTACCAATTGAGTCTTCAGTTATGATGCCCCAAACAATTAACAAAACACTTGGAGGAATTAACATTCCAAGGCAAGCACTACCAGCTATTGATCCGACTGCTAATTTTTGATCATATCCAGCTTTTTTCATTTCCGGCCAAGCAATTCTTGAGAATGCAGCAGCTGAAGCGATTGAGGTGCCTGTAACTGCAGCAAAAGCAGCGTTTCCCGTAACAGTTGCCACACCAAGTCTACCTGGAACCCCTTTAAGACCTTTATTTATTAGAGAGTATAAGTCACCCGCAGCTCCACTTCTTGATAGAAAATCTCCCATCAATACAAAAAGTGGGATTGTCATAAAAATATGGTCTCTAATTAATTCATAAGCAGCACCGCCTACTTGGCTTGCAGCCATATACATATCTTCAAATATAAAG
>CACJQK010000056.1 GCA_902595515.1 uncultured SAR116 cluster alpha proteobacterium
TGAGTGCAAATAATGCTTTGTTGTGGGGTGCAAGAGGAACAGGAAAATCTTCTCTTGTTAAAGCTGTTCATAAAGAGGTCATTGTAAAATCAAAATCTAAAACTTTAAAATTAGTTGAAATTCATAGAGAAGATATATCGGAACTTCCCGAACTTTTATTACTTTTATCTCAACACCAAAATTATAGATTTATTTTGTTATGTGATGATTTGTCCTTTGATGCTGGCGAAAATAATTATAAAAGCCTTAAGGCTGCACTTGATGGGGGTATCGAAGGAAAGCCGAATAATGTAATTTTTTATGCAACGTCAAATAGAAGACATTTAATGCCAAGAGACATGATGGAAAATGAAAGATCTACAGCTATAAATCCTTCAGAATCAGTTGAAGAAAAAGTCTCTTTGTCTGATAGATTTGGATTATGGATTGGGTTTCATAATATGGATCAAGATACATTTCTTTCTATAGTCGAAGCATATGCTTATGAATTCAAAATATCTATAGAAAAAAACAAATTTAAATCAGAGGCACTTGAATGGTCAATTACTAGAGGCGCCAGATCAGGAAGGGTAGCTTGGCAATTTATTCAAGATTTAGCAAGCAGACAAAATATTAAAATCTATTAATTTAAATAACTCAATGGGTTAACTGGATTTCTGTTGTGCCTTAGTTGAAAGTGAAAATAATCTTTGTTCTCAGGCGTATAAGCAATTATTTGTTGTTTTTTTATTTTGTCACCAACCTTAACATTATACTTGCCTAAATTGGAATATGCAGTTACCCAAGACTGATTATGTTTTACAATTATTAAATTACCAAACTTTTTAATTTGTGATCCTACAAATGCAACTGTTCCATCATATGCCGAATAAATAGGTTTATTTTTACCAAACATAATATCAATACCATCATAATGCTGACCTTTACCAAACCTACCAAAATTTTTTATAATTTCTCCTTTTGCTGGCCATAAAAAAACAGGTGCATTTTTAATTTTTTTATTGTTAGAAGTATATTCATTTTTAGTAATTTGTTTTTTATCATATACTTTTTCATTAATAATTAAGTCAACAACTGAAAAATCTTTAAGCAACGGAATTAAAATTTTGTTTCCTATAACTAAATTGAAAGGAGTTTTAAGTTTATTTAATTTAATAATTTCTGTTTTTTTAACGGCAAATCTTTTTGAAATTTTTTCAACAGTATCATTCTCTTTTACAATATAAATATTTTCATGTCTTAAAAATAAAATTTGATTAGGTTTTAACTCATAAGGTTTTGAAAGATTATTATCTTCAATTATATCTTTTGGAATCACCTTAAATTTGTTGGCAATACTATAAATTGTTTCATTTTCTCTAACAATTATCATACCATTTAATGGAATATTTATGTTTTTTGAACTAGAAGTTATATTAAAAATTTTAGCTTCTTTTTCTGGAGCAAGGTCTTTTTTTAAACCGTCGTAAAGCTTATTACTTTGACACCCAAACACAAGAAAAATTAAAATGATGTAATAACTTTTATTCAACTTAAACACCTTTATTTTTTTAGAATTAGAATAAAATCAAACATATTTCAATAATTATCACTTATTAATGGAACGAAATTGACTTGACCGAGATCTTCCCAAATATCGTTTTCTCTGTTATTTTTAACAGTTATTTTTTTTAATCTTTGTCCTTTTAAAACAGATCCTACTGGCACCACACACGTACCATTAAATCTAACTTGACTTAATAATCTATTATCAATTTTTTCTACTGCACATGTTATTATCAAATTATCAAATGGTGCTAATTTTGACCATCCCAAAAATCCATCTCCACATTCGCAAATAATATTTGTTAACTTTAGTTTTTTAAAACAACTAATTGCGTTTACTAATAAGGGGCGAATTCTTTCTATTGAATAAACTCTTCTAGATAAAATTGATAAAATAGATGTTTGGTAACCAGAACCAGTTCCTATTTCTAAAATGACTTCATTTCCTTTTAGAGATAAAGATTCAGTCATTAAGGCAACAATATATGGTTGACTTATTGTTTGTTCAAAACCAATAGGCAAAGGATTATTTTCATATGCATAATCTTTAAGGTTAGAAGGAAGAAAAATTTCTCTAGGAATTTTTTCAATTGCAGATAATACATTTTTTGAAGAAATCCCCATTGATCTTAATTTCATAATTAAATTAGCTTTTTGAATTGTGCTTTCAAATATCATGGTTCATTTTGTTAAAAAAATCATTATTACTTAAATTTAAGGACAAGGGTGTTATTGAGATTTTATTTTTATTTAAACATTCTAAATCAGTGTTGATTAATGAACTTTTATCATTAATCATTCGCCCTATCATGAAGGAACTAAAATCATCATCAAATAAAATTTCATCAGCAATTTTTTGAGATGCTAAAGTTGTGAATGAACTTCTAACATTTTCTAAATTAGATGAAATTATAAATGGAAAATTTACATTATAAAATCTAGGAGTTTGTGATTTGATTTTTAGTAAATAGTTTATGATGTCAAAACCTTTGGCTTTTGAACATTCATATGAGTTAATTCTATCATCACCACCGTATTGACTTAAAGCAATTGAATCTATCCCCCTAACAGCACCCTCCCATGCAGCAGCAACAGTGCCTGAATAAGAAACTTCATCTCCAATATTACTTCCAGCATTTATACCACTAAGAATTAAATCAGGTTTGTTTTTGTTAAATAAATGATTGAGAGCAAATATCATACAATCAGTAGGTGTGCCATCAACAATCCAAAAATTTTTTGAAATTTCTCTGAAGTTAATATTTTGTTTTATTGTAATAGATTTTGATTTTGCTGATTGATTTATTTTTGGAGATACTATTAATACATTATCTGCTAGTTGTTCAGCAATATTAAATAGAACTTTCAAGCCAATAGATTCATATCCATCATCATTAGAAATAAGAATATTATTCAATTTTTTGTTCATGTGTTTAATTTAACACTTCAATTTTTTTAATTCCATTCATATAGGGCACAAGAACATCAGGAACAACTACAGATCCGTCACTTTGTTGATAATTTTCTAATATGGCAATTATTGTTCTACCAATTGCTAAACCAGAACCATTAAGTGTATGTAAGAAATCAATTTTATTTGTTTCTTTATCTTTAAATTTGGCATTCATTCTTCTTGCTTGAAAATTTCCACAATTAGAGCAAGATGAAATTTCCCTGTACATACCTTTCCCCGAATTTTGTCCAGGAAGCCAAACCTCTAGATCAAATGTTTTCTTAGCTGAAAACCCAATATCTCCTGAACATAGCTTCATAATTCTATATGGTAATTCTAATTTTTTCAGAATAGTTTCTGCACAAGAAACTAAGTTTTTCAATTCTTCATCTGAATTAATTGGATTTGTTATAAAAACCATTTCCACTTTAGAAAATTGGTGTTGACGTATCATACCCCTAGTATCAGTACCCGCTGCTCCAGCTTCCGATCTGAAACAAGGAGTATTGGCAACAAATCTTAATGGTAAACTACTTTTATCAAGAATTTCATCCCTCACAACATTAGTTAAAGGCACTTCGGCTGTGGGAATTAACCATCTATTGTCTGTTGTACAAAATAAATCGTCTGTAAATTTAGGAAGCTGACCAGTGCCATATAATGCTTCATCTTTTACAATGTAGGGAGGAGAAATTTCTTCAAAACCAAAATTATTCACATGAGTGTCTATCATAAATGAAGATAGTGCTCTTTCTAGTAAAGCTATTTTTCCTCTTAATAAAACAAACCTTGACCCTGATATCTTGACACCAGTCTTAAAATCAAGTTGATTTAGTTTTTCACCAATCTCTACATGATCCAGAGGTTCAAAAGAAAATTTAGGTTTGGTTCCCCACTCTTTAATTAATTTATTTTCATTTTCATTTTCCCCATCAGGAACATCATCATCTAAACTGTTAGGTAATACTTTTAAAATATCATTTAGT
>CACJQK010000057.1 GCA_902595515.1 uncultured SAR116 cluster alpha proteobacterium
ATATCTTTAAGCTTTTTGATTTTATTGACTATTAGGGATCCATAATTCTTTCTTTGGTATAATTTCATGATACCAATTTGTATTATTTCGATTTCATCTCTAACGTGATAAAAAATTACAAATCCAATAATTTTTTGAGTTGAAATTTTCCAAATTTTAATCGTGTCTTCTTTAAAATAATCTTCAAAATCTTTTATGGATGCAGGATAATTAAAAATATCCTTGTCAATTTCAATTAATTTTAATAGATCACCTTTTTTTACTTGCTTTATATTAATCATTTTAAGTTAATTTTTGCAGATCGAGCATATATAGGTTTAAATTTGTCAAATGCGTAGGTAGTTTTATTAATGCTGATTTTATTTGATATTATACATGAAGCAAGTTTTCCAACTCCTAGAGAATCTGGATGTTGTGTTAAGTTTTTAGAAACGTTCAAATTTTCTATTATGTTTTTTGCTATATTAGATTGATGACCAACAAATAAAACATCTTTAACAATTAGATTGTTAATCACTAAATAATTGCATAATTCTTCAATTTTTATAGTGTCGATATCACTTATAGCAACAATCGGTAACAATTTATTTTTAATATTATTGATCTGAAATAACTGTATATATGAATCATCCCTTTTACTATCTATGCAACTAATAATATATTTAAGTTTCATTTTCTTAGCTTCATTTATTACAGGCATTGCTAGACCAGCTAGAGAATTTATGCCTATACTCTTAATATGGTTATTAGAAATTATTATACCTAAAGCACTTGATATGACAGATCGAATTCCTGTAAAACTTCCTGGCCCACATCCAACTGCTAAAAAAGTAACATCACTAAAAGTAATTAGGTTATCTTTTAGAAATATTTTAATTGTTGGTACAATAATTTCAGATAATTCATTCTTAATAGGTATAGATATATGACTTAAAATACTATTTTTGTTTAATAAACTAAGTGATAAATCTGATGTACTTGTTTCTATAGAAATAATCATGAAAATCTTTAATCAACAATCAAAAATATGTAGCGTTATCTAAATTAATTATATAATAAAGTTATTTGTCTTTGAATTAAATTATTGGCTATTGAGGATTAAATGAAGTTATTACTCACTTTTTTATTTTTTATAATACCTACTTTTTCATTTTCTCAAACTAATAAAACAATCCAAGTTTCAAATGCAAATTATGCTTCCTTTATAATGTATCATAGATTTGGAGATAGTAGATATCCATCAACTAATATTAAAAAAGAACAGTTTCAAAAACACATTAACGAATTAATAAAACCTAAATACAATGTCATTAGTATTGAAAAGGCACTTCAAGCAATAAATAATGTTGAACCAATTAGAGACAGGTCTGTAGTCATCACAATAGATGATGCATATTCATCAGTATATAAATATGCGTGGCCAATATTTAAAAAATACAATCTACCTTTTACTTTATTTATATCTACTGACGTAATTGATAACAAAATACCTGGGTATATGAGTTGGGAAGAAATCAGGACCTTAAGAGATCATGGAGTCACTATAGGCAGTCAAACCAAATCTCATCCGCATATGTTTAAATTAAACAAAGAGAAGATAATAGAAGAGCTATCATTTTCCAACAAAAGGTTTATTGATGAAATTGGAAGTGCACCAAAAATCTTTGCTTATCCTTATGGAGAATACAATTTAAAGGTTTTGGAGCAGGTGAAGCTACATGGATTTGTTGCAGCTTTTGGTCAACATTCAGGTGTAGCTCATAAAAGTTTAGGTTTGTATGAATTACCAAGGTTTGCAATGAATGAAAAGTATGGAGATATGGACAGGTTTTTACTAGCTGTAAACGCATTACCTATGCCAATCTTTGATCTTTCTCCAAAAGACCCTGTTATTTCAACAAATCCCCCCTCATATGGATTTACATTATCTAAAAAAATTGAACCAAAGAATGCAATTAGGTGTTTCGCGAATAATGGTTTAAAAGCTGATACTAGAAGATTAGGTCAAAACAGGATTGAAGTAAGATTAAATGGACCTTTTTTGAAGGGGAGAGGCAGAATAAATTGTACTATGGCTGGTAATAAAAATAGGTGGAGATGGCTTGGGAGACAATTTATTATTAAGTAATAACTTAACTAATAAACAATTAGCTTAGAATGTTCAAACTTGTTCAGTTTATTTTTTTTAATCATCTGCTTAACTTTTACAACGTATGTATAACCAATTTCTGCATATCTATTGAGAAAACTTGCCATCTCGTTTCCAGTAATATTTTTACCCATATTATATTGTGATATTCTAAAATTTCTTAATTCTTCATAGGCTGGATGAGTGTTTAAATTTAATATGTATGAATTAACTGAATCTAGTAAACTCTTAAAATTTTTCACAGAAAAATTTGCATCTAAGTTTCCTTTTGGTTTTATTCCATCTTCATTTTTCCATGTCCACTGACCAAAAAGTGCATTTCCTTCTTGAGCAAATCTAGATGTTCCCCACCCACTCTCGATAATAGACTGGGCTAAGATCATTGACGTTGGAATAGTATTTATTTTTTTTAACAACTCCTTTTTAATAATGTTCAACTGTATTCTATTAAGACTACTAAAATTTATTTTCTTGAAATTTTTAACTCTGTATTTTTTTGAAAAATGCTCTATTTGGTATATATTATTTGTAGAAAATGCTATCTTCATCAAATTTCTTTCTTCTAGTACTATTTCATTTCCTCTTAGAGCAATAGGTAATAGAATAGCAATAAAAATAGATTTCTTCTTATCTATTTCATATTGACCAATATTTTTTGGAATAAAAGGAAAATACATCCTTGGAATGTAAAGGTTATTTTTTACATTGTTTAAAATAAGTTCTGACCATTGAAAAACAACCTTTTTGTCTTCAAATTGATCTGAGGATAAATATTTATAGTCAGAACGAAATTGATTTAATCTTTTTATACTTACTGTGGGATTGCTAATATTGTTTTGTATGACTTTAAAACTAAATATTGGTTGTGGTACTATCCAAAAATTTGGCCCCAAAAAGCCAATCAAAAAAAATAAAATAATTATTGGTAAAAACAAAACATGATGATGATTACGTAAGTTCATAAAATGTTTATGTGGAATACAAATATTTAAATTAAGTTTTTTTATAACTCTGCTGCCCTCACTTCAGTAACCTCAGGAATATAGTGTCTAAGCATATTTTCAATTCCCATTTTCAAAGTAGCTGTACTAGAGGGACATCCCGCGCAAGCTCCTTTCATTTGAAGAGTTACAACACCTGATTCAAAAGAACAGAATGTAATATCTCCTCCGTCCATTGCAACAGCTGGTCTAACACGTGTTTCTAATAAATCTTTAATTTGTTTAATGGTTTCTGAGTCTTCACAATTATTAGTTTCAAACTCTATTTCCTCTGTTTCATTAATCGACGGAAGTCCTGTAGAAAAATGTTCCATAATTCCTGTTAATATCGCTGGTTTAAGAGTATTCCAATCTAAATTAGGAACTTTTGTTACTGAAATGAAGTCTGTTGCTAAAAAAACTCTACTCACTCCATCAATGTCGAACAACCTAGAAGCTAATGGTGAATCTGAGGATAGTTCTTTACTTGAAAAATCTGCTGTTCCTGT
>CACJQK010000058.1 GCA_902595515.1 uncultured SAR116 cluster alpha proteobacterium
GCCGAAGCAGGAGTTTTTAAACCATATAAAACAAGTTTTCTTTTTTGTAATTTACTAATATCGTGGGCTTTATCTATCAAATCGCTTCTAGTAAACCAATGTGTATTTTGAGGTAACAAAAGTACTGGTTTATAGGAACTTAGGTTATATTTAACAAGAGGGTTACCTGTTGCCACATTCACAATTACGGATGTTGAGCAGCCAAAAATATATGTGCCATCAGGTTTAGCATTTTTTTGAAAATAATTTGACCCTTTGATAGCGCCGCCACCTGGAATATGCATAATCTTAATTGTGGGATTACCGGGTAGATATTTTGTTAAAAATGGTTCAATAAACCTAGAAAATCTACTTGTACCACCACCTTCTTTAAAAGGGACAACCCAAGTAATAGTTTTACCTGAAAAATCAACTTTAGCATGGGCATTAAAAGAAAATGCAAGTAATCCAGCTAATAAAAATATAAAAAATCTGAACATAAATCCTCCTTTATTATTCATTAATAGGTTAAATAATTAAATCATGTTTTTAGATATAATAAAATCAAATAATCTCATGAATTTAAAATTATATAAGATTTGAAAAAAGTAGAAAATTAATATATTAAACTTATATGGATAATAGCATCCCCCTAAACACTTTTCCTAGGCTTAAATTACCTAAAAAGCCAAGACAGCTCAGACAAACGTGGCTTAAAGACGTTGGATTTCACGAAGCTCCTCATTATTTAGAGAGATTGGGATTAAATGAACTAGAAGATTTTTTAGAAGTTGCAGCTGATAGAATTGATTATGTTAAATTTACAACTCCACAAGTTTTATACTCTCCTCATGAGTGGTTGAATAAAAAAATAAGATTATACAAAAAATACGATGTAACTCCCTTTTTAGACCATACATATTTCAAGTTTGCTTACAAAAAAAATTGTGTTGAACATGCAATCGAACATGGAAAAACGCTTGGATTTGATAGTATGGAATTTATGAATACTGGAGGTGAAGTTTCTGAAAAGCAATGGTCAAATTGGAGAAAATTGGCAACGAAAGTTTCAATAAAATTTATGTATGAACACCATCCATTAAAAAATTGGAAACATGGAAGTCCAGATATACCTTCTACATCAGAAGAAATCTTAAAAACTGCAGATCCTTTTTTAAATGATGGTGCAGATTTTGTTATACTGGATCACGAAGAGTTTGAATTACAAAATGATAACGCAAAGAAGGTTTTTGATAAAATTATAAACAATTTGGGATTAGAAAAGTTATGTTTTGAGGTTACCTCACCTCGGGAAGGGTTAAAACAATGGCACAAAGACTTATCTGCCTATATTAAATTATTCGGATCAGACTGTAATGTATGCAATATAATGCCAAGTCAAATTCTACAAGTGGAGCCATTGAGAGATGAAAACTTATTGAGACAATTCTGATATTTTAAATTAAACAAAATGACTAAAAGTAATAAGGCATAGGGTGTAACAGGTATGAAATAGTCTGATTAAATACATTTTACTTGCAGATTCATAATTAGTAAAATTATTTAACAAAATGATTGTTTAATGAGTCTGCAAAGGTCTGAACTTAATAATAAAACTATATATATATCAATATTTTAAAGAGCCACATGACAGTTTCAATCCCAGTTAGCCCCACTATTAAACATTTTGTTTTTTGTTATAATTTTCCCTGAATTACCATGTTTGAAGCAGTTTTGTAAGTAACCTTTGTATTTTTAAATCCAGCTTCATTTAATATTGAAAATAATTTTTGAGGACCAGCTTGTGCTCCAAGTGCCATACCAACTTCCTGAGATTTTGATGCTGGGATACATGCAATTGTTGAGAAAGAATAATACAGTTGTCCTATTAAATTAAAGTTATTTTCTGGCAAGTCATCAGCAGTCGGCTCTACAAGCATAATTATCCCATTTGAATTAAGTTTTGTCTTTGCATATTTAATAGCTCCAAGTGGATCTCCCATATCATGAAGACAGTCAAAAAAAGCAATTATGTCATATTTACCTTCATAATTTTTAGCGTTGTTAACTCTAAATTCTAAATTATTAATTTTATTATTATTTTTCTTAGCTTCTGTGATTGATGGTTCATGAGGATCAATACCTACTACTTTGGAATTAACATATTTTTGAGCTATTAAAGATGTGGAGTAACCATGTCCACAGCCTATATCAGCAAAAGTGATACCTTTAGAAAGCATCTCATCTGCGCCATCAAGACTAGGTATCCATTTTTTTGTTAAAAATATTGAATATGATGGTTTAAAAAATCTTGCAGACCCAGATAGGCAACATGGATGTAAGTTTCCCCAACCAGTTCCTTTACCATTTTTAAAATTATCTTTTATTATATCTATATTATGAATTGCCCCTACTAAATTTTCAAATCCTCCTATCATTAATGAAATACTATCTTCATTTCCTAAAATTGAAAATTGTTCTGGACTAAGAGAAAATTCTTCTTTTTCATTATTATAATTTATATATCCAGCAGCTGCCAAAGAAAGCAACCACTCCCTGATATATCTTTTATCCATCTTTATTTGTTTGCTGAATTCATCGGACGTACATGGACCAAATTTATTTAAATTTTTAAAAAGTCTAAGTTCATCTCCTATTCTCATCATTGGAATTAATGCCCCAGCTGCCATATCTTGCATAACTTTATATTGTAATTTTCTAATTTTTTCGATATCAGCCAATTTTTAACTCCTATAAAAAACTAAATAATATTTAGTAGATATATAATATTTAGGATTGTAAAATAGAATTTGATATTTTTTAAAAGGCCTTAGATAAAGGCCTGACAACTATAGATAGCTTGATAGAAAATTACTGAATTATTAAGTAAAAAGTCCAATTCATAAAAAGTTTTCAATTATTTAACAAGTTAACACTTTTACACAGATGTATTTTCACAAATTATGGCTATAAGACATATATCTTTAATTAGTATAATATGCATTTAATTTATTATAGTTAATTTTTTAACCAAAATTTAGTTTCTTGTATTAATGTCAAACACTAACCTTAAGGATATTATTTAGGTATGATAATTTATTTAGGAAGTTTAGAAAATAAATTAGTAGCCATGTTTAACTTCAAGATTATCTTCGCTAGCTTTTTGTTGCATGTGTAAGATATTATTAGGTCTAATTTCGCTCAGAAAATCCAATAAAGGCATTTCGTCTTTTTTAGGACTTTCTCCAGTAACTATCTGATTAAATCTTTCAATTGATCCATAGCTCTCATTTATATAATATTCGTCAATATTATATTGATTAATTGTTTCAACCACTTTTTTTTCTACAACTGAAATCTTGATAGACATATTTATACTCCCTTAAAAAGGATTTAATAAAACAGACTTATTTAAAGCTATCAAGTAAGCTTTATAAGCTTATTAAGTAGTGACACAATAATAGTCTTTTCTTTAAAAATGATTAAAATCTATACAAAAATCACTATTGAAACAAGATCACATTAATGCTTAAAATAACCATATGAGTTCATCAGACATAGATCGTAAGATAGCAGTAATATTTGCCACTGACGTGGTTGGCTACAGCAAACACATGGAAAAAG
>CACJQK010000059.1 GCA_902595515.1 uncultured SAR116 cluster alpha proteobacterium
CTTCTAATGAGCTATGTGTTCTGAAATCAATATCTAAGATAAGACAAATATCTTTGATAGTTTGTGGTATTTTATCCAAATCTAAAAAAGGTACATTATGTTTAATCAATCCCTCTAAAGTTTCATGAGTAAGGTTCAAACCATCAAAATTTGGATATTTTTTTCTAAAATTGTTACAACTCTTAATGATTGTTCATTATGATTGAAACCACCTACATCAGACATATTTCTTGGAGAATATCTTCTCCCTTATGACCTAGAGGTGGATGTCCTAGATCATGTGCAAGGGCTATGGTCTCAATTAAATCCTCATTAATATTTAGAGCCTTAGCAATAGATCTTGCAATCTGTGATACTTCAAGAGTATGAGTTAGTCGAGTTTTATAATGATCTCCCTTATGGAAAATAAAAACCTGAGTTTAGTCTTTTAATCTTCTAAAAGCTTCAGAGTGAATAATTCTATCCCTATCTCTTTGATATTCAGATCTACGAAGAATAAGTGTATCATCTTTATATACTCTGCCCCTACTTTCAGAACTATGACATGCAAATGGACTTAAATAACGGTTGTCATTATTAACAAACATAAAATTTTCCAATAAATTATTCATTTATGTATAAAAATATGTTAATTTTCAATAAAACAATTGTAATAAATTTCAAAATTAAATGAGGTTTTTTTTAAATGAATGAAAGTAAGTATTTCAATCAAGACTTTAGTCTATCAAAAGAAGCCTTAGAAAGAGTAAAAATTTTACTTAAAGACGAAGAAGGTTCATATTTTAGAATATCAGTTCTAGGAGGTGGATGTTCTGGCTTTCAGTATGATTTTTCATTTGATAAGAAACCTAAAGACGATGATATGATCTTCAAAGAAGGTGGAATTGATTATTTAATTGATAAAGTGTCTATTGATTTTCTTCGTGGAAGCACTTTAGAATATGTTTCAGAACTTGCAGGATCATATTTTAAAATTGAAAATCCTAATGCTACAGCAAATTGTGGCTGTGGAACAAGTTTCTCTATCTAAAATAAATTTAATCAAATGTCCTTTAAAATAGCTAGTTTTAATGTAAATTCTATAAAAATGAGACTGCCAAATGTATTAAGTTGGCTAGAAAAAAATAATATTGATGTCATTTTAATGCAGGAAACCAAGACAATGGACGATAATTTTCCTTCATTAGACTTTAAACAAAAACAATATAATCTAATATTCAATGGACAAAAATCATATAACGGTGTTGCAATTGCATCTAAATTTGAAATAAATGAAATTACCAGATCATTACCTTTTTACAATGAGACTATTGATGAAGATAATCAAGCAAGGTTCTTACACGTAAAAATTAATGATGTAAATATCATTTGCTTATATTTACCTAATGGTAATCCTGCTCCTGGTCCTAAATATGACTATAAAATTAGTTGGATGAAACGTCTAACAAAATACACTAAAGATATTTATGACACAAATGAACCTCTGATTTTAGGAGGCGATTTTAATGTAATTCAGGAAAGTATTGATTGTTATGATGTGTCTAAATGGCAAAATGATGCATTATATCTGGAAACAACCAGAAGGCATTTAAGAGAGTTAATAAATATTGGTCTAGTTGATGCTTACCGCATAAAATATCCAACAGCTAAAGAGTATAGTTTTTGGGACTATCAGGGTGGAGCTTGGCAAAAAGACAATGGAATAAGAATAGATCTTTTTTTAATCTCACCAGAGATAGTTGATAATCTAATTGATGTAGGTATAGACAAAACACCAAGAGGTGAAGAAAAACCCAGTGACCACACACCTATTTGGATTCATTTAGAAAAATAAACTTTATGATTTATGTATATTTTTAGGTATAAACCCTGAATCTTCTACTACTCTAGGATTAGGAACCCAGAGTTCTCTATTAGGATGCATTCCAGCTCCATAAGTTGCTGAAACAGCAGAGTTTCTCATTCTATTTAGCAATCTCGTATCTGCATCTCCAACAGCTGGATGTGTGCCACCATTAGTTTTGAAAATTTCTTCCCACTTGCTTTTTCTAAACTTGAAAATATTAGTATCATTCAATTGAGAACAATTAATCTCATTTTTATTTAAATCAACTATAATTTCATCTCCATCCTCTATCAGGGCAATAGGTCCACCAATAGCCGCCTCTGGACCAACATGACCAATGACAAGACCAACAGAGCCACCAGAGAAACGTCCATCAGTCATTAATCCTACAATTATATTTCTTTCTCTGCACAAAGTGGTAATTCTTGAGGTGGAATCTAGCATTTCTGGCATGCCAGGCCCACCTACAGGTCCTTCATACCTAACTACAACCATATCATTATTGTTAAAGTTGTCTGGTTCATTTTCTAGGGTCCAAAGAAGTTTTTGTTCTCCATCAAATATTCTAGCTCTCCCAATAAAAACATTATTTTCTAAACCACCTTCTACACCAGCTAGTTTTAATATTGAACTGAATTCAGGAGATAAATTTCCTCCTAAAAGTCTAAGTCCACCAGTTTCTTTATAAGGTTTTTTTACAGGATATATTACTCTTCTGTCAGGTTCTTTAGGAGCTAATCGATCAACTTGTTCAGCTAAAGTTTCACCTGTACACGTTAAAGTATTGCCATTCAATAAGCCTGAATCTAATAAATCCTTAATAAAAACCTGAACACCACCTTGATTATCAATATCAACCATTGAGTATTTTCCAAATGGTCTTGCATCAACTAAAACAGGAACTACCTTTTCAGATAAATAGTTAAATTCATCTGGCGACATAATATCTTCAATAAAACTTTTATATCCTGCAGCTCTAGCTAACTCTGGTGCATGAAGCATGACGTTAGTTGATCCTCCTATAGACATTGCTACTATTAGAGCATTTCTTATAGAGTCTCTCGTAACAATATCCCTTGGCTTAATATCTTTTTTAACCATATTATCTAAATAAGTAATGAGTTGGTCAGGAAATATATCTAACCTTCTTTCATCGTCTGAAGGTGGTGAAACCATATGTAAAGGTTGCATGCCTACAACACCAATAAACGTCTGCATAGTATTATAAGTAAACATCCCACCACAACTTCCATAACCAGGACAAGCTTCGCAAGCAATTCTTCTTTTCAGTTCTTCATCTTCACTACCTGCAATTTGATAACTTGAAATAATGTCCAATGGTTCATTAGTAACTGAATCAATTCCAGGTCTTATTGGACCGTCAGACATTATAATAGCAGGTCTATTGTGCTCTAAAATTGCAGACAATGTTCCAACAGGTGGTTTGTCACATGCAACAACAGCAATTGTACCTTCTAAACCCGAAGCGCTTAAATGTTCGCATAATGTGTCATTAGTTACTTCTCTTCCAATTAAAGAATAACGCATCTCTTTAGTACCGTTTCTTATACCATCAGATGTCGCTACGGTGTACTCAGGTTGTACTAATCTCATCCTAATATCATTTGGGTTTTGGCCTATCCTTAGCCTTAATTTTTCGTGTATAGTTTTAACTTTTTGTTCAACACCTAGATAACATTGAGAGTCCCCTTTATTACCAACCACCCCAATTG
>CACJQK010000060.1 GCA_902595515.1 uncultured SAR116 cluster alpha proteobacterium
ATTGGTTCATAAACAGCTAAGTCTGACAAAATTTTTCTATCTATTTCAATACCAGCTAACTTAAGCCCATTCATGAGCTTAGAGTAATTTAAGCCATGTAAACGAGAACCTGCATTAATTCTTTGAATCCAAAGACCTCTAAAATTGCGCTTCTTATTTCTACGATCCCTATACGAATATTGGCTAGCTTTTTCAACAGCCTGAGTTGCTACAGTAAATAAATTTTTTCTAGCTCCATAATAACCTTTTGCAGCTTTAATAACTTTTTGGTGTCTAGCATGAGTAGTAACACCTCTTTTTACTCTAGCCATTAATTAACTCCTTTAAGCGTAGGGTATAAATTGCTTGACAATTTTTGCATCGGATTCATTAAGTATCATTGTACCACGAGCTTGTCTTTTCATTTTTTGTGATCTTTTACGAAGGTTATGACTAAGAAAGGCTGGACTACCTTTAACTTTACCTGATGAAGTAAGACTAAATCTTTTTTTTGCACCACTTTTGGTTTTTAGTTTAGGCATAATATTCTCTCAATAATTAATAAATTATTTCAAAGCTTATACATAAGCTAGATAAAGTTAGCAACATAAAGTTTTATTTTATTATCAATATTATTATCTCTTCTATTTGGGTGCTAATATCATTACCATTTGTCTACCTTCTAACTTTGGTAATGTTTCTACCTTACATAATTCTTCAGTATCATCCTTAACTCTATCTAACACAGTAGCACCTAAAGAGTGATGAGCCATTTCTCTTCCTCTGAACCTTAGAGTTATCTTTACTTTATCACCATTTTCAATGAACTTTTTAACTTGTTTCATTTTTACAAAAAAGTCATTGTTATCTATGTTAGGTCTTAATTTAATTTCTTTTACATCAATAATCTTTTGCTTTTTTCTAGCTTCATTCTTTCTTTTTTGAGCTTCATATTTAAACTTACCATAATCAAGAATTTTACAAACAGGTGGATTTACATTTGGTTGAATTTCAACTAAATCTAAGCTCACATTTTCAGCAATTTTAAGTGCTTCACTAATGGGTATAACTCCTAGTTGTTCCCCGTCAGCTCCTATACAACGCACGCTCTCAGCTCTAATTAAGTCATTAATTCTAGGCCCATCTTGACTAGGTGGGGTGTTATTTAATCCAACTATATGAAAATCTCCATTATAATTAATACTCAAATACTATTACAACATTTTTTAAAAATTTGTTAATAAATTTCAAAAAAAATAGTTAACAAAGCAACAATTTACAATAAATTTAAAGTTGTATTAAGTCAGGAGGCATACATTTATTGACTATTTTTTGTGTAAATTCATTTAAACTCAAAAACTCTTGATTTTTTGTACCTAAATATCTTACTGCTACTGTTTTATTTTCTTTTTCTTGTTTTCCAACAATTAAAATTATAGGAATTGCTTGAGTAGAATGTTCTCTTATTTTGTAACCAATTTTTTCATTTCTTAAATCTATTTCATTTCGAATGCCTAGGTTGTCTAATTCCTTTTTAATTTCTGCTACATAATCGTTGATCGAATCAACTATTGAACAAATAACAACTTGAATTGGGGAGAGCCATAATGGCATTCTTCCTGAATATTGTTCAATTAAGATGCCAATCCATCTCTCTAAGGAGCCTAAAATTGCTCTATGTAACATTACAGGGTGCTTTTTTTCACCATTAACATCAACGTAATAAGCCGATAACCTTTCTGGTAAAACAAAATCTACTTGAAGAGTTCCACATTGCCAATCCCTTCCAATTGCATCTGTAAGCACAAATTCAAGTTTAGGACCATAAAATGCACCCTCACCAGGATTCAAAGTGTAGGTAATTCCTGCAGCTTTTACAGCTACTATAAGTGCTTTTTCGGCTTTATCCCAAGTAGAATCTTCTCCAGCACGAATTAAAGGTCTATCAGAAAATTTAACTTTAAGTTCCGCAAAACCAAAATCTTTATAAATTTGTTGTAGTAACTCACAAAATTTAACACATTCAGATGTAATTTGAGAATTCATACAAAATATGTGTGCATCATCTTGCGTAAATTGCCTTACTCTCATAATACCATGCAAAGCACCTGAGGGTTCATTTCTATGACAAGAACCAAATTCTGCCATTCTAATTGGAAGATCTTTATATGATTTTAAGCCTTGTTTATAGATTTGCACATGACCAGGACAATTCATAGGCTTTAAAGCAAGTATTTTTTCATCGTCGCCTTTAGCCATAAACATGTGTTCTTGAAATTTATCCCAATGCCCAGATTTTTCCCATAAAGATCTATCTATTATTTGAGGTGTTTTCACCTCCTCGTATGTTTCATTCAATCTCCTTCGCATGTAGGATTCAATTTCAAGATAAATTGACCATCCTTTTTTATGCCAAAAAACAGAACCTACAGCTTCTTCTTGTAGGTGAAATAGATTTAATTCTTTACCTAATTTTCTATGATCTCTTTTCTCAGCTTCTGCTATCATAAAAAGATAATCTTTTAAATCCTTGTCATTGAAAAAAGCTGTTCCATAAATTCTTTGTAATACTTGCTTTTTACTATCACCTCTCCAATATGACCCAGCTAATTTTGTTAATTTAATATCATTAGTTCCTTTAAATGTGTTGATAATTTTTATACTCAAATCATATGGTACGGCATTATCAGCCATACCATGGTACAAGTAGACAGGACCATTAAAATATATTTTTTCTGATAAAGTAAGATTTCTAAAGCTATCTTTTATTAATATGTACGAAAAATCATTTTTGGATCCATCTTCATATGTCATAGTTATCTTTTTATTTTTAATTAATTTTCTTTTCTCATTACTTGTCATTTTATCCCATATTAAAATTTTGGGAAAATCTGGAGCAGGTGCAAGACCAATCATTGCTAAAATCTTCTCTGGAATCCTTTTAGCTAACATTAGCATTACCCAAGCACCCATAGATGATCCAATTAAAATTTGTTTATCTTTTGTTTTTTTATTAATTATACACTCAGCATCTTTATACCAGTCAGTAAAGCATGTCGTTTCAATTGTTCCGGATGATTGACCGTGACCTGAATAATCAAATCTTAAAAAGCTATGATGATTATCTTTTGCCCATTTTTCAATATATAGTGCTTTTTTACCTTCCATATCTGAGTTAAAGCCACCCAGGAATACTAGCCCTACGTTTTTACCTGTTAATTGGTTATATGCTAGTGTATTACTATTTGATGTGTTAATAAATTTTGTCATTTACAAACTCGTTCGATTTAAGGTCAAATTAAAATGAATAAAAAGAAATACACCATAGCTCAAATTTTACCAGCATTAAATACTGGTGGTGTTGAAAGAGGTGTTGTTGAAATTTCTAAATCATTAGTTGAAAATGATTTTAAATCAATCGTTATCTCCTCAGGTGGACATTTGGTTTCTCAAATAACTAGAAATGGTGGAATTCATTATGATCTAAATGTGCATTCAAAAAATCTACTCAAATGGCCTAAAATTAGAAAACAAATGAAGATTATTCTAGAGACTGAAAATGTTGAT
>CACJQK010000061.1 GCA_902595515.1 uncultured SAR116 cluster alpha proteobacterium
ACAAAAAGAGCATATGAATTTCATGAATTATAAGTTAAAAAATTAATAATTTGATCAATATAGAGACAATTTAATGACTGATTACAAAGATACCGTTTATTTACCTAAAACTGATTTTTCAATGAGAGCTGGACTTCCTACAAAAGAGCCACAAATATTGCAATTATGGGAAGAAACAAAATTATTTAAAAAGTTAAGAGAACAAAGGAAAAATTCGCAACCTTTTATACTTCATGATGGTCCACCATATGCTAATGGTAATTTACATATTGGTCATGCTCTTAATAAAATAATTAAGGATGTAATAAATAGATCACAATCCATGCTTGGCAAGAATGCAAACTATGTTCCTGGGTGGGATTGTCACGGATTACCAATTGAATGGAAAATAGAGGAAAATTATAGAAAAAAGAAAAAAAATAAAGATGACGTTCCAATTGTAGAATTTAGAAAAGAATGTAGGGATTTTGCTGCAAAATGGATGGATGTTCAATCTGAAGAATTTCAAAGGCTAGGCGTATATGGTGACTGGGAAGATCCATATTCAACCATGAAGTTTGAATCTGAGGCAATTATAATGTCTGAAATAGGAAAATTTCTTATGAATGGTAGTTTATATCGAGGAATTAAGCCCGTAATGTGGTCTCCTGTTGAAAAAACTGCTTTAGCAGAAGCTGAGATTGAATATCATGATCACATAAGCACTACTATTTATGCAAAATTTCCGGTAATAAAAACATCATTGGAAATTGTAAATAACTTCGACATAATAATTTGGACAACAACTCCGTGGACCATGCCAGGTAATAGAGCCGTAGCATATGGAAAGGATATTGATTATTCACTAATAGAAATTATTAGTGTAGAAGAGGGTTCCTTAGCAAAAATTGGTGACAAAATTATTGTAGCTAAAGAATTGGTGGAAGAGGTAATGAAAGAAATTTCTGTCTTAAGTTTTAATTCTACTCAAACTCTCAAGGGCAAGGATTTTGAAGGAACAGTTTTAGCACATCCACTAAATAATTATGGTTATGAACATGATGTTTTACTTTTAGAAGCTGACTTTGTGACAATTGATCAAGGTACTGGTTTTGTTCATATTGCTCCGGGTCATGGTGCGGACGATTTTGAACTTGGAAGACAAAATAATTTACAAATACCAGAAACTGTTTCAGATAATGGGGTATTAAATAATGATTTACCTTTATTAGGAGGACTTCGAGTTTTAAAGGATAATGAGATAATTGCTGATATTATGTCTGAACATAATGCATTAATTGGAAGAGGAAAATTAAATCACTCCTATCCACACAGTTGGAGATCAAAAGCCCCACTTATATTTAGAACAACACCTCAATGGTTTATTTCAATGACATCTAATAATTTAAGAGATACTTCCCTTAAAGCTTTGTCACAAACTGCTTTTTACCCTCCTCAAGGTCAAAACCGTTTAACAAAAATGATAGAAGACAGGCCTGACTGGTGTATATCTAGGCAAAGAGCGTGGGGAGTGCCTCTTGCGATATTTGTTAATAAAAAAACACAAGAACCACTTCGTGATCAAGAAGTTATAGACAGAATTGTAAGTACCTTTAGGGTAGATGGAGCAGACGCCTGGTTTGAAAAACCTTCTTCTTATTTTCTTGGATCAAAATATAATCCTGACGATTATGAGGCAGTAACTGATATAGCAGATGTTTGGTTTGATTCTGGTTCTACTCATTCATTTGTTTTAGAGGAGAGGGACGACTTATTCTGGCCAGCTTCATTATATCTTGAAGGAACAGATCAACATAGAGGGTGGTTTCACTCTTCTTTACTAGAAAGTTGTGGGACAAGAGGTCGTGCTCCATATGATGCAGTTTTAACTCATGGTTTTGTTTTAGATCAACAGGGAAGAAAGATGTCAAAATCTCTTGGCAATATTACTGCACCACAAAAAGTAATTAATGAGTTTGGTGCAGACATTCTTCGTTTATGGGTTGTTGGTTCAGATTACTATGATGATCTCAGAATTGGAAAAGAAATTTTAATAAGACATTCTGATCATTACAGAAGACTTAGAAATACACTAAGATATCTGTTAGGAGCATTAAACGAATTTGATGAAGAAGAAAAAATAAATTTTACTCAAATGCCTGAATTAGAAAAATGGATTCTTCATAGAGTTTCCGAATTAAGTGAAAAAATACAAGAAAATACAGAAAAATTTAACCTTCATGATATTTACTTAGATATTCACAATTTCTGTACCATTGATTTGTCAGCCTTTTACTTTGATATCAGAAAAGATACCTTGTACTGTGAAGGTCTAAGCAGTGCAGAGAGAAAATCATGCAGAACTGTAATGGACATTTTATTTAATTCATTGACTACATGGCTTGCTCCAATCATTTGCTTTACCGCAGAAGAAGCGTGGCAAAGTAGATATAAAGATAGCGAAAATTCTGTTCATTTACAAACCTACTTCAAAGGTGACAAAAATTGGAAAAATGATGAACTTGGAAAGAAGTGGTCTGATATTAGAGAATTAAGATCTGTAGTTACAACATCTATAGAAGAAAAAAGAAAAGAAGGAATATTAGGCTCCAGCCTACAGGCTAAAGTTTTAATAGAGGCAAATGAGGAAACTTTTAAAGTGCTACGAAATGTAAATCTACCAGAGATTTTTATTTGTTCTGATGTGAAAATGGATTTGAATCAAAATTTATCTGAAACAAAAATTAGGGTAAATGTTGAGTTGGCATCTGGTGGCAAATGCATGAGATGCTGGAAAATAGTTCCAGAAGTTAAAAATAACATTGAGCTTTGCAACAGGTGTACAAAGGTACTTAAATTTAATTAAATGAAAAAAAATTTTGGTGTTTTTAATCTTCTTTTTATTTTCATAGTTTTTATTTATTTTGACTATGTTTCTAAATTATGGGCTATTGAAAACCTGTTTATTAAATATCAGTCCATCGAATTGACTTCTTTTTTATCCATGACACCAGTGTGGAATAGTGGAATTTCTTTTGGTTTTTTTCAAGATACTGGTGAGATAGGTAGATATGGTTTCACAATTTTTGCTATTTTAGTAAGTATTTGGCTAATTTTTTCTTCTTTTAAATTACCTAGATATTCATCGCTCGGATTTATTCTTATTGCAAGTGGTGCAATTGGAAACGCAATAGATCGTATTATTTATGGAAAGGTAGTCGATTTTATAGATTTCCATATTCAAGATTTACACTGGCCAGTATTTAATCTAGCTGATACAATAATATTTATTGGTGCGTTTTTGTTTCTTTATAATCAATTTTTTACTGTTGAAAGTACTTTCTATGAAAAATAAATTTTTAATAATATTTGTTTTTTTACTATCTTTATGTGTGTTGTCGAGTTGTTCTGATTTTAGAAAAGCTGTCGGCAAAGAAAAAGTAATTCCAGATGAGTTTTCTGTAGCTGTAACTCCTT
>CACJQK010000062.1 GCA_902595515.1 uncultured SAR116 cluster alpha proteobacterium
CTGTAACTGGAATTGATGCATCAAAAAAATCAATAGATGTTGCAATAGAACATGCAAAAAAAAGTAGATTAGAAATTAATTACAAATGTATTACAACCGGTGAACTTTTAAAAGTTAATAAAGAAAAAGTTCTAAATAAATTTGATTTAGTCATTGCATCTGAAGTAATTGAACATGTAAATAATAGAAAAATATTTTTATCTGACATTTCTAATCTATGTCGTCCAGGGGGGGTAGTAGTATTTACTACAATTAATAAGTCTTTATTAGGTATATTCTTTGGGAAATTTTTAGCAGAAGATATTTTAAGAGTACTTCCTCCAGGAACTCATCAGGTAGAAAAGCTAATTGCCCCAAAAAATTTAGCAATAGAAGCTGAGGAGTATGGTATAATATTGGACAGTTTTACAGGGTTTACTCCTACATTTGGGTTAAATAATATCATTAAAAAGGAATTTGGAAATTTTAAACTTACATCAAGCTTGGATGTAAATTATGGCGCAGCAGGTATTAGATTATAATTCAGTGATCTTCAGATATCCAAGGAATATTAAAAACATCAATTCCTTCATCTCTTAATTCTTGGATTTCTTTATTCGTTCCATATCCATGTATTGGTTTTTCTTTAATTTTACCTTCTTTCATAGATCTAACTTGAGAAACAAATTTATTTCCAACGAAAGAAGAGTTTTTTTGAACTTCTTTTTTTAAGGTTCGTAAAAGAGTTGCTACATTATCTAAATTTTCAGTAGTTAAAAAATTTCTACTGCTTGTAGAAGTTTTGTAGGTTTTATTTTGATCTTCGGAGGTATGACTTTTATTTGTTTTGAGACTTGGTGTTGTAAGCGATTTTACAACTTTGTCACTGCCACAAATTGGACAATTAATTAATCCTTGTTGTTTTTGATTTTCATAAGCTTCAATATTTTTAAACCAACCATCAAAGTCGTTTTCTTCTGAGCAATATTTAGATTTACAATTTAATTTATATTTTATCATTTTCTTTAGTACTTACCACAGCAATGCTTATACTTTTTTCCAGAGTCACACAATGGACATGTCGCATTTCTTGGTATTTTTTTATTAAAAACTTTTTGAGGTCCCTTATAGGTTTCTTTTTCTGCAGTTTCTTCTTGTTGTATTTCTATAAATGACAATACTGATGTAATAGTTTTTCTTAATTTATCAAGCATCTCTTCAAAAAGTTCAAAAGATTCTCTTTTATATTCGTTTAGTGGATCTTTTTGTGCATAAGCTCTCAAACCTATAGACTGTCTCATTTGATCTAACATTAGTAAATGGTCTTTCCAACCTTGATCTAACACTTGTAATAAAATAGTTTTTTCTGCCTGCCTAAAAACATCAACACCAAAATTAACTGCTCGCTCTGCCATATGTTTGTTAGATAATTCAATAAGGCGACTTATAATTTCTTTTTCAATAATTCCATCTTCTTTAACCCACTCATAAATTGGAACAGTAAGGCCCAAATAATTTCTTACATCGTTGGACATTGTTCCAGCATCCCATTCATCGTGATAACTTTGATCAGGTATGGATTTATAAACTATTGTTTCAATGACTTCGTGACGCATATCAGTAATCATCTCACTTATATCGTCTGATCTCATTATTTCTTTTCTCTGTTCAAAAATTACTTTTCTTTGATCATTCATAACATCGTCAAATTTTAAAAGTTGTTTCCTTATTTCAAAATTATGTGCTTCAACTTTAGCTTGTGCTTTTTCAACCGCCTTGTTGATCCAGGGATGGACGATGGCTTCACCCTTTTCTAATCCAAGTTTACTTAGCATTGTTTCTAATCTGTCTGATCCAAATATTCTCATCAAATCGTCTTGAAGGGATAATAGAAATTTAGATTTACCTGGGTCACCCTGCCTTCCTGTTCGCCCCCTAAGCTGATTATCAATTCTTCGACTTTCATGCCGTTCAGTACCAATTACATATAAACCACCTGCAGCAAGAGCAATTTTTTTCTTTTTCTCAATATCTAATTTTAATTCTTGTACTAACTTGTTATCATTAGAAATTGATTTAATTTCATTTGCTTGTCTAATTTCAAAATTTCCACCTAACTGAATATCTGTTCCTCTCCCAGCCATGTTCGTGGCAATAGTCACAGCTCCTGGTATCCCAGCATAACCTATAATATGAGCCTCTTGTTCATGAAATTTTGCATTTAAGACCTCATGCTTGATCTTTTTTATACTTAATAATTTTGATAAAATTTCTGACTTCTCTATTGATACTGTTCCAACTAATACAGGTTGATTGTTCGCTTGACAGTCCTCTATTAATTTAATGACAGCTTCATCTCTTTCTTCATTTGTTTTATAAATTTCATCATTATTGTCTACCCTAGCTACTTGTAAATTGGTAGGAACTTCAAGTACTTCTAGATTATAAATTTCAGAAAATTCTCCTTCCTCGGTAAGAGCTGTTCCAGTCATTCCTGCTAACTTAGGATACATTCTAAAATAATTTTGAAAAGTTACACTTGCTAAGGTTTGGTTTTCAGATTGTATAGAAACTTTTTCTTTAGCCTCTATAGCCTGATGTTGACCTTCACCAAAACGTCTACCTTCCATCGCACGTCCAGTAAATTCATCAATAATAATTACATTATCGTTTTTAACCATGTAATGGGTATTTTTTTTAAAGAGTTTGTGGGCCCTTAAAGCTTGATTTATATGATGTAACAATGAAATATTTTTTACATCAAATAAATTTCCTTCTTTTATAATGTTTTCTTTAAGTAATGCCTTTTCAATGTTTTCAATCCCATTATCTGTAAGATTGCACGTTCTCTGTTTTTCGTCTAATTCATAATCATCTTCATTCAATAAAGGAATAAATTTATCAATAGCTTTATATAAGACCGAAGAATCTTCAGATTGACCAGAGATAATTAGAGGGGTTCTAGCTTCGTCAATTAAAATAGAATCAACCTCATCGACAATGGCAAAATTAAATGGGCGCTGAACCATGTCAGCTAAATTATATTTCATGTTGTCACGAAGATAATCAAATCCAAATTCATTATTGGTTCCATAAGTTATATCAGCGTTATAAGAAATTCGTCTTTGGTTGTCATCCATGTCTGAAACGACACAACCAACTGACATTCCCAAAAATTTATATATTTGTCCCATCCATTCCGAATCTCTTTTTGCCAAGTAATCATTCACAGTTACTACATGGACACCTTTCCCTTCTAATGCATTTAGATAGCATGCTAATGTTGCAACAAGGGTTTTGCCTTCACCAGTTTTCATTTCAGCTATCTTTCCTTCATGAAGAACTAATCCTCCAGTCAATTGAACATCAAAATGTCTTTGTTG
>CACJQK010000063.1 GCA_902595515.1 uncultured SAR116 cluster alpha proteobacterium
TTCATGTTGATGTCCTGTTGATAATTCCATAACTTGTAATTTATACTGCAATAAACTATCAATCAATTTAGTTTTAATTTAATTTAATGTCTAAGGATTATTAAGGACCAAATATAATGTTACTATCAAGATTTTTTGTACCTGTATTAAAAGAAAATCCAAAAGAAGCTGAAATAATATCACACATTTATATGCTAAGAGCTGGGATGATACAACAATCAGCTTCAGGAATTTACTCATGGTTACCCCTTGGTAAAATTGTACTAGAAAAAATCACAGAAATATGTAGACGAGAAATGTTAAAAGCTGGTGCTAATGAAATATTGATGCCCACACTTCAATCTGCTGAGATCTGGAAAGAATCTGGTAGATACGAAGATTATGGTAAAGAAATGCTAAGAATTAAGGATAGAAATAACAGAAATTTATTATATGGGCCAACTAATGAGGAATTAGTAACTGAAATTTTTAGAACTCATGTAAAAAGTTATAAGGAACTTCCATTGAATCTTTTTCATATTCAATGGAAATTTAGAGATGAATTAAGGCCAAGATTTGGAGTTATGAGAGGAAGAGAATTTTTGATGAAAGATGCATATTCATTTGATGTTGATTACAACTCATCAATTAAATCATATAATATAATGTTTATGGCTTACATACAATTATTTAAAAAAATGGGTTTAAAAGCAATACCTATGAAGGCAGATACAGGACCAATTGGTGGAGATTTAAGTCATGAATTTATTATTATTGCTGATACTGGAGAAAGCGAAGTTTATGTAGAAAGAGAATTATTAAATTTTAAGGATTCATTAACAAACATAAACTATGAAGACGATCTCCAAGAAAAAGTAAATAAATTCACCTCCTTTTATGCTGCTACAGAAGAAAAACACGATGCAAGTAATTTTGACAATAAAAACAATACTTTGATTAAAACTAGAGGTATTGAGGTAGGGCATATTTTTCATTTTGGACAAAAATATTCTTCACCAATGAGAGCAACTATATCAGATAGACAGGGAGACAACATTCCAGTTTTTATGGGTTCATATGGTGTGGGATTATCAAGGTTGGTTGGTGCAATCATAGAAGCAAATCATGACCAAAATGGTATTATTTGGCCGTCTGAAATTTCCCCTTGGGATTATAATATAATTAATTTAAAAAGTGGTGATAATGATTGTGACAATATTTGTTTAAAACTTTATAATTTTATTAATAATAATACATCTAATGTCTTATATGACAATACTGACGAAAGAGCAGGCGCTAAACTAGCAAGAGCTGATTTGATAGGGTTGCCATATCAAATTTTGATTGGACCAAAGGGAATTAAAGAAGAATTGTATGATTTAAAATGTAGAAAAAGTGGTGAAATATCTAGATTATCATACAATGAATTATTAAATTTTGTTCAAATGAATGCATAAAAAATATGGATAATTTTATTTTTAATGAAACTGAAAGAACTATAGCTGTTAGGTATATTAAATCACGACGTGCTGAAGGTTTTATTTCTATCTCTGCTTGGTTTTCTCTTATTGGAATTATTTTAGGTGTAGCTACATTAATAGTTGTAATGTCTGTAATGAATGGTTTTAGAACTGAATTAGTTGACAGAATATTAGGAATAAACGGACATTTAATTGTTTACAAAAAAAATGGATTATCAATAGAAAATTATAATAAAATAGTTAACCAAATATTAGATACACAAAATGTTATTGCAGTTACACCTCATTTGGAAGGTCAAGCTCTTGCTAAAACTAAAAATGCTGTTACGGGAGTAATTATTAGAGGTACTAAATGGACAGATTTACCTGCTAAAAAATTACTTTGGAAATCTCTTGACAAAACTACAATTGATAATTTTAAAAACAAACAAAATATAATTGTAGGATATAGACTTGCGCAAAGATTAAATGTAAATATAGGTGATTATATATCTCTTATTTCACCAAATATAATGGAAACTGCAATTGGTGCTTTACCAATTAAACAAAACTTTATGGTGGGTGGAGTTTTTGATATTGGTATGTATGAATATGATAATAATTTTATTTTTTTACCTTGGAATAAAGCTGAAAAATTTCTTTTCACAAAGCAAGTTGCTCATGGAATTGAAATTTTTTTACAAAATCCAAAAAAAACTCATGATGTTTATGCTGATTTAAATTCCAAATTAGATAAGATTTTTTCAATAATTGATTGGAAAAAAAGAAATTCATCTTTTATGAATGCCCTAGATGTAGAAAAAAACGTGATGTTTGTTATTTTGACATTAATAATACTTGTGGCAACTTTCAATATTATCTCTTCAATGATTATGCTAGTCCAAACCAAAAAGTCTGACATTGCTCTCATGAGAACAATGGGAGCCTCAAAATATTTAATTATAAGAATTTTTATATTAACAGGTTCTATTATTGGCATTCTAGGCACTATAATAGGGGCAATTTTAGGCATTATTGTATCAATCAATATTGAACCAATCAGGAATTTTGTTTCATCTTTTTTTGGACAAGAGCTATTTTCTCCTCAAATATACTTTTTATCTACATTACCCTCTAATATAAATTTTAAAGAGGTGTTAGTAGTAATGGGGTTGTCAATCACATTAACTTTATTAGCTAGTATGTTTCCTGCTTGGAAAGCGTCAAAAATATCTCCAGCGGAGGCTCTCAGATATGAGTAAACAAGTAGATGTTAAAGATTTATTAATTCTTAAAAATATTTCTCATATTTATAATCAAGATTTTCAAAATATTAAAGTGCTTAATAATGTAAATATTAGAGTTTCGAAGGGTGAAATGATTTCTTTAATTGGTCCTAGTGGTACTGGAAAATCAACTTTATTAAATATTGCGGGGTTGCTTGAAAAACCAACCTTAGGATCAATTAGTTTAAGTGGACATGATTGTACAAAATTAAGTGAAGATAATAAATCATTCTTAAGAGGATCTGAGATTGGATTTGTTTTTCAGTCACATCGTCTTTTTCAAGAATTTTCTGCTATTGAAAATGTTATGTTACCACAATTAATTATGGGTAAATCTAAGTTGCAAGCAGCCAAAAAATCAAGAGAATTGTTGACTGCTTTAGGGTTAAAAAACAGACTAGAATTTAGACCTGCTAAGTTATCTGGTGGTGAGGCACAAAGAGTTGCAATTGCAAGAGCATTAGCCAATTCACCCAGTCTAATTTTAGCTGACGAACCTACAGGTAATTTAGATGCCGTTGGTGCTAATAACGTATTTAAAATTTTATACAAATT
>CACJQK010000064.1 GCA_902595515.1 uncultured SAR116 cluster alpha proteobacterium
GACAACTTCCTTTCCGCTGTTAAATCTGCATGTCTATAATATCTTTAAAAAGAGTTTTATAAATTATATGCTGAAGTCAAAATACTGTATGCAGTAAAAGCAAACCTACCATCCTCTTCTGCTTGTTTAAGTTGATTTTGCCATTTTAATATGTCGACTTCTGAAACACCTTTATTTTTTGCTGCATTGCTCATAAGTATTTCATGACATTTAGGAAAAGAGTTGTCATGTTTATTCCTTATAAAAAAATTAATTTCTTGTGTTTTGATATTTTTATATCCTAGTTTTTCCAACTTTCCACTGAGTTGGATAGGAAGCATTGGATGTTTTTGGCCTTTCATTGCATCATGCATAATTTTATTAAGCTCTGGTTCAGGTCCATGAAAACCAAAAAAGTCCCACAAGGTAGATATATTAACGAATTTTGAATTTGGTTTTTGAAGTCTTTTCGTTTCTCTTAAGACATCATCAATATCCTCAATATATTCAAGAGTTTGTGTTGATGTAACAGCATCACATGATTTTGGCTCAATCATTATATCATCTGCATTACAACAAAGTAATTCAACATTAGAAAGACCTGAACAAAGATCTCTTGCTGATTTTATTTGAAAATCACTAGAATCAACTCCTATAATTTTACCCTGTTCACCAACTGCTAAAGATATTTCTTTTAGTAAATGTCCACCGCCACATCCAATGTCTGTGATGGTTTGACCTTTTTGAATGTTTAATTCATTTAAAATAGCCTGCCTTCTAATGACACCTACATTAGTTTGAGTTGCTTTTTGTTGTATTACTGCGATTTCATTTTTAAATTCCATAAAATACTCTTATTTTAACATTTATTTAATTAAATTTCTTATTTTCAATTATCTTAATCTAAGTTTTACAAATTATAAATTCTTAATTAATGTGAAGGTAAGTTTATTGTATTGAAGATGACTAGTATGGAAAATCAAACCCAAAACAGCCTATTATCTTTCAAAGATGAACTTCATGCTAGGCCTTACATAAAGTTAAGTAATAACTTAAGGGTATTTCATTTTGCATATCTCATAAAAGAAAACGATGATAAAAAAAGCTGGGCTTATTTAGATAAGTTTCTAGGTAAAATTAATTTTCAAACTTTACCCAAGAAAGCCTCAAAATATTGGGTGGCTGAGGGTAAAGATTTAATTATTAGATACGAATGTCACACAGAATTTATTTCACTAACACTCATATACCCAAACAAAATTGAAAATAAGAATAAAAACAAACCTAAATTGTTTGATGAAAATTTTTTAAGACTTTTACCAACTGACTTTTTGAAAAATTTTCCTGGCGAACATTTTTTGTCGTCATGGATTGAAATGGTGCCATCCAAACATATTTTCAAACCAATTAATATAGAAGGATTTTTTTATCATGACAACTTTGCTGGATCAAATGTTGCAGAAAATGGTGCTAATGTTTTTATGTCTTTCAAATCTGATAGGACAAATTTTCTTAATTCTGGATTTAGAAGAGTATTTATACAAAATAAAAATTTAAGAACAAGGAGAACTGGAAGACTTTTGCAAAGAATTGTGGAGCTTGAAACTTATCAGGTACTGTCTTTATTAGGATTGCCTCAAGTAAGACAAGAAAGTTTAAATTTAAGCAATCTAGAAAAACAAATCACAGAAATCACAAAATCTGTATCAAGAACTACTAAAAAAAATTTAGATAAAAAATCTATTAGATATCCTGATTATCAACAAGACTTAAATGAACTATCATATGTAGTGGCAAAGATAGAAGAAATAGATTCGTCGACAAACTACCGACTATCAGCGACTGCTGCATATTATAAACTAGTTGAACAAAGAATAACAGATTTGCGAGAAGATCGTTTGGAGTCATTTCAAACAAACAAAGAATTTTTAAGTAGAAGATTACAACCTGCAATAAGAACGAGTGAGGCCTTTTCAAGAAGATTAGAATCATTAGCTACAAGAGCTCAAAGAGCAGATAATTTAGTTAGAACTCAAATAGAAATGGGAGTTCAAATTCAAAATAAAGATTTATTAGAATCCATGGAATTAAGAGCTAGAGCACAACTCCGATTGCAAGAGACTGTTGAGTCATTGTCTATCGTTGCAATAACATATTACATTGTTGGTCTATTAAGCACACTTGTTGATCCGATAAATTTTAATAAATTTTTAATTAGTAAAGAAGTCTTTTTAGCATTATGTGTTCCAATTATACTTGTTTTAATTTGGTTTATTGCAAAAATGGTTCGAAAAAAAATTAATAAAATAAAATAAAATAAAATAAAATTATTAAACGCATATGTTAATGGGCGCATGAAGGGTCATTGCCATTTATAAATTCAACTCGCAAAATCTAGAACATACAAAAATCAAATCGTGGTTTTTAGACTGGGAAAAATTTGTTCGAAATAAACAATATTCATCAGCGTTGCAATTGTTTGAAAATAATGTTGTAAGTTTTGGTACTTGGATGGATGTAGTCGAGGGTTTAGATCAACTTAAAATTAATCAATGGGAAAATATTTGGCCAAGTATTAGTAGATTTAAATTTCTAACAGAAACTCTTTTCATCCAATTATCACCAGATAAATTATTTGCGAATTCCATATTGACATGGACATCTCTTGGGTATCATAAAGATGGAATAACTTTTGATAGATCAGGAAGAGCAACCGTAACTTTAAAAAGATCTAATTTAAGTTCTAAATGGAAAGGGATACACACACATTTTTCATTAAATAGGGGTGTTCCTCAACAATCTTTTGGAAATTTCAAATAAAAAGTTGTATCTTTATTTTTTAACAATGCTAATTAGATAATATTTCGGGCCATAGCGCAGCCTGGTAGCGCGTCCGTCTGGGGGGCGGGAGGTCACAGGTTCGAATCCTGTTGGCCCGACCATAATTTATTAAATAACAACAAAAATATAAAAAATTTTAAATAGATAAATTTTCAAAATTAAATTTTAAATAATTCTGTCGAACAAATAAAAATATTATTAAACTAACCAAAAAATTAAATAATTAAAACTGCTTTAAATTAAAAAATTTATATACCTGATTGCATAATGCTGTGTTCATGATTATGTTTATTGTATGAGTTCACCAGACATAGACCGAAAGATAGCAGTCATATTTGCCACTGACGTTGTTGGCTATAGCAAACATATGGAAAAAG
>CACJQK010000065.1 GCA_902595515.1 uncultured SAR116 cluster alpha proteobacterium
AAATAGCAAAATAACTAAAATAGATTTGTAAAAAACATTCTTAGAAAAACTGTTTTTCTTTTTTTTATTTACAAAGTCAGTTATGAAAGTTTTAGAAATTATCATTCGTAGCTAGCCTCATCCAAAATAATTTTAATCATATCATTTAAGCCAAGGCCACAATAGGAAGCTTGTTCTGGGCTCAGTGATGTCTGTGTCATTCCAGGTTGAGTGTTCAGTTCAAGCATATATAATTTTTTTTCTTTGGCATCATATCTGAAATCAGTGCGAGAAATCCCTTTGCAGCCAATTATTTGATGTGCCCTTAAAGCCCATGACATGGCTTTGTTATAAATAGTTTTAGGAATATCCGCTGGGATTTTATGAAATGAACCATTTGCGTCATATTTAGCATTATAATTATAGAAACCATTTTCATCAGCACTTCTAATTTCAGTAACACATAATGGATTGTCCTTTAGAACTGTGACAGTCAATTCTGTACAGCCAACAAATATTTCGGCCATTAAGCTTTCTTTAATTAATTTAGGTTTTTTTGGAATTTTATTTCCACCGTTAATAATATTAACTCCAACTGAACTTCCTCCTTTTATTGGCTTGACAACAAACCTCCCGCCATAATCAACTTCATAAAATTTACCATTATTTTTTAAATCCAGAGTTTTTGGAAACTGTATTGGATCATTAGAGGATTGTGTTGCACTAGTTATTATTTTTTTAAAATAGATTTTATTCATTGCAATAGCAGAGGTTGCTACTCCTGAATGTGTGTAAGGTATTTTAAGTAAGTTAAGTAAACCTTGTATCGACCCATCTTCTCCATAATCTCCGTGTAAAGCATTAAAGCAAATGTCTGCATTAATCTTTTTCAAACTTAATATATCAATTTCAGAAATATCAACTTCGGTTATTTTATGACCTATTTGCTTTATTGCATTTGAACATACATCAGCTGTATCAAAAGAAACCTCTCTTTCAGAGCCATTACCTCCTTTCAACAATAAAACGTGCATATTTTCGAATGATTTCATCTATTTCCAACTCTTTCGATTTCCCAATTAAGGTCAATTCCTGAATTTTCAAAAACTTTTTGTTTTACATTTTCTCCTAATTCTTCAATTTGATGGGCTTTTGCATTTTTAAGATTAACAATAAAATTACAGTGTTTTTCTGAGATCATTGCATCTCCATTTTTCCAGCCTCTACATCCAGCTTGATCAATTAATTGCCATGCTTTTTTACCTACAGGGTTTTTAAAAGTACTTCCTCCTGTTTTAACTCCAATTGGCTGTGTACTTTTTCTAGAAAAGATAATTTTTTTCATTTTATCCTGGATGTTTTTTTCAGACTCTGCAGATGTTTTGAAACGAGCTGACAAAAATATCCACTCATCTTTTAGGCCAATTTTTCTGTATTCCATTTTTAAATCATCATTAGAAAAAATTTTATATTCTCCATTATGATTTATAGCTTTTATATCTATCAATACATCTTTAAATTCAGAACCAAAGGCCCCTGAATTCATTTTAATTCCACCACCAATTGTACCAGGAATTCCTATTAAAAATTCAAGTCCTGTTCTGCTATGATCTCTAGCAAATCGGGCAACTTCAGCGTCAAAGGCGCCTGAGTATGCA
The DNA here is from genome assembly GCA_902595515.1 of uncultured SAR116 cluster alpha proteobacterium. GTDB lineage: Bacteria > Pseudomonadota > Alphaproteobacteria > Puniceispirillales > Marisalimonadaceae > Marisalimonas. The sequence continues at coordinate 1,638 of CACJQK010000065.1, forward strand.
GTGATTATACCGTTTTTATCAATACTAATTTTATTCAACTTACTAGTAATTAGGGTAACACCATCAATGCCATTATCCCTTACCAAAAGATTAGACCCGGCCCCTATAGTGAACACTTTACAATCATTTGGTTTGACTTTTAAGAATTTTTCTAGAGATTTCTCTTCTTTTGGAATGTAAAGAATTTCTGCATTCCCACCAACTCCAAACCATGTATGATTTGCAAGTTTTTTTTGAGAATATATATTTTCTATAAAATTTTCTTTAAATATGTTTATCTTCATTTCTTAATTCTTCTTCTAAACTATTCGCGATTTTTGTAATTGATCCTGCTCCAAGGCAAATAATTAAATCCTTGGGTTCTATAATCTTTAATAAATTTTTTGATAAAAGATTTTGCTTTTGTATGTACAGAACATTTCTATGACCGTAATTTGCTAGCCCTTCTTCTAAATTAATACTCTCAAAATTCTTTATGGATTTTTCGCCAGCCGCATAAACATCAAGAAGGAATACATAGTCGGCATTGTTAAAGCAACTGCAGAAATCATCAAACAAGTCTTTTAGTCTGCTGTAGCGATGAGGTTGAAAAATAGCAATTATTTTACTTTCAGGTGCTAAAAATCTTGCTGCGGACAATGCTGAATTTATTTCTACAGGGTGATGCCCATAATCATCTATTATTGTGGTATTATTAAAATCTCCGACCTTTTGAAATCTTCTTTGTACACCAGTGAATTTTTTTAATGTATTTTTAATCTTAGTTAGTGGAATTTTTAATTCTATTCCGGTTGCAATTGTCGCCAATGCATTTTGAATATTATGCATTCCAATCATTGAAAATTCTATTTTATAAATGTTTTCTTTAAATTTTTTATTATTTTTAATATTTAAAGAAAAGTGCATCCTATTATTTTTATAAAATATATTAGTTGCTCTTATATCTGCGTTGGCCGACATTCCATAAGTTATAACTTTTTTATTTTCTAACTTTGATATCAATCTTTGTGTTCGAGGATTATCAATACATAGACAAACAAAGCCATAAAATGGTATAGATGAAACAAAATTGTAAAATGCATTTTCTAAATTATCTTCGTTTTTATGAAAATCTAAATGTTCTAAATCAATATTAGTAATAATTGCAGCTGTTGGATTTAATTTTGAAAAACTACCATCACTTTCATCTGCTTCTACAACCATCCATTCTCCATTACCAAGACGTGCATTACTATCAAGCGATGAAATAATACCTCCATTTATTATGGTTGGATCCATTCCATTTTCTTCAATCATTTTTGCAATTAAGGAAGTTGTTGTTGTTTTACCATGTGTCCCAGCTATTGCAATTGATTGTTTTAATCGCATTAACTCGCCTAGCATTTCAGATCTATGTACTATTGGAAGGAACATTTTTTTAGCTGCAATAAATTCATCATTTTTTTCTGAAATTGCAGTTGAGACAACGATAATTTTTGCATCAATAATATTTGATTTTTTTTGTCCAATGTAAACTTTAATGCCCAGTTTTTTTAATCTATTAGT
>CACJQK010000066.1 GCA_902595515.1 uncultured SAR116 cluster alpha proteobacterium
GCAATGATTCTAGTTACTTGATTATTGTCATTTTTAATCTCAGCATCGATTAAAATTAAGTTTTTTTCTATTAAATAATCATTATATTTTTCTAGCACATCTGAATATACATTAATTTCTTGAGTTCCTCCTAAATCATTTAATTGAATAGATGCCCATCTACCTCGAGAAGATTGTTTATTATGGATTTTATAAATTAGGCCACACATCTTTATATTTTTTTTTGCATATTTTTCAGGTTCATTTCTAATTTCAGTGCTTATTTTAATATTCATTTTATGAAGTATTTTAGTATAACTTTCTAAGGGATGAGATGACAAATATAATCCAAGAGATAAAAATTCATTATTTATACTCTCTTGAAAACTCCAACCAGAACAAGTAGGCAGATTTAAAAGTAATTTATTGTTATTATCATTATTGAAAAGATTAGATTGATTAGATTTCTTTTCTTTTTCAATAGAAAGTGAATAATTTAACATTAATTCAATAGAACTATATAACTTATTTCTATTTGGTTCAATTACGTCGAACGCACCTGATTTTATTAAACTTTCAAAGGATTTTTTTGTTACTAAACCATAAGGTACCTTATTTAAAAAATCATCCACATCTTGAAATTCTCCATAGCTTTTCCTTATTTGGACAATATTTTTAATAGCTTCATTTCCTACATTTTTTAAAGATGACAGAGAATATCTTATACAAAACTCTCCAGAATCAAGCTCTTCAATAAGAAACTCATTACTACTTTTATTTATACATGGATAAAGAATTTTAATTCCTAATTTTTTTGCATCTTCTACAAATAAAGATAATTTATCAGTATTATTATTTTCTACAGTCATCATTGAAACAAAAAATTCATGAGGATAATTTGTTTTTATCCAAGCAGTTTGATAAGCAATTAGGGCATAAGCAGCAGCATGTGATTTGTTAAAGCCATAACCCGCAAAAGCTGCAATTTGATCAAAAATTTCATTTGCTTTTTCTTCATTAATATTTCTTTTTTTTGAACCAATAATAAATGATTTTTTCTGTTCAGACATTTCATCTTTATCTTTTTTACCCATTGCTCTTCTTAAAATATCAGCCTTTCCTAATGAAAAATCAGCTAATATTTGTGCTGCTCTAAGAACTTGTTCTTGGTAAATAAATATTCCATATGTTTCTGACAAAATAGGTTCTAACAATGAATGCATATAAACAATCTTTTCTTTTTTATGTTTTCTATTTATATAACTTGGGATATTTTCCATTGGACCTGGCCTATATAATGAAACAACAGCAATAATATCCTCAAAACGATCTGGTTTTAATCCCATTAGAACATCCTTCATACCGGCAGATTCTAATTGGAAAACACCTGTAGTAGAACCAGTTGATAGCATTTCGTATGTTTTTTTATCTTCCAAGGAAATTTTATTAATTTCAAAATTTTGAAGCTTTAGTTTTATTAAATTTTCAGCTTTGGAGAGAACTGTTAATGTTTTTAATCCAAGAAAATCAAATTTAACAAGTCCAGCTTTTTCTACAAATTTCATATTAAACTGAGTAGCTGGTATGTCATCTTCATTGAATTTATATAATGGAAGTAATTCTTTAAGAGGTCTGTCACCAATTACTAAACCTGCTGCGTGAGTTGATACATGTCTATTTAAACCTTCAACATTTATTGCAATATCAATTAAGTTTCGAACTTGATCATTTTCAGCAATCTCATTTTTTAAAAAATCATCTGTATCAATTGCTTCTTGAATTGTAATAGATTTTGATGGAATAAAAGGTACTAATTTAGCAATTTTATCAACTTGTCCGTAGGGCATTTCTAAAACTCTACCAACATCTCGTATAGCTGCCCTAGCTTGCAGACTTCCAAAAGTTATAATTTGAGCAACTTTTTGTTTTCCATATCTATTTCTAACATATTGAATAACTTCCTCTCTCCTATCTTGACAAAAATCTATGTCAAAGTCTGGCATTGAAACACGTTCTGGATTTAAAAATCGTTCAAACAACAAACCCCATCTAATTGGATCAAGGTCAGTAATATTTAACGACCATGCAACTATTGATCCTGCTCCAGAACCACGCCCAGGTCCTACTGGGATTTTATTTTCATTCGACCATTTAATAAAATCATAAACAATTAGAAAATAACCAGCAAATCCCATTTTATTAATAATTTTGAGCTCTTTGTCTAGACGGACTTTATAATCATTTTTTTCGAAATCAGAAAAATAATTTATTGAAGAATCTAATCTTTTATCTAAACCTTTATGAGAGATTTTAGAAAGAAAATCAGCTTCGCTAACATTTTCAAGACCAGGATATTTTGGAAGAATAGGATCACGTGTTTTTACAAAAAAAGAACATCTCTTTGCTATTACGACCGTGTTTTCTATAGCTTCAGGTATGTCCTTAAATAATGATATCATTTTTTTACTATCTTTAAGATAATGTTCCTTTGTTAAAATTCTTCTTTCTTCAGATGAAATAGTTTGTCCTTTATCTATGCAATTTAAGACTTGATGAGCATAAAATTTATTTTCATTTTCAAAAAAACAATCATTTGTGGCCACTAAAGGAAGATCATGTTCCTTAGCAAGATTAATCAGAATTTTTTCAGCAATTATTTGACTGTTCATTCCATGTCTTTGAAGTTCAATATATAAATTTTCATTAAATAATTTTTTTAAGAAAATTAATCGTTGTTCTGCTAAATTTTTGTTATTTAGTGAAGCTGGCTTGCCTATAAAACCATTTTCAACACCACCAGTTAGTAACAAAAGACCTTCTGTATGCTTTTCTAATTCATGATCACTTATATATTTGTCATTGTAATTGCTGGAAGATAGAGAACTAGTTAATATTAGTAAATTTTTATATCCTTTTTCATTTTTAGCTAATAAAACAACTTCACCAGTATTTTTTTCATTTTGAGAAATGTTTACTTGCATCCCAATAATTGGTTGAATACCGAATGAAGTCATTTTTAATGAAAATTCTAACGCTCCAAAAAGATTAGCAGTATCTGTGA
>CACJQK010000067.1 GCA_902595515.1 uncultured SAR116 cluster alpha proteobacterium
CCACCTACAGGTCTTGGTGAACTGCCCCATGTTGAAATTACAGTAGCAATAGCGACCCTTCGTTTTTGTTTTAACCAAATACTTGTTGGCGTAAGAATGTCATCAACATCATTCATCTCATGACCTTATAAAATATAATTTTATAAAAAAATAATTTATGATATATACACATAATATAATATTAGTAACTAAAACTTTATTTTAAAAGGGAATTTGTTATGAATGACGTTAAAATATCAAAGGCTAGTTGGTTAGAAAGTTTTGTCCTAAAAAAGAGCTCTAACGAACATTTCAGTCAATTAACTAATTTTTTTACCATTGTTATTTGTAGTTTTTTACTAATATTATCTGCTAAAATAAAAGTTGATTTGTATCCTGTTCCAATGACATTACAACCTCTAGCTGTCCTCATGATAGCAATGTTATGTGGAAGAAATATATCTGTCGGCGCTGTAAGTTTATATTTATTACAAGGGATGATAGGAATTCCGGTATTTGCATATGGAGGAGGTTTGCCATATCTATTAGGTCCAACAGGAGGATTTTTATTTGGATTTTTCTTTGCTTCAATAATTATAGGTGAACTTGCTGATAGAGGTTGGGGAAAATTACTTTTTAAATCTATTTTTGCAATGTTGTTAGGATTGTCGGTAATTTATATTTGTGGAGTTATTCAACTAAGTATTTTAAAAGGCTTTAATTTTGCAATTATAAATGGTTTAAAACCGTTTATTATTGGTGATTTGTACAAGCTTATTTTGGCTGCACTTCTTATACCACAAATTTGGAAGCTTACCAAAAAGTCTAAGAATTAAATAAAAATTAAATTAATTAAGCATCATTTAATGCACTATTTTGTGCATCGGTAGATGTTATTCCTATATTGCAGTTATCTAATGCATCCTCGAATGCAAGGACATCAATGTTTTCGATTGTTTCAATTTCATTCACAAAGAAGTCTTCTGGGGTTATATTTGATGGGTGTTCAATTTTAATCGCAATTATTGCAGCTATGGTGGATGAAACTTTTTTTAATTTCTTATTTTTATAATTACTAAAAGAAATAACTTGACATGGTGAATTACCAGCACCAGATTTATGCGTCATCAAAATACTCCACAAAAAAAATAATTATTGACCAACTCTTCTTATTACAATTCTACCAGAAGGCTTATTATTTACGTTTTCAACTGTTCTAGTTGCTTGGCTATATAAATTAGTTTCTATACCAAAGTTGTCAACAACAGCAACTCTTGCTCTAACTTGAGAACCAACTAAAGATTGGTTTAATGAGAGAACAGGTCCACTAAGACTATTTAAACCTACCCAATTTCTACCATCTTTTGAGGTTTCCCAACTTATTGATATTGAAGCAATCCCGTCCTCGTCTGATAAAGAATTTGATAAAGCTCTTAAAATTACACCTTCTTTAGGTTCACCAATAATAGTTACTTCGCCTTGTACAGGATCGTCTAAGTTATCTATTGTTTCAGAAGGACTTGTATAAAGAACTTCTCTTGTACCATGAGAGTCAATATAAGATACAACCGCTCTGTAAGAGTATCCAACTTGATTTTGTGTTAATCTAAGAACTTCGTTTTGTGCAGTAGGGTATGCTTCCCATGAAGACTTAGAAGATGACCTTTGCCAAGTTATATCAAATCCACCAATGCCATCTTCATCAGCTATACTTGAGGTATCAACTACAAGAGCACTGTCTTCAACGGCAGATCCAATTAAGCGAGCAGAACCAGTTGGCTTGTCATTCACATTTCTTACAGGAGTAGAAGGCGGGCTTACGAGAGGCTCTAAATTTCCTTGTCCATCAACATATGAAATGGCTACACGTAATCTGCTACCAACGTGAATTTCTCTAGGAGTAAATGATTGATTAGTCGCTCCGCTTATATTAGTCCACTTTTTATTATCTGACGAAATTTGCCACTGCACACTTACTGAACCCATTCCATCAGAATCAGTCACTGAAGATAGGTCAATAATTAATGGTACGTCTTCAATGGCTGCAAATCCAGCTGTTTCTACATTTTCATCTTTACTTAAAGCACTATTATTTTTAGATAAAGAACTATTATTAGTAACATTTTTTTTATCTGATGGAGGTAATTTCTTTTGTTTATTGACATAAAGTTTATTATGGTCATGTTGTGTTATGTTACTTTTTTGCTGTTTAACTTTACTATCTTTTATTGATGGGTCACCACCTGCAAAAACATTTTTGGAATCAAGCGTTGCAATTCCGACTATCGCACATAGTGACAATAGTAAGAAATTGTTTCTTATAAAACGCATTTAAACCTCCACTAACTAAATGACTAGCAAACAATATATAACACAGAACTAAAAAAGAAACAGCTTTTTTAATTCCATAAAATTACATTAATATGTTCTTTCAACTTAATAAATTAAAAACAAAAATTTTTCATAATACAATTTTTATTTAATTTTTGATAATATTTGTTTGAGTAAATCTTTATTATCATATATTGCAGATTTTATTTCTATTAATTCATTTTTAATTTTATTTAAGTCACTGTTATTAATATCTTTATTTTCCTCTTTTATTATATTGGTTAAAATTAGAGTATCTTTTACATTATTGTTCGTAAGTTCTGTATGATTTTGTACAGAATTATCTAACATATCGGTAGATGTTATGTATTTTTTTATTTCTTTCATTTCTGACTTAATCGTATCAAGTTTCTTTTGTTTGATTTTGCTCAAATTTATATCCGATTCTCTATCTAAGTATGATTGTTGAATAAAAATTTACATTTATTATATAATATCATTTTTTTATATTGATGCTATATTTTAAATATAATAATTTCTTGTTAAATATTCTATAGGAAAAAAATGAACATTATTGATTCTATAAAAACGTCTGTTTTAACTCCAATACATCCTGGAGGTATCCCATTTATAGCATTATTTTTTATATTGACTATAATCATCGGTTGGTTTTGGAGTCCCTTATATTTTATAGGAATTATATTAACACTCTGGTGCATATATT
>CACJQK010000068.1 GCA_902595515.1 uncultured SAR116 cluster alpha proteobacterium
TATGGCAGGTGGAACTTTTACTATTTCAAATGGTGGTGTTTACGGATCATTGATGTCTTCACCAATTTTGAACCCACCTCAATCCGGTATATTAGGAATGCACAAAATTCAAAAAAGACCAGTGGCTATAAGTGATAACATTGAGATTAGGCCAATGATGTATTTGGCGCTTTCTTATGATCATAGAATTATTGATGGACGAGAAGCAGTATCTTTTTTAGTAAGGATTAAAGAAATAATAGAAGATCCAAGACGTCTTGTAGTAGGCGCTTAATGTGAAAATCGAAGGTGTTAAATGTCTGATAAAAAATTTGATCTTGTCGTAATAGGCTCAGGGCCGGGAGGCTACGTTGCTGCCATAGTAGCTGCTCAAAAAGGTATGGAAGTAGCCTGTATAGAAAAACGAAAAACACTAGGTGGAACATGTTTGAATGTAGGATGTATTCCATCTAAAGCACTGTTATATGCGTCAGAACAATACGAAAATTCAATTAAATCTAATGGTAATGAGGAATGGGGCATAAGATACAAAGAAGTAAAACTCGACTTACCAAAATTACTTAAAAAGAAGTTAGGTATTGTAGACGAACTTACAAAAGGAATAGATTTCCTGTTCAAAAAAAATAAAGTTGTTAAATATATTGGAACTGCAAAAATTTTATCTCCTAATGAAATTGAAATCATTAATGATGAAAAAACTGAAATAATCAATGCAGATAAAATAATTATTGCTTCAGGATCCGAACCTACAAATCTACCAAATATTAATATCGACGAAAAAAAAATTGTAACATCAACAGGTGCCTTAGAGTTGGATAAGGTTCCGCAAAAGATGGTTGTAATTGGTGCTGGAATAATTGGTCTTGAAATGGGTACTGTATGGAGAAGGCTTGGAGCAGAAGTTGAGGTAGTAGAATATCTGCCTAGAATTTTACCTGGAATAGACGATGAAATAGCAGAAAATTTCATGAAAATACTTCAAAAGCAGGGTGTAAATTTTAAACTGGGCCACTCAGTTGAAAAAGCAAAGATAGAAAAAGATAAAGTATTACTCTCTATTAAAGATGTTAATAATAACACACTTAATGAATTAGTTGCAGATGTTGCCCTTGTGTCAGTTGGTAGAAAACCAAACACTAATGGATTAGGTTTAGAAAAATTAAATTTAAAAATAGACAAGCTTGGGTTCATAGAAACAAATGAAAATTTTCAAACTTCAATTTCAAATATCTATGCAATTGGTGATGTGATTAGGGGGCCTATGTTAGCCCACAAAGCTGAAGAAGATGGTGTTGCAGCTGTTGAAATAATTAATGGTGAAGCAGGACACGTAGACTACAATCTTGTTCCAGGTATAATATATACTTCACCTGAAGTAGCGGTTATTGGTAAAACAGAAGAAGAATTAAAAGCAGCAGGAATATCTTATAACAAAGGAACATTTCCACTAATGGCTAATAGCAGAGCCAAAGCTATTAGTCATACTGATGGTATGGTAAAGATACTCTCAGACAAATTAACTGATAAAATACTTGGTGCTCACATGATTGGCCACGAAGCGGGTACTGTAATACATGAATTATCCATTGCTATGGGATTTGGCGCTTCATCTGAGGATGTGGCTAGAATATGCCACGGTCACCCTACAGTTAATGAGGCAATTAAAGAAGCTGCTCTGGCAACTTATTCTAAAGCAATACATTTTTAATTGGCACTCATCTTACTGAAAAAAACTAATATTATCACTCCAAGAACTATTAGGAATAGCCCTAATATAGCTAACATATCTGGTATTTCTTTATATTTTAAGGCGCCTAAAATTGTAACTGCAGAAATACCTATACCTGCCCAAATTGAATATGTAATTGCGATAGGAATAGTTTTCATTGCAAGCATCATAAAATAAAAAGCAATTCCATACCCTATTACAACGTAGGTTGTAGGTAAAAACTCTGTAAAATTGTTGGTGCTTTTAAGATAGGTAGTTGCTATCACCTCACCAAAAATAGCTATAAAAAGATAAAAGTATCCCATCTTTATCCTGATATTTACTTTTGTTTGTATTATTTCACTTTTCTAACTATAGTATGAAAAAAAATATTTTATAGTTTTAAAAATGGATGAAATTAAACACAACGAAAACTACTTATCAAACAACAACTATGTTGAAGAGAGAAAAGACTTAGCTGCCGCATTTAGATGGGCAGAAAGAAGTAATTTGCATGAAGCTGTAGCAAATCATTTCAGTCTTGCAGTTAATTCTGAAGGTACAAAATTCTTAATGAATCCCAACATGTGGCACTTTTCAAGAATTAAGGCATCTGATTTACTTTTATTAGACGTTAATGATAAGTCAGTTCTTTCTGGAGATAATCCACCAGATGCAACAGCATGGGGATTACATGGAGCTATTCATAAACTATGTCCACACGCAAAATGTATAATGCATGTTCACTCTATATATGCAACCACTTTGGCTTCCATTGAAGAATGTATTTTACCTCCAATGAATCAAGTTGCATCCATGTTTTTCAATAGACAAGTAGTAGATAAAAATTATGGTGGTTTGGCTTTTGAAGAGGAAGGTGAAAGATGCGCAACTTTACTCGTAGACCCCAAAAAACATACTTTCATAATGGGCAATCATGGAATTTTAATATTTGGTCAAAATGTTGCCGAGACTTTTAATAGGTTATTCTATTTTGAAAGAGCAGCTAAAATGTATATTAAAGCTCTTCAGACTGGGAAAAAATTAAGCATATTAGATGACGTTATTGCTGAGAAAACTGCTCAGGAATTGGAAAATGAAGAGTTTCCCAACCCTGCGGGAACTGCTTTTTTGAGAGAGATAAAACTTATTCTTGATCAAGAAAAGTCTAATTATTCTCAATAACAATCTAAATTCAGAATAGTATTTTTTGAACTAATTTACGATTATTTTTATTAGTAA
>CACJQK010000069.1 GCA_902595515.1 uncultured SAR116 cluster alpha proteobacterium
TCTATATTAGCAACTAATCCATCATATGCGACCCTTCCATTGTCAATGCAATTTCTCACAATAGCCATTACTCTAATACCTGTATCTTTGTTAATGGGAAAAATAGGAAGAAGACCAATGTTTTTGATTGGAGCAATGGCGGCGTTTATTGGATGCTTATTAATAGCGTATTCAATTTTTTATAAAGTCTTTTCCCTATTTATAGTTGGGTCAATTTTTTTAGGTTTTTCTCAAGCTAATCAACAGTTTTATCGTTATGCAGCAGCAGATAACGTTGCAACAAAAGCAAAAAGTAAAGCCATATCCCTTGTTTTAGCCGGTGGTCTAATAGCTGCAATAGTAGGACCAGAGGTGTCTAGGTACTCATTTGATTTTTTTTCTGATTATATATATTTAGCTACTTATTTATGTGCTGCTTTAATACAAATACTTAATTTTGGCGTCTTAATTTTTGTTAACATAAAAAAACCAAAACCAACAAAAAATTCAATAAGGCCCTTAAGTAAAATTTTAATGCGTAAAACAGTTATCATAGCGCTTTTAGCTGCTTCAATTGGATATTCTTTAATGAGTTTTATCATGACGGCGACCCCTTTACAGATTGTAAATGTTTGTAAATTGGGAGATAGTGCAAGCGCAACTGTTATTCAGTGGCATGTAATTGCTATGTTTGCACCCTCATTTTTTACAGGATCAATTATAAATTTTCTGGGTAATCGCAAAGTTATGTTGATGGGTGTTTTGTTATACGTAATATCAATTTGTGTTGGTGTCATGGGCCAAACCATTGAATACTTTTGGATATCATTATTTTTATGCGGTTTAGGATGGAATTTTCTTTATGTAGGAGGAAGCGACATAATAGCCAAATCTGCTTTGCCAGAAGAAAGAGCTAAAGCACAAGGCATCACAGACTTTATTATTTTTATATTTGTTGCATCAGGATCTTTTTTAGCAGGTAGTTTACACAATAATTTAGGATGGGAAATAATGATGTTTTATACATCGATACCCATATTTATTTTATTTCTAAGTATAGTGTTTATTAATCCACAAGAAATAAAGGCAATCTAGGGATTATCCCCCGGTCAGAGACATATGCCTATTTACTGATACATTTGGTGATTTACGTGTAATTTCAAAATCATGTCCTTTGGGTTTTCTTTCTATAGCTTTTCTTATAGCATCTTCAAGTGCATTTAAACCTTTATCTCGTAATACTCTCTTTAAATCGGCATTATCATCTTGACCTAGGCACATATAAAGAATTCCAGTGCAAGTAAGCCTTACTCTGTTACAACTTTCACAAAAGTTATGAGTTAAAGGGGTAATAAAACCAAGTTTGTTGTTAGTCTCCTTTACAGAAACGTATCTAGCAGGACCGCTAGTTCTTTCTGGAAGATCGGTAAGAGTGAATTTTTTTTCAAGTTCTTTTCTTACATGGGATAATGGAAGATATTGTCCATAACGTTTGTAAGCGCCAATATCACCCATTGGCATAACTTCTATTATTGTCATGTCAAAATTTTCTTCTCCACACCATTCTAATATTTCTGGTAAATGATGTTGATTAAAATCACTTATCGCTACAGTATTGATTTTGATTTTAAGACCTACATCACTAGCTTTTTTAAGACCCCTCTTGACTTTATCTAAATCTCCCCATCTAGTTATTTTCCTAAACTTTTCAGGATCAAGATGATCCAACGATACGTTTATTCGTCTAACGCCAGCATAATATAACTCTTCAGCTTTTGATTCTAATTGGCTTCCATTTGTAGTAATAGTTAATTCATCTAGAGAATTTCCTACTTCCTTCCCTAAATTATTTATAACTTGCATTATACCTTTTCGTACTAAAGGTTCACCACCTGTTAATCTAATTTTTTTCGTTCCAAGATTTATGAAAACTCTGCAGATATCCTCAATTTCCTCGAGGCTTAGAATATCTTTTTTAGGGAGGAATTGCATATCTTCAGCCATACAATAAGTACATCTGAAATCACACCTGTCTGTTACTGATACTCTCAAATAATCTACAGTTCTTCCAAAAGGGTCAATTAAATTGTTTGTTTTTCTATTTATTTGATTCATAAAAAATTATCTTATATCTCCCAAAGAATTTGTACTATACTCTAATTTTTTAAATTTAAGTAACAATTTTTTTTGTAGATTATATAATGTATTTAATAAAATAATTTTAGGTATAAAATGGATAATAAAATCTACAGACAAAAGCCTGCTGCAGGTGGGAATGCAAATAAATTAGTTGTTTTTCTTCATGGATATGGTGCAGATGGTAAAGATTTGATTGATTTGGCCAATCCTTTTGGAATGGCTTTACCAAATGCTAGCTTTATTTCTCCAGATGCTCCACATCCATGCGAAATGTCTCCTCAAGGTAGGCAATGGTTTCCTATAGAGGAAATTCCAAATGGTGCCATTAAAGCATCATTAGGTTTGCTTGATTTAATTGGAAACGAAGCCAAAAAATTAAATCTTACATTCAAAGATGTAATACTAATTGGTTTTTCACAAGGTGCTATGATGAGTATGCAGTGTTTGTTAATTAATCATGAACAACTCGGTGCAATAATAGGGTATTCTGGTGCATTGAGAGAAGAAAATATAGATGCTGCAGAAGATCAAATTTTAAGTGGTAAACACAAATTTTCAAATACTCCAATATTACTTGTTCATGGAGAACAAGATGAAGTGGTTCCTTTTCATTCGCTGGAAAGATCAAAAAATCTTTTAAATAATATTGGCTTCAATGTTCAGACTATGTCTCGACAAAATCTTGCTCACGGTATC
>CACJQK010000070.1 GCA_902595515.1 uncultured SAR116 cluster alpha proteobacterium
GTGCATTTTTATTTTTATTTTTCCTGTGCTTCATTAAATTTACGGATGACAATCAAAATCTTGCAGATATTGTTTATATGTTTTTGCAAGCTCCACTTGCTTCTCAAATACTTAAAAATGGTGGAAGAATGATATTTACTGCCTTGCATGAAGGTTTTTTTACACAGGTTAAAGTTGCTTTTTTTATATCTTTATGTGTGTCTTTACCTATATTTTTAATTCAAATATGGAGATTTGTTGCTCCAGGTTTATATCAAAATGAAAAACAAGCCTTTCTACCTTTTCTGTTGGCTACTCCTATTTTATTTATAGCTGGTGCAGCTATGGTCTATTATATTGTTATACCTCTTGCGTGGGACTTCTTTCTTTCTTTTCAAGTTAATAGTGTTGATGGATCACTTCCTATAGAACTAGAACCTAGAATATCAGAATACCTTTCATTAATTATGAAACTCATCTTTGCTTTTGGATTATGCTTTGAATTACCAGTCATTTTATTATTGCTTGTTAAAACAGGTATTATCACACCAGATGATCTAGCAAGTAAAAGAAAGTATGCAATCTTAACTGCTTTTGTTATTGCAGCAATTCTTACACCGCCAGATGTTATTTCACAAATTTTACTTGCATTGCCAATTATCGCTTTATACGAATTATCTATAATTTTTTCAAAATTTCTAAGTAAAAGTGAGTAAAAGAGTTATTTGATGCATGATATTAAATTTATAAGAAACAATCCTGAAAAATTTGAAAAACAAATGTATCGTAGAGGATTAAATATTGATTCATCTTCAATTCTTTAATTTCACCTACATGGTCTTCTATCAAGGAATTCTTATCTATTTTATTAACTTCTTTTCTTAAATCGGAAATTTCAGCCTCATTGGCTAAATCATCAATTCCCGAATGAAATTGTGAAGCCATTGATTTTATTTTTCTTACAAAGGCAGTGATTGATCTTAGAACTTTTGGTAAATCTTTTGGACCAACAACTATAAGCAACACAAAGGAAATTAGAAGAAACTCTGGAAAACCAATATCAAGCATTAGATAATACTTTACCTATGATTTCTTCTTAACGGCTTGTTTCTTTTTTACTGTTTTTTTAACAGTCTTTTTTTTAGGTTTGGTTTTTGTTTCAGCAATAACCTCTATTTCTTCATCATTTTCTTTATTAGACTTAACCTGATCTTTGAAATTTTTTAATCCTTTTCCAAAGTCACCCATTATACTTGATAATTTACCTTTTCCGCCAAATAAAATTAGGACAACAATTAAGACAATAATCCAATGCCAAATACTAAATGCACCCATGATCTAAATCTCCTATTTAAAATACTTTTAAATTTAAAACACATTACATGTAATTTATATTTTTTTATACAAAAATTATTTATTGCTCAAAAATAAAAATTTGTGTTGGATCAGTTTCAACAATTACCTTTTCATCAACTTTAAAAAAATTAAGACCAGGAATTCTCGCATGAATGTGAAAATATAATTCATCAACTTTTAATGATAAATGAACCAAACTTGAACCAGCAAGTAATCTTGTTTCCATAACATATCCATAATATGAAGATTTTATAAAATTTGTTTTATCTTTTGAATTTATATTAAGATTATTTGCAGAAAACAATTTAATTGCTTCATCTCTTATAACAATTTTCACCTTTTTATTATTAAATCTTTGAGAACAATTGAAAGTACCAAGTACTGTACTTACAGAACCTTCTTTAACAGTTCCTTCAAGTATATTTATTTCTCCAAAAAACTCCGCTACAAAAGCTGACTTTGGTCGTAAATATAAATCTATAGGACTTCCAAATTGTTCAACACACCCATTATTTAAGATACCAATTTTATCAGACATAAACATAGCTTCTTCTGGATCATGAGTTACTAATAATGCTGAAATTTTGTATTCTCTTAAAATATGTAACATTTGATCTCTAATTTTTTCCTTTAATCTGGAATCTAAATTTGAATAAGGCTCGTCTAAAAAAATAATTTTAGGATTAGAAGCCATGGCTCTAACTAATGCTACTTGTTGTTGTTGACCGCCTGATAATTCATGAGGATAATTATTAGCCAGATTAGAAATATCAATTTCATCCATTAAGTTTTGAATTTTTTCTGAACTTTTTTCTATGTTGTTTTTTTTAATTCCAAAGAAAATATTTTCCATAATTGTTAAGTGAGGAAATAACGCACAATCTTGAAAAACATATCCAATTTGTCTTTTATCTGAATTTAAATGGAAATTTAAAGAAGAAACAATTTCATCATTTAATTTAATTTCACCTTTTTGTAGTTTTTCTATACCACTTGCTAATTTCAGTAATGTTGTTTTTCCACATCCAGATGGACCTAACAATGAAACTACTTCTCCTGTTTCAAGTTTCATAGAAAAGTCATTCAATATTATTTTTTTGTCATATTTATGTGAAATATTTAAAAACTCTAACAATATTTAAATCCCAATAATTAATTTACATTTAATCAACAGATTGATCATTGAAAATAACTTCTTTGGACGTTTCTGAGTTTTTAAATATTGAAAAAATTGTTCCAAAACCATTGTCACGTGCAGCAACTGAAACTCTAGCAATTATTGCTTACCATCAACCCATTACGCGATCAGAAATAGAAAATATTCGTGGAGTTTCACTTAGCAGAGGCACCCTTGATGTTTTATTAGAATTACAATGGATTCGACC
>CACJQK010000071.1 GCA_902595515.1 uncultured SAR116 cluster alpha proteobacterium
TAAAATTAAAAAAAATTCACTTTCAAATGAATTTTATTTAACAGATATTGTAAAGATTTTGAGTAATAAAAATAAAAAAATATCTATTATAGAAATTGATGAGGAAGAAATAATGGGTGTAAACACCCAATTTGATTTGTCAGTAGCAGAAGGTATATCTCAAAATTTAATTCGGAATAAAACTTTAAGAAAAGGCGTCAAATTAATTGATCCTAATACTACTTTCATTAATTGTGACACTAAATTTGGTAAAAATGTAATTATACATCCTAATGTTGTTTTTGGAAACAATGTAACAATTGATTCATGTGTAGAGATTAAGTCTTTTTCACATTTAGAAGAATGTAGAATTAAAAAAGGTTCAATAATTGGACCTTTTGCAAGAATAAGAGGTGGAACTATTATTGGTGAGGAAACTAAAGTAGGTAACTTTGTTGAAATAAAAAAAAGTAACATATCCAAGAAAGTTAAAATTAATCACTTATCATATATTGGAGACACTGAAATAGGATCTTCAACTAACATTGGTGCTGGCACAATTACATGTAATTACGATGGTAAAGATAAAAATAAAACAAAGATAGGTAAAAAATCTTTTGTTGGATCAAATTCAACAATTATAGCGCCAATAAAAATAGGTGACAACGTTACAATGGGTGCAGGAAGCGTTTTTACTAAGGACATACCTAACAACAATCTTTCTATAGGAAGAGCGTATCAAATAAATAAAAAAAATAAAAAAAATTAATAGCCTCTATTTGACAAGCGATTATGCTTAAACAATCCTGGAGTAATAAGAATATTAAATTCATTATTTCGCCACCATGGATTGTTCAACTCTATTTCAATATTTTTGTAACCATTTATATATTTTTTTGATTTAGTTTGTTCTGCTTTTTTTATAATTTTTTCTAAGTAAACGTCTCTATCAACTAATATTGCCAAATTGGCCCAAGCCAAAATAGAACTAGGTACTAAATAAAATCCATTACAAATTTTTTTAACTATATTTTGATGGATTTTATCAGGATTTTCTAAACAGTAAACAGATGTACCAATTAATTTGCGAGCTTTAAAAGGTCTTAAAAATCTTTTAGTTTTAGAAATTATATTGTCAGACCAATAGTTTTTGTATTTTCTTAATCCTACAAAGGGTTCTCCTGGATTTTTTCTACTTCTTAATCTCACTTGAATTAATCTATGCTTAATTAATAAATTTATTGATTTTTGTAATTGTAAAAATGTTTCTTTTTTATTCTCAATTAACTCTAAATCATTTTCCAATAATAAAATTGGACCTTTAGGCATTTCTTCTGCAAGTTTTTTAAATCCTCCAAGAATACCTAAATTTTCTCTTACTAATATAGGTTTATAATCGTACTTTTTAGCAATTTTAATTCCTTCTTCTGTATACTCAGGCAAGCAAATATATTTATCATTAGTCATATTTGAAAGGCCGTTTTTTTTATATGAGTGAAGCGAATTTTCAAGGCTGTCATAACCTTTCCAGCTTAAGATACCAATTGAAAAAGATAATTTACTCATTTATGAAACTTTAAACTAATTTTCTATAATACGGTTTTCAAATTCTCTTAAACGTCGATACACACTAGCCAATTCTATAATTGTTGGCCATGCTCTTAATAAATATTGCATAGAGCCTTCTACTCTACCAAAAGCTCTTATTATTTGCTGCATTACGCCAAGAGTAACTACTCCTGCAACTATGGCTGGTGCTAAGAAAACATATGCAGATAAAACATTAGCCTGCATATATGCCATTCTACCAATATTAAAATATAAATATCTAATAAAACTGAAAAAGTGTATTGACCTTACATCTTCAAATAATTCTTCAATATTTTTAGGACGAACTGTATTATCGTCTTCAGCTATAACTAGTAGCTTTCTATAAGCAGCTTCTTTTTTTTGGAGATCATATTCTACTCCAACTAATCTAAGAATCCATCCTAAACCTATCAAAAAAATTGTTCCACCAATTGTCCACAATAAGGCACCGGTTATTAGACCATATTCCCAATCTCCAAAAAAATAAATTGGAATACCAACTGATAAACCTAACAAAATTGGAATGAATTGAATAAGCACCATTATTGATTCAATTAAGCTTGTACCTAATGATTCCATTATTCGTGAAAATTTTATTGTATCTTCCTGTACTCTTTGGGCTGCACCTTCAATTTTACTTGCCTTATCATATACTGAGTGATACCACTCGACCATTGCTGTACGCCATCTAAATAAATAATGAGCAGTGAAAAATATCATCACTACATAAACCGTAACGTATAGTCCAGCTAAAGAAATAAACGAAAACAGGCTATCCCAATATTCTTGCATAGTAATAGAGTTAGGCTTGGACAAAGCTTTTTGTATCATATCATAAAATCTACCAAACCATTCATTTATTTTAACGTCAATTTTTACTTGTACCCATAAAGAAGATAAAATTACAAATGAGCCTAACCAAGACCATAAAAACCACTTTTTAAGTATAAAAAATCTGAACATATATAAC
>CACJQK010000072.1 GCA_902595515.1 uncultured SAR116 cluster alpha proteobacterium
TTTAAGTGTATTAGAAGTAATAAAAGGTGTGTCTGCAAAACATATTAGTACGGCACCTTCAAAATCATTTAGTAAAGTGGTGGCTTGTTTAACAGCATCTCCCGTTCCTGATGGTTTTTTCTGAATAATAGTCTTTAAATTTTGATTAGTTGTGTCAAAATAGTCAAATTCATTAGGAACAACAATTATTTTTTTTTTAATTCCAGCAGCATTATTAGCGTCAATTACCCATTGAAGCATTGTTTTCCCAGAAATTAAATGTAAGGGTTTAGGCGTACTTGACAGCATCCTATTTCCTTTTCCAGCACTTAATATAATTGAACAAATTTCCATAAAAATGTTATATCTCTTATGTTTGCAAATATAAAGCTTTAAAATTTACTTATAAAATTATATTAATGAGATTTTAAAAAAGAGGTTCCAAATGTGCGGTGTTGTTGCGGTTATAGGAAAACAATATGCAAGTCAATTCGTTGTTGAAGGCTTAAAAAAACTTGAATATAGAGGTTATGACTCTGCGGGTATTGCTTCATTATGTGGTGGAATACTCCAAACTGTTAAGTCAGAAGGTAAACTAACCAATTTAATTAATAACTTAAGTCAAATATCTAATGCAAACCTATATTCTGATTCTAAAATATCTATAGGTCACACAAGGTGGGCCACACATGGTAATATTAGCGTTGAGAATGCTCATCCTTTAACTAGTGAAAATAGAGTTGCAGTTGTTCATAATGGTATTATTGAAAATTATGAAAACATAAAAAATAATCTTATTTCAGAAGGTTATGTTTTTAAAAGTCAAACTGATACTGAGGTGTTACCGCATCTTTTTATGAAATATATAAAACTAGGAAATAATTTTTTGCAAGCCGGTAGACTTGTTTTACAAGAAATTAAAGGTGCATTCGCATTTGTTGCAATGAGTTTAGATTTTCCAAATGAATTATTTGTATCAAGAAATTCATCTCCTATAGCCATTGGTCTAGGCGATAAATGTAATTTTGTTGGTTCGGACGCTCGTTCAATAGATCATTTAACCCAGAAAATAATTTACCTAGAGGATGGTGATTATGCTTTAGTTCAATCGAACGATGTAGAGATTTTTAATAAAAATGAAGAAAAAGCTAATAGAAAAATTATTAATATAAAAGCTGAAATTGGTCTAGTAACAAAAGGTGGTTATAAACATTTTATGGAAAAGGAAATATTTGAACAACCTGTAGTAATTCCTCAAACAATTTCTCCTTTCATGAACGGTATTTCTGAAATCAAAATAGATCTTAATAAATTTGGATTTAAAAATAAAAATACATTACTGATTGCAGCGGCTGGAACTAGTTACTATGCAGCGATGGTGGGTAAATACTGGATAGAACATATTGCGGATTTACCTGTTATAATAGATTTAGCATCTGAATATAGATATCGAAAACCGTCCATTTTTGGTCAAGCAGCTATGTTGGTTATTTCGCAATCAGGTGAAAGTTTGGACACTCTTATGGCATTGAGACACGGCAAAGAGCTTGGATTAATAACTAACGCAATTGTCAATGTTGAAGGTAGCACAATAGATAGAGAAGCAGATTTTAGTTTACATACAAGAGCTGGATCAGAAATAGGTGTTGCCAGTACAAAATCATTTACTTCACAGTTAGTTGTTTTATTTATAATAGCCCTTGCGCTAGGAAAAAAATTTAAAAATTTCAAATTAAGCCAAATACAGAAATATAGTAATTACATACATACGCTTCCTAGTGCAATTGCTCGAATGTTAAATATGGAAAACGAAATTAAATCTGTCGCCCATAATATAAAAAATGCCAAAAGTATAATTTTTCTTGGGAGGGGACTTTTGTATCCTCTTGCATTGGAAGGCGCATTGAAGCTAAAGGAAATTAGTTATATTCATGCTGAAGGTTTTGCAGCAGGAGAAATGAAACATGGTCCAATTGCTTTAATAGAAGATCAAGTGCCAGTGATTATGTTTTTAGTATCAGATGGCAATGAAGATAAAGCAATAAGTAATTTGCAGGAAGCTTTCTCAAGAGGTGCTCAAATTATTTTAATTGCAGATAAGGAATGTATTAAAAAGGCCCCTTTTGCCCACTTTAAAATAGAAATACCAAATTTTGAAACTGATTTTAAATATTTCTTGTCACCAATTCTTATGGCAATTCCAGCACAATTATTAGCATATCATGTTGCTAATGAAAGAGGCACCGATGTTGATCAACCAAGAAATTTAGCTAAATCAGTTACGGTGGAGTGAGTTCAAAGGTACTGTTCCTTCGTTAGATGATGGATACTTCTTTTCTAATATTTTAGATATAAAAAGTTCAATATTTTCCTTAGATTTTATTAATCCTTCAAATCAAAAAAGATTAGATTTAATATTTAAACTTCATAAAGAAGGTAAAACTAATAAAGAAATCGTTCATCATCTCAAA
>CACJQK010000073.1 GCA_902595515.1 uncultured SAR116 cluster alpha proteobacterium
AAATCAGATTTCTATGTTACTAATAAAAAATAAAATCTCTAAAATTAAAGAAATAAAACAATGTTATAGCAACTCAGAATTAATTGAAAATTTTTATTCGAATTTACCATTTGAGTTAACTGGTAATCAAATAAAAGTTATAAATGAGATAAAAGATGACATTCATAGCAATAAAACTATGGTTAGAATGCTTCAGGGTGATGTTGGGTCTGGTAAAACAATTGTTGCTGTAATTTCTATGCTTAATGCAATATTAGACGGATCTCAAGCAGTGTTGATGGTTCCAACGGAAATTCTTGCAATTCAACATTTTAATACAATTAAAGACTTACTTATACCACTAAAAATTGAGCCAACTCTTCTATTGGGAGAAAGTAGATCTGTTTATGATAACAAAACTAGATCTAATATAATTAAACAAATAAAAGACGGTGAAATTAAAATTATAATTGGAACTCACGCATTAATTTCAAAAAAAGTAATTTATAATAACCTATCTCTAGCTGTTATTGACGAGCAGCATAGGTTTGGAGTTAAACAAAGAGTTGAAATAACAGAAAAAGGTAATAACGTTAATGTACTAGTTATGACAGCAACGCCTATACCTAGGTCTCTAGCACTGACTGCTTATGGTGATATGGATATTTCTGTTTTAAGTGAAAAACCGATTGGTAGAAAATCAATTAATACATATGTTTTGTCACAAACTAAAATAGCAGAAGTATTGTCTTCTATTGAAAGAGCAATTAAAACTGGAGCATTAGTATATTGGGTTTGTCCTCTTATTGAGGAATCTGAAAATTCAGATCTGATTGCTGTTAACCAAAGATATAATTTTTTAAAAAATAATTTTAAAAATATTAATGTTTCATTAATTCATGGGAAACAAAATCAGATTGAGAGAGAAATATCAATGAATGAGTTTAAATCTGGTGAAAGTAAAATTCTAGTTGCAACTACTGTAATTGAAGTTGGAGTAGATGTTCCTGAAGCTACTATAATGGTGATTGAATGCGCAGAAAGATTTGGGTTAGCTCAAATACATCAATTAAGAGGAAGAGTTGGAAGAAGTAATAAAGAATCCTCATGCATATTGCTATATAATTCTAATTTAAGCTCAATTGCTCATTCAAGGTTAAAAATCTTAAAAGAAAATGATGATGGATTTAAAATTTCTGAACATGATTTAGAATTACGTGGACCAGGAGAAATTCTTGGTAGCAAACAATCTGGCAATCTTGAATTTAAGTTTGTAGATTTGCATATCCACAACAAAATGATTCCAGTTGCAAGAGACGAAGCGAGGAAAATGCTGGAAAATGAAAATGATAAAGAAAAAATTAATGTTCTTTTGTCTATTTTCGAAAATAATGATGCTATCAGATTATTAAAAGGTGGTTGATCAATACTTAATCTTATTAGTTTTCATTTTTGGAGTAACTATACCTCCAGAAATTACCATTTTTACAGCATCTTCAACTTTCATTTTCATATATATTAAATCCTTTTTGGGGACAAATAAGAGAAATCCACTTGTAGGGTTAGGAGTGGTAGGTATAAAAACATTTATTAGGGTTTCATCGTTTAAGGTCTGAACTTCTCCTTTTGTCTCTCCTGTAACAAACCCAATAACCCAAATTTTTTTCCTTGGATATTCAACTAAAACAACCTCTCTGAAACTATCAGAGTTAGTTGACATGACTGTTTCCATAATTTGCTTAATTGCACCGTATATACTTCTAATAACAGGCATTTTATCAAGCACTCTTTCCCCAGCTTTAAGCAAAGTTCTGCCAATAAATCCAGGAGTTATTGCACCAATAAAAGTAATAACCACAATACTTATAATCAATCCTATTCCAGGTATTTGGTGTGATAACTGTTTAGTGAAATCCAAACTATCAGGCAATAAACCGGCAACTTGAGAATCTATAAAAGTAATTATGATCCAAGTAACGTAGATTGTTATTAAAATTGGAGATGTGACTAAAATGCCAGCAAGAAAATATCTTCTAAATCTTGCAAACAAACCAATTTTTTCTTCAGACAATTTAAACTCCTGATGTTATAAATATTATAGTGTATAAATAAATACTCCAAACCAATATGAAAAGATTTAAAAATGAAAAAATTATCTGATGAAAAATTAAGTGAGTTAAACAATCTAGTATCTATTTCAAAAATAAGAAAAGTAATTAAGATATTAAGAGATCCAATTGATGGTTGTCCTTGGGACTTAAAACAAGATTACAATTCATTAGCTCCCTATTCTATTGAAGAAGCTTACGAACTTGTAGATGCCATAGAAAACAATGATATTGAAGAGATAAAAAAAGAGTTGGGAGATTTATTATTACAAGTAATTTTAATTTCACAAGTGGCCGATGATAAAGGAGATTTT
>CACJQK010000074.1 GCA_902595515.1 uncultured SAR116 cluster alpha proteobacterium
AATGGGATTTATGGTTTAAAGCAAATGCTGACGACAATTTATTAGATGAAGGACCTAGTTGGGCTAAAAAAAACAGTAAGGTAATAGGTGCTGTCGATACTGTTGAAAGTGTAAAAGCAGTTGCCAGAGGAATAGCAGGAAAAGGCAATTTATCTGCTACAGATTTGAGAGCTGCAACAACCGACTCAATTAGAGCTATTATGCTTATTAGAGCTTACAGGATTAATGGACATCTTTTAGCCAAATTAGATCCCCTCAATTTACAAGAACAGAACATTCATCCTGAACTAGATCCTAAAACTTATGGATTTAATGATGATGACTGGGATAGACCAATATTTATAGACTATGTCCTAGGTATGGAGTCAGCTACCCTCAGACAAATAATGGAAATAGTAAAAGAGACTTATTGTGGTTCCATTGGAATTGAATTTATGCATGTTCAGGATCCAGCTCAGAAAGCATGGATACAAGAAAGGATTGAGTCAATTCGCAATGCTACAGAATTCACTAATAGAGGTAAAAAGGCTATATACGAACGTTTAGTTGGAGCAGAAACATTCGAGCAATTTCTGCACAAAAAATATGCGGGAACCAAAAGATTTGGACTTGACGGGTCGGAGTCAGTAGTACCTGCAATAGAGCAAATACTGAAACGTGGTAGCCAATTAGGAATGAAAGAAGTTGTGATAGCAATGGCTCACAGGGGTAGACTCAACCTACTATATAATATTTTAAACAAACCTTTTCGCGCGATTATCTCTGAATTTTTAGGTAACCAAGCAAATCCAGAAGAAGCTGGAGGATCTGGAGATGTTAAGTACCATATGGGTGCTTCAGCTGACAGAGAATTTGATGGAAAAACTGTTCACTTGTCTTTGCAAGCCAATCCCTCACATCTTGAGGTTGTAGCACCTGTTGTGATAGGAAGAGTACGAGCAAAACAAAATCAACACAATGATACTAATGATAGGCTATCGGTATTAGGAATTGTTCTACATGGTGATGCTGCTTTTGCAGGTCAGGGAATAGTTGCTGAAACTTTTGATTTTTCTGGACTTAGAGGATACAGGACTGGTGGGACAATACATATAGTTGTGAATAATCAAATTGGGTTTACTACTAGCCCGAATTATTCTCGCTCCAGTCCTTATTGTACGGATGTAGCCAAAATGGTAATGGCTCCTATAATGCATATAAATGGAGACGATCCAGAAGCTGTTGTGCATGCCTCTAGAATTGCAACTGAATTCAGGCAAAAATTTGCATGTGATGTTGTGTTAGATATTATAAGTTATCGACGTTATGGTCACAATGAAGGAGATGAACCGGCTTTTACTCAACCGTTAATGTATAAAACAATAGGTTCTCATGATAGCATCAGTAAAATTTATGCACAAAAGCTTGTTAATCAGGGAATCATAACTCAAAAAGAAGCTAAAGACGAAGTTGAAAATCACAACAATTATTTAGAAAAAGAATTCATAGCTGGCTCAAGTTATAAACCTAACAAGGCTGACTGGTTAGAGGGGCAATGGTCAAACCTAAGAACAGCTCACGGCGACGCAAGAAGAGGTGAAACTTCTGTTACAACAGAAATGCTAAAAGAAATTGGAAAAGCAATTACTACCGTTCCCAAAGGTTTTCAAATCAATAAAAAATTATCAAGAGTTATTGATGCTCGCAAAAAAGCTATCGAGAGTGAAGAAGGAATTGATTGGTCCACTGCAGAACATCTCGCGTTTGGTTCGTTGCTTTTAGAAGGTCATCCAGTAAGACTATCTGGTCAGGATAGTTGCAGAGGAACTTTTTCTCAAAGACACTCTGTCTTCATAGATCAAATTTCAGAAAATAGATACACTCCATTAAATAATATAAAAGATAAACAAGAAACATTTGAAGTAATTGATTCACCATTGTCAGAAGCCTCCGTGCTTGGATTTGAATACGGTTTCTCTTTAACTGAACCAACAGCCTTAGTCATGTGGGAGGCACAATTTGGAGACTTTGCTAATGGTGCTCAAGTCATAGTTGACCAATTTATTTCAAGTGGTGAGGCAAAATGGTTAAGAATGTCAGGATTGGTTATGCTTTTACCACATGGTTACGAAGGTCAAGGGCCAGAACATTCGTCAGCCAGATTAGAAAGATATCTACAGCTATGTGGTGAAGATAATATGCAGGTATTGAATTGTAGCACACCTGCAAACTATTTTCATGCATTGCGAAGACAATTAAAACGAGATTTTCGTAAACCTCTGATAATTATGACTCCTAAGAGTTTGCTTAGACATAAAATGTGCGTATCTAGTTTATCAGATATGTCAGAAAAAACTGCTTTTAGAAGAGTTATTAGAGACCCAAACGTAAAACTCAAGGATA
>CACJQK010000075.1 GCA_902595515.1 uncultured SAR116 cluster alpha proteobacterium
ACAATTATGAATCTTTTTTAATAAGATCTGATGCTTTTTCTGCTATCATCAATGTTGCAGCATTTGTGTTGCCTGATGGCATTGTTGGCATTATTGAAGCATCTGCTATTCTAATGTTGCTTAAACCATTCATTTTAAGAGATGGGGAAACAACTGCTTTATTATCAATACCCATTCTACAACTACCTATTGCATGATATACAGTTGCACCCTTATTCCTAATAAAATTAAGAATTTCTTCGTCAGATTTTATATTATCTCCAGGAAGAGTTTCATTAACAGAAATTTTTTTCATTGTAGATGTATCTAAAAGTGATCGACACATTTTTACACCTTCAATTAAAACATCTTGATCTATTTTTTCTTTTAGATAATTCGGTTGTATTATTGGTGGGTCTGATATCTTTTTTGATGAGGCTCTTACATAACCTCTACTTTGAGGTCTTGATTGCCACACCCCACATGTCATTCCAGGAAAATTTTGAAGTTTGCCAATCATTCCCTCAGTATAAGATGCTG
Organism: uncultured SAR116 cluster alpha proteobacterium; assembly: GCA_902595515.1. Classification (GTDB taxonomy): domain Bacteria; phylum Pseudomonadota; class Alphaproteobacteria; order Puniceispirillales; family Marisalimonadaceae; genus Marisalimonas. The sequence goes on from CACJQK010000075.1 coordinate 520, forward strand.
GAGTAAAAACAAATTGTAAATCAGGAAAATCAATTTTAGGCGAAGATTTTAAAAAAGCCCCCACATGTGCAGGACTATACGAAATTAAACCTTTTTTTGAAATAAACCATTTAATTATTTCTAAAACCAAGTTAAAACCGCGTGCTTTTTCATTAAGAGAAATAGGAGTGCTTATTCTGTTAGCAACCCTAACAGCATAATGGTCTTGCAAACCTTCACCAACATTTTTTATTTCAAATAATGGTTCAATGCCAATAGATTTTAAATATTCAGTATCTCCTATTCCTGAAACTTGTAGCAAATGTGGTGTGCCAATTGCCCCAGCACACAAAATAATTTCTTTATTTGCAAAAATTTCAAAAATTTTATTATTTGTCTTACACAATAAGCCAACTGCTTTTTTATTTTTAAATATAATTTTTAAAACTGTTGTATTCTTTTTAATATTTACATTTTCTCTTTTTAAAGCTGGTTTTAAAAAAGCATCATAAGCACTAAATCTAGTGCCATTTTTAATGGTTCGTTGATAGTAAAAAATACCTTCTTGTTGACCTGAATTATAATCGTTTTGGACTTTAATACCTAATTCACTGGAGCCCCTGATAAATTCTTCACATAGAGGATGTTTTTCAACTATATCAGATACGTTAAGAGGACCTTGTTTTCCACGAGTAGTTTCGTCTCCATTTTCTTTATATTCTGATTTTTTAAAATATGGCAGCACATCGTCATATGACCAACCTAAATTACCTAGTTGTGCCCATTGATTATAGTCATCTGGCTGCCCTCTAACATAAAGATGACCATTAATGGAGCTTGAACCTCCATACCCTTTTCCTCTTGGAAATAATATTTCTCGATTATTTACATAATCACTTCCTTCGGTTTTAAAACACCAATTAAACCTCTTATCATTTATTGTTTTAATAAAACCTGCTGGCATCTTTACATATGGATGCTGATTACTTCCTCCAGCTTCAATAACACAAATTTTTATTTTGTTATTTTCTGACAACCTATTAACTATTACCGAACCAGACGATCCAGCACCAACTACTATATAATCAAAGTTTTCCATAATATTTTATTTAATATTCATTTATAGTTGATGTTTGGCCGGCTACAGTTGTCCTAACCATTAACCTTTTTTCTATTTTGCCTTTTATTGGGGTAGCTCTATGTAATACAGCTCTATTATCCCACATAATTAAATCAAATGGTTCCCAAGCATGAGAATAAATAAATTTTTCTGTGTCAATGTAAGAGTTAATTTCAGCTAAGAGAGCATTACTGTCATTTTCTGACATCCCATCGATATTTTTACAATGCGCACCTAAATAAAGAGATTTTCCATACTTATTATCACTTAAAACTAATTTTTGTTTAACTGGAGGAAGGGCTTGTTTTTCTTCAGGAGTAACTAAGTTAGGATCAATTTTTGATCTTCCATGAGAATAATCATGCCAACAAATTTTATCATCAATTTTTAATTTTAATTTCTGAGGTAAAGCCTTGTAGCCAGCTCTCATTGACAAAAACTCTGTATTTCCTCCAAATGACGGGATCATTTTAGCTGATAAAATTGACATTTTAGATGGAATTTTTTTAAATGAACTATCACTATGCCATTCTTGGTTAGCTAAATTATTTAATCTTTGTCTATCTGTTGGTGAGACAATGTTTCCATTTTCATCAAAGTTACGAAGAATAATTAGTTTTGAACCAGACCCATCTGTTCCCACTTTTGTCAGTTCAAGGGTGCCAAAATTTTCACTAAATTTTATGTGGTCATCATCTGTAATATTTTGATTTCTAATCACAACTACAGAAAATTCTGATAAGAGATCTGTT
>CACJQK010000076.1 GCA_902595515.1 uncultured SAR116 cluster alpha proteobacterium
AGCTGCAATTCATCAATTAACTAGAGTTTTAGCAAATAGATTGGCTCATAGGAATATTAACGTAAACGCTATTGCTCCAGGACCATTTCAAAGTAATATGATGGCTCATTCCCTAAAAGAATATGGAGAACAGATAAAAAAATCAGTTCCACGTGGAAGAATTGGCATTCCTGAAGACATGGCTGGGACATCTATATTTTTATCTTCTAAAGCAAGTGCATATATAACTGGCTCAATAATACCGGTGGACGGAGGTTCTCTAATAGCTAGAAGACATATGGAGTAAATAAAGTTAAAAATAAATTATATTTGGTCTTTTAGAATTTTATTTCTTTTTTTTAAAACTTTTTGAAGATTTTGAATATCATAAGGTTTTAAACTTTTCCATTTTCTAGTTTCGTCTCTAGTACGACCGCAACCTAAACACCATCCATTGGGACCAATAAATTTACAAACATCAATGCAAGGGCTTTTAGCTTTTTTCATTTGTTTCTTTCAATATTTTTCGAATTATATTATTGATTATTTTCTTCTAAGAAGCCATACAAAAAAAATCCCTCCTACTAATCCAGTAACAATTCCAATTGGCATATCTTCGGAATGTTATGTTATAACATTGCAAAATTTAAAATGAGTTGATATATTGTAATCGATTTGTCTAAATTGAGGGTTTACTAATGTCAGTTATTAAAAAACGTTTAACACACGCAGATAGGGTTTTTGATTTTCTTAAAAAACAAAAACAACCCTTAACTGCTTACGAAATTTTAGATCTTTTAAGGTCAGACGGGATTACAGCCGCTACAACTGTTTATAGAGCATTAGACAAATTGCATCAAGATGGTCTTATTCATCGCATTGAGTCATTAAACGCATGGACAATATGTTGTGGATCTCATAAAAACAAAATCCCAGTCTTTGAAATCTGTGATGATTGTGGTGATGTAAAAGAACATTTAGATCAGAAATTAACAGACGATATTAAAAATCTTTCTGATAGAACAGGATTTAAAGCTGACAATCCTGTTTTCGAAATACATGGCCTATGTGGCAATTGCTCAACGAATTTATAATTAAAAGGATTAAGATATGAATAATACTTCTGAACAGGTCCCTGTTACAGTTTTAACTGGATTTCTAGGAGCCGGAAAAACAACTCTTCTTAATAGAATTCTTACAGAACAACATGGTAAACGCTACGCTGTCATCGTAAATGAATTTGGTGAACAAGGAATCGACAATGATCTTGTTGTCGATGCTGATGAAGAAGTTTTTGAAATGAATAACGGATGTATTTGCTGTACAGTGAGAGGTGATTTAATTCGAATACTAGGTGGCCTTATGAAAAGAGCAGATAAACTTGACGCTATAATTGTAGAAACAACAGGACTTGCAGACCCTGCTCCAGTTGCTCAAACTTTTTTTGTTGACCAGGACGTCGCTGACAAAACTAAATTGGATGCAATAGTCACCGTTGCAGACGCTGTGCATCTTAGTAATCAACTTGGTGAACACCACGAAGCTGAGGAACAAATTGCATTCGCAGACATTGTATTACTTAACAAAATTGATCTAGTTGATGATAGTTCACTTGATAAAGTAAAGGCACGAATAAAAAAAATTAATCCTTATGCAAAAATTGTAAAAACTAATCGTTGTGATATTCCTCTCAATGAAGTTTTAGGTCTTAATGCATTTAGTTTAGATCGTGTTTTAGAAGTTGAACCTGATTTCTTAGATTCTGATCATGATCATGAACACGATGATGATGTAACGAGCATGTCATTTGTCTCTGAAACACCACTAGATATGGATAAATTTCAAACCTGGTTTGGTAATTTATTACAAACACATGGACAAGATATTTTAAGATCAAAAGGCATATTAAATTTTCAAGGTAAAGATGACCGTTATGTTTTTCAGGGTGTACACATGCTTATGGATGCATCTCCAATGGGCACTTGGCCTGAAGGTAAAGAGCGCAATTCAAGGGTAGTTTTTATAGGTCGAAATCTTGAAACCATGGGTCTTGATGAGGGTTTTGATGGATGTAAATTGAATTAAATAAGACTTATTTACCTCAAGAATTAATTCAAAATGTCAGATAGAGAAAAATCTTTAAAGCAAAAAATATCTTACTTAGAACCTGAAGAAACAGAACTAGAAGGTAGAGGTAAGGAATTAGAAATAAATGCTCCAGTTACTGGTGCAGTTACAATTCCTGAAGCTGTTGTTGCAGGATTTGGTGACGGTACTATAAGATTTTTTAGGTCAGATGAAACACCAAAAATAATTAATGCACATAATGGCG
>CACJQK010000077.1 GCA_902595515.1 uncultured SAR116 cluster alpha proteobacterium
AGAAAAAGAAGCTTATACAAAATATGTCAAAGCGGTAACAAAAGGCATGCTTAAAGTAATGTCTAAAATGGGTATTTCTACATATCAATCTTATTCTGGTGCTCAAATTTTTGATGCAGTAGGTCTTTCCTCTAATCTTGTTGATAGATACTTTTGCGGCACGTCGTCAAAAGTTGAAGGTATTGACTTAGAAGAAATTCAAATAGAAACAGAGAATAGACATGAATTGGCTTTTGGTGATTCTCCAATATTGTCTAATGATCTTGATGTTGGTGGTGATTTAAGCTTTCGAATTCGGGGTGAAGAACATGTTTGGACTCCTGAAACAATTGGAATGCTTCAACATTCAGTTAGAAGTGCTAACTATGATACTTTCAAAAAATACTCAAAGAAAATTAACGACCACTCAATTAAATTAAAAAATTTAAGAGGTTTATTTAAGTTTACTAATAAATCAAAACCTATAAATGTTAATGAAGTAGAACCTACATCTGAAATAGTTAAAAGATTTGCTACAGGTGCTATGTCACTTGGATCAATATCGACAGAAGCCCACACAACCTTAGCAATTGCAATGAACCGCCTTGGAGGAAGATCTAACACAGGTGAGGGCGGAGAAGAGACATCAAGATTTGTTCCTCTTGCTAATGGTGATTCTATGAACTCCAGAATAAAGCAAGTTGCATCCGGAAGATTTGGGGTTACAACTGAATATTTATCAAACGCGACTGACATTCAGATCAAAATGGCACAAGGCGCTAAGCCAGGTGAAGGTGGACAGCTTCCAGGTGGAAAAGTTGATGAATTTATTGCTAAAATTAGACATTCAACACCAGGTGTTGGTTTAATATCACCACCACCTCATCACGATATTTATTCAATTGAGGATTTAGCTCAACTTATACATGATCTTAAAAATGTTAATCCAAAAGCTAGAGTTTCTGTAAAACTGGTATCTGAGATTGGTGTTGGAACCGTCGCTGCTGGAGTTAGTAAGGCTTATGCTGATCACGTAACTATTTCAGGAAATGATGGTGGTACTGGAGCAAGTCCAATTACATCATTGTTAAATGCCGGTGGTCCTTGGGAGACTGGTTTAGCTGAAACCCATCAAACACTTGTCATGAATGGATTAAGAGAAAGAATAGCTGTTCAAGTTGATGGAGGGTTAAGAACTGGAAGAGATGTTGTAATTGGAGCAATTTTGGGTGCTGATGAATTTGGGTTTGCAACTGCCGCTCTTATTTCTGAAGGTTGTATAATGATGAGAAAATGTCACTTAAATACTTGTCCTGTAGGGGTTGCCACACAAGACCCAGAACTTAGAAAAAATTTTACTGGAACACCAGACCATGTAGTTAACTTTTTTGTTTTCATTGCTAATGAAGTAAGAGAAATAATGGCAGAGCTTGGTATTAGGAAGTTTAACGATTTAATTGGAAGAAGAGATCTTATTGATTTTAATGGAGCAGAAGAACATTGGAAAGCTCACGGATTGGATTTAAGAAAACTTATTGTAAATTTAGAAAAAGAAAAAGATGAGACTTTCTATAATTCTAAAGAACAAAACCATAGGTTAGAACTTGCTCTTGATAATGAATTAATTTCAAAATCAAAAAAAGCTATATTAGATAAAATAAAAGTAAATATTTCATCAAAAATTGTAAATACTAACAGAACAGTCGGTGGAATGTTATCAGGAGTTATAGCAAAAAAGTACGGTCATAATGGATTGCCCAAGGATACAATAAATATTGATTTTATAGGAAACGCTGGCCAAAGTTTTGGAGCCTGGTTATCAAAAGGTGTTAATTTTAACTTAAAAGGTGATGCTAACGATTATGTAGGTAAAGGCTTGTCTGGTGGTAGAATATCTGTGAGTCCTCACGAAACAAGTAAAATTATTCCTGAAAATAATATCATTGCTGGAAATACGCTTTTGTACGGTGCAATCTCTGGAGAATGTTATCTAAGAGGAGTTGTAGGAGAACGTTTTGCAGTTAGAAACTCAGGTGCTACTGCTGTTGTTGAAGGTTGTGGAGATCACGGATGCGAATATATGACAGGTGGTGTTGTTATTATACTTGGAAAAACAGGTAGGAATTTTGCAGCAGGAATGTCAGGTGGTATAGCTTATATTTTAGATGAAGATGGTACATTTGATACTAAGTGTAACAAAGCTATGGTAGGTTTAGAGAAATTACAGAGTTTAAAAAACTTGAACACTCCTACAGCTAAAGATATTGATAATGATTTACTTGATTTTGATGAAGCTCGATTAAAATTAATAATTCAAAGACATTTAAAA
>CACJQK010000078.1 GCA_902595515.1 uncultured SAR116 cluster alpha proteobacterium
AATTAACTTTTAATACATATAACAATGTATTTAAATTTAAAATATTTTTATAATTTTTTTCATGTATAAGAAGCAATATGAAATTCTTAAATGTAAAAACTAAAATTAATCTTTTAGTTGAAAAAGCAAAACAAAATGCTGCAAAATCAATAGCAGATAAAATTATTGGATTTATTTCACTTATAGAATCAATAATTTTTCCAATTCCAGTTGATCCATTTCTTGCAGGATTGACTTTGGCAGCCCCAAGAAAAGCATTCAAATTTGCATTATTTTGTACAATCGGCTCTGTTATTGGAGGTGTTGTAGGATGGTTGCTTGGTTATTTTATCGGACCTTCAATTGAGAATATATTATTGAATATACCTTGGTTTACCCAAGAAAAATTTATGGAAGTAAAGTCAGCTTATAATAAAAATGGTATGCTTATAATTTTTTTAGGAGCATTTACACCTCTACCATACAAAGTAATAACCATTACAAGTGGAATGGCTGAAATAAATGTAATTGGATTTGTATTAATGTCTCTATTAGGTAGGGGTATAAGATTTTTTATAGTTGCATATTTAACAAAAATTTTTGGTATGCCTGCTATATTATTTTTACAGAAAAATCTCCTTTTATCTTCTAGTATATTAGGAATAGCAATTATATTATTTTCGATTTATATTTTTTAAATGTCAATTAGTAGTATTTTCAAAATCTCATTTCTTATATCTTCTTTAATGCTAATTTCAGCTTTTTATTTGGAATATTTTCATGGGGCTTTGCCTTGTGATCTTTGCATTACGCAAAGATGGTTTCATGCTGCAATTATAACTTATAGTTTGATATTTATTCTCTTGATTAATAAAATTTCAATTTCTAAAAAACTTTTACTGTTTGTTGGAGGTATCCTCTGGCTTTTAAGCTCTTTAGCAGGATTATACCATTTTGGTATTGAGATGAGTTTTTGGGCTGGCCCTGATGGGTGTTCATCAAATATTGATTTTTCAAAAGACACACTTACATATTTATTAAAAAAGTCTCCAATTAAATGTGATGAAGTAATATTTGAAATATTTAATTTGTCTTTAGCTGGTTGGAATGCATTTGCATCATTTTTAATATTCTTACTAACTAATGTTTTTTTACTTAATAAAAGGTTAATTAAAATATGAATAGAAAATTAAACAAAGAACATATAGATTCAATTTTAAGGGTAGATCACGCAGGCGAAACAGCAGCTGCAAAAATATATGATGGTCAATTGGCAGTTCTTAAAAATACTCCTGTAGGTCCAACAATTCAACATATGAAAGATCAAGAACAAGAACATTTAGACACGTTCAATCAACTTCTGTTTGAAAATGATACTAGACCTACAGCCCTACTTCCGCTTTGGAACATTATGGGATTTGGACTTGGAGTTGCTAGTGCAGTTATGGGTGAAAAAGCTGCTATGGCCTGTACAATTGCTGTGGAAGAAGTTATTGGCGAACATTATGCTAAACAAGCAGAGACGCTAAATGATGATCATAAAGAACTTAAAAAAACCCTAATGAAATTTAGAGATGATGAGTTAGATCATCTTGAAACGGGTGTAGAGCATGACGGAGAAAACGCACCTGGTTATGAAATAATGAGAGCTATTGTCCAACTTGGTTGTAGAACAGCAATAAGGATTTCCGAAAAAATATAGTTTAATTTTACTAATTTGAACTTTCTAGTTCAGTATCCCAATACAAAAAATCTCTCCAAGATTTGTGTAAATAATTTGGTGGAAAGTGTCTTCCATTTCTTTTTAGTAAATTAGTTGAAGGAGCTTCGGGTTTAATTATTGGAAACATATTAATTTCCTTTGAATTTTTACTTCCCTTTTTAAAGTTACACGATCTGCAAGCAGCAACTACATTTGTCCAGTTTGTTTTTCCACCCTTAGATCTTGGTATAACATGATCAAAAGTTAAATCATGTGACTGTTTCACAATACCACAATACTGACAAGAAAATTTATCCCTTAAAAAAACATTAAATCTTGTAAAGACGGGTGATTTTTGATTTTTTACATACTCTTTTAAAGAAATAACACTTGGTACTTTCATAGAAAAACCTGGCGATCTAACAATCTCATCGTACTCTGATACAATATTTACCCTATCTAGGAAAACTGCCTTTATTGTGTCTTGCCACGACCACAAAGATAATGGAAAA
>CACJQK010000079.1 GCA_902595515.1 uncultured SAR116 cluster alpha proteobacterium
AAATGAAAATAAAAATATAACAAGCGTTGTTGATCCAGGAGAATCAGAACCAGTATTAAAATTTTTAAATAATAAAAACTGGCATTTAGATGAAATAATAAATACTCATCATCATCATGACCATATTGGAGGTAATAAAAAACTTTTAGATGTTTATAAATCAAAATTAATAGCTCCTTCTTACGAACATAGTCGTATATCCAATATTAATCTGTTAGTTTCAGATAACGAAACTCATAATATAGCAGGTGTTTCAACAAAGATAATTCATACACCAGGTCACACATTAGGACATGTATGTTTTTATATGCCTCAAGAAAAATGTTTGTTTTCAGGTGATACTTTATTTTATTTAGGTTGTGGCCGAGTTTTTGAAGGGACAATGGATCAGATGTGGTCAAGCTTATTAAAACTTAGATCTTTGCCAGAAGATACAACTGTCTATTGTGGTCATGAGTATACGTTATCTAATATGAAATTTGCTAAACACATTGATTCTGACAATAATATGTTAGACAAAGTAGGCTTAGAAATTAAAAATAATAGAGAAAAAATATTGCCAACTGTTCCATTTAATCTAGGAGTAGAAAAGAAAATTAATCCATTCCTTAGAGCAGACGATCATAATTTTATTAAAAAAGTTGGATTAAGTAGTAACAGTGCGTCTGAGTCCTTCAGAAAACTTAGACTTCAAAAAGATAGTTTTTAAATATTTGATAATTCATATCCAACCTGACAATCTTTAAAAATATCAGGTTTAGAGATATTCACTTTAGCACCAAGCACATAACTATTAATCATCAAAGATGAATGTATCTTTTCTACAAGCACTTCAAGCAAATGAAAATGTTGACTTTGTATAATGTCTATTAAACACTTTCTAAATTGACTATAATCTTGAGTTGACTCTAAACTGTCACGTTTTGGTTCAGAATCATTTGAAAGTAATAATTCTACATTTACTATAATTTTTTGTTTATTTTGTTTTTCATTTTCATAAACACCCACTGATGCTTGTATGATTAAATTATTTATGACTATTTTTCTATTTCTTGACTTCATGCTATTATCCTTATTACAATCCAACATCTCTTCTAGGTGGTGCAAGATGTGCTCCACCATCAAGTACAGTTATATGACCAGTCATAGATTTGGAATTTATGATAAGTTGAATTGTATTTAATATTTCTTCAACTGTAGATGATGATTTTAACAAGTTTTTTTTATGCGATTTTTCAAAAGCTTTTTGATCTTGCCCAGGTGCTAAAAGAGTAATTCCAGGTGCTATACCATTTACTCTTAAACAAGTGGAGTAAGTTAGGGCTGACATTTTTGTTAAACCATACATCGCTTGTTTTGACAATGTGTATGTATAGTAGTCTGGATTCAATCCGAAAATTTTTGCATCAATTATATTTATAACAAAGCCTTGAAAATTATTTTTTTGTTTTTTTATCTTCATAGTGTATTTAGCTAATGCTTTAGTTAAAAGGGCAGGGGCAACAAAATTTACTGACATGTGACGATGAAGCTCTTCCACTCTAAAACTTGTTCCATTATCATAATTAAAATAACCAGCATTATTTATTAGACCAACCCAGGTTGAATCTTGTCTCTCAATTTCTTTTACTAATTTTTCTATATCTGTGTTACAAGTCAAGTCAGCTTGATGTATACTCACTTGTCCACCAATTTTGATTAAATAATCTGCAGTCTCTTCGGCAAATTTTTTCGACTTATTATAATGAATAGCTACTTTCCAACCCTTATTTATTAAGTCAATAGCTATAAATTTGCCTAGTCTTTTTGCTGAAGCTGTAACCAATATTGTTTTACTTTTAATTACCAACCTTATTATTCCCTTCAAGAACTATATATGAGGTATCTCTTATTGATTTTAAATATCCATTAAAAGATTTATCTTGTAATGATTTTCTAAGTCCTATTTTTTGCCAAGTTTGATTATTTACATTGTTAGGAGGCCTAAATGTTTTTACCACTCTAATAGGTGCTGTTCCCATAACCAAAACTTCATCACTTAATAAAGCTGCTTCTTCAATAGAATGTGTAACCATCAATACAGTAAGGGAATTTTTCTTTATTATTGAAACAAGTTCAGTCGAGATAACTTCTCTACTTAGATT
>CACJQK010000080.1 GCA_902595515.1 uncultured SAR116 cluster alpha proteobacterium
TTTCAGTGTTTTCTGCTTCTAAATTAGAAGAGTTATTTGACTTAGTGGTTAATTCAGATTTAATTTTAACTTCTTTATTGTCATTATTTGATTCAATTTCTTTTTTTAGTCTGTAATAATGATCAGCAAATTGCAAAAAAGATTCTGCTAATATCCTATCATCTGAGGAAGATGCGTCGGATGCAAGAGAAGTATATTTTTCATTTAACTGAACGACTGACCCTCTTTGACGACCATCAGGTCCAGAACTTTCTATAACAGTATTTTTGTTAATGTTGCCATTTAAACTACCACCATTATAGTTCCTACGATTTGATCCACGATTTTGGCGTCGACGCCCGTTATTTTGCTGTCTCATAATTTTCCTAAAATTTAAGCTAGTTAACTTTTATTTACACAAAACTTTGTAATTGGTTAAGAATCCTCATTTCAACCTACGGACTCAATTAATATAAGATTTAAGGTTTAAACATAAGTATTAAACTTACTTTTATATGTATAAAGTTTTTTTGCTTTTAAGCCAAGCACAAAAAAAATTATTTAACATTTAATATTATTACCCTAATCACTCCTGATAAATCTTTCCTATATTCTTTTAGTGATAAACCATGTCCTGTCGCAATTGATATTACATGACATTGTTGTCCTTTACCTATTTCAATAAAAATCTTTCCGTTCGATTTTATTATGTTTATAAGCTTAGGTAAAATAAATTTGTATGCATCAAGACCTTCCTTCCCGCCATTTAATGCAACAAATGGATCGAAATTTTTCACTTCTTTTTTTAATGTTTGAATAATATCTGTTGGGACATAAGGTGGGTTTGAAACTATAACATCGTACTTAATATTATTTTCTATTGTTAATAGTTTTTTATCCCAATTATTAGCTTTCCAATTTAAGTTTACATATTGTGACCTTTCTGACAAACCTAAATTAAGTGCATTTATTTTTACCATTTTTAGAGATTTTGGGGATATATCAAAAAATGAAGCTTCCGAGTTAGGGTATTCGTCTAAGAGTGACAATCCAAGACAACCTGAACCAGAACCTAGGTCAAGAATTTTTAAAGGTTGTAATTTATTAGTAAAATGATTTAAAACAGCATCAATTAGGGTTTCTGAGTCTTGTCTTGGATCCAATGTGCCTTCATTAAGTTTAAATTCCATTTTCCAAAAATTTCTTTTATTAATTATTCTGGATACTGGCTTTCCTGCTATTCTTTGTTTAATTAAATATTTAAAATTTTTTATTTCTTTATTTGTGATGTCAATGTATTCGTGGTTATGTAAAATTTTATGTCTTTCTAGAGATTTAGTAAGCAATAATCTACAATCTAAACTAGCGGTTTCTATACCAACCTTTCTTAATTTACATATTTCTGATTGAATTAAAGTATAAACATCAATGTTTTTGCTAGTCATTAGAAGCTAACTTTAACAATCTATCTTCAACTATCAAGGCATCTATTAATTCATCAAGAGCCTCTCCATTTAACACTTTTTCTAGTTTATGCAATGTTAAGTTAATTCTATGGTCTGTTACTCTTCCCTGAGGAAAATTGTATGTCCTTATTCTCTCAGATCTGTCACCTGAACCTACTTGGTCTTTTCTACTTGAAGATCTTTCATCCTGTTGTTTTTGTCTTTCAGCCTCATACAATCGGGACTGAAGGATTTTCATAGCTTTTGCTCTATTCTTATGCTGAGACTTTTCATCTTGTTGACTAACAACAATTCCAGATGGTATGTGTGTTATTCTCACAGCTGAATCTGTGGTGTTTACAGATTGTCCACCAGGACCACTAGACCTAAAAACATCTATTCTTAAATCTTTTTCCTCAATCACAATTTCTAATTCCTCGGCCTCAGGAAGAACAGCAACAGTAGCTGCAGATGTATGAATTCTTCCACTTGTTTCAGTAGTAGGAACTCTCTGAACTCTATGAACACCTGATTCATATTTTAATCTTCCAAAAACACCATTACCTATAATATTAGCTTGCGCTTCTTTATATCCTCCAACACTTGTCTCTGAAACTTCCATAACCTCAAATTGCCATTTATTCTTGATAGATAATTT
>CACJQK010000081.1 GCA_902595515.1 uncultured SAR116 cluster alpha proteobacterium
TCATTTTTAACTTCTCTGGTTATTACATATATTTGATTTAAATATTTAGTACCTAAATTACTTGCTGAGAGAGCTAAATTGGTAAAGCTAGCTAAAACAGCAAAGAATGTGGCTTTTAAATGATTAGGAGCTGATTGGGCTATCCATGCTAGAATGGGTATCATTGATACTTGACCTAATGGACTCTCTAGCGCTGTATTAAAAATAGCGATAAAACGAGCATCTACTAATCCATTTGTAAGCTTTGATGTAAACTCATGAAACCCATAAAACATTGCAATTGATGGTAAAATAAAGAAAGAGCCAGCAATTGAAAGTATAACTATTAATCTAGTCATTGAAGACTTTTCCATTAACGGTCTTAAAACAAATATACCTAAAATAGTAAGGAAAGATGCTATTAATCCAAGTAATGATAAAAACTCTTGATCAAAACCTAAAATATCTATTTCAAACCAACTTCCCCCTTGACCGACACCTGGCATTGCTCTGAACACAAATATAATTATAGCAGTTCCAATTAACATTTTTTTGGCATTGGCATCTAATTCATTTGATAACTTAAATAGTAAAAACAAAATTAGAACCACGTCTTGGTATTACAAAAAAAGATGCTGGAATAGACAAACAACTCCCTTTTGATATTGCTCATCAGATAAAACAAGCAGTGAATACATTAAATAAATTACCTTCTAGTATGACTGCTGCTGAAGTGATGATAAATCACCCAGAATTAAGGAATATAATTAAGAGAGTTATCATAAATAAATCAATGCCATATAGCGAAATACAAAATAATTTAATTGGTAAAGATATGAAGCCAATTGATATTTTAAGGTGTAAATTAAGTTTTTTTGGAGCCTCAAAGTATGATCCTAAATCTAATTTATGGACAAGAATAACTCTATTTCAAGGAGCCCCACTTCCTAATGAATTATGGAAAAAGAACATAAATGATTGGCTATTTCCAAATTTATCAAATGTATAATTATGATTAGTGTTTCTTTGAATGAGATATACTCAGAAACTTACAAAGCATTACGAAGTGTTAATATTGAATGGAGTTTAGCTAAAGACTGTGCAAACAAAGCGAAATGGTTGGCACAACATGATCAAAATTTTCTTGGATCAATTTTAAAAACAGCAGATCTTTATCAAAAAAAAGAAATAACTATTTCAATAAATAAAAATACAAATAAAAAACTATTAGCTTCAGCTTTAGTAGGACTTCTTCTTGTAGAATATGTTTCTGCAAATAAAATAACTTGGGAGGGTCATATTGACAGCACAAAATTTTTACTTGCTGCTATGGGAATAATAGCAGAAGAACAAAAAATCAATCTAATATTAGAAAATGAAAAAAAAGACATTATGGCATTTACAAAAGATAAAAATATTTATGTAAATTCAAATTTAGATACTAATGTTCCATGTTATACTTTCTTAAGAACATATGATTTTATAAAGAAAAATAATACTAAATTTACTAATTTCAAAAAAAATAAAGATGTAACTAATCTAAACGGTAAATGTTGGGAAAGATTGAAATCAATGGCTTTTGAAACTTATGTTCCAGAAAGTGAAACCTCAAAATCTAGAGCAGGATATTAAATTTATTTTACAATGTAGTCTTTTAATACATTTACATCAGGTTCATAACCCAAACCTATACCACCATTAATTTTAAAAAAACCATCTTTTGGAGTAAAAATATCTTCAGGATATAGGTAAGCCTCAAGGTCAATAAAAAACCTCTCTAAAAGCCCTGGATTAGGCATTGATTGAGCAAGATGCAATGTAGCTAAAAACCCTGGTCCAAAATAAGGGGAATGCGGCATTACCTGTACTCCATAGGTTTGAGAAATTGAAACAACTTTATTAAATTCAGTGATACCACCAACTTTTGTTACACTTGGTTGAGCATAATCAACAGCTTCAGCTTCAAACATTTTTTTAAATTCAAATGATGTACAAGCATTTTCTCCTGCTGCTAATGGAATAAGTGACTCAGATCTAATATTAGACAAACTTTCAAAATCTTCTGGTGGGTTTATAG